>CAYUXT010000010.1:0-87764 GCA_964448955.1 uncultured Taibaiella sp. | reverse complement strand
TTGAGTTACAAAAACTTTCTCTTTTTTTATATCGTTTAGGACGCTATTGATTTATTATATGTTTTAGGTTTTGATATATATCCTAGATCAACCATAGAATTGAGCTGACTATTGAGATTTAAAAATGTACGCTCATTATCATTAGCAATTATAGTATTTACTGATTTTAACTCTTCTGATACATCATTGTACTCTTTGTTAGACTTACAAGATGAGAGAAAAAATATAGCAATAAGCAAGGTGGAAATTATTTTAGCCATAATTTTTATTTTTAAAAACTAAATATAGAAATCTATAATTACGAAATTAAGAATAATTTTACTGACATAGTAAAAGCAAGATGTATAGTGTAAGGTTTATTTCTTTTGTACTGACAACACACTGTATATAGAATAACAATAGGATATAATGCTTTATTACATTTTGTGCCATTGGGTATTAGTGTTTTGAAAAATAAAAATTATATTTTTGATGAGTATTTGTTGGTGGAGAGCACGTCTATTCTGAAAATTGAAGAATTAAAATGATAGATTTTATTTTTGAGTTATTGACACAATATTTTAAGAAGAAATATAACTGGAAGTTTAACCCACTGCAATTTATTTTATATTTTGTTCTAATTGTTTTGTTATTGATGGTATTGGTTAATGTATTAAAGAGGTAATGTGCCAAAAGCGTTGGTAAGATAACAATGAGAATAAAATGTTGTTGGAAAAGAAGACGAACAACGGAGTAAAGTCTTAATCATTGATATTTATCCGAAATATAACCACAAAATTATTCCTAATTTCGTTGCGTTAGATTACTTAACACGCACGATAATTTAATACCAATGATAAAACATATACTTTCGTACGAATTGGCTGAGTTATTTAGAAAACCATATTTAACTCTATAATTATACTCTTATGATTTTTACTGAGAATATACATCTGAAATTTGCGAGTTATTTTGGCGAACCCAAACTCATCCCCTATATTTATTTATTGTCCAAAAAACTTGCAGAAGGGAGTATCTGTGTTACCTTAGACAAAATCGATACAACCGATTTAGAAGAGTTGCCGTCATTTATTTTGGATAAATTTTCAGATAAAATACCACAATCAAAATTAATAGGTAAGCCCGGCGATTATTTGCCATTTATAAAAGAGGATAACAGATTGTATTTGCAGCGTTATTACAATTACGAAACACAAATTGTAAACAGAATAAATGATTTAGTACATCAAGATACAGAAAAATTAAAAGCACGTAACAAGGAACTAATAAATCATAAAACATTTATACAACAATTATTTTCAAACAGTACAAATACAGATTGGCAGTATATAGCTACTATCAATACCTTACTCAATAATTTGAGTATTATTACCGGAGGTCCCGGAACGGGCAAAACTACTACGGTTGCTAAAATACTTTCAGTGCTATTAAATATTAATCCCAATACCAAAATAGCATTGGCAGCACCTACCGGTAAAGCAGCTGCACGTATGGCAGAAAGTCTCAGTAATACATCAATAGATGTTGCTACTGAATTAAAACAACAACTAAAATCTATAACACCATTAACCATTCATCGGCTTTTAGGTGCTGTAAAAGGTAGTATTTATTTTAAGCATAATGCTAATAATCCTATTAATGCAGATGTAATAGTAATAGACGAATGTTCGATGATAGATGCTGCATTGTTTGCCAAACTTCTATCTGCTATCAATGATAATACACGCATTATTTTACTTGGCGATAAAGACCAGTTATCTTCTGTAGAAGCAGGGAGCTTATTTGGCGACATCTGCGAAACGGTTAGTAATATCAATACTTTTAGCAGCGATAGAAATAAAATGATAGCTTCAATTTCTAATACAATGTTGCAAAATGAAGAAGCGGTACAATTTAAAAATAATACACTTTCAGATAATATAGTACAACTAAAAGTAAGCTACAGATTTAACGAAAATAGTGGTATTGGAAAATTAAGCAAAGCTATTTTAAATAATAATATAGATGTGATAGAAGAATATTTAGCACATCAAAAAGACAAAACCGTAATGATAGATACAGAATACATCGAAAATATTTTGCATCGTTTTTTAGATGGTTATGTAGATTACATTAGGGAAGAAGACACGCTAAAAGCTTTGCAATTATTAGATAATCAAAGAATATTGTGCGCTGTAAAAGAAGGCGACAATGGCGTGCACCAAATGAATGTAAGTGCCGAAAACTATTTAAGTAAAAAAATAAAGAACTTCAGAAAAGACAGCATATTTTACCATAACCGACCTATAATAGTAACACAAAATAATTATACTCTTGGTTTGTTTAATGGCGATATTGGTATTATCAGAAAAGATGAAAATGGCAAACCATTAGCTTGGTTTTACGATAATGAATCGCCTAATAAACTAAAAAGTATCCAGCCCGGAATTATACAAAATATGGAAACCGTATTTGCAATGACGATACACAAAAGCCAAGGTTCGGAATTCGACAATGTAATGGTAGTATTACCGGCAAACGAAGACAACAAAATACTTTCCCGAGAATTGCTTTATACCGGAGTTACGCGAGCAAAATCCACAGTGTGCATACAGTCATCAAAAGAATCATTATTAACAGCTTGTAGTCAAAGAATTCAAAGAAGTTCGGGGATTATAGATAGACTGTAAAGATAGAACGAATCAATAAGAATTTAAATTGCGCTCTGTATGGGTAAATTTTGTCATTTTGGGTGCACACATACACAACAAGAAATAGAAAGAATAGAAGATGGAAATGGCAAACTTAATTTTCATACTTACCAATTTCATTTTTTCTTTATACCCTTAATTCCGACATTGGGTTTATCTTTGTCTGAAAATAATACTCCAATGATATTCTATAATGTTACCGTAAAAGTGATGCACGACATAGCCGAAAAATGGCTCCATTGGCTACAAAACGAACATATAAATGATGTGTTAGGAACCGGTAAATTTGTTAGTGCGCAAGTTTGTAAATTATTAGAGCAAGACGAAACCGACGGCATTTCTTTTGTAGTCCAATATAAATCCGAATCGTGGGAGCAATACCAAAAATATATTGAAGAAGACAGTGCGCTGATGCGACAAAAAGGTTACGATAAATTTGGCGACAGATTTATTGCATTTAGAACAGTAATGGAAGCTCTTTAATTATTTTTAATAAAACATCAATGACAGCTTTAAAGCATATATTTTTCGACTTAGACCATACACTTTGGGATTTTGAACAAAACTCAAAAGTTACCTTACAATCACTTTATACACAATTTGGCTTAGCAGAAAAAGGCATATCCGATTTTGAAGCTTTTAGGGTACAATACGAAGCACACAACGAAAGATTGTGGAACAGATACCGCAAAGGATTTATTAAAAGAGAAGAACTTCGTTGGAAAAGAATGTGGCTGACCTTACTCGATTTTAAAATTGCAGATTTGGAATTAGCCAATGAGATGAGCAGAATTTATTTGGATATTCTACCAACACAAGGTAAGCTAATGCCCTTTGCAGCAGATGTTTTAGAATATTGTAACAATAAAAATTACAAGCTGCATCTTATTACTAATGGTTTTGAAACCACACAATGGCAAAAACTCCGTACTTCGGGTATTCATCATTATTTCGAAAAAGTTATTACTTCAGAAAACAGTAACAGTATGAAACCCAAACCGGAAATTTTTCATTTTGCATTAAAAGCCACAGATGCTACTGTCGAAGAAAGTATAATGATAGGCGATGCCTTAGATATTGATGTTTTAGGAGCCAAAACCGTAGGTATGCAACAAGTATTTTTTAACCCTAATAAAATAGCACATAACGACAATCCTACTTACGAGATTTTTTGCTTGAGTGAGTTAAAAGAGATTTTGTAATGTTTTTTTGGTTTTATTTATTTGTGTTTTCGTTTAATTTTCTACACATTTTTTCTATTAGAGAATCCCCTGAAAATTTTATAACAATGGAGGTAATTGTTTGAAAATTATTTATTATAATCTTACCTTATTGTTTGTCAAAATATTGATAGACCAACGACATTTCTACAAATAAAAACCATTTCATTGTATTGCCATCAATGATTACAGAATGGAGTTCTTCGTCTTTTCTAAGATTATTGTAAAGATAGAGTGTTTTTCCATTATCTCTTAATTTCCATTATCTCTTAATTCCCATTTTCCGTCAGAATCTATAATAGCATTAACTTCATAAGTACCATTAGCATTGAAAGTGTATGAAAACCCCTCCCAACTATCCATATCCATAATCATATTATCTTCCGGGTCGGCATATTGAAACTGAAAAGTAGCTTGCTTAATTATCCACACTGCGCTGCATAGTTCTTCCACATTTATTCCCTTACTGTTTTCAATTTCTTTTTTTACTAATATTGTATCAAGAAATGTTTCTGTTTGGGAATAAGACAAATGGAAAGTAATACTTAATAGCAATGTCAATATATAGGCTTTGCTCATCATCGATTATAAATTTGAGTAAAAGTAGTAAAATAGATTATGTAAATAATCGCTAGCAAGGGTTGATTATTAAAACTAAAGAAAAGCACAAGCAACAAACACAAACCATAGCAGAGAATATGAAACAGAAATTTAAAAATGCCATCAAAGAGATAACAGAAATTCCTATTGTAGAAAAGGCATTTGCTGAATTTTATATAATTGAAAATGCAAATGATTGTGAATTAATTTTTCCAAACATATACTTAAATGTTTTTGTTAAATTTAGTAATGATTCTATGCTTTTTAAATCTAAAATTATTGAATTTCGATACAATTTTGACTATAAATTTATAGAACAAAATAGTAGTTCTTTGGTTAAAGAAGTTGCATTAAGGGGATTGGAAATTAAAACGGAAAAATTGCTTTATGATGTCCTTGAAAACATCAATAGTGCCGGATTAAAAAAGTTAACATTAGAAAATGTGAAGCACACAATATTACTGTTGCTTTTATTTGCTCAAATAACATCTTTTGCACTAAAGAATTTTTGTGTTAATAATGAAATGTGGAATAAGAATTTCAATACCACTTACATTGAATGGCAAAAATATTTTCAATTAAAACCAGAAGATGCCGGTTGGGTGGATGCTAGTTTAGATGAAATAGTGATGTTACCAGACGCCCTATTACTTCTTTATATGTTAGGGTTTAATAAAAAACAATTCAATAATCATCCGGTTAAAGATGTAATGGAAAAATTAGCGTTCAAGAATTTGATGGCAGACAAAGACGTTGTATTGCAATATCCAGATGAAGCTACAAGAACGCATTATTCCATCCAAACGCTATTTTCAGTATCTTTTACATTAACAGGTGCCTGTAAAACATTTACAAAAAGATATAGTTAATTTATGGAACATTTTTCCCTAAATTACAGAATTTAGTTTCCTAATTATTGCCAAAACAACAATTGTATTATCAAATAAAAACAGAATTTTTACATTAACACTCCATATCCCTAAAATTTACAATAATTTTGACATCTATTATAAATGTGCTTCAAACAAACAATATCCGTTTGATGTTTGCAAGATCACAATTTTGAATTTTTAATTTGCATTTTTACTTTTCAATAAATATGAAATACATACAAATAATTATAGCTACGGTAACGAGCATTATTCTCTTTTCTTGTAATGGAAATAATAATGATAATACCAATACTACCCCAACTACTACTGAAACTAAACCCATTATTAAAGTACCCGATTTTAATGCAGATAATGCTTATCAGAATATTGCTACGCAGGTGGCTTTCGGACCTCGTGTGCCTAATACTCCTGCGCAGTTGAACTGTGCAAAATGGATGCAAGAACAACTTAACCAATATTGCGATACTGTTTATCGGCAAGAAACTACACTTACTGCCGGTGATGGAAAAACCAAATTAAGATGTATTAATTTAATAGGAGCCATTCGCCCCGAAGCTACCAACAGAATACTATTATTAGCGCATTGGGATACGCGCCCTTGGGCAGATAGCGACGACCACGACACCCACAAACCTATAGATGGTGCCGACGACGGTGGCAGTGGGGTAGGAGTGCTTTTAGAAATAGCAAGATTAGTGGCAGCAAATAATTTGCCAAATGAAACCTTAGGTATAGACATACTTTTTACCGATGTAGAAGATTATGGGAAATCCGAATGGGAAAACTCTTTTGCGCTCGGCACACGATATTGGGTAAACAATCCGCATATTGCAGGATATACTGCAAAAGCAGGTATTTTATTAGATATGGTAGGTGCCAAAAATGCAACTTTTACAATGGAAGGCAACTCTATCCAATATGCTAATCACGTATTACAAGATGTATGGTCTTCGGCGCGTACTGCCGGTTATTCTTCTTATTTTTTGTACCAACGTGGAGGTAGTATAGAAGACGATCACGTACCTATAAATCGTGTACTTAAAATTCCAACTATTGATATTATTTATATGCAACCAGGCTCCGAAACAGGTTTTGGGGCGCATTGGCATACCCACAACGATAATATGGATATTATAGACAAAAATACTCTAAAAGCCGTAGGACAAACCGTTTTGCAGTATTTATATACAAGGTAGATGACAATACTATTTTGTCTATACAAAGAGTTTTTTAATAAGCTCTAATAATATAATGAAGTATGAATGCCACGAATGCCTATTCGTGCATTCGTGGCTAAATTTGCTTATTTCAATTTAGCTTTCCCAAATTATTATTACAGACATAAGTGCTGCAAGCTTTTTGGGGTATTGTTACAAAATAAATCCATAACAGATAAACCAACTAAAATACCGCTTGAAATGCTTATGAAATATTGAGTAGATAGTTATTAAGAAACAAGCCCTAATAGTTAATAATTAACTTCATAATCATAAAAAAGCTGGAACTTTTTTTGAGTTCCAGCTTTCAATATTATTTTGAATTAACTACTACAGATATCCTCTGCCAAAAATCCTTGGACATCTCATTTGGATATATTCTTTAACATTTCCAAACGCATCGAAATAAATAGTAGCATTAAGCCCTATTGTCCAGTACCAATCATTTCTTTTAAAATCTCCTCTTTGGAATTTATAGTTAGGATAGTTTCCGTCCCAATGGTAATGGTTGTTACCTCTGTAAGACATATCTACTGCTTTTTGTCCTCTATAAGCTAAAAGAGTATCCATATTTACATACGAGCGACTTACATCGTCTAAATAATCTGTGGAAGTATAACGTAAGCCAACCTCTGCTGCTAAGATTATAGTTTTACCTACCATACATTTAAGTCCACCACCAATAGGGAAAGAGGCATTAATAATGGGGTATAATTTTCTGTCGGGGTATTGTGGTAAGCCTTGCCCTTCTGTGCCTAAGTTACGTAATTTTACTTTTTTTCCATCATCATCGTGTGCATAAGGACTACCATAGAACACTCCTAATGCAGCAAATACATAAGGTGTAAATCTAAATTTCTCCATATCAATCGGTAGCAAATTTATCTCTATACCTGCGTGTGCTTCTAATAAATTATTTTTGAAACTAAGATTGCGTAATTGATTGGCACCAACATCTGAAAGACTGTCTGCTCCACCTATACCAATGTAAGATGCACCCATTCTAAAGCCAAAACCTGCTGTAGGGAAATATTTGTAGATTAATCCGCCACTTGGTCTGTAGGTACGAGCATTATTAACTCCCCAAGGTATCGGATTGGTTTGTATATCGCCAAAATAGTTACCGGCACCTACCCACAATCCAATTTCGTGGTGCTTTTGCGCCGAAACTAATAGTGGTAATGCACACAAACAAGTAAGTAATAATTTTTTCAAAACGCTATAAATTTAGTGCTATTAAAAATTTAAATAAACGGTTTCTAAACCCAACACAACTCTAAATCACAGACAAATATAATTTTTGTAATCGAAAAACAAAAGAATAAGCCAATTTTTTTAAAAAAAATGCAAAAACACACACATATATTAATAATAATATAATGTAATCATTGGCAAGCAATATTGTCGATTTTAATCTGTTTTTCTATTGTTTGAATTTCCTCATTATGTTCCAAAATATTTTTTTGTAATTCTTTTTCAAATTCGGGACTGGCAAGATAGCGATTACGAGAATATGGGTTGTGTTGATTTGGTAAGTCTAAAATCGCTTTTTCTATTATATTCTTTAAGAAACAAGCATTGGTAATATCTTTTAGGGACAGATAAAATTTATACATCTCATACAATTGCTCTATACCTAAATTGTAAGTTGTTTCTCCCCAATTCTCATCTGTAAAAGGAATAGCGTATTGTTCTCTAAAATCGTTCTTGTCTTTATTCTTTAATGCATTAAGTAACCAATCAAAATGTATTTTAGCATTTTTGTTTTGCTTTAATTTCACTAAAGACAATGCAATATTTATTCTATCAAAAGGATTTATAAGGGTATCTGAATGGAACTTGGCTACTTCTTTGTAATTTTTATTTTGATATTGAGTAATAATATATACACTCTTTGTTTGTTCGGGATATTTGAGATAGTACGATTTTAAAAAAGTATTATACTCTTTGGTTTTCCCAAGATGCTTCAAAGATAGCAATTTACTATGATATAGAATTTCTATGTGTTTATATACGCTATTTCCGATACCATTCTCAGGAATATTGCCTTGTTCAAATCTATCTATTAATACGCTTGATGTTTTATTTAATTTTTCATAGCTACCAAAAATTTTAGCATAATAATAATCATAAGTTTGAAAGAAAAAATTATAGGTAGCATCGTTACTATATTTTATTTTTATCCTTTCCAAAATAGATAAGACAATTTTTGCCTTGTTTTCCGTCATGTCGATTTCTAACAATAATAATGGTCCCAAAAAAAGCCTTTCTGTTAAATCGCCATTATGAACTGCGGTATCAAATTGTTTATACAAATATACTGTATCCGGCAATAACCAAGCTGCTAATAACTTTTGTGTAGCAATGTCTTCTAATTCATACTCATCTTCTGTGTTCGGGATAATGGTAAGCATTTCTTTTAACTGCTCGTCATCTGGCAAATTTCGCTGTGCATAGCTGCACAAATTGAATGTAAAAAAGAAAAATAGTAGTGATATATAACGCATCGTTTAGTGCTAATCTTTTATATTAGTATATATGATTTATGGAAAATGTTTAATACCAATACACCATTGAGAATGTATTGGTATTGCATAGTAAGTAGTCATCAAAAAAAAACCCAATCAACAAATTACAATTCCTGTAAACTCTCTCTAATTATCTCCACACACGCATCTATTTCTTCTTTGGTGATTATTAATGGTGGGGCAAAACGTATTTTGTCGCCGTGGGTAGGTTTCGCCAATAATCCTCTTTCTTTCATTGCCATACATAACTTCCAAGCGGCATCTTTGTCTTCGTGTTCTATTACAATGGCATTGAGCAATCCTTTTCCTCTTACAATTTTTATACCCTTATGGTTTAAAGCGATAATCTGCTCTCTTAAATACGCTCCCATTTTGTCTGCATTTTCGGCAAGATTTTCATCTTTCAGCACTTGTAGTGCTTCCATTGCTACCGCACAAGCTAAAGGATTACCTCCATAAGTAGAGCCGTGCTGCCCGGGCTTGATAGTCAGCATTATAGTATCGTTTGCTAATACGGCAGACACCGGCAAAACACCGCCGCTTAGGGCTTTTCCAAGTATAAGAATATCGGGATGTACATTTTCGTGGTCGCAAGCGAGCATCTTACCTGTACGTGCTAATCCGGTTTGTATCTCATCAGCAATAAATAAAACATTGGCTTTTTCGCACAATGCTTTTGCTTTAGATAAATAACCTTCGTCGGGTACAAAAACACCGGCTTCACCCTGAATGGGTTCTACCAAAAATGCCGCTACATCTTTATCTTGTAGGGCTTGCTCTAAAGCTGCCAAATTATTGTAAGGAACAGATAGATAACCCGGCATAAAGGGTCCGAAGTTATTTCTTGCATCGGGGTCGTTACTGAATGATACTATATTTAAGGTACGTCCGTGAAAATTATCTTGTGCAGTAATAATTTTGGCTTTGTCTTGAGCAATACCCTTTACTTCGTAAGCCCATTTGCGTGCCAATTTTAAAGCGGTTTCAACCGCTTCTGCTCCGGTATTCATCGGTAGCACTTTATCGTAACCAAAATACTGTGTAATATACTCCGCAAACTCGCCCAATAAATTACTGTGAAATGCACGAGAAGTTAAAGTAAGTTTGGCAGCTTGCTCTTGCAGTACTTTTATTAATCGTGGATGACAATGTCCTTGATTTAATGCAGAATAACCGGAAAGAAAATCGAAATACTTTTTGCCTTCCACATCCCAAACGTATATACCTTCTCCTCGCTCCAAAACCACTGGCAACGGATGGTAATTATGCGCTCCATATTTATATTCTTTTTCGATTAATTCTTCTGATTTATGTAGCATTATATTTTCGGTTTTCATTGTTTTGATTATTACTGTAATTATATATTTTATCGTGGATTAGAGTAATTGTATTTTTCGGAAAAAATTAAAAATTAGCACTCTTAGGCGTACGCGGAAAAGGTATAACATCTCTAATATTTCCCATTCCTGTTACGAATTGTACCATACGCTCAAAACCAAGCCCAAAGCCTGCGTGCGGTGCAGTACCAAATCTGCGTGTGTCGAGATACCAATACATTTCTTCTGCCGGTATGTGCATTTCTTTCATTCTTTCGGTTAGCTTATCTAGTCTTTCTTCTCTCTGCGACCCACCTACTATCTCCCCAATGCCCGGTGCTAAAATATCCATTGCTGCTACCGTTTTTCCATCATCGTTTTGGCGCATATAAAATGCTTTGATGCCCTTTGGATAATCGGTAACGATTACTGGTTTTTGAAAGTGCTTTTCTACTAAATATCTTTCGTGCTCGCTTTGTAAATCTACACCCCAAGACACATCGTATTTAAACTGTTTTTTCTTGTATGGTTTCGATTGTAGTAAAATGTCAATGGCTTCTGTGTAGGTTATTTTTTCAAAATCATTATTAACTACTACTTCTAATTTTTCCAATAACCCCATTTCGCTGCGCTCGTTAGCAGGTTTTTGTTTTTCTTCGTCTGCTAATCTTTGTGCCAAAAAGGCTAAATCGTCTTGATTGTTTTCTAATACAAAACGGATAATATATCGGATAAATTCTTCTGCTAATGTGGCATTATCGCTAAGGTCGTTAAATGCTACTTCGGGCTCTATCATCCAAAACTCTGCCAAGTGGCGAGTGGTATTGGAGTTTTCTGCTCTAAATGTAGGTCCGAAAGTATATACCTCGCCCAAAGCCATTGCCCCAAGCTCTGCTTCTAACTGACCACTAACAGTAAGATTGGTAGCTTTACCAAAAAAGTCTTCGGTAAAATCGAGATTACCTTTTTCGTCTTTCGGAAAATTATCGAACGGCAAAGTAGTTACTTTAAACATTTCTCCTGCACCCTCTGCATCAGAAGCAGTAATTATAGGTGTGTGCAAATACACAAATCCTTTTTGGTGAAAAAACTGATGTACTGCAAAAGCTAAGCTATGCCTTACCCTAAATACGGCACTAAAGGTATTGGTACGAAAACGAAGATGTGCGTGTTCGCGTAGATACTCCAAAGAAGGTCTGTTTTTGAGTTGTAATGGATACGCTTCACCATCGCAAACTCCAAGAAGCTCTAAAGAAGTTGCTATTAATTCTACTTTTTGTCCTTTACCAAGAGATGCTTGAATATTGCCGGATACGCTAATAGCTGCACCGGGAGTGATGTTTTTAACTATGTTTTCGTCGAAATTTTCGGTATTAATAACTATTTGTAAATTATTAATGGTAGAGCCATCGTTGAGTGCTATAAACTGGTTGTTTCTAAAAGTACGCACCCAGCCTTTTACTACTGCTACATAATCTGTGTTTTCGGAAGATAAAATATCTTTAATCTTACTGCGCTTCATTATAATAATGTTATAAAAATTGAAAGGCAAAATTATTAATAATTTCTTTAAGATTGAGGAGAAAGATAAACGATTTCTACATTTTCATAATTAGGGATTGCATAGTGGCTCAGTGGCAATATTGTATCACTTTTGTTCACATAGTATTATAGCTTTGTTAATCGTTGTGTTTCGTTGGTTAGATTTTTATGTCAATTATATAATTAAGTATGAATACCACGAATATACGAATAGATATTCGTGCATTCGTGGCTAATTATTTGTCAAAATATGCTTATTTCATATTGGTATAACTCCACTTATATCTCTTACACAAAGCGATGGTTTATATTTTATGCAATTCTGAAAATTCCTTTTATAAAGTGTAGTACTTTCTACTTATGCGTTTTGAAAATTAATTTTTCGATCTTTTGGTCTAAAGTACCAAGACAAAATTATCATTAATATCAAAATTAGAGATGGTAACATTTCTATAAAAGATTGTTCTACTACAAAATGCGAAATAGCAGCTCCCGACATAGCAAAGAAAAATCCGGCATAAGCCCACTCTTTGAGTATTGGACGTTTTGGTATAAGCAAAGCTATTACTCCCAAAATCTTCCATACTCCCAATATAGATAAGAAATACAATGGGTATCCTAATTTGGTTGCGATGTCGTTGTAGCCACCTATTTGCAACATTTGTTGTACACCTCCTGCTAGCATTCCGATGGAAAGGAAAACAGTAGTAATCCAATAAATAATTTTGTTTCTCTTGTTCATTATTTTATTTTTTTAGTTGGTTAGTAAAATTTCTTGAAGTTTATCGTGCGCCATATTCAAGCCTTGTGCAAATGGCATTTGTAATAATTGGTTGCGAAATGCCTGAGATTTAAAAATGGTTTTTATGGTTAGTTTGCTTGTTGCATCAGTTAGTTTTTCAAATTCTAAAAATTCTAACTGAGCCGGAAACGGAGTGTTTTCCATTTCGAATGTTCTGGTAATTTTTTTATTTTTTTCAAAATCGTGAATAGTACCGTTTGCGCTAAAAACCACGTTGCCATTGTACGATGTTTCAAAAGCATAAGAACCGTGCTTTTTGTTTTTCATTTTCAGCACTTTTGTACCCATCCATTGAGCGAATAATTCCGGGTCTTCGTAAGCTTTAAATAGTAGCTCTACGGGCAAATCAAATTCCCTTGTAATGGTTAATTCTTGTGTGTTTTCTGCTGCGTATATTTTTGTTTTTAGTTCCATATTATGTGTTTTTTTTGTAAGATTTCATAACAGATTCTAATTTATTAAAGTGGTCGTCCCACATTTTTTGAAAAGGTGTAATAAAGTCTGCAATCTCTTTTAGTTTTTGTGGATTTAGTTGATAATGTATTTCTCTACCATTTTGTTCCGAAGTCAGTAATTCGCATTCCGAAAGAATTTGAATATGCTTAGATATTGTTGGTCTTGCAGTATTAAAATGAGCAGCAATAGCTCCGGCGGTAATCGATTGCGATGCTAATAATAATAGTATTGCTCGCCTTGTAGGGTCGGCAATAGCTTGAAATACATCTCTTCTTAATTGCATAATAAAATGGTACGTTTTATATTTGTGTAGTTAAATGGCTACAAATGTATATGTAGTTATTTAGCTACGCAAATATATTTTGTCTTTTTTTTGAAAAAACATTTTTTCTAAGAAACAAGCAGTTTAGTTGTTTGTTGAAAAAAATAGCTATACCAACACTTATATAAAAATATTATTTATTTAACTATTGCTTTACCAAACAAAAATTACTACCTTGCGAACTCGAAAAAAATAAGAGAAAAAGTTTTGTGCATTTTAGACCTAATTATTATGACTAATTATATAGCTATATTTCTAGAAGAGTTTGTAATGTTTCCAAATGAAACAAGGACGATTCATAGCACCAACCTTTCGTTTATAGCCTTAGTAAAAGATTGCAAGGAAAACAATAAGTCGTTTGGACTAATATGGAATAAGGCGAAAAGCGAATTTGGTACGGTAGTAAATATTATTGAAACTTCTGATGTAGATAAAGACGAAATTACAGTAACGATAAAAGGCGTAGAGGTTTTTAAAATATTAGAAAACATTACAGAGATACCCGATAAAAGTTATGTGGGTGCTATTGTAAATTATCCGGAAAATACTTTTTTGAAAATTTCTCCTAATTTAGAAATGCTGATTAACAAAGAAGTGTTTGAAAAGTACAAAGAATTACAAGAAACAGAAAATGTGGATTATTCCCTTACTTCATACAAATTGGCAATACTAATTGGTATGAACAATGAACATAAGTACGAACTGCTACAATTAATGAACGAAGTACTAAGAATGGAATACATCAGAAGGTTTTTGGATACCAAAAACGACCCAAAAGATGATAACTTAAAATTTTTGCTGCATAATTTTGACTTAAACTAATAATTAATTTTTTAAACTAATAAATATCCAAAAAAATGGCTAATTATTTATGTATTGATTGGGGCAACACTCGTGTAAAAGCTGCAATGTTTGAAAACGATAAAATTGTTAAAGACTATAACTTTTCTGAAAGCGAAGCCTTAGAAGCATTAATAGACATAGCAGCCAATAATTCCCTTAAAGCTGCTATATTATGTTCGGTAGTAAATCATCCGGCAGAGTTAAATGTACTTTTGGCAGAGCACACACAATTAGTACTGCTCAACGACAGTTTAAAGCTACCTATTATGAATGCTTATGCCAACAGCCAAAACAAAGCATGGGATAGATTAGCTTTGGTAGTTGCTGCAAATAATGCCTTTCCGGACAATAATAACTTAATAATTAGCGTTGGTACTACCGTTACTTACAATTTTATATCAAGTAATAAAACATTTAGAGGGGGTAATATAACCCCGGGTATTCAGTCGCGATTACAAGCATTGCACGAGCATACACACCAATTACCATTGGTAAGCCGCCAAGGAGAAGAGATACTTTTAGGATACGATACGGCAACCAATATTAGAGGAGGCGTAATGTTTGGAATGCTTGCAGAAATAGACGGAATGATAGAACTTTATAAAGAACAATTTGGAACTATTAACGCAGTATTAACCGGAGGAGATGTTGGTGTTTTTGCAAACAGATTAAAAAACAAGACCTTTGCCGACCCTTTGCTTTTATTAAAAGGGCTAAATATAATTTTAACAAACAATGCACATTAACAACTGTAAAATTATTGTATTAATTTTTGCATTTACATTACAGGCTGCATCATCATTTGCACAGCCTTCTACATTAAGAACACTTGGTCAGCCTAAGGCTAATAAAGATAATGCGCCATACTCTCGATACGGGTATGGCGATTTAATGGAAAATAAAAACGCAGCAATAAGAGGCATAGGCGGTATAGCTACGGCATATAACAATCCATTTGTCGTTAATAGTTACAATCCTGCCACTTATGGTTTTACCAAACGAACTACCTTCGATTTTGGCATAGAAGCTCGCTCCAAATCGCTATCTATAGACAATAGGAACATTAATACAAGTACTTTTTCTATTTCGTATATGGCAATGGCTATACCAATGGGTAAATATGCGGGGCTTAGCTTTGGTTTTATGCCCATCTCTAACATTTACTATAATGCCGAAGATACTGTAAATATAGATGGTATCGGCAGAACCATTTCTATATACAATGGTCAGGGCAGTACACAGTATGCTTATGTGGGATTAGCAGGTAAAGTAGGTGGTTTTAGCATCGGTACTAATTTCGGATATATGTTTGGTAGCTCGCAATACAGTAGTGCTTTCGAAAATTTCGATTCTACCAATATAGCCAATACAGAATATGTACATTACAATAGAATTGGCGGCTTAAATTGGAAAGCAGGTGCTATCTATCAATTAATATTAAAAAATGAACAGTACATACACTTTGGTGCCACCGCAAGATTAGCACAAAGCCTCAATATAAGTCGCGATAGATATGCAATGTCTTACCGATACTCGCTTAACGCTACCACACAACAAGTTGAAATATCACCAATAGACACTGTACATGCACTTACCCAATCTGAAGTAAAGGGCAAATTAGACCTTCCGGCAGAATATAGCTTTGGCATACATTATGGCAAATCGGGTAATTGGAATTTTGGTGCGGATTTAGTCTATAACGATTGGAGTACCTTCAGTAATTTCGGCGATAGAACAGGTATAGCCAATAGTAGTTATCGTTTTGGATTGGGAGGAGAAGTAACCCCTAACCCCGATGCTGATTTTAAGAAGTATTTTTCGCATATAATTTATAAATTCGGATTTTATTACGGCAAAGATTATATACAGCTTAATAATCGACAGTTAGATTTTATAGGTGGTACAGCCGGTTTAACCTTTCCACTTAAATCTGCATTTGGCTCTCGCCAATCCGGACAGATACACACTATGTTAGATATTGGCTCGAGAGGTACTATTAAAGATAACTTAGCCAGAGAGGTCTATGTGCGATTTACCTTCGGTATTACTTTCAACGATACTTGGTTCCACAAGCGTAAATTTGAGTAATTATACTTTAGGGTAGGGTTAATTTGTGTTATCAAAAATATATACTTGCTTATGAAAAAACATTCCTTAAAATTGGCATTTTTATTTTTGTATGCAGTATTACTACACTCTTGTAGAAACGACTTAAAAGATATTCCAAACCTTCAGGACAATAGCTTTTTTGAGCACGACAGAGCAATAGATGTTACCTTTATAATGAGCCAAAACGGTACAGCAAAAGCAGAATTGTTTGCCAAAACATTTACACGCAACGATATATCCAAACCTCCTTATGTGGACTTAACAGATAGCGTACACGTTAATTTTTTCAATGATAGTTTTACTGTAGAAAATACATTGTCAGCAAAATACGCCAGATACTACCCCGAATCGGGAGATATACTTGTAAGAGATAGTATAATCATTACCAATAAAAAAGGCGAAACTTTAGAAACCGAAGAATTAGTATGGAATGAAAAATTAGATAAGTTTTATACCGAAAAAGAAGTGCGTATAACACGCAACGGACAGATTACTACGGGCGAAGGAATGGAATCCAATCAAGATTTTTCGTGGTTTAGGATATACAAACAAAAAGGTATTATCGAAGTAGAAGACAACCAGTTTAATGATGAGGTAGAGTAAAGGATTTTTTGTCTTCGCAATCTTATAGAGATAAATGTAAAACGGAAAAGGTTACAAAAACGCTAATTTAACAGTACCCATGAAAAACCAAAACGTATAAGAGCATTGGGTGTATAATATCCGGGGGCATTGGTATTATTTGTCCAAAAAAATTGTTGTAATTGTTCGCCTATTACAAAAGCCCTAAAGCGCCTTACTTTAAAGTTAAAAAAAGCTGCGAGTTCCGGTTTGTTATTTACTAATTGTGTATTTTGGTAATAAAACTGATTAAAGTATGGAGTGTATCCGTCGGCATAATATGCAGTATGATAACGTACTTCAATACCCGTGCTAAAATGCAATGCTTTTTTAAACATTGGTGTCTCTATTCTCAATTGGTGCCGGAGCATTATTGCCGGTAGATTAAGAGGAGCATTATTAGTAGCTTGCTGCCATACCGCTTCATTGTCTAAATGAAAAATACCTAAGCTGAAATTCTTTTGTGCCGAAATCTGCATCAACGAGAATGCTTCGGATTGTTGCCTGATTTGTAAAGAGTCGTTAAAGTAGATATAGTTGGCAAGAAGATAGTTTCCTGCTTTTAAGTAAAATTGATATTTAGGCACACTAAGCATTCCGTATAAATTGGTAATGCTATATGGATTAAGGTCGAAGTTGCGTTCGTAATGGCTTGTTTTGTAATGTAGGAACGAATATGGTGCATTGTTTAAGCTTTGTTGTAGCCCTGCTTGTAAAGCTAACCATTCGCTTAAATCTTTTCCTACATTTCCCCTTACTGAAAAATTACCAATAGCCGGTCCGCTAAAATAAAACTCAGCTAATGCGCCATAGTGCCATTGTTTTGGTTTATATGCTTCTTTAGAAAGGCTACCGTAAATATAATTACTTACAAAAGTGTTCGCTTCTTTTTCGACAAATGTATTTATAGCAAAACGGTCTATTTTATTAGCAATACCTATTTCTACATCTGCTACATTGTCTTCTTTTCCCAGTGTGCCCTGAAGCCCAAGTTTATTATCTATAAAAAATAAATTTTGTGTTCCTCGTATAGAATCGCTAACTGCAAAAAGTATAGGTCTATCCAGAAAATCGTATCGTTCGGTTTCGGGATTTAGGTCTTTAAATGTTTGCTTTTGACTATGAATATGCAATCTGTGCCTAATGGTAAATCGTGGTGTAAATATTGGTGTTAAAGCAGTAGAGTCTTCGTTGTAAAGTGTATCGTGAACGCCTACGGCTGCATATAAGTGGTCTATATAAAAATCCCAATCTCTAAGTGCATTGCTTACTGCTGCAAGTCTGCTATTATTAGTCTTAGATGGTAGCTTTACAGGAATTAGCTCTCTATTGCGATAACCTTCTTCGTTAAAAAAGCTGTCTGTGGTGATACCTCCATTTTCGTCTTGTTGGTAATTTTGAAATACCAAAGCTGCCTTAAATACGTATCGTTCGTTATCACTATTATATATTGTATTAGCTCCGGCGGTAAAAGATTTTGTTTTTTGTAAATTATAAAATCCTTGAGAGCTTACCTGTTTTAAAAACCCCGCTATATTCCATTTAGGCGTAATGTTTTGTGTGTGCATTATGCCTACGTGTTGTTCTTTTTTGCTGCCGAGCATAAAAGTAAAATCTGTATATGGTCTTGTGGTGTTGTAAAAGGGCAGATTATCTATGTTTATTTTGTACATATCATAAACATTATACCCGAGTTGTAACCCTGGTTTTTGGATTGGTGTAAAAAGGAGATTGCGTGTAGCTGTACCGTAGTTTCCTAAGTCTTTTCCCCACCAAGGTTGGGTAGGTTGGTAATGGTGTATATGTGAAATAGAGCTGTCAATAGTTCTTAACACTTTTGTTTTGGGTGTAGTAAAATATATCCTTGCCGGTACATCGTCCCAATCGGAAATGGTATTACCGAGAGAGTCTTTTTTTACATTCGTAAATCCCCCTAATCTTCCAAGATTAGGCAATCCGCTTGTATTACCGCCGGCATTTTCTTCGGGCGATGGAGCTATCTGTGCCAACGCTTCTATATCTGCACTCGCTAATAATAGAAAAAAAACAGAATAGTATATGTATCGTAATGGATTCAATGAATTGATTTTCTTGCTTCTTAAAAACGAATTTTAGTTGTAATAATTGTATTGTGTCTTTTCGCTATGGTTTCCATTCTGTTTTGATAATAATGTTATTATATATTTTTTTAAAACTTAGCAGTATAATTTCAAAATATCATACTTAGACTACGCTTAGCATTTCTTTTCGAACGGCGAAGTCCTCACCGAAGGTAATTGTCGAATTTAGGATTTTTAATTTTTCCTTTTTCCTTTTTCCTTTTTCCTTTTTCCTTTTTAATTTTTCAACCACATCTCTATTTCTTTTACTTCTAATTCCGAATGGTTAGACTTACGTTCTATAGTATTGCCATTCATCCAAAGTATTACGGGAGTGCCACTTGCTCCTGCTTCGTGTACCAAATCTACAAATGTCTCTTTAGTAACAAAGCTAAATGGAATGTTAGCTGTATTGGTTTCGTTTAAAAATCCAAAAAGCTTATCTGTAATTTCGTCGGGGTCTTGTACCGTCATCGGAAACACAAAGTAAAATGGTAAATCGGGATATTCTTTGTTGATTTTAGAAATTTCGATTGCGGCATCTATACAATGCCCACACGTAAGGCTCATAAAGCAAACTATATTTTTACCGTTTCTTAATTCTTTTTTAGGTTTTTCGGGTTGTTCTTCGTTGTACATTTTGTCTAAACTCATTTGCTTGTACGAGTTTTTCATCGGAAAAGCAAAGTATGGTATAACGATCAAGAGGGCTAAAACTATTATAGATAGCCAATTGTACCCTTTTTTATGGTCATTATTTCTGAACTTTATCAAAATAAAGACTACAGCCATCATCACAATGTTTTTGACTACAGATGCTAATGGCGACATTTTAATAATATTACCCATACAGCCACAGTTTACGTCGTTGCCTACTGTAAAGTATAAAAAGAATAGATGGATAGTAAAGGCAATAAGCAATAGCATTGAAGAGAATAGTACCCACTTTTTTGAACCAAAAATATTAGCCATTAGCAATAATCCTATACCGGCTTCTAAACCTATAAAAAAGCGAGCCATAAATGCCGCCATACTTTGGCTTACGGGCAGCTGACTAAATATGGTAAATTCAAAATACGAAATTGGGTCTATCTTAGTGTATGCTGAAAATATAAATACAGCACCTAATAATGCCGATAATATGAAAAGGAAAATTTGCTTTTTATTCATTTTAAAATAGTTAATGATGCAATTCGATTTGCGAAAATACAAAGACCGACAATCATTTTGTTGATTGTCGGTCTATTTTATGATAAATTTTATGGATTAATTCATTTTAGGGATTCTAAAATATCCGTTAGTGAACATTTCTTCATTTTCTATTGGGTTTTTGCCTTTAAAGTAAAAATAACCACCAATAGAATCTACTGTTTCAAATGTAACACATACTTTACCCTCTCCACCGGCATTGGAGTTAAAGATTGTATTGGCTGGTAGGTTGGGTTGGTAGTATGCAGTTCCCGAATATTTATTTGTTAAATCATATCCACCCTTACCTTGATAATTAGCAATTACGATAGAAAGTATTCTATTAGGAGTGGTAGATTCTACTGTACCTCTAATAGTTACAGAATTACCCAATGGTCCTGGTACTCTTGAGTAAAAACTTGTTTCTGCTCTAAATATATTCCCTCCTATGTTACAACTGATAGGAGTTCTAAAATCGTTGGGTATTGCACAATCATTGGCTTTTGGTCCGGTAGGATCATAAGGTGGCTCTTCCACTGGCTGTGGGTTAATATCGTATTCTGTAGTACAGCTACTAAGTACCGCTAATGGTATTACAAATAATAAACCGAGTAATGCTTTTTTCATTAAAAATATTATTTAATTATTTTGTGAAAATATAATTTTTATTACGTTTCAATATTTTATTTATATACTTTAAATTCTCCTTCTGTAGGCAAGTATTCTTCTTCTTTAGTAACTCCCGGAGGTATTAATAAGAATTTGAAACTGCCTTCTATATATTCAGTAGTTATAGACTTGATGGTAAGATGAGCTTCTTCATCGTTGGTTTTAATTTTATATACTTTACCTTCTCCATACTCGTATTCGGTATATTTTACTAATACTAAATCATTGTATTGAAAAATTATTGGTTCAACAGCTTCAATAGGTAAAGGATATTGAGAAATAGTGAAATGTAAAGTACTGTATAATTCAGGGTTTTTGTATATGTCGTATTTTTTTGTAACAATTTGGATAACTCTGATATCTGTATCAGTAATCATAGTGTCGAATCCTTGCTTTTCATCAGATTCGTACTTTTCAATACCAATTTGTGCTTTTAAAAAACCTCTAAATAGATTAGGTTGAGCACCAGGAAAATTAGTATTGTGCTTTTCGCAAGAACTTAAAGCTAAAACAGAAACTAAAGCAATAGAAAGTATAAAAATTATCGACCTCATATAAATTAATGTGTTGAAATATTATAATGTTAATTTAAAGTTGTGTGTAAAGATAAGCATTTAGTTGTTAAAGACAATATTAAGCATATATTTTTTTTCTAATGATGAAATGTTGTCTTTTGTCCCCATAAAAGGCAACCATCGCCATAGCTCAAAAACCTAAACTCTTTATTTAAGGCATATTCATATACCCTTTCCCAATCTTTCGCAATTAATGCAGCCACTAAAAGTAACAATGTGCTATTGGGTTGGTGAAAATTAGTTATAAGCCCATTAATTATTTTAAACGAATAAGATGGTGCAATAATTATCTGTGTGCGGGTTACAAATTTGTCTGTATTTTTTTCTTGTAAATATTCCAAAATGGCCTTTAACGCATCTTGTGCAGGGGGCATTGCTCCCTCGTAATCATAAGGAAGCCATTGGCTTACCGTAATTTCATCAAAAGAAAATGCTTCTTTGTTTAAAATCCTAATTCCTAACCAATACAAACTTTCTAAAGTACGTGCAGAAGTGGTACCTACGGCTATTATAGGTTGCTGATTATTTAAGTGTGCTATAATTTGTTGTAAAAAACTTTGACTAATTTCTATATATTCCGGATGCATTTCGTGGGTAGCCATATTGGTACTTTTTACGGGTTTAAAAGTACCTGCACCAACGTGCAGTGTTAGATGGCAATGCTGTATCCCTTTGTGGGTAAGCGATTGAATGAGTTCTGGTGTAAAATGTAATGCTGATGTAGGTGCTGCTACACTACCTTCTTCTTTGGCAAACATAGTTTGGTATGTATTGGTATCTTTTTCTTCGGCATCTCGTTTAAGGTATGGCGGTAATGGTATGTGCCCAATGTGTTCTAAAACTTCTGCAAAACTTAAATGCTCCGGTTGCCAACTGAAATGTACGGTATGGGCATCTCCTGTTTTTTCTCCAACAATGGCTTTAATTACTATTGAAGCATTAGGGATATTGCAAATTAAGGCTTCGCTTTTGTCTTTAATTTTGGCAATACCACCGATATAACAAACCCAATCTACCGAAGATTTAGTGGCTAAGGCTGTACTAATATCTTTGTAATTACTATTGGGTTCTAAACAAAAAAACTCAATCTTAGCACCGCTTTGTTTTTGAAATAATAATCGAGCATTAATTACTTTGGTATCATTAAATACTAACAAACTCTCTTTGGGCAAATATGCCGCAAGGTTTTTGTACTGGCTGTCTTCGATGCTTTTTTCTGCTGAATGATACACCAGTAATTTAGCTTCATCTCTTTTTGCTAAAGGGTATTTGGCTATCTTATCTTCAGGAAGATGGTATGTATAATCTGCAATAAGTATGTCTTTGGGCAAAGTCAAAATTAAAAATTAAAAAGTAGTTGATTTGATGATGTGCTGATTTGATAATTTGATGATGATATTTTAGATTGCAAATCTATGATTAAAATCCATTTTTTATCTAAACCTATAGTTATGTGTGGTTACTGAGCATCATCGAAGTAGGTTGATATTTAATTCAAAATTAAAAAAAACTTCCCACAGTTCATTTTGACGACGATAGGAGGAAAAATCTATAACAATACAACATTTCATCTTAGCGTCGTTGCGTCTTCTTTGCGAACTTAGCGAGAAATACTCCCTTACGAAGTAAAAATTTCTACAATCGAGAACCTCAGTTTCCTAAAATTTCCCCTCATTGCCAACACTCTCTCTGTCAAATAACTATTCTCCATTGTCCATTATCCATTGTCAATTGTCAATTATCCATTAAATAAAGTGCTTCTGCAAGTTTACGGTCGTTGCTCAATCGAGGTGTTTTGTTTTGTCCGCCTAATTTACCAATGCTTTTCATATAATCTCTAAAACTATTAGGGCGCATTACTTTTATTCTTAAAGGTTGCAATATGTTACTTGTAATGAGGTCGTTGTAATAAATGTTTTTTTCGCGAAGCAAATTGTCGATGGTTATTGCAAAATCATTTATGTCTTTGGGTTCGTTTTCAAATTCTACTAACCACTCGTGATAAGGTAATCCTTCGCTAACATTAATCTGAGGCGCAACGGTAAATTCTACTATTTTCACTTGATGTCTTTCTGCTGCAAGGCTCATAGATTGCTCTACTTCTTCGCCTATAACGTGTTCGCCAAATGCAGAGATAAAATGTTTGGTTCTTCCGCTTACTACTATTCTATATGGGTTGAGGCTCACAAACTTAACCGTATCGCCAATATTGTAGCTCCATAGCCCTGCATTGCTGGTAATAAGCAGTGCATAGTTTTCTCCTATTTTTACATCTTCGAGCGAAAGGCGTGTAGGGTTTTCATTAAATATTTCGCCTGCGGGCACAAACTCAAAAAATATACCGGAATTGGTATTGAGCAATAGCCCTTCTTGTATTTGGCTGTCTTGATATGCAAAAAAACCTTCGGAAGCAGGGAATGTTTCGATGCTGTGAATGGTCTTGCCTATGGTTTCAAAAAGTTTATGTTTGTAAGGTTCAAAATTAACACCTCCGTGTACCAACACCGAAAAGTTAGGGAACAAATCCTTTATTTTTTTACCATCTGATTTTTCTAAAAGCCAATCGAAATACATCTGTACCCACGGCGGGATACCACTTATCAGCGTCATATCTTGGTTAATAGTTTGTGCTACTATTTTAGCTAATTTTTCTTCCCAATCATCGATGCAATTGGTTTCGTAATCGGGCATTTGGTTTCTTCTAAGGTATCCAGGTACATGGTGATTTACAATGCCGCTCAATCGTCCGGTGGGTATGCCCCCAACTCTTTCGAGAATGGGCGATCCGGAAAGGAAAATCATTTTGCCGTCCGTAAATTTTGCGTTACCGGTTTCGGCAATGTAATTCAGTAGCGCATTGCGAGCTGTATTAATGTGGTTGCCTATCGAATCTTTACTAATTGGTATATATTTTACACCACTTGTAGTACCCGAAGTTTTAGCAAAGTAAAGTGGTTTGCCTTTCCATAATACATTTTGCGTGCCGGATTTTATATGTTCTATATAAGGTTTAAAATCTTCGTAATCTCTAATTTTAACTGCTTGTTTATATTGGTTGTAGCTGTTTATGTCTTTGAGAAAATGTTCTTTGCCAAATACCGTACCTGCACCGTTTTTAATCTGACTTTGGAAAATTGCCTTTTGGTCTGCAATTGCAGTTTTCATAGATTTTTTAATACTATTGGCAACTATTGCTGCATAAGGCTTAGCTATAAGAGGTTTTAAAGCCATTGAATTATTTGTTTGTGAAATGTTGGTGTGTCAATTCTAAGGTCAAAGATAACTGCACAAAGATATAAATTTGTGTCGGTAATTTATTTTGTATTAGATTTGACATAAAATTTACAAGCATTTTTGTTATTAGATGTAGTTTAAATGAGATAGAAGAAATGAAATATTGTTTATCGTTTATATTGTTAATTTTCTTTTTACCTGCATTTGGTCAAAAAAATAAAAAAAGCAAAGCTCCACCACCGCCCTCGATTGATGAATTGATTGAAAATATTGACAAGCCGGCTACCCGTACGAATACTACAAAATACAAGTTAAAAGAAAGGCAAAAATTTTATCCATTTAGCAAAGCTGCGCAAATAATGCTTGTTTCGTTTGACAAGCAAGAACCTATCGAGTTGAAAATAAATGATGGGAAAACATTAACGGCAGAAAATATTTATCCACCTTTATATGGTTTACCATTTCTTAATGATACAATTGATTTTTCTAAAATTGACCAAAAAGTTATTTTAATCGCTAAAGAAGTAGATACACTTACCGACATATTATACAATACTTGCAGTAGATGGTCTGTACATCTGACATCAAAATCGGCTTGTTATCATCCGCACAATGCTATTCTTTTTTTGGACAAAAATGGAAATCTATTAGAGTACATTGAGATTTGTTTTGATTGTAACCAATTTTTATTCAGTAGTAATAAAATAAAGCAGTTCGAAGATTGTGACAACGCAGTGAGTGAACTGCAATCTTATTTTAAAATTTTGGGCTTAAAATCGAGTACTTTTGATTTTAAGTAGAGATGAGTTGAAATTTGATAAATTGCAATTAATTGTAACTTTGGTTTGCATACAGTCTATTTAAATGTTGCTTAAATTTTACCAATTATGAAAAAACTATTTGTACTTATTCTGTTTGTATTGGGTTGCAGTAATATTTCTAAAGCACAAAGTTTTTTTGCTCCTGAAGGAGCAGAGTGGTGGCACGAGTATAAGCCTTCATATAATTTTTACTATCCCTTTCTTCCTCAGTATATATATGCTTGTAGAACATATATTTCGAGAGATACAACTATAGATGGAATTAATGCAAGAGTTATTAGTACGGAGTTACATTCTCGTAGTAATAAAGATACTACACGAATGGTAAGACCCTACAAGGAATTTTATTTTTACCAAAATGTAGATACGGTATTTTTTTACAATGATATTTTTGATAAATTTACCCCACTTTATATTTTTAATGCACAGCCGGGCGATACTATTTGTTTGCCTGTTTTCCCATCTCATAGCAACGATTTAAGAGTAAATCCACATACAGGAGATACATCTTTTTGTTTTAGAATAGACTCTGTAAAGCAAGAACTTTTCGATAAAGAATGGTTGAATGTATATTATACTTGGGCGATAGGGGAGCAAGATTATTCTAATCGGTACAAAACCTATTTAGATTACCCGACTTATAATTGGAGTTATGGATTGTGGGCAAATGATACTTTAGAATATGCTAAACAAGCGAATACAGGGAAATACATAGAAAAAATTATCGGAGAGTTTTTCCCTAAAAGGTTGGTTAGATTTGCTATGGATCAAGAGCCTTTAGATGTCTTTTTTCCACGAGGCAACATACAGTGTTATAGTGATATTTATACTGATATTAAATTAACCAACACAGAGTGCGATTATCTTGGTTACCTTCGAGTTACTTCACAAGATTATCTGAATAATAGCAATTTTAAAATATTCCCCAATCCGGCAAATGATAAGTTACACATATCTTTTGAAGGACAATTAATTTCTGATTATTCGATACAGCTATTAGATTTATCGGGCAGAACATTGCAGGCATTTTCGTTCCAGAAAAATCAAAATTCAGTAAGTATAGATGTCTCTGGTTTGGCTAATGGTATGTATTTTGTACAATTAGAAAATGAAGGAGTTAAGCAAGTTACTAAATTGGTAATACAGAGATAGTGAGTAAGAAAGGATGCGTATTTGCCAAAAACTTATTTAACCCTAAATGCAAATTATAGTTTGTATTTATGGTGGATATCCCTAAATGCATTATTTTTATAGGTTAAAATTTACCATTAATCTTAATCCCCAAGCTCTACCATAATGACTATATTCCCTTTTATTTCCACGATAAATAAGCGGTTTATTTCCAAAATCTAATACTTCATTTAGAAGTAAAAATTGGAAATTAGTACGTTTAGAAAATGGGACTTGCAGCCCCCCGCCTAATAACAATCCGGTTTGTATATGGGTGGTTTGTTTAAAATCGTTAATGCTATAATAATGTTTATATGTGCCAATCCTATATTCGTATTCGGAATATAAAAACAGACCTTTGGTTATATTAAATTGTACCCACAAAGAAACAGGATTAATTGCGTGGTATTTTAATTGCCTATATTGATATAAATAATATCCTCTATTAGATGTAATTGGGAAAGAAAAAAAACGATTCATTTGCATATACTGATAACCTGTCCCTATACCAAAACTAAATCGTGGGTGTATTCGGTAACCAATATTAGCTTTAGCACCAACCATAATCTGTGTTAAACTTATACCACCATTAAATCCAGTGCCAATAAACAGTTTATCTTTAAATTTAGTTTTGCTTGCCTTTTCTGTTTCTGTAGATAGTGTTGTTGAAAAATTATTACTCCAATCGTATGCATACATAGAATTAGTACAAATGGATATTATGATTAAAAGAATAAATAAACGATACTTCATTGGAAAAATGATTTCAAGATAAAATTATAAGTTAATTTTTCAAATGTACCGTTTCTCCCCTTATTATCAAAACATTCGATACTTTTGCCTATACTTTTTATTCCAAATTTTTGTTCCGAATTTAATGAAAATATTTATAGCACAGCAGAATTATCATATCGGTAATTTCGACAAAAACACATCTAAAATAATAGATGCCATCAAACAATCTGCTGCACAAGGTGGTGAGTTAATTGTATTTCCGGAATTGGCAGTTTGTGGCTATCCACCACGAGATTTTTTAGAGTTCCAATCTTTTCTCCAACAATGCTACGATAGCATTGAAAAAATAAAACCATTTACACAAAATATAGCTGTGCTCATTGGCGCACCATCGCCTAATCCGGTACCCGAAGGCAAAGATTTGTTTAACTCCGCATATTTTATTTTTGAGCAAGAAGTAAAACAAATTATTCATAAAACCCACTTACCTAATTACGATGTTTTCGACGAATACCGATATTTTGAATCGGCAAACGAATGGAAAACCATCAATTTTAAAGGTAAAAAAATAGCTGTAACCATTTGTGAAGATATTTGGGATATTGGCACTAATCCGATGTATCGGCAGCAACCATTGGATAAACTAATTCAAGAACAGCCAGAACTTATTATTAACCTTAGTGCCTCTCCATTCGATTATACACACGAATCGGACAGAGATACCGTACTTAAAATTAATGCGCAGAAGTACAACTTACCCATAATTTATTGCAATGCCGTAGGCTCGCAAACAGAAATCGTTTTCGATGGTAGCTCTTTAGTGTATGATGCAGCAGGTAATCAGGTAAAAAAATTACCATTATTCGAGGAGTGTTTAGATTTTGTAGAATGGAGTGGTGGTAAGGATTTTAGCAACACCAATATTACTTTAAGCGCATCATCAATACCCGATGAAGAGTGCAAACCGCCACATTTAATACCTTCGTTACATATCAATAAAGTACACGATGCTTTAGTGTATGGCATTAAAGAGTATTTCGATAAAATGAGTTTTACAAAAGCAATAGTTTCCTCTTCGGGCGGAATAGACAGCGCAGTAACATTAGCTTTGGCTTGCAGCGCATTGGGCAGCGAAAATGTATTTTCCGTTTTACAACCATCGCAATACTCTTCTGACCATTCTGTAAACGATGCTGTACTTTTATCCGAAAACTTAAACAGTCCTTACGAAATTATAAAAATTGAGAGCATTTTTCATTCATTTATTGAGCTGCTTTCTAGTGCATTTAAAGATACTCCCGAAGGGGTAACAGAAGAAAACATACAATCGAGAATTAGAGGAACTATTGCAATGGCATTGAGTAATAAATTCAATTATATTTTGCTCAACACTTCTAACAAAAGTGAATTAGCAACAGGCTATGGCACACTCTACGGCGATATGGCAGGAGGCTTAGGTGTATTAGGCGATGTGTACAAACTACAAGTGTACGAATTAGCAAAATACATTAATAAAGACAAAGAAATTATACCGCATAATATTATTACCAAAGCACCATCTGCGGAGTTGCGCCCGAATCAGAAAGACAGCGATAGCCTACCCGAATACGATATACTTGATGCTATTTTGTATCAGTTTATAGAACAAAGAAAGGGTAGGGCAGAGATAATCGAAGCCGGTTACGATGAAGCTACAGTTCAGCGTATTTTAAGATTGGTAAATATTAGTGAGTACAAAAGAAATCAGTTTTGCCCTATTATTCGCGTATCTGCCAAAGCCTTTGGTATCGGCAGAAGAGTACCTATTGTAGCCAAGCATATTGGATAGTTGATAATTGACAATTGATAATGGATAATTGATAGTTGAAATTTCTGGACACTGAGGTTCTCGAAGTGTAGTAGATTCTGGACACTGAGGTACTATATTGTAGTAATTTTTTACTTCGTAAGTGAGTGTTTCTCACAAAGAACGCTAAGAAGTCGCAACGACGCTAAGGGGAGTTTTTTCTCACAGAGAAACAAAGGTAATGAAGATACAGGGGTTTCCTATTTGACTTAAATCTTTCTCTATAATTATATAATTTAACTTCGACTACTTTCTGTAACCATTGTCAAATTGCCAAATTGTCAAATTTATTTCTTTTGTTTAATTTTACAAGTTTAAGTCCATTGTCAAATTTCTATTTTAACCAAACACACAAATTTTAATTATACAGAATGAAAAGATTTATTTTTTTATGCAGTGCCATTTCTTTATTAGCTACCCAAAGTAATATGTACGCTCAAGCCAAATTAGTAGAAACAGTTACCAAAAAAGGAGATGAAATAGTTATTCCTTACGAAAAATATGTATTACCAAACGGACTTACACTTATTCTACACGAAGACCACAGCGACCCTTTGGTGCACGTAGATGTTACTTATCACGTAGGTTCGGCACGTGAAGAAATCGGCAAATCGGGTTTTGCGCACTTCTTTGAACATATGATGTTTCAGGGTTCGGATAATGTAGGCGACGAACAGCATTTTAAAATTATTACCGAAGCAGGTGGTACGCTTAATGGTACTACTAACAGAGACCGTACCAACTATTTTGAGACCGTACCGGCTAATCAGTTAGAAAAAATGTTGTGGTTAGAGGCAGACCGTATGGGTTTTTTGTTAGATGCCGTTACACAAAAGAAATTTGAAATTCAGAGAGCTACCGTTAAAAACGAAAGAGGACAACGCTACGACAACCAACCTTATGGTTTGATGGGCGAAGTATCTGCTAAGAATTTATATCCTTACGGGCATCCTTACTCTTGGCTTACTATTGGTTATATCGAAGACTTAGATAGAGTGGGTGTAGAAGATTTAAAAAACTTTTTCTTACGCTGGTACGGACCTAATAATGCTGTATTAACCGTTGGTGGTGATTTTGACAAAAAACAAACTTTAGCTTGGATAGAAAAATATTTTGGTTCGATACCGCGCGGTGCAGAAGTTACTCCTGCAAAATACCCCTTGCCCGTTATCAACAAAGATAGATATATTACTATGAGCGATAATTACGCCAAAGTAAATATGATGCGTATGGTTTTTCCAACTGTAAAATCTTACGATAAAGACGAAGCAGCATTAGATTGCCTTTCGGATATTTTGGGCAGAGGAAAAAATTCTTTATTGTATAAAAATTTAGTAAAAGCAGGGTTAGCATCTAATGCAGGTAGCTATAATTATACCTCAGAGTTAGCAGGAGAATTTACAATAAATGTAACACCATACCCCGGTAAATCTTTAGAAGAAATGCACAAAGTAGTACGCCAAACTTTAGCTGAATTTGAAAAAAGAGGCGTTACAGATGATGATGTAAAAAAATACATCAGTAAAATTGAAGCACAGATAATTTACGGTTTAGAAAGTGTATCGGGTAAGGTAAGTAGGTTAGCAGCTTTTCATACATTTACAGGTAATGCTAATTATTTACCTACTTACTTTAAGCAGAATACTTCCATTACTAAAGCAGATGTAAAAAGAGTGTATGAAAAATACATTAAAAACAAAGCAGCAGTAGTATTGAGTGTTACCACTAAAAATGACCCCGATAATATTGTAGCACCACAAAATTATACAGTGTCTGAAGATGGCTATACCGCTCCCGATTATGGATATGATGGTTTAGTATATAATAAGGCAAAAGATAGTTTTGATAGAAGTAAAATGCCAAATGAAGGTGCTGCCGTAGTAATTAAAGCACCAAAAATATGGAAAAACAAAATAGGTAATACTATGCAAGTAATAGGCACAGAGACAGATGAAATACCTGTAATAAATATTATTATCGGTTTTAAAGGCGGTAAGTATATGGAACGAAAAGAACAATCAGGGCTTGCAGACCTTTTTGCCACAATGATGAATGAAGGTACGCAAAACTATACTGCCGAAGAGTTTGCTTTAGCATTAGAACAGTTAGGTAGTAGCATTTATGTAGGTTCATCTAATGATGAAACTGTAGTTCAAGTTAGTACTTTAAAGAAAAACTTAAATGCTACCATTGCTTTATTAGAAGAGAGATTACTAAGATATACATTTACACAAGAAGATTTTGACAGAAACCAAAAGAGAACCATACAAAATCTTAACAATGCGATGAACAGACCGTCTTATGTAGCTTCTACGGTATTCCCTAAATTACTTTACGAAGAAACAGCAATAAAAAGTTATACCACTACAGAAGAGTCTTTAAAAAACATTCGATTAGAAGACATTCAACTTTTTGCACAAAATTATTTATCCACCTTTGAAGGTGAGATAGTAGTTGTAGGCGACATTTCCGAAAAAGAAATTATGGATAAATTAGCATTTATAAATACAAAAATCAGCAATCATCCTGTATTTATTCCACGTAGTGATAAATTAGCAATGCCATCTGTAATCGAAAAAGGGAAAGTAATTTATTATGTAGATATACCCGGTGCAGCACAAACAGAATTTAGGATAGGTGTAGTAAATGGTATTACTTATGATGCCTTAGGTCAATCGTATAAAAACACAGTAACCAATTACCCATTAGGAGGGGCATTTAACAGCAGACTCAACTTGTATTTAAGAGAAGAAAAGGGTTGGACTTATGGAGCACGTTCGGGATTTGGTTCGGATAAATATACCGGAACATTTACATTTTCGGGCGGTATAAAAGCAGATGCTACTGATAGTGCACTTACAGATGTATTGCGCATTATAGAGGAATATAAAACCAAAGGAGCAAAAGCAGAAGAATTGCAATTTACCAAAAGTGCTATGTCTCAAAGCGAAGCTTTAAAATACGAAACAGGAATGAAAAAAGCCGGATTTTTAGGCAATATTCTTACCTATAATTTGCCTTCGGATTATACAGCACAACAAAACGAGATACTCAAAAAAATGCAATTAAAAGACCTAAACGAAAACGCTAAAAATTATCTTCCTAAGAATAGTGAGTTGGTAATTTTATTGGTTGGCGACAAAAATAATATTGTAGAACAAGCTAAAGCGAAAGGTTTTAAAACGGTAGAATTAGACAAATTTGGAGCAGTAAAACAATAAATAATATGCGTTTTGATAAACCACTTTCTGCATCGTGGATTGCACAATTTATTGATGCTAAAATTATAGGTAATAGCCAGCAGTTAGCTACAGGTATTAATGAGATACATAAAGTAGAGCCTGGCGATATTTCCTTTGTAGATTTTGCTAAATATTACGATAAGTGCCTTAAATCTCAAGCTACATTTATTATTATTAACAAAGAAATGGAAGCACCTGACGGTAAGGTGCTTTTAGTTTGCAAAGACCCATTTTCAGCTTTTGTAAAAATAGTAAAGCACTTTCGTTCATTTATTCCTTCCACAAAAATGATAAGCGATAGTGCATCTATTGGAGAAGGAACACATATTCAACCCGGAGCATTTGTAGGTAATTATGTAAGCATTGGCAAGAATTGTTTAATTCATCCTAATGTTACCATTTACGACCATTGTATTATTGGCGATAATGTAATAATACACGCCGGTAGTGTTATTGGTGCAGATGCATTTTATTACAAAAGAAGACAAGAAAAAACGATACAGTACGATAAATTAGAAAGTTGTGGTAACGTAATTATAGAAAACGATGTAGAAATTGGAGCAAGCACCACCATAGACAGAGGAGTGAGTGGAGATACTATTATAGGGGCAGGAACGAAAATAGACAACCACGTACATATAGGACACGGAGCAGTAATTGGCAAAAATTGTTTGTTTGCAGCGCAAGTAGGTATAGGCGGTAAAGTCATAATAGAAGACGAAGTAATCCTTTGGGGGCAAGTAGGTGTAAGTAAAGACTTAACTATTGGTAAAGGTGCTATTGTTTATGCTCAAAGTGGTGTGGCATCGAGTATAGAAGGAGGAAAAGTATATTTTGGCTCCCCTGCATCTGAAGCTAAAGATAAAATGCGCGAACTTAATTGGATAAAACGCATACCCGATATGTGGCAAACGCTAATTGCATTTAAAAATAAAGATAATGGATAGGAAGAAATTAGTGGTACTTACCGGAGCAGGTATAAGTGCAGAAAGTGGTATAAAAACATTTAGAGATAGTGATGGTTTGTGGGAAAACTACAATATAGAAGATGTAGCCACTCCACAAGCTTGGCAAAAAGACCCTGCATTGGTTTTAGAATTTTACAATCAAAGAAGAAGGCAAGTTAAAAATGCAGTACCTAACACTGCACATAAAACATTGGCTGCATTAGAGCAACAATTCAATGTACATATTATTACCCAAAACATAGATGATTTGCACGAAAGGGTTGGCTCTTCTAAAGTATTGCATCTTCACGGAGAAATCTTTAAAATGTGCAGCGAGAAAAACAAATCTTTAGTTACTACCATTGAAGACGATATTAAAATAGGAGATTTAGCAAAAGACGGATTGCAACAAAGACCATTTATTGTTTGGTTTGGCGAGGCAGTACCAATGCTCGAAGAAGCTATTCCGATTATGGAAACAGCAGATATATTTTTATTAGTTGGTTCTTCTATGGCAGTATATCCGGCTGCGGGGTTAATAGAATACGTATCGCCATATACCCCCAAATATGTGATAGACCCCAAAGCGCCGACAATTAGAAATTACAATAACCTTACCCTTATCGAAGCAACTGCTACTGAAGGTATGGAAATTCTTAAAAACCAGCATTTGATTCAGTATCTTTAATTACAACAAACTTGAAATTTATCTATATAATCAATATTAATTTAGCAAATCACTAAAATGCAATTCATCATTTTACATTAACTTCGCAACTCATTTTTAAAAACAAGCTACATATAAATATATTATGTCCATAGTAACAGTAGGAACAATGGCTTTTGATGCCATAGAAACTCCATTTGCAAAAACAGACAAAATCATTGGCGGCTCAGCAACATATATTGCTTGGGCTGCTTCTTATTTTTATAATAACCTAAAACAAGTTTCCATAATCGGCGGCGATTTTCCCGAAGAAGAAATTAAAGCACTTGAAAACAAAGGCGTAAACTTCGAAGGAGTAGAAGTAGTAAAAGACGGTAAATCTTTCTTTTGGAGTGGTAAATATCACTTAGATATGAACACCAGAGATACACTAATTACCGACCTTAATGTATTAGAGCAATTTAATCCCGTATTGCCCGAAAGCTACAAAAATGCAGAATATGTATTGTTAGGCAATCTATCGCCCGATGTACAGATAAGCGTACTCAACCAATTTACTAACCGCCCTAAATTAGTAATCTTAGATACGATGAACTTTTGGATGGATATAGCTTGGGATAGCTTAATGAAAGTATTAAAAATGATTGATGTTTTGGTAATTAACGACAGTGAAGCTCGCCAATTATCTAATGAGCACTCTTTGTCTAAAGCTGCAAAAAAAATTATGGCAATGGGTCCTAAATTTTTAATCATCAAAAAAGGAGAACACGGCGCACTATTATTTAACGAAGACAAAGTTTTCTCTGCTCCGGCATTGCCATTAGACGATGTATTTGACCCTACAGGTGCAGGCGATACCTTTGCAGGTGGTTTTATTGGTCATATTGCTAAAACGGGAGACCTTAGCTTCGAAAATATGAAAACCGCAATAATTACAGGTTCTGCAATGGCATCGTTTTGTGTAGAAAAATTTGGAACAGAAAGATTAAAAGAGCTTTCGCAAGAAATGATAAACGACAGAGTAAATCAATTTTACGAATTAGCACATTTTGATAAATAGATTTGGAATAAACACCTTTTGGGTGTTTTTCTTTTTTTTTTAAAATAATATTTAGATGAACAAAATACTTGTTGCCAACAGAGGCGAAATAGCATTAAGAGTAATGCGCTCCGCAAAAGAAATGGGAATTAAAACATTAGCAGTTTATTCCGAAGCAGATAGATTGATGCCCTTTGTACGATATGCCGACGAAGCCGTTTGTATAGGACCTGCACCATCTGCACAATCATATTTAAAAGCAGATATAATTATTGCTACTGCAAAAAAATATGGTGCCGATGCTATACACCCCGGATATGGTTTTTTGAGCGAAAACGCAGATTTCTCTAAAGCCGTTACCGATGCCGGTTTAACATTTATCGGCCCATCTCATCATTCTATAACAATGATGGGAAGTAAAATTGCCGCCAAACAAGCAGCTCAAAAATTTGATGTACCTATGGTTCCCGGTACAGACAAACCTTTGGCATCTTACGAAGAAGCAAAAGAAATAGCAGCTACAGTCGGCTATCCGATTTTAATAAAAGCATCTGCCGGTGGTGGTGGTAAAGGTATGCGTACGGTGGAGCGCGAAGAAGAATTAGAAGAACAAATGCGCTTAGCAAAAAGTGAAGCACTTAACGCATTTAGTAACGATGACGTATTTATTGAAAAATTTGTAGCAGTACCCAAACATATAGAAATACAGGTCTTAGGCGATATGCATGGTAACTATGTGTATCTTTTCGAAAGAGAATGTTCGATACAGAGAAGACACCAGAAATTAATCGAAGAAGCACCATCATCTTGTCTTACGCAAGATATACGCAAAGCTATGGGCGAATGTGCCGTAAATGTAGCTAAGGCATGTAAATACTACGGTGCAGGCACAGTAGAGTTTTTGGCAGACGATGACTTAAACTTTTATTTCTTAGAAATGAATACACGCTTACAAGTAGAGCATTGTGTTACAGAATACATTACCGGAGTAGATTTAGTAAAAGAGCAAATTAAAGTTGCACAAGGCGAAAAACTTTCTTTTACACAAGAAGATTTAAAAATAAACGGACACGCTATAGAATTAAGGGTATGTGCCGAAGACCCCATAGAAAATTTTGCTCCTGATACCGGTACGCTCAATGTGTATGTACGGCCGCAAGGATTAGGTGTAAGAGTAGATGATGGCTACGAACAAGGATTGGAAATTCCTATCTTTTACGACCCTATGATTGCCAAATTAATAGTTTGGGGGCAAGACCGCAACGAAGCCATAGACAGACTTTGCAGAGCGGTAGATGAATACAAAATTGAAGGCATAAAAACGACTTTGGCATTTGGCAAATGGGCGGTAAGGCAGCCAGCTTTTGTTGCAGGTAAATTCGATACTAAGTTTATCGAAAAATATTTCAAACCCGAATACTTACAGCAAAGCAACGAAGACGAAGCAGCCATAGCAGCACTATTTGGCAGTAAACTTTGGAACGAAACCAAAAAAGCACAACATCAAAACGAAGTGTCTGAAAACGGCAAAGTATCTAATTGGAAATTGCAAAGAAAAGGGTAGGGGGGATAAGATTGCTGATTTAGGTTAAGAGATGGTTGGTTAATTACATTTTTTTGTAATTAGGCTAAAGGTATTTGAATATATGACTTTTGTCAGATTATAGTCAATTTAGTGTTTTATTAAGATTAAGGCAATTATTTTTAACTACTTTTGCAATCGCAATTTTTCAATTAAATATTTACTATAGCTATGCGTTTTTTGGCAACAATTTTTAAATACACTTTTGTAATACTTTCTCTGGGTATTGTTTTTTCTGTACAAGCACAAGAAAAACATTTTAAAAATTTAAAGCAGCTTACCTTCGGTGGAGATAATGCCGAAGCATATTTTAGTCCCGATGGCTCTAAACTAACTTTACAAATCACTAATCCCGAAGAAGGTATCCATTGCGACCAAATCTATTTAATGGATTTGTCGAAAGACGCACATTCTCCTAAAGATTTACAACTTATATCTACCGGTACCGGCAGAACTACCTGCTCTTATTTTATGCCTGATGGTAAGCATATTTTGTATGCTTCAACACACAAAGGGAGCCATAGTTGCCCTGCTCCTCCTAAAGCTACAGACGGAAAATATATTTGGCCTATATATCCCGATTACGATATTTTTATTTCAGATTTAAAAGGTAATGTTGTAAAACAACTTACTAATTCTCCCGGTTACGATGCCGAAGCTGTAGTGTCGCCAGATGGTAAATACATTGCATTTACAAGTACGCGTAGTGGCGATTTAGAAATTTGGATGATGAATGTTGATGGTAGTAATTTAAGACAAATTACACACGGTTTGGGTTACGATGGTGGTTGCTTTTTTTCTCACGATAGCAAAAAATTAGTTTTCCGCTCATCGCGTCCAACAACAGAAGAAGACATAAAAGAATACAAAGACTTATTAGCCAAAGGGCAAGTAGCACCAACTAATATGGAAATTTATACCGTTAATATTGATGGTACAGATTTAAAACAAATTACGAATTTAGGGAAAGCCAATTGGTCGCCATATTTTCATCCTTCAGACAAAAAAATAATTTTCTCTTCTAACCACCACTCTACACGTGGTTACGATTTTCAATTATTTATGATTGATATTGACGGTGAAAATTTACAACAAATTACTTGGGGTTCTGAGTTCAACGCATTTCCAATGTTTTCGCCAGATGGTAAGAAAATTGTTTTTTCGAGCAATCGTAATCCCGACAAACCTAAAGAAACAAATTTATTTATAGCCGATTGGGTGGATAGCGACCCCGTTGAACGCAGCAATAATAAAAATCTAAAAAAACACATCACTTACCTTTCTTCAGACGACTTAAAAGGAAGACTTACCGGCTCCGAAGGTGAGAAAAAAGCAGCGCAATATTTACAAAAAGAATTGAAAGCATTAGGTTTAAAACCATATCAAAAAGGAACATACACACAAGAATTTACCTATAAAATAAGACCCGACCACAAAGACAGCACCATAGTTAAAGAAGTGAAAGGGACTAATGTGGTAGCGTATTTAGACAATAAAGCCAACCGTACAATAGTAATTGGTGCGCACTACGACCATATTGGACTCAACGAACACAATAAATCTCGCCAACCAGATGCTACCGGACAAATACATAACGGTGCAGATGATAATGCTTCGGGAGTATCGGCAGTTTTAGAATTAGCACGTATGCTTTCGCAAAATACATCCACAGAAAAGGCGAATTATATTTTTGCTTTCTTCTCCGGCGAAGAAGACGGACTAATGGGCTCTAAGCATTTGGCAGAAAACATAAAAGACCTTTACCCTAACATTACCGCTATGATAAACTTGGATATGGTAGGACGATTAGACAAAGACAAAAATTTAGTGATAGGAGGTGTAGGTACTAATCCCGAATTTAGTAAAATAGCAGAGAAAAATAAACCCGCAGGTTTTCATATTACTTTAGAAAATTCCGGCATTGGGTCTTCCGACCATACTTCTTTTTATTTAAAAAACATTCCTGTACTTTTTCTCTTTACCGGTAGCCACAGCGATTACCATAAACCATCAGATGACGAAGAGCATATTAACTATTATGGTGTAAAGTCTATTACCGATTATACTTTCCGTTTGGTAAATGATATTACAGCAATGGAAGAAGTAGAATTTGTGCCAACTAAAGTAGATGCAGGAAGAAAAGCCGCTAAATACAAAGTTACTTTAGGCGTTATGCCCGATTATGCCGACCACGGAGATGGATTGCACGTAGATGGAGTAACAGCCAATCGCCCTGCTGATAAAGCCGGTATATTATCCGGAGATATTGTTACTAAAATAGGTGATTGCGAAATAAAAGATGTGTATGATTATATGGAGTGTTTAAGCAAATTAAACCCCGACGAAACACACCCCGTTACTTTTATCAGAGATGGTAAAGAACATACAGTTCAGGTAACTTTTTAGGTGGAGATATTTAGTAGCTTGTATATTATTGCAACTTTTCGGCTGTCGATTAAATGATTGAAAAAATCGTGTTTGGCTATTCTTTGCAAAATAAAATTTATGTTACTCAAAGTAAATAAATAGATGTACCAACAAGTCTTTATTGAAAAATATACAGCAAAGAATTTGAAATACAAGAAAGTTAAAAATTGAAAGAAAAACTAAAAAAAACTTTGAATTGCAGCATAAGTGATAAAAATAACATCGTTTGGAGCATAATTTATTGATATTGTATTTGGCATAAATTAATACCACTACAATCTCGAAACCCCTTATTTTTCGGGTTACAGACAGAAATAAAAGGGTTTCGGGAATTTTTAATAAAACATTAAGTAATTTAGTTCCAAAAATTGGTGGCAATACGAATTTTCCGATTGTAAATAAACTCGTACTGAAACAGAACGATTAGCAACAAATTTTGATCTCGTAATTTTTAAAGAATGACAGATAATGCTTTGATACAGGTGAATCACAAAGTCCTTGTTTGGGCAAGGGAATCGCTTGCCATTAACCGAAATCAAGCATCTGAAAAAACAGGCATTTCAGCCAAACGATTGTTTCAATTGGAAGAAGGTGAAAAGCAGCCGACATTAGACGAACTAAAAGAATTTTCAAAAGTATATAAAAGAACTATTGCAACTTTATTGCTTTCTGAACCACCAAAAGAAAAACCGTTGCCAGCTGATAGAAGAACAGTAAATTCAGAAGAACTTGGCAATTTTCACGAAAAAACTATTGTGGCAGTCCGTAAAGCGAGGGCTTTGGCTCAATCTTATGTGGAACTTCGTCAAGAATTAGGAATTGACACTCCTAAGTTAAACTTCTCTACTTCTATTAATACACAACCCAAAGACATTGCAGTCAAAGTACGGGAAATGTTGAACCTTGACGAAGTAAAGGAAATTAAAAATATAAACAACGCCTTAGAAACATATATTGAAAAAGTTGAGTTATTAGGTGTTGCTGTTTTTCAACTTAGTTTAACGCAAGATAAGCTAAGAGGATTTTCAATTACAGACGACACTATTCCTATAATCGGTATCAAAAGAGGTGGCGAGCAAGCACATTCAAAAACATTTACTTTATTTCACGAATTAGGACACATCTTACTAAATGAAGGCGGATTGTGTGATTTATCGGAAAAGACCAATATTCAAATAGAAAAATGGTGTAACGCATTTGCAGCAGAAGTTCTTATCCCTACTTCTGAATTTTTGCAAATGGAAAAAGTTATTGAACAAAAAAGAAGTGGAAATAAAATTTGGGCTAAAAAAGATTTAGTTGAACTTGCAAATTATTTTCACGTTGGACCTTTGGCTATTTTGAGAGCTTTGCTTGAAAATAAACTTACAACATCCGCTTTCTACAAAGAAAAACATCAGGCTTGGAATAAACCAAGTTTTGGTAGAGCAAAAAATCCCGAAGGACGAAACATTGCCAAAGAAACTATAAACGAAAAAGGCAAAACATACATTTCGTTAGCATTTTCGGCTTACGACCAAAATCGTATTGACTTAAAAGATTTGTCAGATTTTTTAGGTATCAAGTTATCATACATTCCTAAAACCAGACAATTATTGCACGCTTAGAAAATGAGTTTGTTTAACGAAAATAATACGATTTATGTTATTGATACAAGCGGGCTAATTATGCTCGAAGCCACCTTTAAGCGAGATAATCCTGTATTTACGGCTATTTGGGAAGAAATTGAAGATTTGATAAGCCAAGGCAGTTTTAAAACAATTGATTTTGTTGAGGAGGAAATAAATAGCTATAAAGGAAAACAAGAATTTTTGAAAGATTGGGTAAAGAAATGGAAGAAATATTTTGTTGTAAAAACAGATGCGGCAAGCATTAACGCAGCAATTCCAATAATCAATGACGAATATAATTCAGGGTTCTTTGATGTGAAAAAACAAGCGGAGGGAAAAGAAGAAGCAGATCCTTATTTAATAGGCTATTGCAAAGTTCATAATTGCATATTGATAACTAATGAGAGTAAAACCAAACAGAATAAAATACCTGCGGTTGCAATCAAGAATCAAGTAACTTGTATTGACATATATGGCTTTTTAAGGGAAAGGGGACTAAAAATGGAAAGGAAGAAAGAATAAGCCAACGTATTTGTTCACACGTTTAATAATTTTTTACCCCCACCAAGTAAACACACCACAATAACCTATTGGGCAATATAACGACTGTAAGAACGGCAGCAGAAAATAATAGTTGCACACAATAGTGAGAAAACTAAAATTATACCATACCCCAAACCCACAACATCACTCTAACACTACTGTCATTTCTTTAATTATTTTGCCGTTATTGTTATATAGCTTTACGGTATAATCGCCTTCTTCGTACATAGAAGTTTCGAAACGAGCATTAAGTTTATAAAGCCCTGTAACCATTTTTTTGTTCTCAAAATAAGAATCCATCTTTTTATTATTACTATCAAAAATCGAAAGGTTTAATTCTTCTTCCGCATTTTGATTCCATTCAAAAGTAAGATGTATTCTTAATATTTTAGGTGGTGCCGCAGGCTCATTTGGTGTGGTGTTAATTTCGGTTTCTACATAATAGCTGGGTATTGGAATGTTCAATAATTTATTAAGAAACAGCACTAACAGTTGCGATTGATTAGGCTGTTCGCTATCATACACACTATTCAAACTTCGTTCATTTTGTTCTAATAAAAACCAAACTGCTCTTTGTGCTAATTCTTTAGATGCTACTATTTTTTTCATATACGCAAGGCTTTGTATCATTGCGCTATCGCCTTGTTTTTGGTATGCAAACTTTAAATCTTGATTGGGTGCGCTGGCATCGCTTTTAGCACAATAAGTTTGTACTTCTATAACATTAGTCTTGCCTTTATTGACTACCAATATTTCAGAACCCATTAATATTAAATCTTGATAAGAAGTGTCGTTTGGCGCAAATATTAATGCTGGGTCTATAGTAAGCACTAAATGATGCTTACTGATATTGTTTACAGAAAGTTTTAATCCTTTGTCGTTATAGCTTTTATCCGTTGGCTCTACCGAAAATGCAACTAAATTTTGTTGGTAAGCATCTAATAAATTTAGTTTTTTACTCGCACCATAAGCATTTACAGATAACATTATTATCAAGGCAAGTATTGCCAATTGCATTTTCATAATTATTGTTTTAAAGCATTAATAGAGCAAAATTGCAGTTTCAAAAATAGGTCTTTAGTGCATAATTTCAACAATAAAAAAAGCTAAAAAATAAACGGTCTATATCTTAGTTGCATAAAATAACGAAAAATAAAGTGGATTATTTTATGGCTATAATGCTTTTCAAGAAAAGTGGCTTTTATGCTACCGTTTAAATTCTGTAATATTGCTTTTTATTTTTCATTTAAAAATGCAAAATCATTTTCGATATTTTTTGGAAGTAAGTTACGATGGCGTGGCATTTCACGGTTCGCAATTGCAAGGCGAAATAGCTACTGTACAACTTGCCATTAATCGTGCTTTATCTACATTAATGCGCAAAGAAATTGTATCGTTTGGTGCAAGCCGTACCGATGAAGGGGTACATGCTTTGGGTAATATTTATCATTTCGATAGTGAAGTAAAATTAGATGCAAAATTTGCGTATCAACTCAATGCAATATTGCCGCAAACTTTAAGCGTAGTGGCTATGTATGCAGTAGCACCCGAAAGTAATTCTCGTTTTGATGCTGTAAGTAGAAGGTATCGTTATAGAATTTACCATAAAAAAAATCCTTTTCTTTTTCAAAGGGCATTGTATTATCCTTTTGCTTTTGATAAAGAAATATTACACCAAACAGCACCAATTTTAAAAGAGTACACCAATTTTGAAACTTTCTCGAAACGTAATACACAGAGTTATACTTTTAACTGTACTATTTTTCAATCTTATTGGGAAGAGGAAGGCGACGAATTGCATTATGTGGTAGAAGCCAATCGTTTTTTGCGCGGTATGGTAAGGGCTTTGGTGGGTACACAATTAAAAGTAGCTAAAGGTAAAATTTCCGTAGAAGAATTTAGAAGAGTTATAGAAAACAAAGATTGTACTGCTGCCGATTTTAGTGTTGCGGGCTTTGGTCTTTATCTCGAAAAAGTAAATTATCCCGAAGGGTATTTAAATAAAGTAAAAATTCAAAAGTAATACTTCGACTGCGCTCAGTAACCTGTTAAAAGTAAAAATTTTAAAACATTGAAAATATTAGACTTAGAAATTCTATTTGTGTAAATTCCGATTAGTACTAATATATTGGATGTTTGCATTTAGAAATTTACGTTGGCGTTATTCTGTAAATTTGTCGGCATTGTCTGCAACATATTTTTCGGCTGCATATTTTTCGGCTTCTTTTTTAGAATATCCGGTTGCTTGTGCTTTAAATTCTTCTTCTACATACACTCCGATTGTAAATACTCGTCGTCCGCCATCTTTTTTCTCATCTATAATTTTAAACTCTACATGTAAGCCTTCTCTTTGCGACCAAGCCATCAGAATACTTTTGCTGTCTTTTCGGTGTGCTTCTACTTCGTCGATGTTTACGTAATTATTTATAACCTTTTTAAAAATAAAGTCTTTGGCTTTATTGTAATTCGTATCTAAATAAATTGCTCCTACTAAGGCTTCTAAGGCATTTCCGAGCATATCTGAGCGATGCAAAATTTGTTGTTTAGCATTGTATCTAATCATCTTATTTAAGCCCATTTTATATGCAATGCTATTCAGTGAAATTCTACTGATTATTTTTGAACGCATAGAAGACATAAAACCTTCGGTCTGTGTCGGATATTTTTTAAATAAGTATTCGCCTACAATGGAACCTAAGATTGCGTCTCCAAGAAACTCTAATCTTTCATTGTTTTTTTTTACATCAGAATCTATAGAACTGTGTGTAAGTGCGGAAATATAAAATGGTAAATGCTTTGGAGTAAAGCCCAATAAATTACTAAGTGCTTTGGATAGCTCTTTGTTTTCTTTAGAAGTGATGTTACTATTTATATGTAATATATCTTTTAGCTTCACTCGTCCTATTTATTCAACATATTTCTTAAAGGCAATAGAAGCGTTGTGTCCTCCAAAACCAAAAGTATTACTTATAGCGGCATTTATGGTTTTCTTCTGTGCTGTATGAAATGTTAGATTTAATTTTGGATCGATTGCAGGGTCGTCGGTAAAATGATTAATTGTAGGTGGTACTACATCATTTTTTAATGCCAATATAGTAGCTATAGCTTCTATTGCTCCGGCTGCTCCTAAGAGATGTCCCGTCATAGATTTAGTGGAACTAATGTTCAAATTGTATGCATGGTCGCCAAATACTTTTTGAATGGCAGTAATCTCAGCTACATCTCCTATCGGGGTAGAAGTGCCATGAACATTAATATAATTTATATCTTGTGCATTTAAGCCTGAGTCTTCTAATAGGCAATGCATTACATTAATAACTCCTAATCCTTCGGGGTGCGGTGCTGTAAGATGGTATGCATCTGCGCTCATACCTCCTCCGGCAACTTCACAGATGATATTAGCTCCTCTTTTTTTGGCGTGCTCTAATTCTTCGAGAATAACGGCACCACCGCCTTCGCCTAATACAAATCCATCGCGGTCTAAATCGAACGGACGGCTTGCTGTTTGTGGCGAATCGTTTCTTTCGGATAAGGCTTTCATAGCATTAAATCCACCTATTCCAGACTGAGTAACAACTGCTTCAGAACCGCCGGCTACAAATACATCTGCCTTTCCCAGACGAATATATGTAAGCGCATCTATAAGTCCATGCGTAGAGGAAGCACAAGCACTTACCGTAGCAAAGTTTGGACCTCTGTATCCATACTTCATAGAAATATGTCCGGAAGCAATATCTAAAATTAGTTTTGGAATAAAAAATGGATTAAACCTTGGTGTACCGTCTCCGGCATTATAATTGGTCATTTCTTCGATAAAGGTTATCATTCCACCTATACCCGAAGACCAAATAACACCTACGCGATCTTTGTTGAGTGTTGCGTATTCTTCTAATCCTGCATTGTTGATGGCTTCTGCTGAAGCTACCATAGCGATTTGCGAAAAGCGATCTAATCTACGTGCTTCTTTACGTTCAATGTGGTCTTCCACATTAAAGTTTTTTAGTTCGCAGGCAAATTTAGTTTTAAACTTTTCGGCATCGAATTGTTTAATGAAATCGGCACCCGAAACACCATTAGTTAATGCGTTCCAGTATTCTGAAATATTGTTACCTATGGGGGTTAGGGCGCCGAGCCCCGTTACTACTACACGTCTTAACGGTTGATTCATTCAATCAATTTAATTTTTTAACGGAATTAAGATTGGTCATTGTTGGTAAACAGAATTATTTTACATGCTCTTCAAGGTAAGCAATAGCTTGTCCTACAGATGCAATGTTTTCTGCTTGATCATCAGGTATAGAAATGTTGAATTCTTTTTCAAATTCCATCATTAACTCTACAGTATCTAAAGAGTCTGCACCAAGATCGTTTGTAAAACTCGCTTCTGGAGTTACTTCAGACTCATCAACACCTAATTTGTCAACGATAATTTTCTTTACGCGGTTAGCAATTTCTGACATAATAAATATGAATTTTAGATTTGTTGCAAAAATATAATAATTACTGAAACTGCGAAATGTTTTTTTATTTTTTTACGATTTCTTTATTTTTATACGCAGTGTGTAATTATTTAATAATTTGTTATTATATTGATTTTAATTGTTATTTGATTTTTTATTTTACTACCCATTCTTAAATTTTGCAATGGCATTACGTGTAAATTCGCTCAAGACTAATTTCCCACTAATAGTAGCTCTGTCGTTGAGTAATGTGTCCCAGTGCTGTGCATTTTCCCAAAAAATAGATTTAAGGAATGCCATTGCTTCTGGGTTAGAGTTGCTAAGTGTACTGGCTAATGCGGCTACAGCTTCGTCTAAAGCATTTATATCTTCGTGTACAGATGCGTATAAACCTTTGGTCATTGCCCATTGTGCATCTCTCCAAGATGCTGCATCGATAGATAATTCCGCAAATGCCGAGGTGCCAATTTTACGCTCTACTGCGGGCCCTACTACAAAAGGTCCAATGCCAACAGCAAGCTCACTTAATTTTACAGAAGCAAATTTAGTAGCCATAGTATAATCTGCTGCTGCTGCAATACCTACTCCACCACCTACAGCTTTGCCTTGTACTCGTGCTATAACTAATTGTGGTACAGTACGCATTGCATTTATTACATTGGCAAAACCACTAAAAAACTTTTTACCACTTACTTCATCGTTAATAGCTACCAATTCGTCGAAAGAAGCTCCGGCACAGAAAGCACGCTCGCCATCGCTTTTAAGCACAATTACTTTTACTTCGGTATTGTTTCCGGTATCGGTAATGGTATGAGCTAACTGTTCTAATATAGCACCGGGTAGCGAATTGCTTGATGGATGAAAAAAAGTAATGGTAGCAATACCATTTTCGATATTTTGCTTAACGTATCCGTTGTTGTTATCCATTTTTCTGTATGTGTTTTTAAAGTTTGAATGCAAAAGTAAAAATTTAAAATTGCATTATTATAAAACATAAAATTTAACCAAAAGTTTGTGTAATTTATAATTTGAACCAATACAATCACTAGATTGATTGACTAAAAACATAACATTGAATTGAAAAAAGATAAACTCAATTATATTAAACCTTGTAAGTGTCAAGCTGTAAACATCTATATTGGAAAATTATTAAAAACCCTTAGAGAACTTAAAAATTTTCTTTTTTGGGAAAATAAATAAAGAATTTTACCTTTGCTACCCTTTACAAAAAGAAATACATTAAGGTACCGTGGCCGAGAGGTTAGGCAGAGCTCTGCAAAAGCTTGTACAGCGGTTCGAATCCGCTCGGTACCTCCAAATCTTCACTATCATTTTTTTTTTAAGAAAAAAAACCTTTCGATTTCCTGTTTTTAATAATTAATAATGGCAGCCGCAGCTAATAAAAATACAAAAAATGTTTTTTTGAAAAACAGACCGGCTGCATTTGAATACGCCATAGAAGACAGATTAACTGCAGGTATAGTACTTACCGGTTCCGAAATAAAATCTATACGTGCGAGCAGAGTGAGCTTTAACGATAGCTATTGCATATTTTTCCAAAACGAATTGTGGGTAAAAAGCCTACACATAGCCGAATATGTAAATGCCGGATATGCAGGACACGAGCCTCTGAGAGAAAGAAAATTATTACTCACTAAAAGAGAACTCAAAAAGTGGCAACAAAAAATTAAAGAGAAAGGTTATACCATAGTACCACTTACTATTTTTATTAATGAAAAGGGATTGGCTAAAATGGAAATAGGCTTAGGAAAAGGTAAAAAACTCCACGACAAACGCGATAGCATTAAACAACGTGATGCAGAACGTAGTATTAGAAATAAAGAATGGTAATAAAATGAGAGTTCACAAAATGGTGTAGTCTATTATTTATATTGGTATTAGGCGAATCATTGAAGAAGTGAATATCGAGGAAGTACTACCTATAAGACAAAGAGATAATTAACAACAAAAACAAAGGCTGACCTTTTGGGTCAGCCTTTGTTTTATCTGCAAAATCAATCAATTATTCTTTAGTAAATCTTAAAGTGTAAATTTTGCCTGTTTGACTTTGAATCATCACATTGTAAACTCCTGCTGAAAGTCCCGAAGTATGAATTGAATGCGAATTCGCAGTTATTTCAGAAGTATAAACAACTTGACCATAAGCATTAATAATATTTATTTTTTCATTCATTTTTAATCCCGAAATATTCAGTAATTCTTTTGTAGGATTCGGAAACAATACAATGTCTCTATCAGACAAAGCATAATTAACATTTTTAATGCTCGTGTACGCATACGATCCATCGTAATCTATTTGTTTAATTCTATAGAAATTTAAACCAACATTCAAATTGTCATCATAGCTTTCATATTGCTTGTTTCCTTCTGTAGTATTATCTATAGTAGCTGAAACAGTATTTACAGGGTAAAATGATTTACCATTTTTAGATTTTTCAACTATATATTTTTCTACATTAACCTCTTTGGCTACCTCCCAATTTATACGAGCCTTATCTCCTACTAAATTTACATCAAACGATAGAAAATCAACAGGAAGTGCTTGATACATAGCGATATAAAGCATAAAGAAGCAATTAACTGAAGTGTCTGCTGCAACGTAATAAACTCCTGTATCTGCAATGTTAGCCGGCATAGGGAAGTTATTAGTTGAAGTATATTCAATAGTGCTACCTGTTACAGGAAATTCATTGTAAAATTTCATTCCGTCAGGATAATTTGGTGAGATAGAATCAAATGCAATTGTAGATAGTGTAGAAGTATCAGGAATTAAATAAATAAACAAAGTATCCTCGTCAACGCAATTTGTATTTACAAAATCTATACCATTAATAGTAGTAGAAATTGGTCCAGGTATTGGATCTCCTATACAAGAGCCTGATGTTTGGTGTCCTAAAATGTAGTGAAAATCTGAAAAAGGTGTTAGAGAAATTGCTCCATAGCCAGACATAACACCGTCTATTGGAATTGCAGGAGAGCAATGTGGATTAGATAATATTCTACAATCGGTAGTAGCAATTATTCGATATTCTATCAATGCAAAAGTATCTCCTGTATTATCTGGTACTGGAATACTATCAATCATACCCCACACAATTGAACTGGTTGTATTATTATAACCCGCATTAGGACCTGTTATAGTAGTAAAATAAGTAGTATTTACATCTAAAAATTCTGATGTATAAGGAATTGGAGTATTTAATGTAGCATCTAAAATAGCCTCCGTTCCTTGATTCATAATAATCAATTGATATGTAAGCGTATCTCCAGGTAAAACAGTATCGGCTACCGATCCCCCGTTTATAGCAATAATATTATTAATTGGGGCTACGTCCGGTACATAAGCGTCAATTGCAAATGCAATCATAAATATTCCGAATAAATCTTGTGTAGAACCAAATTGGAATTCTGTTGCTGTATCTCCATTATCAATCAAATTTTTAGAACTATTATCTAAATTAAACATTAAGATGTCTAATCCTGTATTATTCATCAAATACGGCGTTCTGTAATTATGATCTATAAGTATAGAAGACTGAAAAAAGTTTTGTTTTGAATTGTAAATATGAGACATTGTATCCCAAACATTACTTTGGTTTCTTATGTTGAAATATTCACCAGGAATTGATTTGTCTCCCTCTCCTGCTAACATCCCCATTTTTATATCTACAGGACCATTCTGGCGAGCTGCAAATCCAGATACCTCTAAAACTGAAGCAGGAACACTTGCTTCCATGTGTGTGTATCCATCAAATATTGTTATATCTCTCCATTTCATTCTGCTATTTTCATATACCACTATTAATGTCCATCCTCCATAATAACCAGTAGAGCTACCATTACCTTCTACGATAGCTAAATCAGCTAAGGTGTATTCTCCTGCCCCATTAGTTCTTACATAATCAGTAACTTCTGCAAAACCACAATATAAATCTCCATAAGAACCAGATGGAAATAATATTGAATTATTTTGTGCATATACAGTATCATATACTGAAGCACTAGGACCTTTAAACAATACTCTTCTTTTATTTAAAGATTTAGTAACGTTAACTGTTCCGGTATAAGTAAATCCACGAGCAAGAATACGCGCACGTGATGACGTTACGTGTACACTTGTTCCTCCTCCTCCTCCAGAGCTATTAGTGTGAACTCTGGCTATACTATCAACAGACATTACTGTGCCGGTTGCGTTTGAGTAAAACTGAATAGGATCAAATGTAGCAACTCTCATTGGTGTACCGCCCGGTATAGTGTCTATTTGCAAATTATTAGGAGTTAACCACATACCAGCCGCCATATTTTCGTGTCTATATTGTACATAAGGTGCTGTATTAGAAAATTCTATGATTAAGTTATCGTATAAAGCATCTTCAAAGGTATATCTAACAGAACGATTTCCATTATCATTAAACCTATCAATAATTAAGTCAAATGTTGAAGTAAGACTTGTTGTTTGTACATCATTACCATTTTGTAAAACTGCTGTTTGATTTACCGCTACTGCATTATTATTAACCGGTACATTGGTTACTGTAAATACAGAATCTCCACCTGCTCTACCTGTCCAGTATAATCCTGCAAACTGTATTTCACTACATTCCGGAATTGCATCATTTTCTGTAGAAAAAGATAATACGGCACTAGATGAATTTACTGTTGCATTATTGCCATCAACATCTACATAAATCATATTGGCATTACTATTAGTAGCATTGGAGCTATATGACGCTGCCATCATATTTGTATTTCCAATCATAGTGAAATCACCTTTGATGGAATAAATAGTTCTAGTTGGTGTTGATGATGATGTTCTTGGTGCAAATGGGATTACTACTTGTGCATAATTAGAATATCCTATTAAAAGTAGGATAAATGACAAAATACTGTTCCTAAAGAACATAAAAATGGATTTCATAAGTTATGATTTTGTTAATTTGAAAAGTTTGTGTAATCAGTTTTGATTTTATTACATTTAGTTATTAGATAATTGACTATATATAAATGTAATGTTATTGTTAGATGGTAAATTAGTAATTATAGACTCTACTAAATTAGAATTAATAGCCCCTAAAGAAGTAAAGTAAATCTTATTAAGTGAAGTGAAATTTAAAAAAGTGTTAGCATCAAGTGGTGAATTGCCATCCAAATTGATAGTTATCATTTCAACATCTTGTATATTAGCAGATATACTTGTTAAGTTTTGTATTTCAGACAAATTAATTGATACAACTTCTGCTGGTTGGTTTCGATTACTCAACCATTGTCCGTTAGAGTACATTAAATAGGAAGCCTGTCCTCCATATAAAACATCTACCCTTTCTTTTGTTTGAAGATCTAAATTGCTGTAATTTAAAATTGTGTGTTGTGCACTTAAAATTGTAGGTATAAACACTAACAATATTGCTATAAATAGCAAGCTTAATTTATTCATAATAGTTTGTTTAGTTAGTTATTTTTTTTATTAAAATAATCATAGATTATGATTCATTCTAATGAAAATTCGGCGCGAAGTTATGCCATTTGTATTAAATTGACAAATTTATCTCACTTTTTTCATTTTAAAAAACATTAATATTAGTTTAATGCAAATAAGGGATACGAATAAATATATAAATTAAAATATTTATATTTATGTGCTGTAAGATCAATAAATTAATCTTTGTAAAATAGTATAAGTACTTATAAGCTAAAAAGTCAGAGGAGAATATAATCCACCTCTGACTTAAACTAAATAATTAAATCTAACTATTTCCCAAACATTAAATTCTTACCCGGATAATACGCCAAGCTGCCCAGCTCTTCTTCTATTCGGATTAACTGATTATACTTAGCCATACGGTCGCTACGCGATGCAGAACCGGTTTTTATTTGACCGCAATTTAATGCTACGGCAAGGTCTGCAATGGTATAATCTTCTGTTTCGCCACTTCTATGGCTCATAATAGTATTGTAGCGGTTGTGCTGTGCCAAAGTTACAGAATCTATAGTCTCTGTAAGGCTACCAATCTGATTTACTTTTACTAATAGTGCATTCGCCACTCCTTTATCTAATCCTTGTTGTAAACGCTCTACATTAGTTACAAACAAATCGTCGCCTACTAATTGTACTTTGTCGCCTAATTTTTCGGTAAGTAATTTCCAACCTTTCCAATCGTCTTCTGCCATACCATCTTCGATACTTACAATAGGATATTTTTTACACCATTTTACCCAATATTCTACTAATTCTTCGCTGCTCATTGCTTTGCCATCGGATTTGTGGAAAACGTATTTTTTAGATTTAGCATTATACAATTCACTATTAGCAGCATCCATAGCAATGGCTATTTGCTCGCCTGGTTTGTATCCTGCTTTTTCAATAGCTTTTAATACCGTTTCGATAGCTTCTTCGTTGCTTTGGATATTAGGTGCAAAACCACCCTCGTCTCCTACATTGGTACTATATCCTTTGTCTTTTAAAACGGTTTTTAAAGAATGAAATATCTCTACGCCCCAGCGCAACCCTTCGCTAAATGTAGAAGCACCTACAGGCATTACCATAAACTCCTGAAAGTCTATCTTGTTGTCTGCGTGTGCACCGCCATTAAGTATGTTCATCATCGGAACAGGTAATGTTTTTGCATTGGTACCGCCTACATATCTGTATAGTGGCATACCTACTTCTTCTGCTCCTGCTTTAGCAGCAGCAAGGCTTACTGCGAGAATGGCATTAGCACCTAACTTAGCTTTATTAGGGGTGCCATCTAAAGCCAATAACATCTTATCTATACCTGCTTGGTCTGTAACATCAAACCCAAACAATGCTTCGGCAATATTTTGGTTTACATTTTTTACTGCCTTTAGCACACCTTTACCTACATATTTTTTCTTATCGCCATCTCTAAGTTCTACTGCTTCGTGAATACCTGTAGAGGCTCCGGAAGGCACTGCTGCTCTTCCAAAAGAACCCGTATCGGTATAAATATCTACTTCAACAGTGGGATTGCCACGAGAATCTAAAATTTGTCTTGCATGAACATTTGTAATTAAGCTCATTATAATTGTGTTTTGTTAATTTGCCTGCAAAGGTATTTTAATCTTTTTAAATAGGAAAGGGGGAAATACAAAAAAACCACAATGCTACAATTAAAGCATCGTGGGGAAAATATAGGAAATGTATGAAAAAACTTATTATCAATTAATCTTCTACTCCTTCTACCGTAAAGTTATCGTATCGGTTATTACCGGTTTCGTTTTCGTTGCCATCTCTGAATTCAACCTTTATTTTAAAATTGGAATTGTTATTCACTTCGGGTATTGTGGTAAAATCTAATTCTTGTATTTCAAAACTTTCGGTAACAACATAGGTAATATTGCTTAATCCGGTTTGGATATAGTTAGTACCGTCTATGGTATAGTAAATATTATTGGTTTGTGCACCATTTCCGGTACGCATTACTGCGTATTTCACTTTAATGTCTTTATGTCCTGTGGTGGGTATAGTTACAAAAAAGTCTGATGCAGGATTACGTAAGCGTAATGCTCTGCCTGCCACATCGCCATCTCTTGCATTAAGTGTAGTACCTTCGTTTACAGGATCTAATGTAGCACTATATTCCATAGATGCTCCTCCTTTAGTAAATGTAGCATCTAATATTTCTCCTGTATTGAAATTCCAATAATGGATTATTACTTCGGTACTGTCGGTACTGTCTATTGGAGGGTCTGGAATGGTGTCTATTACTAATGCATCTATAGTAATATTGTCGAAACGGTCGTTGCCGCTTTCGTTGGTATTACCTACGTTGAATTTAAAACGAATAGCAAAATTAGGGTTGTCGTCTGCCGCTGCTATACCCGCAAAGTCAATGCTGTACACTGTCCAAGTAGTATCTACGTTAATAATATTATTGGTGATTTTTTCACTTGTAAATACAGTGCCATCAGTAGTGTATTCTATTATATTTTCTTTTGCTCCATTATTGGTTCTCATAACAGCAAAAGTGAGCAATGGCGATTTGCAACCAACAGTAGGGGCTTTAACTACCATAAATGAAGATGGGTTTCTTACTCTTAAAGCCTTACCGGAATCGCTGCTATTTCTACTATTTAGAGCAGTGCCTTCTGTATCATCATAGGTATCTTGAGTTTCTATAATTCCGTTGCCAATGGTATAGCTCGGATTTAATAAAGACCCACTATTAAAATTCCAATAGTGTATCAGTTCTCTATCGCCCGGGTCAATAGGATTGTTGGGGTCATTAGGGATCAATACGTTTTTTTCGGTTACTCTATCTTTTACACAGCCCGACACCACCGTTAAAGCTATGATGGAAAAGAGTAAGTATTTTAGTCCTTTAAACATAAAATTTGGTTATTAAAACGGAAGTATAAACTGCAATTATTATCTGCCGGATTATACTTCCGTTGTTGTATTACGAAATGTATTTGATTATTATTCTACTATAAATTTAGCTACACCACCATCTATAGTTTTGATGATATAGATACCAGATGATAATACAGAGGTGTTAAGTGTAGTAGCATTTTCTACAGAAAGCATTTCTCTTCCGGTTACATCTAAAACAGAAGCAGTAATTTTTGCAGAAAAATGAATTTCATTACCTCTTTTAACCGGATTAGGGAAAATTACAACGCTATTATTATTATCGATTTTGATAACAGAGTTAGTTTTTTTGTAGCCTTTAATAGAAACTTCATCTAAACGGAAAGACGGACGAGAACCTTCTGCTCCTGCAATATCTAAATCGCAATACAACCAACGTAACTGTACATTGGGTAAGTTAAATAATGAAGCGTCTAAAGAAAGGGAAACATTTACACTGTCCAATTCAGTATTGCCTTCAGAAGAAAAAACAACAGGAGTGCTAAAGTCTTTAAAATCGGCATCAGTACCTTCTCTGTATTGTAATCTTACTGCGTATTCTCTTGCTGTTGCACCTGCTCCACGAGTAAGTAATTGCAAAGTATAATCTACCACTACAGCACTGTCAATATCTAAAGTGTTTAAGCCTACCACGATACCTCCTACGAATACACTCATATTATTACTACCGGAAGCACAATCGTCGTACTGTGCACTACCTGTATTGATAAAAGAAACACCTGCATCGTCTAAACCATTAAAACGTGGGCGGCTACTTAAATCGTAACCACAATGCCAATCGCCATTAAGTGGATATGCTGTAGGTTTAGGGCTTGCTTCTACGGTATAGTGAAAAGCTGTATGGTCGGGAAAAGTACCTGCAGTAGTGGTCATATCCCATTCTGTAAATGAATAATCGCTTGTACTCAACGCTACCGGAGTAGGGTCTGTAGATACGTAAGCAGTACCATTTAAAGTGATGATTTCTGTAGCAAAACCAGAAGAAAGATTAATTGTACCTACTTCGTTTAATGCTACCGTAGGACTATAACGTACATAAATATAAGTTGGCTCTACGGTATCTACATTTGCCGGTAAAGAAAGTGTAGTTCCATAAGTACCCGAAATGGTTTCTGAAATTTCAAATGGAGCAGCAGTTAATAAATCTATTGCTCCAGAGATATTACCACCCGAAACTTCTATTGAATCTACAATAGAAATGTTGCCTACTCTTGCGTGGAAATTTAATTCGCTAACATCTGTATGTATTCTACTTACTGCAGAAAGAGCTATAGAAGTTACTTTAATGTTAGTAACTGCTAATTGTGCTCTTGCACCGCTTGCTGTATTAGTATCTGCAAGGAAATATTTCCATTGTAATTGTACCAAGGGCTGATCATTAACAGCACTTGGTAATGTTACAGCAGGTAAGTTTTCGGAATGGTTAGCTGTAGCATTACGAAAGTATTCTACATAGTTAGTGCCGTCCATTACTGCGCTCCAAGCACCACTATCACCAACTCTGTAAAATAAACGAACTACTGTAGTTCTGTTGTTTGGCGTTATTGTTTTTCCTGTCCAGCTTACTTGCACACCTGCTCTATCTGTAGTATTAAGTGCTACTACGGCAGCACCTAATTTGTATCCATTAGCACTTAATGCAGAGCTTCCGGTATTGATAAAAGAGAAACCATCTGTACCTAATCCATTAATACGAGTACCACTCGAAAGACTATAAGTAGAAACATAATCTTCTGCAATGGTGTCTGTAGAGGTTGGGTCGTCTATATTTCCTAAAAAATAAAATTTCATAGATGCCGGAAATGTATTGGCAGTTGAAGCACTTGCCCAAGTGTTAAATGTATAATTGGAACTAGCCAAATTATGTGCAGCGGGCCAAGTTTGTGCATTTATATTGGTTATACCCAATACGGCAATAGCTTTAAATAAGATTAGTTTTTTCATCTTTACTATATTTTAATTTAATTGTTTACTATAATTTTTTTTAAAAATTGTATACTACTCCCACTCTTATTTGGTCTGTCCATTTAAGAGGTTCTAATTTTAAATCTTCTTGAATAATACGATAGTAATGCAGCTTTACTACTGCATTGTAACCATTGATAAGATAGGCATATCCTACTCCGAGTCTTTGTGTTTCGCCTACTACTAAATCATTTAAGTTGTAATTTTCGAAACGAACAGACAATACCGATTTTATAGGCATTGCGTAGTAGTTTAACTGCCCTTGCCAACCACCGGCACGCACTATACCTTTGTTTACAGTAGAGGCAGTATTGTAAAATAGTGCATTGTTTGTATCAGAAGGAGTTAAGCGCACCATCTGTGTTTCAAATTGAGCAGAAAAGCGACGGTATTGAAAGCTCGCATCAAAACCATAGCCTAAACGTTTGCCATCTATTACTCTTAAACCATATTCTCCTCCTACACCATTTGGCAGCACTTCTCCAGTGGGTTGCGTCTTGTTAGTATATCTTGCATTAATACCGGCTCTAACCATAGGTATTGGTACGTTAAGTATATCGCTTTCTACATAGCGGTAACGAGCAGGGAAAGCAATGTCTGCCCTGCCTATATATTCTAATCTACCACTTGGGTCGTTGTCGTTGTTTCCAATAATATTTTCTCCTAAGCCTGTATATACGCCGGCGTAAAGATTAATGCGTTGTTTCCAAGTAGTGTGCGTTAATGTTACACCTATATCTCTCCTTGAAAAGAAATCTCCACGTAACATTTGACCTCTTTGCCAAAAGGCGGAACCATCAAACGAAAACATAGAACCTTGAGAGTAAGGTAATTTATCGTAACCCACTTTTATATCTACCGGCAATCCTTTGTATTCTACATAAGCACTCATTAAGCCCGGATTTTCTGGGTCAATAGTGGTGCCGGTTTGCATTGCAGTTTCTGCCAAATCTGCCAAATCCACTCTTAGTTTATATGCCCACTTATTGCTCACTCTACCATTAAATCCTACTTGCATATCTCTAAGACGGAAACGATTATTTTTCTTGTCTAATTCTCCATCTTTAAGAAAACGATGATTATAGTAAGTGGAAATAGTGCCAGACAATTGTAGGCTATGATTACCATTAGTAAATGTATGTTGTGCAAGTGCAGTTTGACTTATAATGGCACTTAAAACTATCAAAGAAATTTTTGTAATTGTTTTTTTCATAAACTTTATTAAAAGTTGCTTACAAAAGATTTAGTAAACTTGAGTTGTTATTATTGTAATGGTTCAAAAAAGTATAAACGTTCTAAATCGTCTGCTGCAATAATCATATTGCCATCTTGGTCGAATGCAATACCTTCTGGGTTTAGCACATTGATTTTCCACGATTTTAATACTTCGTAATTTTCGGGGTCGCACATAAAAATGGTTCTGTCTTCATCGCTCAATAAAAAAATATACCCATTATGAAATCTTGCAGCAGAAATGTCTCTTGCTGCTGTAAAAGAATACTCGCTTACTGCAATAAAATCTTCGTTTAATTCTTTAATGACTATGGGGTCTTTTTCTGTAATAACGACAAATTTTTCTTTCGTAGGATTATAAGCTAATGATTCGTAGCCTTTGTTTCTACCTCCCGAATAAGGCACGTACCAGCTTTTGTCTTTTTGGAGATTGGCTCTGTCGAATTTGTGAATTTGCCTTAGCGATTCATCAACTACATATACATACTTTCCTCTAACTTCTACACCTTCAAAATCCATTCCTTCAAATGCTGCTTTACGAAGTATTTTCCCTTCGGGATTACATTCGTATAAAAAGCCATTATCGCTGACGATATATAAGAAGTTACCGCTTTCGTCAAAAGCTATATCCGATGGCTCGGGAACTTTAATGGATACAAAACGATTTGCTTTTAAAATGGGTGCAATAGATTTGAAAGCACTCAATAATAAGAATGGTATTGCTAATGCAAGTAAAATGGTTGTTTTTTTCACTATCTTTTCTTTTGAAACGACAAAAATTTTGTCTTTAAAAAATATGCTGCAAAGAAAAAGTTAGTGTATTACCCTAAAGTTACCCGTATATTAATTAATCATTAAGGGGTAAGAGGGGTATTTTCCGACAGTCAAATTGTAGTTAAACGATTTGTCGGGGTGAGGGGATTATTCCGAATTTATCTTGTTTTCAGTTTATGATTTTATTAGGGGAGTTTTTATTGCAATATAGATATTTTCTTTACCAATTGCTCTCCATCTTTATTGATTTTTAAAAAGTATGTTCCTTCATTCAGGCCTTCGACAGAAATATTTATTGAAGTTTCGTTTTTGTTTTGTGATGTATGTATTGTTTTACCTAAAATATCAACAATTTGGATTCTGCAATTTTGGGGAAGTAGTTCAATATTTAAAACTTTTGATGAAGGGTTAGGATAAACATTTACCGATTTAAAAAAAGAAGGAGTATGAATATCAGAAAGATATAGTTCATCAACTCTAAAAAGAATCCCCCTTGAATTCCAGAAATTCTGAGTGTAAGGTGGAAACGTAAAATGTTGAAACTTTGCTTCCTCATTTTTTCCATACGAACACACTAAATAAAAAATATCATTTGTATGATTTTTTACAATTCTATTTCCACTTTCCTGTGCATTGCCGTTTGATTTTATTGTCCATTTAAAATCTAATAATTCGTTTGCGAATTGTAATTTAGAAAAAAACACATCCGCATTATTTGCAATTAAAGTGTCTTTACCAAATATTACTGTATCAACAAAAGTTCCAATTAAATAAATGTATCCCGAATCATTGTGTAATGCATCTCTCATGTAATTATGACCGCCTTTGATATGGTCTGAATATATAAAATTACCTTGTGGGTCTAATAGACTAAGAAATGTATTGGCTTTTCCGGCAGGGTAAGATTGAAGTGTATTGCCTCCAAATTTCACAGTATCTTTAAATTGTCCTACTGCTGTAATATTATTTGTTGTATGGTCGTAAATTAATCCATGGCATTGGACATAACTAATACTGGAGTCAATGATTTCAAAAGTATTAACCCATTCGAAATTACCCAAGGCACTTTTTTTAGCAATAAATATATTGTTATATACGCTATTGTTATTTTGATTTGTTAATGTTACATTTCCAAACTTTGCAGCGTTGGCGTATCCACCTGTGAAAAACAATTCACTGTTATCGTTAATAATCATTTTTGTTGCTACGGCAAATCCGCTATCCGCAAAATCGGATAAATGTAAAATTTGACCATAAGGAGAAAACCGCGAATACAATCCATTGCCGGCTCCATAATAGTGAGTACTCCCAAAAATAGAAGAATCTCTACGAGATGAAACTAAATGTACTACACCACTATATTTATCTATAACCATATCTTGATGAGTAACTAATTGTTGTTTATCTACCCATTGAAACTTACCGGAAGTGTCTAATTTAAATATTAAGCCATCGCCAGGAATATTTTGAGGATAACTAAAACCATTTTTAGCTGTTATAGTATCGTTGTCAAATACTATGCTTCCATGAAAGTTGCCTGTAATATATAAATTGCCAAAATTATCCGGTTCAATTTGATTGAAAATGACAGAACCAAGTCCTTTTGTGTGGTAAACCCATAAAATTTTTCCTAACGAATCCATTTTTACAACCGCTCCTCTATATCTAAATTGTAATGTAGGTGGTAAGGTAAATGTATCTATTTTGGCATTTGTAGTAGAAGAATAGTGCAATAAAGCATAAACATATCCATCTTTATCGGTACATACATTAAAAATAGATCCGTAATCTTTTGCTTCTATGGTTTTATACCACTTAAATTCTGCCCAATCTTGCTCTTGCGCATTACCACTATAAGCAAATATTAATACCAACAAGATGCTATGAATAGTAAATTGTTTCATTTAATACATAAATATATTGATTAACAAAATTTAAACTATCGCAAAAATAACTAATTTTACTGAAAACGTAAAAGTGTATCAAAAGGTAGATTACGATAAAAAGTGTTAGTTGCTATTTTAAAACTATTTATATCAAACTAATTAAATTTTAATTAATTTTGCCGCCTAAATCAAATTTTCATTTTATAATGCAACAAGACGGTCAGAAAAATCCAAATGCAGACCTATCTCAAATTGGTCTAAATGTAGCAACAGCCCACTGGAATCTTAGTTCCGAAGTTCTCACGCAACAAACGATAGACTTAGGTCAGGGTGTACTTAACGATACCGGAGCACTTTGTGTTAATACCGGAAAATTCACAGGGAGATCCCCGAAAGACAAATTTACAGTTAAAGATGCTATTACGGAACATTCGGTAGATTGGGGCGATGTAAATATACCTTTTAGCCCAGATGCTTTCGATAAATTATACAATAAAGTTACTGCTTTCTTAGAAGGCAAAGAAGTATGGGTAAGAGATGCTTATGCAGGTGCAGACCCTCAATACCAAATAAATGTAAGAGTAGTTAATACCACTCCTTGGGCTAACTTATTTTGTAACAACCTTTTCTTACGCCCTACAGCGCAAGAAATAGAAACTTACGAGCACGATTGGTTAATATTACAAGCTCCTGAGTTCTTAGCAGACCCAGCTACAGACGGTACTCGTCAAAGCAATTTTACCATTGTAAACTTTACCCGCAAGGTAATATTAATCGGTGGAAGTGCTTATACAGGAGAAATGAAAAAAGGTATCTTCGGCGTACTTAACTTTTTATTACCACACAATTACAATACCCTTTCTATGCACTGCTCTGCTAACGAAGGAAAAGATGGCGATGTAGCCCTATTTTTCGGATTGAGCGGTACCGGAAAAACTACACTAAGCGCAGACCCCGAAAGAGCATTAATCGGCGATGATGAGCACGGTTGGGCTGATGGTTCTGTTTTTAATTTTGAGGGCGGTTGCTATGCAAAATGTATAGACCTAAGCGCAGAAAAAGAACCTCAGATTTTTGCAGCAGTAAAACCAGGGGCATTATTAGAAAATATTAAGTTTTTGGAAGGCACTAATACAGTAGATTATGCAGACGGAAGCATTACTGAAAATACACGCGCTGCATATCCAATATTCCATATAGATAATGCAAAAGAGCCTTCTTATGGTGGCGATCCTAAAAATATTTTCTTCCTTACTTGCGATGCATTCGGCATTTTACCTCCTATTTCTAAATTAACCAAAGCACAAGCTATGTACCACTTTATTAGTGGTTATACAGCTAAAGTTGCCGGTACAGAAGTAGGCGTTACAGAACCGCAAACTACATTCTCTGCTTGTTTTGGAAGAGTATTTTTACCATTGCACCCAACTAAGTATGCAGAACTTCTCGGTAAAAAATTAGAAGCACACCCCGATGTAAATGTATGGTTGATTAACACCGGCTGGAGCGGTGGTGCTTATGGTACCGGTAGCCGTATGAGCTTAAAATATACACGTGCTATGATTACCGCAGCACTTAAAGGCGAATTAAACAATGTGGACTATGCACCACATTCTGTATTTGGTATATTAGTGCCACAAACTTGTCCTAATGCACCTACCGAAATACTTAACCCACGCGATACTTGGGCAGATAAAGCAGCTTACGATAAAAAAGCAGTAGAATTAGCCGGATTATTCGTTAAGAATTTCGAGAAATACGCAGACCAAGCAAGCGAAGAAATACTAAACGCAGCTCCCAAAGCGGGAGTAACGGCTTAATATTTTGTAAATAGCTACAAATAGATACGAGAAGAGAGGTGGTTTTTATTAATTACCATTTCTCTTCTCTTTTTTATTTATAAATTTGAGATATTCTATTATCTTTGCTCTCTTGAATAATTTTTTTATTCTTTTAAAACATAACAATCAATTTCTAAATTATATGCACTTTATAGTTTCCTCTACAGCATTATTAAAAAACTTACAAACAGTAGGCGGTATCGTAGGTTCGAGCGTAGTATTACCTATTTTAGAAGATTTTCTTTTTGAGTTAGAAGGCAACAAGCTAACCCTTACCGGATGCGACCTCGAAACAATGATAAAAGTGAATTTAGAGGTGCAAATTAATGATGATGCAACTAAAGATAATAATGGTAAAATTTGTATTCCATCTAAAATATTGTTAGAATATCTTAAAAATCTACCCGAACAACCGGTACATTTTACAGTAAATCCAAGCGATTTTTCCATAGAAATTTCGAGTAATACCGGTAAATACAAAATAGGTGGCGAAAAAGCAGATGGCTACCCTAAAGAAACTATTCCCGAAAACACTACTTCGGCTACAATACCCTCTGTAGTATTACAAGATGCAATTGCTGCTACCATATATGCTACTAGTGCAGACTCTTTAAGACCTGCAATGACGGGAGTATTTTTTGAACTAAGTGCAGATAATATCACTTTCGTTTCTACCGATGCACAACGCTTAATTAGAGTTATCCGTACCGATATTTCGGGTAATGCAGAAGGTGGTTTTATTGTGCCACGCAAACCATTACAACAACTTAAAAATATTATTCCATCAGACGAAACTCCCTTGTCTTTACAATACAACGATAGCCATTTGTTTGTAAATACAGACAATCTAAGCCTTAGTTGCCGCTTAATAGATGCTAAATTTCCGCCTTACAAATCTGTAATACCGGTAGATAATCCTTTTCAATTAATTATTAACAGATTAGACTTGTTGAGTTCTTTAAAAAGAGTAAGTATCTTCTCTAACAAAAGCACCAGCCAAGTAATGTTTGATATTGTGGGTAATACCATTAATATCAGCGCACAAGATATAGACTTCTCTTACGAAGGTAACGAGCAGCTGAATTGCCAATTTACAGGAGAAGATATGAAGATTGCATTTAATGCTAAATTGCTCACTGAAATGCTAAGTAACCTATCTTGCGAAGAAGTAAAACTCGATTTGAGTATGCCATCGAGAGCAGGATTATTTAGTCCGTTACAACAAAGCGACAACGAAGATTTATTATTATTATTAATGCCATTGATTGTTAGTATATAATCTGCATTTAATTATATATATAGAGAAATGGTTATTGAATTACTCAATAACCATTTTTTTTATGCGCAATACTATTGAGAATACCTATGTTTCGCTACGATATTATTTAAGCAATATGTAGTTTCCTAAATTGTACATTTCGGTTTTGGCGGCACAAAGATTCTATAGCACTACTGTCTTTTTCCGGCACATTGAGTATTAATGTGATTGTAGTAGTATCGTTTAATGTATTTACTAATTGTCGTACGGTTTGCTCCACTTCTTTATTGCTTAAATCTATATCCTCTACTATTACCACTTTTTGTTTTTGGGTGATTGTAAAGTTGTTAATCGCATTGTTTTCTTCTGTATCCTTGTCGCTTAAATGATGAATAGAAATGTTTTGCGGCTTAATAGTATTAGTAAGTCCATTGAGTCTAAATAAGTCTGTAATAATTTGCGACATCAATATTTTCCCTTTTTCGTTATTGCCAAAAATAATAAAATGAATAGGTTTAGCCCCAAAGGCTGCATTAGATTTTAGCCTTTCTAAATCTCGGATTACAGAGTTGAGTTCTGCTTTTACAAATGGCTGCGCATTGAGGTTTTTAATGGTATTGTGTAGTTGCTCTAAATCTTGTGCTGGTATATATTCGTCTTCGGTAATTTCTGTTTTTTTAGTTGATGGGCTAATCTCTGTGGTATTTGTTTTTACTTCTGTATTTATAAATGAAGGGATTTTAGGAGTAGTTATAGGCTGTTCGTTTTCGTTAGGTAAGTTGTAAAAAATGTTTCTTTGTTTAGTTTCCGTATATACTATAGGAGTTTCTACTGTTGTTGTATTTTCTTCTTTCCATTGGTTTTTTTGTTGCGATATTTTTTGGTCAATTTCTTTGTTATTTGTATTCTTGTTTTTATTTCTAAAAGAAAAGAAATATCCGTACAAAATAAGAAGTACAACTAATGCCACTCCACCGGGCACATATTTACGAGCTATAAAATTAGTGATAGCATGAAAGATAAAAAGAGACATTGCAATGTTGGTAACAATTATTGCATTGTTTATAGTCTTTTTATCGACATTGGTGTTTTTTTTGTCGTCTGCTTTTTTAATAATAGGAAAAGTCGCATAAGAAATTAGCCAAAGTATATATGCATAAACGAATCCTCCGCTGATATAAAACATGAAACCCAATGCTCCAAATATTATTGATTTGTTGTAAATATTAGGCGGTTTTTTTTGTTGCATTTGTAAAGGTATTATATCACGTAAATTACTGTTAAATTATTAATGTTGCTCTTTTACTGAGCGATAATGATACTTGATTGTTTCTTTTCTATCAGCAGCCCATTGGATTTTCAAGAATAATTATTTTGGTTTGTAATGTTCCGTTGTCTTTATCGCGTCCGGTTATCTTTAAGAAATAGCGACTTATAGAAACACCACTTGGATATTCGGTTGGTGATTTTATGTTTTTGACTAATGCAAACCATTCTTCACCACATTGTTCGTTTACAGTTTCTTTTAGGTCTTCTATGTCAATATTAGGAAATTTTTTCCTATCGCTTTCTTGGTATTTATTACAAACGAAGTGTCCGTAGTTATTTTGGGAAAGCTGCTGCCATTCTGAGTAATAATGTTTCCAATCTATTAGGTCGCAATGGGGGGTCCTTCGTTCATTATGGTAATACTTGTTTCGTAGCGTTGCTCTACTTTTATATCCGTCCATTTATTATTTGCTATTTCTATAGTTTGACCTTCTATTGTTTCTCCAAGTTCTATATATAGATTAGCTGTATCGTTTAGGATTATGTCTGGTCTTGTTACATCGTCCCAAACTATTAGTCTGTTTATGATTATTGTAAAGTCCTCAAACCTAATTTGTGTAGCAGTGTCTGCTATATATTCTGTGCTGGCTTGCGTGTTTTCTGTTGTATTATTGGTATCTAAAGTTACAATAGTGTTGTTATCGGTAGTATTAGTTTCTGTAGCATTTTCGTTACAGGAAATAAAAGATGTTATGATTAATGTAAGCAGTATGCTTTGGATATTTTTCATTGGGCTAATTTATATTTTACATTGGTTTTATACTGCAATAATAAACATTTAGCCTCAAAGATTAATGTTATAATACAAAAAAAACACTTGTATGTATTTACAAGTGTTTTTTGTTTTTATTGTGTGTTTATTATTTTACTTCTTCGTATTCTGCGTCTGCCACACCATCGCTTCCGGCTGCATTTGGTTGCTCTTGGGCGGTATTTCCTGCACCACCACCGTTTGCTTCTTGTGCTTTATATAGCTCTTCGCTTGCAGCAGTCCAAGCAGCATTTAGAGCTTCTACATCGCCATCGATGTTTGCCATATCTTGATTTTTGTGCGACTCTTTCAGTTTGTCTAATGCAGATTGTATCGCTGCTTTTTTGTCTTCGGGAAGTTTATCTCCAAAATCTTTTAATTGTTTTTCAGAATTAAAGATAAGACCATCTGCTTGGTTTAATTTTTCTACTCTTTCGCGGAATTGTTTGTCTTCTTCTTCGTTAGCTTTAGCTTCGTTTTTCATTCTTTCTATTTCGTCTTTGCTTAATCCACTTCCTGCTTCTATACGAATGTTTTGTTGTTTGCCTGTTCCTTTGTCTTTAGCAGTTACGTTTAAGATACCGTTTGCATCAATATCGAAAATAACTTCGATTTGTGGCACACCTCTCGGAGCAGGAGGTATGCCGTCTAATATAAATCTTCCTAAGCTTTTGTTTTGGCTTGCTTGCGGGCGTTCTCCTTGCAATACATTAATATCTACGCTCGGTTGGTTATCGCTTGCGGTAGAGAACACCTCGCTTTTCTTAGTAGGTATGGTAGTGTTAGACTCAATTAATTTAGTCATTACAGAACCAAAGGTTTCGATACCAAGCGAAAGCGGTGTAACATCTAATAGCAATACATCTTTTACATCTCCCGAAAGTACCCCTCCTTGAATGGCAGCACCAATTGCTACTACTTCATCGGGGTTTACGCTTCTGTTTGGTTTTTTGCCAAAAAATTTCTCTACTACTTCCTGAATTTTAGGGATACGTGTAGAGCCGCCTACTAATATTACTTCGTCAATGTCTGAAGTAGATAGTTTAGCATCTTGTAATGCTTTGCGGCAAGGTTCTAATGTACGCTCTACTAAGCTATCGGAAAGTTGCTCAAATTTAGCACGAGATAGTTTTCTTACTAAGTGCTGTGGCACGCCGTCTAAAGCGGTAATGTATGGTAAGTTGATTTCTGTTTCTTGCGAGGCGGAAAGTTCAATTTTTGCTTTTTCGGCAGCTTCTTTTAGTCTTTGCCAAGCCATTGGATCTTTGTGCAAATCCATTGTTGGTATATCTTTTTTGAACTCCTCCGCTAACCAATCCATAATTACCTTATCGAAGTCATCTCCACCGAGGTGTGTATCTCCATTAGTAGATTTTACTTCAAATACGCCATCTCCTAATTCTAATACAGATACGTCGAAAGTACCACCACCAAGGTCGAATACTACGATTTTGGAATCTTGATTTTGCTTGTCTAAACCGTATGCTAATGCTGCTGCTGTAGGCTCGTTAATAATACGGCGAACATTTAAACCTGCAATTTCTCCGGCTTCTTTAGTTGCCTGGCGTTGTGCATCGTTAAAGTATGCAGGTACCGTAATTACGGCTTCATTAACATCTTGACCTAAAAAGTCTTCGGCGGTTTTTTTCATTTTTTGTAAAACCATTGCCGAAATTTCTTGTGGTGTATATGGGCGACCATCTATATCTACACGAGGAGTATTGTTATCTCCTTTTACTATTTTGTAAGAGTTGTGCGATATTTCTGAAGTTACTTCATCAAATTTGCTGCCCATAAAGCGTTTTATGGACATAATAGTGTTAGTCGGGTTAGTGATTGCTTGTCTTTTAGCGGGGTCTCCGACTTTTCTTTCTCCGTTTTTAAGAAATGCTACAATCGAAGGAGTGGTTCTTCTGCCTTCGTCGTTAGCGATTACAACTGGTTCGTTGCCTTCCATTACAGATACGCAAGAGTTGGTTGTTCCGAGGTCTATTCCTATGATTTTGCTCATTTTATGTTTTTGTTTATTTTATTTGAATTACAATTATATTGTATCAACTATATTGCCGATGCAGTGAAATAGGCAAGATTGTCAGTTTTGGGTGACAATATTTATTAAAAATCAATGAAAAATGTGGTTTTTGTCATTAATAATAGGCGATATATGGTAAAAATGTCTATTGTTTTTTAGGGAAATAGCGAAATGTCATTTAATAAAGTAAAAAGTAAAAAGTAAAAAGTAAAAAGTATGCTTCGTATCAAATTAGTTCAAAATTTTATAACATTGAAAATCATAGAAAAAAATTTTCGTTTGTGTAATTTCCAATCAGCAATAATATAAATTAATCTTACCGTAATTTTAAGAAGTTTAATCACTTTTCAATGTTTAATAATTCAAGCCAAAAACCCATAGTGGAATGGTGTTTAAATAACCTTGTTCCAAATCGTCCTTTACGGTAAAGGCGTTTTTTATTCCCTCTATTTGCTTTTGTTTTTTAGCTTTACCCCCTATCTCAAAGGTATATTTATCAATAGTAAAGTCTGCTGTTTCAGAAGCAATTACGTCGTAATTTAATTTCATTTGGTTAAAGAAAAATGTTTCTCTAACGTTACCTAAATTAATGTTTTCAGAATGTAGATAATACGCCAGATTGGTGTTTTCTAAATAGATTTTTTCTACTTTTCCGATACTCCTAATACCGCCTTTCTGTGTTCTTAATTGGGTTATCATACTGGCTTTTTCCATATAGAGAAAGTAATCTGCCAGTACATTTCGGCTTACAGAAACCATTTCTGCAATTTTGCTCATATTAGGTTTGAAAGGAACACTTTGGGCAATAATTGCCATAAGTTGTTTTAATTTTCTGCCCGTAGAAACATTCATATTAGCATACAAAGGAATGTCCGTTTCTAAAGTCTGAACAACGGTTTGGTTTATTTTTTCTGCAAAATCCACTTCTTTAGAGTAAGGGTAATAGCCGTTTTTGAGGTACTGGTGAAATAGTGGCAGAGGATGCTCTAAATTATTGATTAAGGTTTGGTGATTCAGAATGTCTTCTAACGAAAGTATAGGAGCAGAAATTTGGTGAAATAGTTGTAAATATTCGCGGAAAGAAAGCCCTTGCATTTGATATACAGAAGCTCGCCTACTTAAATCGGCTGTGCCTTTTAATATATCCAATACGGATGATCCTGTAAAAACTATCTTTAGGCTTTTGTGTTCGTCATAAATCAGTTTCAGTTCGCGCGACCAATCGGGATATTTATGTACTTCGTCTATAAATAGATGACTTCCGCCTTGCTTTACAAAACTATCTGCGAGTTGGGTAAGCCGATGCCCTGCAAAATAAAAATGATCTACCGTAACGTACAATACTTTTTCTTTGGGTAGCTGCTCTTTGATGTATTGCAATATCAAGGTAGTCTTTCCAATACCTCTTGCTCCAACAATACCAAACATTCGGGAATCCCACTTAATCTTATTATATAAATAGCGTTTAAAACGAGTGTCCGTAGCTATTAATAAGCGATGAAAATATTCATATAGCTCTTCCATAATTTTAATTATTGCACTAAACAAGTGCGAATATAATAAAAAAATGCACAAAACAAGTGCATTATTGCAATTTGAAAGTTATAGGCAACGTATAATAGGAATTTACTTTTTTGCCATTTTGGGTAGCAGGTTCCCATTTGGGCATAGATTTTACTACTCTAATAGCTTCTGCATCTAAAAGTGGATGTGCTTTTCTTTTTACATCTACATTACTAATACTACCATCTTTTTTTACTACAAACTGTACCGTTACACGCCCTTCTATTTCATTGTCTTGCGCTTCTTGGGGGTATTGTATGTTTTTAGAAATGTATTCGGTGTAATTATATGGTGCTTTTGCTAATTGTTCCACACTTCTATAAATTTCGTTGCTATCTTTTGTCGTTGCTTCATTTTGAGGCGGTGCGCCTACACTTACTGCCATAGGTTCTATGGTGCCGACACCTGCTAAGTCAAGGTTTTGTAACTTATTTTTCAATTCATCTTCTTTTTTCTTGTTTTCAAAGTATGCTTCGGTGCCATAATTTTTAGATTCGTTCAGATAATCTTTTGCTTTAATTACGCTGTCGTTAGCGATTTCCATTTCAAAAACTTTTTTTCCATTATCATAAATTGTCCATATTCCTGTAGGTTCATTATTGTCGAAATTCATTACTAATCGTGGCTGGTTGCGTTCCCACGTTTTGTAGCTACCGTGCTTAAAACCTATGTTTTTTATTTTATCTTTATGTAGTATTTGGGTAAATGTGTATATATTATTGTGATGGTACTCTATTACGGGATTTTTAGAAGTATTAAATACATTTAGGTAGTGCCATTCTCGATGTACTTTTTCAAAAAGTTGCATTCCTTGTATTCCTCTTTTGTCGTATTCTTCTGAAATAAATTCTGTTATAATATTTTCAACCATTTTATCGGGAATGGGTTTGTAATTGCATTGTACGAGGAGGTTTCCGTTTTCGTCCCAATACTCCCAAGTGTCTGTAGCCATTCCTTTTGTGTAATACTGTACAGCACCCAATTTACCATTAGGATGGTAGAGTTTAAATACTCCGTTTTTATTGCCATCTTTATAATTCCCTTCTGCCATTAATTTGCCAGATGAGTAATAGAATTTACATTTTCCTATAAAATTTCTATCTGGAATTATATCTTTGTAAACTAACATAGAAGGTAAGTTTCTATCTGATTGTTTTGCATTTACTGTCGACTCCGACGCTTCTACTGTTATGAGTTCAAATGGTTCTGTAATTGACCAATTTACAGTATATTTTCCTTCAAAAGCAATATTGCCATTTGGGTGGTATATCTTCTTCGTTTTTTGTGCGTAATTTATTGTTGTAAGAGAACAGAATATACAGAGGGTTACTAAAATTCGAAGTGATATTTGCGCCATTGTAAATATGATTTTAATGGATGCAAAGGTAGGTATATTAACTCTCACAGGTGCAGCAAAATAAGAAAAGAGTTTATAGTGAAAACTTTAGAGGGTGTAAGCAGATTAATACATTGGTAATAATAATGACAGGGTAGAAAATCTTTTGTTTTGTTAATCTTTTGTGAAAAAAATTAGTATGCATAATACCTATTATATTCTTAAATTTGAGTTAAATAAGCCAAAGTATTATGAGTTAATTTTATTTTTTTAACCTAAAACTTTTTTAAAATGAGAGTTATACTGTATTTATCCATTTTCGGTAGTACGCTTTAATGGTAAAGATGCAAGCACCCAACCTTAAAAGCAGCCGATGGTAAGCCGGTATGGGTATTGGAAAAATAGAGATTAAGATAAACAAAGTACGCCCCAAAACAACTTATTGTTTTGGGGCTTTTTCGTGATTTTTTATCCATAAAGGGCTTGTTGTATTTATGTTTTGTACTATTTTTTTAAAACATTGGTATAATCATTAATTTTGCATTCAAATATAGCAATAAATTTATGGCAATAATTAATGTAGGATTGGTACAAAGCACTTGTACGGCAGACAAAGCAGCTAATTTGCAAAAAGCAATAGAAAAAGTAAAAGAAGCTGCTGCCAAAGGAGCGCAGATTGTTTGTTTGCAAGAGTTGTTTACTTCACTATACTTCTGCGATGTAGAAGATTACGATAATTTCCAGCTTGCAGAGCCAATTCCCGGAGCTTCTACCGATGCTTTGAGTACCGTAGCCAAAGATTTAGGGGTGGTAATTATTGCATCGCTTTTCGAAAAAAGAGCAGAAGGTTTGTACCATAATACCACTGCCGTAATAGATGCAGATGGTACTTATTTAGGAAAATACCGTAAAATGCACATTCCCGATGACCCTGCTTTTTACGAAAAATTTTACTTTACCCCCGGCGATTTAGGCTACAAAACATTCCAAACAAAATTTGCTACAATCGGAGTACTTATCTGTTGGGATCAGTGGTATCCCGAAGCAGCGCGTATAACATCTTTAATGGGCGCCGAAATATTGTTTTACCCTACGGCTATTGGTTGGGCTACTTCGCAAGACGAAGCTACCAATACCGAACAGTACAATGCCTGGCAAACGATACAACGCAGCCACGCTGTTGCCAATGGAGTGCATGTAGTAAGTGTAAACAGAGTAGGATTGGAACAAGACGGAGCAATGAAATTCTGGGGTGGTTCTTTTGTGTCTAATCCATTTGGGAGCTTGCTTTTTAAGGCATCTCACGATAAAGAAGAAGTAGCTGTAGTGGCTATTGATACCAAAAAATCCGATGCTTACCGTACGCATTGGCCCTTTTTAAGAGACCGTAGAATAGACTCTTATCAGCCCATTACAAAAAGATACATCGATGAAGACTAAAATTTTCTATTAACCAATTCTTTGATTTTACGAATTAAGGAATTACCTTTGGTACTTGTTGTAAACTATTTATTAAAAAGAATGAAAACAAAATCTATATTTTTAATTCTATCCATTATATCGGTTATATTAATTTTTGCATCTTGTACTCGTAGATATACTTGCCAATGTACAATGGTATATGCTGGTGCTCCTGCTTTACCAAAGGAGCGTGTTACTGAGTTCCCAATTAAGGACACGAAGAAAAAAGCACAATCTTATTGCGAAGGTCGCTCCAGAGTATATAACGAAAATGGACAAACAACAACCGAAACCTGCGAATTGTTCTAATTTTTTTGATAATTTTTTAATAGACCAGTGTCCTTGATTTTATGAAAATTAAGGACATTTTTTTATCATAATACCTTTATATGCACAAGGTTTTTGAATTTATTACAGAATGTATAGGAGCTATTCTTATAGCGGCATCGCCTACTATAATTGGAATAGGTATTGGATTTTTAATTTATTTAAAATACCAAAGCAAAACTTCGGCAGTTGTTGCAGGATTGGTGGCACTTGCATTCCTTATATTAGGTGTGTTTATTGCATTTAGGGTTTGGAAAAAATACGGAACGGTTTGGTTTCTCTCTCGTGTATCTGCTACTCCCGAATTAGATGCTAAGGAAGATAATAAAGCGTAATATTATACACTACTATTTTTCTAAAACTGCGGTATAAAATTTTCTGGTAACTACATCGCCCATTTTGCTGGTAACCCTATCGTTTGTTTCAGCTATTTTTACAATTTTAAACTCAGATTGCTGTATTAATTGTTGTAATATAGCAACATCGTAAAGCTCAAAGAAGTACTTAGTAAAGGGCAATTTTTCCATAAAGTTTTTGTCTGCAAAAGTAATACAGCATTTTCCATTGGGTTGGAGTACTCTATAAATTTCGTTTAAAAAGTTTGGTGGATTTTGCCAGAAATAGAGTGTGTTTACAGTAAATATTTTTGTAAAAAAATTATCTTCAAAAGGAATATTGTTTCCGTCATAACATATAAATTCTGCTTGCTTATTTTCAATCCATTTAGAGTTAATTGTTTGTGCTTCTTTTTGCATTAATTCGGCAATGTCGATTCCCCAATAATTTGTATTGGCACACTGCATCATCAAATAATTTAAGTGTCCGCAGTTGCCGTGTCCAATTTCTAAAATCTTATCATTTTGCTTTAAAGAGAGATGCAATATTGAATGATGCGTCATTGCAATATTGTTTGCGTGCATCATATTGGCGATTTCTATGCCTTTTTCGCCATTAGGTGCTCTTAGATTTGCTGCTAATAGTTTTAATTCATCTTCGGGATTCATTGGTTTTCTTTTTTGTATTATACCTTATTAATATCTGCTTGCTTTATCCAGCCACGTCTGCCGTTTGGTAACTCTACCATTGTGTATTCTTTTTGCTGTTCTATAATTATTAAAGTTGTGCCTTCGGGCGCTGTGGCTATGTTTTTAGAACTTTTATTGGGCTGTTCGGTAACGGTTGCTGTATCTGCCATTACTATTGCTAATTTATTGTTTTGTTCATTCGTTTTAGCCTGAAATGATAATAATATAGAAAGTAAAAATAGGGTAACACATAGGCTTAACCATCGTCCTAAATTACTAATCGTTTTGTAATGAGAGAGCAACAAAAATAATAAACCGGCAACTCCTGTAAAAAGTATAAAAGCAATTACCGCCCAAGCATTTGGCGAAAAAGCACTCACTAAATTTTGCCACCATTTTATAATAAAAAGTGGTTTAGCTTCGGCTAAAGGTTTTGTAATTTTTTGTTGGGCTAATGCTAAGTTTTCTTTAATGCTTTTATTTTTTTTGTCTAAGTGTAATGCTTTTTGATAATACAATATTGCAGGTCCTACTTTGTGTAGTTTGTAATAAGTATTAGCAGTGTTGTAATATAGCTCTGTGCTTTGTTCGTTTTGCTCTATGAGTTGATGGTAATGTAGTAATGCTTCTTCGTATTTTTTGTTTAAGTAAAGGTCATTTGCAGTTTGCATTACAGCGTTTCTGTCTGCTGCCACAACTTGTACAGAAGATAAAAAGGCAACAGCAGTTATTAATACAGATGTAATGCCGCTAACTGATGGTATTGCTGTTACATTCTTTTTTTGTTTTAGTGCTATTTCTAATTCCGAAATTAGAGAAGTGGCTTGCTCCAAAGTTTTTTGTTTTTGCGCACCACCACCCAATGGACTGTATAATGCTATTTCGCAATCGTTAATAAGCGCTTGTACCTGATTTATTTTATGGTTATCTATATTTTTCTTAGACAATTCTGCATTTATATTTTCTTTGGATAGTTCCGAAATAGGAATAGATAATTTATCGCTTAGGTATAACCATATAGCTTTGGAAATGGCTTCATAAAAATCTTTTTGATTGCCCTTGCCTAAAAGTTGGCGTGCTGTAGAAAGCCGTTTCCACGCTATTTTGTTGGCTTTTTTATTTTTTAGTAAAGCTGAATTGCTTTGGTAGTATTCTTCTTGTTTTTTTCTATACCACAAAAAGCCAAAAAAGAGCAATGGTAATAAATAAAGCAACCAATATAACGAACTACTTATCCAGTTGTTAGATTGCTTATACCAAATAGGAGTATTTAAAAACAGTTCGTTAATATCGCCGCTTGCTGTTATGGCATTAGCAGTATTTTTCTTTTGGTAATTAATGCCCGGCTGTACTTCTAATTTAAAAGATTCAGTTGTTAATGTTTTATAACTTTTAGTACCAATATCGTAATAGCTAAATGCAATGGGGCCAAATTCGTAGCTACCCGGTTCTTGTGGGTTTATATTGTACTTAAATTCTTTTTTTCCGGTAATAGAAGGGTTGCGAGAGAGTATGGTGTCTTTAATTTCGGGGTCGTACACACCTAATGCTTCGGGGAAATTTACAATAGGATTGCCCATTAATTTAAAGTTACCACTTCCATTAATAGTTAGTGTTAAAGTTGCTGCTTCGTCTGTCGTAATTGTATTTTTATCTAATTGTGCTTTTAAGTCAAATTTACCTACGCCTCCAGTAAATTGTTCTGGTTGGTTATCTATTGGCAATGGTTTTACTTTAATTACAGTAGGTTTGCTCGAAAGCTTTACTGGTACATCTTCGTAGCTATGGCGACTAAAAATATTATTGTCGAAAAACGGATCATCCATAAAAAACGAGAAAAAAGGGTCGTCTGCAAAAGGGTGCCTACCTTGTACACGACGCATTACTCTTACTACACCTTCGGCTTTGGCTTCGTCTAACACTAAGCTTCCGGATTGCTGCGGAAACAAAGCACTTTTTTTGAGTAAAAATACTTGATATTTTTTTCCGTTTATAGTCTCTTCGGTTGGTTTTGGTACTTTAGGAATATTAAAATCTTCGCTCCAAAAACCATTTAAAGAAGGTAACTGACTAAGGCTTACCGACATCGGAAGGCTTGTGTACAGTTTATAGCTTGCAGTTATTTGTTCGCCTACAAATACTTCTCTTTTATCTACATCTACTTTTATAAAAACATGCTTGTCTAATTCTGCTTTATTTATAGGTTCTGGTGCAGATTGCTGTTGTTGGTTTGGTGGCTGTTGTTGAGCGGGTTGGTTTCTTCTTCCCCAAAAATTAGCAAATGGGTCTTGTTGTTGTTGCTGTTTTTGTGCAATGGAGCCTTTTACTATTTCTATGGAAACGGTATTGGATTTTAGGGTATTGCCATCAACTTGTACGCTAGCAGGAGCAAATGTGTAATTTCCAACTTTTTCGGCTTTTAAAATAAAATTGATATTGTAAGTAGTGGAGCTTGTTCGTCTGCCATTGACAATACTTATTTGGCTACTACTCGATTGCGATGGCGCACCAACAATCTGAAAGCCTTTAAAAGAAGGAGGTGTAAATTCTCCAATATTATTAGCATTATGTATAGAGTAAGTAAGCTGAAAATAGTCTTCCACTCCGGCTTGTGGGGTATTTAATTGAGCTGTTAATGATGCTTCTTGTGTGTATCCTATCTTAGCTATCATTAATACTAATGGAAGAAACAACAATAATCTTTTAATATTGCTCCAATTCATCTTTAAATGCAAACAAAACATTCGGATTTTTTTCTAAAGTTAATTTAAATAAAAAAATACAACGTACAAAATTAATAACAACATATCGCAGTGCGGTTAATATGCAGTTAAGTGCTTATTGATTAGGTTTGCGAAGTTAAAAATATTTTCTTTGATGATAAAGGTCTTCTTTTGGTATATGAGTGTAATTTTTTGTTTTTTTAGGAATGTAACAGAGTTTTTTATAGGAAATTTATTTTTTTTTCAACTTATTTTATAATTGTTAGTTCTAATTAAATTTTTGTAAATAATTTGCATTTATAATATTACATTTAATACGCATATTAAATATTAAAAACATTTAATATTTAAAGTGTTTTCATGAATTGGTAATTAAATCATAATTATTTACTTTTGGTTAAGAAAAAAGTGGGGGAAAGCCGAAAACCCAATGAGAGTAGGCAAAAATGTAATTGAAATGATGAAAAATTTTATTCAGCTAAAAAAGATTTGGCTAACTGTCTTCGTCCTTACAGGGTTTCTTTCGACCCGGCAGGTTTTAGCCCAACAGGGAGGTATTCCCGAATTGATGTATTTTAAATTCAACCAAATAACTACTAACCAAACTCCTAATGAAGCTCCGGCAGCTACTCGTGCGGGTGGTGCTACGGCTACAGTAACGGGACTTACAGTAGGTGGTACGGGGCAGTTCAGTACAGGTTTGCAGGGTAATGCAGGGGCGTTTGCGTCCAATAATGTAAATCCCGGATGGACGGGAACTCATACAGGAAGTTGGACTATTTCTTTTTGGATGAACGTACCTACTCCGCCCACAACAAGGTATATGTTTGGAAATAACTCAGGGAATGGAACATTTAGGTGTTTTATTGGTGGTGCTGCAAATGGAATAAGATTAACAGGGGGGGTACCTTCAATCACTTTAGATATGCCTAACTGGACGTCGGGAATAAGTGTTATACACTATGTTTACAATCAGGCTACAGGTGTAGTTTCGAGTTATAGGAATGGTGTATTTCAAACATCGGCTACACCCGGAGCTAGCTATCCCTTAGTTGGTACAAACTTTTATGTTGGTGCCCAGGGGGTTTCTATTGAAGGTACTATGGATGAGTTCAGGATGTATAACAGAGCTCTTACCGCTCAAGAGATTACCGACACTTGGGATAAACAACTTCCTTTAGTTTCCGGTCCAAATGATGCCGGTGTAAGTACTTTAACCTCTCCCAATGCTTTTTGTGCCGGTCAGAACGATATTAAAGTAATGGTAAAGAATTATGGTAATAATGTAATAAATAACGTACAGGTACAATGGTCAATGAACGGCACACCACAAACACCGATAAATCTTAACCTGCCATTAGATACATTTGGAGGAGCCGGATTAAACGAAAGAGAAGTAACCTTAGCAACAGGATATAATTTTACTTCTGCTCCTGTTAACTTTAAAGTATGGACACACCAGCCCAATAGTACAAACGATACTTCTAACCTAAACGACACATTAGCAACCACATTACAAGCTTCATTATCCGGTACATATACTATTAACTCGGCAGTAGCCACAGGCGGTACTAATTATCAGACCTTTGCTGCCTTTATAGATGCACTTAATACTTATGGTGTTTGTGGTCCGGTTGTAGCAAATGTAAATGCCTCTTCCGGTCCTTATACAGAAATTTTGTCTTTTGGCGATATAGCTGGTACAAGTGCAACTAACACTATAAGAATTAATGGTAATGGACGAACAGTACAATACAATTGTGATGTAAATAATCGTCAATTAATACAGATGATAGGTACTAAATATTTAACAATAGATAGCTTAAATTTTGTATCTCAGAACGCTACTTATGGTTGGGCTGCTATAATAAATAGTGGTGCAAGATATGATTCTATTACAAGATGTACCTTTGATATGACTGCTACTACCTCTACGGCTTCAGCGAGTACAAGTGGTATTTGCTTTTCGGGATCTTTAACTTCTGCTACTACTGCCGGAGATGCTAAATATTGCTATATCGGCGGTAATACTATCCAAGGACCAACGGGTTCAGGAGGGTATTATTATGCATTAGCATTGTCAAGTGGAAATGATAGCAATATTGTTGAAAATAATAAATTTTTAAATTACTATTTTTATGGAATTTGGTTAAGTGGTTCAAAACATAATTTAGTAAATGGGAATGAGGTAGCACGCCCTACTAAAACATCTGTAACTACTTATTACGGAATATACACTACAGGAGCGACTGAAGGTACTATAATTGAGAATAATAGAATACATACACCAGGTGGAACACCTACAAATTCTACTAATACTGCACATGGCATTTACTTTTTAGGTACTGGTACAGCGGCAGCCCCTTGTATTGTTACAAATAACGCCATATACAATATGAATTCCGGTGGGTTGAGTTATGGTGTGTATCTAAGTAGTGCAACTTATACTACAGTAGCACACAATACTATAGTTTATGACCAAACACAAACCGGCACATCTAATCAAGCAGGTATATGGTTACTTGGTACTAATACCGGTTTAGATTTGTACAATAATATTGTTTCTATAACAGGAGGTAATACAGGTACAAAATATGGTATTAATTATACTACGGCAGTTAGCCTTTCAAGTATAAATGATGCTCAGAAAAATAATATCTATGTAAATTCTACCCAAACAGGTGCTCAATGGCATTCTGCATGCCCCACAGCTACTACTTATGCTACTTTAGGAGATTTCCAAACGGCATTCCCCACTTTAGAGCTTGGTAGTCTAAGTGTAAACCCTCAATTTACCAATGCTGCAATCGGTAATTTTTTGCCTACAAACTCGGCATTACAAGGCAATGGGCAAAATTTAGGTACATTAGTACCTTTAGATATTGAAGGTTCTTTACGAAGTTCTTTACCAACTCCCGGTGCTTGGGAGATACCATCTAATCCAGGGCCAGATGCTGGTGTATTAGCACTAATTGCACCGGTAGAATCTTTCTGTTCTAACCAACAATCTGTACAAGTTTCGATAATTAATTCAGGAACAGTTCCATTGACAAATTTTCAAGTACAATGGTCTTTTAATAATGTTTCGCAGACACCATTTACATATACAGGAACACTGCCTATCTTTGGACAAGGACAACACATAGATACTATAACTTTGGGAAATATAAATATCCCAACTGGTAGTAATACCCTTAAAGTTTGGACGGCAGTAACGAACGATGTAAATAATCTAAATGATACATTGCTTACAACCGTAACACCATCAGTATTTACTGTAAATGCTACTTCCGACACTATCTGTGTGGGTAAAGATGCTCATTTGAGTTTAACACCCAATTCTGGTTATGCTTCAGGAATGCTTCAGTGGCAGATTTCTACCAACAGCACTACCTACAATAATATAGCCAACTCCGACCAGCCTAATTGGACAGAGACTAACGTAACTGCTAATTCTTGGTTTAGAGTTTTTATTAATTCTGGTACAGGAGGTTGTTATTCAGACACAGTTAGTGTAACCATAATAGATCCACAAATATTAACTACAACACCAGGTTCGAGTTGCGGTCCGGATTCTGTACAATTAGCAGCAACTGCTAGTGCCGGTAGTATTATAGAATGGTACGATGTAGCGACTGGAGGTACTCCATTGGATACTGGTTTTACATTTACTACACCATACTTATCTACTACTACTACTTATTATGCTCAACCAATATCTGAAGGTGGTGGTGGTGGATATGTAGGACCGGTAGATATAAATATAGGAACTTATGCTACTTGGTCTTCTACTGCACAGTGGTTAAACTTTTCAGTACTTAGTCCTACAACTATTAATACGGTTGATATATTTTTTAGTGCTGCAGTAAACTCTTCTTTTTCTATAGTAATTAGAGATGCATCGACTTTGGCTACGGTATTTACTTACAATGGAACAACAACAGTGTCAGGAACTACAACTCCTCAAGTAGTTCCAATTGCTGCGACACTTCCTGTAGGAAATTATCAAATTAATATGGGTACCATTGCTGCTTGTTACAGAAACTCAACCGGAGCTGTATATCCTTATACTATTCCTGGTGTAATTTCTATTACCGGCAATACTTTTGACCCGAACTATTATTATTCATTTTATAATTGGAATGTAGGTGCTGGAAGTTGCGAAGGTACTCGTGTACCAGTTTTAGCATCAATCCTTACACCGCCTACTCCAGTAGATTTAGGTCCGGATACAGGAATGTGTTTAGGGCATACAGTTACGCTTGACGCAGGTGTATATCCTACAGGCTATACTTATCTTTGGGATAATAACTCCAATAACCAAACTAGAGTAGTAGCGTTAACTGGAAATTATCATGTTACCGTTACATCTACTAATGGGTGTACTACTAGCGATACTGTATATGTAAATGCAGCATCTGACTTTATGGTAGATTTAGGTAATGATACAATAGTATGTGATGGTGTATTATTAACATTAGATGCAGGGCATCCTAATTATTCACATCTTTGGGACGATAATAGCACTAATCAGACAAGGACTGTGAATACAAGCGGATTATATTCTGTGTCGGTAATTAATTCATTTGGTTGTGAAGCAAGAGATACTATTGATATTATCTTTAATCCCAGCCCTTCTGTAGATTTAGGTCCCGATACCACCACTTGTACAGCCAATCCATTAACTCTTGATGCTGGCAATGCTGGTTCTACGTATCTTTGGAATGATAATAGTACCAATCAAACCCTTTTGGCTGTCCAACATGGAACATACTATGTTACCGTAACAAATGGTTTTGATTGTTCTGTAAGTGATACCATCAACATATTTGCCGAAAATCTACCCGATGGCGATTTTGATATGAACGAATGGCCTGGAGTCGCATCAGGTAAATATACATTTGTCGCTCAAAACTTGATAAATACTACAAGCTACGAGTGGGATTTTGGCGATGGCTCACCAAGACAAACAGGAAGTCCTATACACCATCAGTACCAAAGTACAGGTACTTATACAGCATCTTTACACTTAATCAACGATTGTAATTCTGAAGTAATTATCAGTAAAACGCGTACTGTATTAGTGGGTGTAGATAATATAATAAGCGATAGAGATATTACTATGTACCCTAATCCTGCGAAAGATAAAATTACCATTGAACATCAAAGTCAATTAAAAATAGAATCTATACAGATATACGATGCATTGGGTAGGTTAGTGAAAGAAATAGAAAGCAATGAAATGAAAAATAAAAATGAAATAGAATTGCAAAACTGGAGTGAAGGAATGTACAATGTTCTTATTAATACAGATTACGGTACTGTAACTAAGAAGTTCATCATAAGCAGAAGATAAAATCCAATATTCTATTTTTAGAAATTGTTTATAACTAAAAAATCCCCGATAATATTCGGGGATTTTTAGTATCATAAGGATAATGAGCGTAATGGACAAAATAGTTCCTGAAATTTTCTATATTCCTTTATATACCTGCATTTCAGGAAATGAAAGGTTGCATGAAATTAGTCCTAATTATTAGCCCTCTTTACCTCCGTTGTAGTGTCTTTTTTACCATCAATTTAAAAAATAGAAATATAAATGGTGTATATTGTAAATTTCAAACAGACTATTTTCTTGTTCTTTGTGGAATAGATATACCAATACTTAAAATTAACTCATAGGTATAAAATGCATGTCGGGCTGTGCCATTATATACCTTTAAATTGCTGTATCGAGCATAATCGAGTTTATGGGAAAATTCTAAATATGCATATTTGAAAAAAGTAGCTCTTAATGACATTTCTGCGCCCACATTCCATCCTCCCAACTGGAATTTGGGTTCGTTTTTGTATCCAAATAATGAATTTTCTACATGCGGTATAACCGGACCAATACCTCCTTTGCACAATAAGCCTACATTAATATTATTATTGGGTAAACGATATATTTCAAATCGTTTTACTAAATTAAATAATAGAAAATTTGCTCCATTATTTAAAAAATAAAATGACTGTGGACTCGCAAATAGAACTTCTCTGTTAATAGGATTATGAGCAAACTTTCCTTTTATTAAAATATTTTGGTTGTCGGCTATGATATATTTTGTATGGTCAAAATTAATCTCAAATGCCAAATCTTGTTGTTCATTAAAAAAATATCCAATTCTGTAATTGTATTGTGGGATAGTTAAGCCTTTTTTAAATAAGTCTTTGTCCCAACCTGGATTGTCGTGGGCTTTAACCTTGTGCATCGTATAGCTATTGCCTTCGGATGGCTGGTTAATATGTATATTGGAGCGAGAATACCACTCTTTGTTGTACCCCCAACTTAAATAGAAACTTCCATTTTTAACTATTTTAAATTTTCTACTGTTAATACTTGTTGCCTCTTGAGCAATTGTATATTGTATGCTTAGAAGTATCGTAATTATTAGCGTTACGCTTTTTATTATCAAATTCATTTTCTTGTTTTGTAAAAAAATAGACTGCCCCAAAAGACAGTCTATTTTTTAATGTTTATTTTCTAATTAATTGAAAATTAATCGTTTTCAAAAGTTAATTCTAAACCTAAGCCTCTTAACTCATGTACCAATACATTAAACGACTCCGGAATACCTGCTTTAGGAATGTTGTCGCCATGTACTATGGTTTCGTAAGCTTTGGCACGTCCTATTATATCATCAGATTTAATAGTTAATAACTCTTGTAAGATATTAGATGCTCCATAAGCCTCTAATGCCCATACCTCCATCTCACCAAAACGCTGACCACCAAACTGGGCTTTACCGCCTAAAGGCTGTTGGGTAATAAGTGAGTATGGTCCGATAGAACGAGCGTGCATTTTATCATCAACCATGTGGTGTAGTTTAATCATATAGATTATACCCACAGTAGCTTTTTGGTGGAAACGCTCTCCTGTTTCGCCATCATATAAGTAAGTATGACCGAAAGATGGTAGATTAGCTTCATCGATTAAATCTCTGATTTCATCAATAGTAGCACCATCGAAAATTGGAGTAGCAAATTTGCAACCTAATTTTTCTCCAGCCCATCCTAAGATAGTTTCGTAAATCTGCCCAAGGTTCATACGAGAAGGTACCCCAAGTGGATTAAGTACTATATCTACCGGCGTGCCGTCTTCTAAGAATGGCATATCTTCTGCACGTACTATTTTGGCTACTATACCTTTATTTCCGTGGCGACCCGCCATTTTATCTCCTACTTTAAGCTTACGCTTAACAGCAAGATAAACTTTTGCTAATTTCAATACTCCGGTTGGTAATTCGTCTCCGATAGAAAGATTAAATTTCTCTCTTTTGTAACGACCTAATTCTTCGTTGTATTTAATATTGTAGTTATGCAGTAATTTGTTGATTAAATCGTCTGTATCTTTTTCGCCAGTCCAACCTAATGGGTTTACCGTTTGGAAATCTACAGAGTTTAATACTTTAGAAGAGAATTTACCACCTTTAGATACCACAGGTTCTCCGAAATTATTAGTTACTCCGGCAGAAGATTTATCAGCAAGAAGTACATTCAATTTTTCTAATAATAGTTTTTTAATTGCTTCACTATTTGTCTGATGCACTTTTTCGATTTTTTCTACTTCTACTTTCTCTCTTGCTTTAGCTGTTTTGTCTTTCTTAGCTCTTTGGAATAATTTTTTGTCGATAATTACCCCTTCTACCGATGGCGACGCTTTAAGCGATGCATCTTTAGCATCTCCGGCTTTATCTCCAAAGATAGCTCTAAGTAGTTTTTCTTCCGGTGTAGGGTCGCTTTCTCCTTTAGGTGTGATTTTACCAATCATGATATCACCCTCTTTAATATGCGCTCCTATTCGGATTATACCATTTTCGTCTAAGTCTTTAGTAGCTTCTTCCGAAATATTAGGAATATCTGCTGTAAGCTCTTCTTCTCCTAATTTGGTATCTCTAACTTCTAATTCGTATTCGTCGATATGTACAGAGGTAAATAAATCTTCTTTAATTACTCTTTCATTAATTACGATGGCATCTTCAAAGTTGTAACCTTTCCAAGGCATAAATGCCACTTTAAGGTTGCGACCTAATGCTAATTCGCCATTTTGTGTAGCGTAACCTTGCGTTAAGAAATCGCCTTCTTTAACTTTTTGTCCTTTACGAACTGCGGGGCTTAGGTTAATGCTTGTACTTTGGTTAGTTTTTTTGTATTTAGTAAGATGATATACTCTTAAATCATCTTCAAAAGAAACTAATTTTTCTTTTTCTGTTCTTTTGTAACGAACGTGAATTTCGTTAGCATCTACAAATTCTACTACGCCTTCGCCTTCTGCGTGTATTTGGATACGTGCATCGCGAGCTGCTTTAGCTTCGAGCCCGGTACCTACTATCGGCGACTCTGGGCGGATTAACGGAACTGCCTGACGTTGCATGTTCGAACCCATTAGGGCACGGTTGGCATCATCATGCTCTAAGAATGGAATTAATGATGCAGACAAACCCACGATTTGGTTTGGAGCTACGTCCATAAATTCTACCTCAGAAGGTTCTAATATCGGGAAATCGCCTGTTTGACGAGATTTAATTTTGTCTTCAATAAAGTTACCTTTATTGTCTAAAGGTACATTTGCCTGTGCAATTTTCTTATCGTCTTCTTCTTCTGCGCTAAGGAAAATTTGTTGTTTGCTATCTACTTGTCCGTTAGTAACTTGATGATAAGGCGTTTCGATAAAGCCCATATCATTTATTTTGGCATGTACACATAGTGTAGATATAAGACCGATGTTTGGTCCTTCCGGTGTTTCGATAGTACAAAGGCGACCATAGTGAGAATAGTGAACGTCCCTAACCTCAAAACCTGCACGCTCTCTACTTAAACCACCTGGTCCGAGTGCCGAAATACGACGTTTGTGTGTAATTTCAGAAAGCGGGTTGGTTTGGTCTAAGAACTGAGAAAGCTGTGAAGTACCAAAGAATGAGTTGATAACGGAAGAAAGCGTTCTGGCGTTAATCAAATCAATTGGTGTAAATACCTCATTGTCTCTTACGTTCATACGCTCGCGAATAGTACGAGCCATACGAGCAAGCCCTACACCAAATTGTGCATATAATTGCTCACCCACAGTACGTACTCTACGATTGCTCAAATGGTCGATATCATCTATTTCGGCTTTACCGTTAGATAATCTTACCAAATAAGTAATGATAGCAATAATATCTTCTCTTGTCAATACTCTTTTGGTATTAGACAAGTCCATTTCTAATTTTCTGTTGATTTTGTAGCGACCTACTTCTCCAAGGTCATATCTTTTATCACTGAAGAATAATTTATCAATGATGCCACGTGCTGTTTCGTCATCGGGGGCATCGCTACCGCGTAATTGGCGATAGATGTGCTGTACCGCTTCTATTTCTGAGTTAGAGGTATCTTTATTTAAAGTATTGTAGATGATAGAATAATCGCCGCTTACTTCTTCTTTTTGGATAAATACAGTATCTATGCCAAGTTCGGCAATCATTTCTACATTATCTTCATCTAAAATGCTGTCGCGCTCTAATAATACCTCGTTACGTTCGATAGAAACCACCTCTCCTGTATCTTCATCTACAAAATCTTCTGTCCAAGTGCGGAGTACGCGTGCTGCTAATTTTTTGCCAAGGTTGGCTTGAAGGTTCTTTTTGTTGGCTTTCACTTCGTCAGCCATTCCAAAAAGCTCCAATATATCTTTATCGGTTTCGAATCCGATAGAGCGAAGTAAGGTAGTTACCGGGAATTTTTTCTTACGGTCGATGTAAGCATACATTACATTGTTAATGTCGGTAGCAAACTCCATCCATGCTCCTTTAAAAGGAATTACACGAGCAGAGTAAATTTTGGTACCGTTGGGGTGGGTGCTTTGTCCGAAGAATACACCTGGAGAACGATGTAATTGCGATACGACTACACGCTCTGCACCATTTATTACAAAAGTACCGCGAGGAGTCATATAGGGAATATTGCCTAAGAATACATCTTGTATAATAGTTTCGAAATCTACGTGCTCTTCGTCGTTACAGCTTAATTTTAATTTAGCTTTAAGCGGTACGGAGTAGGTAAGCCCTCTTTCCATACACTCTTCTATGGTATAGCGAGGTGGGTCTATAAAATAATCTAAAAACTCCAACACGAAGATGTTGCGGGTATCGCTAATAGGGAAGTTTTCCTTAAACACGCGGAACAAACCTTCGTTGTCCCTCATATCGGGAGTAGTTTCTAACTGAAAAAAGTCTTGAAACGACTGTAGCTGAATGGCTAACAAATCCGGAGTAGTGTCCACATCGTGGATTTTGGCGAAGTTTACGCGCCCTGAATTTGTACGCTTAGAGATGTTTGGCATAAATTATTACGCTATTATGTATTATATATATAAACAAAAAAATACCGTACTTAAAAAATGGTATTTTTTTAAGTAAGATGCATTAAAACTAAATTACTGTATTCTGGCCAAAGAATTTTGCACGTGCTTTAGTTGCCTTTAATAATCAAAGGGTTGCAAAGGTAAAACGTTTTTTTGGGAAAAACAAAAAAATGTTGGGATATGGAAAAAGCAGCAGCCACATACACATTGCTTGTGTATTATATTTTTATTTTTGAATATTATTGATTAAATTGCGAACGATAATAAAAACAATTTTCTAAATTTAAACATTTTTTTATGAAAACAAAACAAAACAAAACAAAACAAAACAAAACAAAACAAAACAAAACAAAACAAAATTTGTTAGAAGTATTAAATTAAGCCTGATAATGACGATAGGTATAGAATTAAAAGAATACAATACCGGAATTTATAGAATAGACATTACCGATACCAATGGCAAAAGATATGGTAAAACGGTAATGGTAGAAAAATAAATATACCCGTAGAGACGCACAATTGTGCGTCTCTACGGGTATATTTATTTTTCTAACCCACAAAAACAATCAATTATGCTACTCAAAACAATCATCATATTATTATTATCATTTTTTCTTAGCCATACCATTACAGCCCAACAAGAAGAGTGTCCGCAATTTGAAGATGTTGTGGGTATTACTATAAAGAGCGACAGTGTATTATATGCAGCGCATTCTGCCCCCAGTATTACAAGGTTCGATAATGAAGGCAATGTGTATATAATACTTCGCAATATAAGTAGAGCCGGTTTACAATCAGATGATACTTTATATATAGGCAAAAATAAAATTCCTGTTCCTATTTCTTTTATTAAACATTCGTATTTTGGATTTACCATTCTTAAATTAGATGCCAATCATAATCTTTTATGGCATCAATATGCTTATACTGGAAAAGATAATCCTGCAAGTAGATTACAGTTAGATAATATGCAGTTAGATTCGAGAGGTAATGTATATGTTACAGGTAAGTTTATTTGTATTAACACGATAGATACTTTTACGGTAGGAAATAAACAAATAATAGGTAATGCTCTAAATACGACACAGAATCTAAAAGCCGATGGTATTTTGTTTAAGCTCAATGGTAAAACCGGAGATGCGTTTTGGATAAAGCAGTTTGTCGGTATTTGTCCGGTTGGTTTCGAAATGAGCCAAACCGACAAGCTGTATATAGCTATGTTTGCAGGGTACGATACGGTTTCTATAAATAATCAGCAATTTTTTGGGCAAAAACTTAAAAGCAGCATTGCACAGTTCAATGCACTTGGAGAATTGCAATGGATTAATTGGGGAGGAGAATTTTCTAATTCGCAAGGATATGTTCCTGATAATTATGGACATGCAAGTTACTTACATCATATACTTACAATTCTGACTAACGTCAAATTTAGTTATTGATTTTCAATTATTTACGATTT
>CAYUXT010000009.1:9200-90586 GCA_964448955.1 uncultured Taibaiella sp. | reverse complement strand
GCGGCAATAAAACTTTTGATAAACTATAAAAAAACATTTAGGACAGTATTGTTTCCAAATTATCATTTCAGATATAAGTACTGCAAGCTTTTTTTGGGTATTATTACAAAATCCTTTGTAGGTAAAATACCTAAAACCGCTTGAAATACTCGTAAATAATGTGCCTTGAGATATTAAGCAAGACTTAGGTACAATATTATTGTTAAATATCCCAAACTATATGTTCAACAAGTATTTTTCAATATCTTGCAAACTCTTTTCTTTTTTTTCATTAAAAATTGTCTTAAAAATGATAAAACAATTAACATTACTTAAAAGCTGTGCCTTAATAGTATTAGGCGTAGTGCAGTGTATTACCCACTCATTTGCACAGATTACACCACAGCAAATCGCTCAGGTGGAAACAGTGATTATGAGCCAAATTTCGGAAGATGGTAAATTTGTAGCTTTCACTAAAGCTGTACCCGTAAATCCGCAATCAGATAATGCCCCTTCTAAAGTACAACTGCATGTATTCAATAACAATACACAAAAACACAAACCTTATTACACTGCTTCTGGTGTAAGTCAGGTAACTTTTAGACCTAAAAAAGGCACTATTACTTTTGTAACTCGTCTTGCGGGCGATAAAACCAATGCCATTTTCGAAATAGATACCGATGGCGGCGAAGCCAGAAAAATATTTTCTTACAGTGCCAATATTGTAAATTATGCTTGGAGCAATGATGGTAACAAAATAGCTTTTGTAGCCTCCGAAGCTGCTACAGCACCCAAAACCAGCCTAACCTACAAACCTCATTTTTACGAAGAAGATTTTGGGCAAAGAAATGCCTATATCGTTGATGTAATTAATAATTCTACACCACTTAGAGTGAATGTGCAAGGTGCAGCATATAATCTATCTTGGAATCCGGGAGGTAATAAACTTGCTGTGTCGGTAGCTCCTACATCTTCGGTAGATGATTCGTATATGGCACAAGAAATTAAAATAGTGAATACACAAACCGGCAATCAAACAGCTTCTGTAGATAATAAAGGTAAGTTAGGAGATATTGTTTGGAGCCCCGATGGACAGCAATTAGCATATATAAGTGCTTACGATTTACACGACCCTACCAATGGTAGTATCTTTGTAGTAAGTGCTAATGGCGGTACGCCTAAAGTTATTCATCCTAATTATTTAGGGAAATTTGAGTCTATTAAATGGGTAAACAAACAAGCTATACATTTTCACTCGAGCGAAAGCACAGCTTCTACAATAGGTAGCATAACTGCTGATGGTAAAAAAATACAGTATCTTTTAAATTTAAAAGAACACGCCATTACTTCTTTTGATGTTAATAATAAAGGAAATGTAACTTTTACAGCAAATACGCCACAACACCCTACAGAATTGTTTGCTTTAAGTGGTGGAAAACCGGTACGCCGTACACAAAACAATAAATGGCTAAGTGGATTACAATTAGGAAAACAAGAAGTAGTAAAATACAAACCACGCGATGGACAGTACGATATAGAAGGAATGTTGATTTATCCAGTTGGGTATCAATCCGGAACTAAAGTGCCTTTAATTACGGTGGTACATGGCGGACCCGAATCGCATTACAGTAATGGTTGGCTTACTGCTTATTCTATGCCCGGACAAATGGCAGCAGCCAGTGGTTATGCTGTATTTTATCCCAATTACAGAGGTAGTACAGGACGTGGCATAGATTTTACTTACAGCAGTCAAGCCGATTTGGGCGGAAAAGAATTTGATGATATAGTAGATGGTGTAGATTATTTGATAGATAAAGGTATTGCAGATAAAGACAGAGTAGGCGTTACAGGTGGTTCTTATGGTGGTTATGCTTCAGCATGGATGAGTACTTATTATTCGCACAGATTTGCAGCCTCTGTAATGTTTGTAGGGATTAGTAATAATATTTCTAAATTTGGCACAAGCGATATTCCGAGCGAAATGCATTTGGTACACGAGCGCGAGTACATTTGGGACCATTGGGAAAAATATATGAAATCGAGCCCGATTTATCATGTGGACAAAGCGCAAACACCAATATTAATTATGCACGGTGCAGACGACCCAAGAGTACACCCTGCACAAAGCATGGAGCTGTATCGCCATCTTAAAGTACGTAAACCCGAAGTGCCTGTACGCTTAATTTACTATCCCGGCGAAGGGCATGGTAATGCACGTAGCGGCTCTCGTTACGATTACAATTTAAGAATGATGCAATGGTTCGATACTTATTTAAAGACCGGAAACAAAAATGCAGCAATGCCTAATTTGGATTTACCGGAGTAATAAGAATGGATTGATAACTAAAAACCTCGCATTCAAAAAATGCGAGGTTTTTAGTTATTGTATCACCACCTTTTTATTTACCCTATTCTCTCCATTAATTATTTGCACAAAATACATACCATTGCTCCATTCTGTTGTCGGTATTTGTAGTGTGTTATTTTTAGTTTTTTGAGAATAAAATACTCTGCCTGTAATATCGCTTATGTTTATTGTACTATTGGCAGGCAGATTAGTTATAGTTATTTGCGTATTAGCAGGATTAGGGAAGATAGATATTTGAGATAATGGATTGGGTGTGTTGATATTAGAAGACTCGCACTCGGATATTTTGGTAATAAAGCCATGTGTATAGCCTGTTGCAGGAGCAGGTAAAGTATGTTCGCCAAATACAGCATCACCATCGTTATATATTCCCGAAATGTACAACTCATTAATATCTGTACACATAGATATATGTAGTCCTATTTTCCCACTACCCAAAGGTTGTTTAGCCCATTCGAAAGTGCTATTACCACCCTCATAGTTGAGCTTACATACATAAGACGAACCATTTTGATTTACAGGGCTAAGAATAGTATTGCCAAATGCACAACTACCTTTAAATTCTCCGGTAAGATAAAGAGAACCATTTTGGTCTGTTACACCTCCGTTAATATGTCGAATGCTGTCGCTTGACAGTATTTCTTCTGCATTCAGAATTTGTCCCTGTGTATTGAGTACTGTTAAGTAATTAGTATATGTATTACTTACATTCAATATATTTCCTCCAAAGTCTATACTACCCTCATATCTGCCATATACATAGATATTCCCTTGTGGCGTAAGGGAATGATATGCCGAACTCACTCTACCTGCATTGGTTAGTCTTTCCGATTGGGTTGCCCACTCAAATGTACCTTGCGGACTCATTTTGGCAATAAACATATCAGTTCTTCCATTGTGAAACGCAGAGACGAGCGTATGATTATCAAAGTATAATGTATCTTCAAACCCTCCTGATAAATATACATTATCATTATTATCTATTGATAGAGAAAACAATTGAACTAATTTCCCTTTTGCTTGACGGACAAACTGCACTTGACCTTGGGCATCAATTTTAGTTACTAAAATATCAGTTGCTTTCTCAGCATAAAATGTATCTTGATTGATTATGGCAGGAACACCTAAGTACACTTGAGATATTAAATAAAAGCTATTTTTATTTTGGTCTGTAACCATATCAAAGTGCAAACATCCTGGAAATACTTCTATCCACTGCAACTGCCAGGCAGTGTCCAATTTTGCAAAAAAACCATCAAAATATTGGCTAGAAGCAATACTATTGGAGCTTAAAATGTTTCCCTGAAAATTTACCGTACCGTTAAATCTGCCTGCAAGATAAATATTACCCAAATTATCCAAATCAGCACTATGAAAGAGCATTCTCCCTGCTCCCTGTCCTATAGCATAGGTAGCCCATATAGCATTGCCTAATGTATCCATTTTTGCTATAAAAGTCCCCTCCCAAGGGCTTGGTGGAGTTGGCAATGCAATGCCTCCTACACTTGCAGAGCTACCTGTATATCCACCTGTCACGATTAAATTATTTTCGCTATCTATTGCCGACACTCCTACAGAAGTTCTTACACCATACGAAGCCACCCAAGCTTTATCAAACTCTACACATTCTTCTTGTGAGTAAGTACTCTTTACTAAAAAAATAATTACAAAAAATATTATCGACTTTTTCATTGTAAAATATCATTAATAAACAACTTTGGTCTTATATTTTTAGCTGAAAATAAGACCAAAGTTGTATGGTTAAAAAAATTTAGTTGCGTTTATTAAGTTTAACAGTTTGCGATATACCTTGTGTTAAAGACATTAATTGCAGCACACAAGTATTGCTGTTAATGTGCGGTAGTAGTGTATTTACAAAATCGTTTATTTCATTGATATATCCTTTGTATGTACCTATCTTTCGTCCTGTAATATCATACACCTCTATTAATAATTCATCATCTTTATAAGGCTCATTAAGTATTAAGGTTAGGTTGTTTTTTACCGGATTAGGGTAATATTGATAGATTAATGATTCCGTATTATAAGTAACAATATTATTGTTATTATTCTCTCCCCTATATCCTATATTAGGTACATTAGCCCAATCCACATGCTTGTAAAAGGTACATTCGAAATAATTGGTATAATTGGGGTCAAAACTATCGGCACTATATACTATAAATAAATCGTTAGAGGCATCGTTTTGTCTTGTAAAAGCTACACATCGGTTATATGGTTCGAGGGTATTGTCCATATCTATAATTCTGTAACCATCTCCTCCGGGAGAAGTTACTGCATCATGAGCAGTGGGGTCGTATAATACCCCAATATAATCGTGCGTACCAAGGTTAGGGTGGTCTTGGGTTTTACCCCATCCGTAATGGATAAGATCGCCATCATTATTCCAAGCTACCGTAGGGCGACAATGAAATAGAGGATTATTAAAAAGGGGATTATTAAAATTGAAATTATCTTTCATCGCTACTGTACCTGTTAACAATCCATCATTTAGTATTTTATCATATATTATTCCGCCATTATATCTATATGAAGTTGTAATTTGGGTTTGTAATAATTTATTGACATTGTCAGGATATGGACATGGATCATTTATACTCCAATCGTCTAATAATGGATAAAACTCAAATTGTTGCACCACCATTGCCCAAGTATAATCGGTACTATGGTCGGGAGCATCTATCTTGGGCAGATAAGAATGTTTAAATGGTGGGTATGGAATACCTGGGGCACATGGGAACGAACCTCCAAAACCCGGAGTCAAAGTCAGTACATTATGTACTCCCAAAAGCCCAATAGGCGAAGGCTGAGTCATTAAATCGTCAAAACTACGAGAGGCTACATAACAAGCATCTTTATTTTCGTCTATATAAGTATAATATAGATACAAGCCTGTACGGGCTGCATCGCTTGGCGGGTTTTCTAATTTGGTCATTGCCACATCGGGGTACCAGCCTTCTGTGGTAGTGCCAACACCTAATAATCTTTTATTAGCTCCTATCATAGGGTAAAAAGTTGCCGGTATAAAACCGCCAAAGCCGTACAGTTCGTTAGTAGGGTACTCTTGCCATACTACGGTATAAGCATACAAACTATGAGCATCTAAAGAAATGCGTACTATATCATTTGCAGAAAAATTATGGCTCAGTACAAGGTTTAAACCCGAAGTAGTCCATTCGTAAAAATCTAAATAGCCACCTCCTGCACTAGGACCGGAATAAGCTACTGCAATACAATAATTAAATGCTGAACCTGCCGCAGCATTGGGGTTGTTCAGTATAACAGCATCATGCACTCTCGTCGCACCTCCACTAATTACAATATGTTCCATACCCTCATCTAAAATCATACTCGGATTGCCGGCTACTGTTCTTTTGTAATAAAAATGCCCTCTGTCGCCCATAGTTGCCACATAGAGGTCGCTTAATCCATCGGGGAATAACAAATTACTATATGTATAATTGGTAACATCGTGTATATGTGCCCCAGTATAAGAAGAACCGGGAACAAGTGTTTCATTTACACTCGAATTCTGAAACTGCGCCCTTGTAGTGCTATACATCATTATCATACACATAACCAAAATACTACAATAAATTTTGTTTAAACGCCCTGCCCACATCGGGGGGGGGGGTAAGAAAGAATAGATTTTTCATACACTAAAATTTAATTTGTGAAAAAAATAATTTATTATCGTTCGCAATTTAACTAATAATATTTAAAAATAAAAATATAAAAATGGTAAATTCTACCATTTTCCTTTATTTAGGATTAACATAAAACTAAGTGCAACAACATTTTTTCTAACAGTTTTAATTATTTCTTTTGATTTTTTAGTTTTTGAGTTACTTTTGTCGTGCAAAATAATTTTATATAAGACAATGAGTGCTACAGAAAACAACGGTCAAGAGTTTTTTGACAACGATTTAGATACCAGAACAAGCAAACCTAACACTTCGAGGTTCTTCTTTTTATTGTTCTTTTTCGGTATATTTATTTTTGCTTGGGCTGGTTGCTACAATCTTTACGAACACCGCTACAAACCCAATACAGACGTAAAAGTGAACGAAAGTTCTCTTTATAGTCCTAAATATAAATAGCCCATTTTTTCCGAATAGGAATAAGTGTATTAAGCATGTTTGTTGCACAGAAGCATACAGCAGTTGTAATTCTTAGTTACAATAGTCGTAAGTGGCACGAGTTATTTCTTCCCAAAATTTGTAGCGAAGCAGGTAACGATTACGAAGTATTTGTGGTAGATCACGCATCTCCCGACGATACATCGGAATATGTACGCACACATTTTCCCGATGTAAGATTAATACACCTTACCGAAAACAACGGATTTGCATGGGGCTATGCGCAAGCACTTAATCAAATACAAGCTAAATATTACATACTCCTTAGTTCCGATTTTGAGGTAACAGACAATTGGTTTGCGCCTTTGCTGCAACGTATGGAGCATACACCAAAGTTGGCTGCATTACAGCCCAAAATCCGCTATTACAAAGACCGCCAATACTTCGAGTATGCTGGAGCATCGGGCGGATTTATGGACAAGTGGGGCTATATGTTTTGCAGAGGAAGAATATTCGATACTTTAGAGCAAGACAACGGACAATACAACGATGCCATAGAGGTCTTTTGGGCTAGCGGCGGATGCTTAATGGTGCGCAGCGATATTTACCACAAAGTAGGTGGATTAGACCCCGATCTTTTTGCACACATGGAAGAGATAGACCTTTGCTGGAGAATGAACAATGCTGGATATAGAATTGGCGTAGAGCCTGCATCTACTGTATTTCATGTTGGAGGCAGTATCATATCTTACGGGAGTCCGCAAAAAACATTTTATAATTTTAGAAATAATTTAATTCTGCTTATCAAAAACGAAAAAAGCAGTAAACTCTGGTGGTTGTTTCCATTAAGATTGGTATTAGATGGTGTAGCAGGTTTGCAATTTTTACTAAAAGGACAAATCAAAAATGTTTGGGCTGTAGTAAGAGCACACTTCTCTTTATACACTTCTTTCTTAAAATGGTATGGTAAAAGGCAAAAATGTAAAAACAAACATACAACCCATAACAAAACCGGCATCTATAACCGAGCTATTATCGTGCAATATTTCTTAAAAAAGAAAAAGTATTTTTCGTATTTAGATATTACTACCAAGAACTTGTAATACCAATAATGTGAATTATCGCACCACAATTTTGGTATGATAATTACTTCCATTTGCAGCAGATACTTTTAGAAAATACATTCCGGATAAAATGCTATTACTAAAGTCCAATTCTGTCTCTTTACCCTTAACCATTCCATTTTGGATAGTTCTTCCTGCAATGTCGGAAAGCGTATAAACTGCTCCTTTATCGTTGTTATTAACAGTTAGTACAAATTTGCCATTATTTGGATTAGGATAAATTTGCACCCAGTCATCAAAAACTTTGTGTTCATTAATATTTATAGTACCATCGGAAAGATAAAACTTATGCTCTACAGTATTTCCTTCGTAAGTAGCTCTATAAGTCCACGCTCCCATATCGGCAGGATTACTGCTGAGTACTTGTGTCCAAAACCAATAGCTTGCAGTATAATAAGATGAATTAGACGTATGATTCCAGGTATTAAATACGGTATTATCTGGTTTTAAAATAGTATAAACAGTGGCATTAGCATTAGTTTGGTCGTGATAGTATGCAGCAAAGATAGTAGTGGCTCCAAGCAAAAATGTATCTCTGGTATTCTTTACTTCTAATTGCGGACAAGGGGGAAATTCAGGAGGAGCGTGATGTGTTAGTAAAGCATTGATAGTTGGCTCTATATATGGTTTTTGGTTTGCCCACAAACTTGCATTTGCATTACAAGGTCCTTCATAAGGTTCTAATACTTCGCTGGTACTCGAATGTGTTTCGAAATGCAAATGCGGCCCGGTAGATTGACCGGAGCTGCCTACCAAACCAAGATATTCTCCGGCAGTTACTGTTAATCCTATTGCTTTAGAAGTAAGCGAATTGTTTTTCATGTGCCCATACCAACAAATAGTACCATCATTATTTCCCACATAAACAGCATTCCAATTACCGCTCCCCATCGAACAGTTTTTGTCGAAGTTTCCATTATCTTTTCCGATAATTATACCATCTGCTGCTGCTATAATTTCTACTTGACCATCTTGCTGCATATTTTGGCTAAAGGGCCACAAAAAAATATCAATACCACCATGATTATACCCCGGCAAATCGTAAGTACGCTCCCCGCAATTCCAATCTAATAAATAATTAGGGTTTATCGGATCTAAATCCACAAAATTGCTAATACCGTAATAGCTATTGTAATTAAACCCTGCACTCTGTTTTAGTGGCCAAATAAATGAACCCGCAGCAGGCTTAGCTCCAGGCTTGGGCTCTCCCCAATCTTGTGGTAAAACATTTTGGGCTTTTAGCATTTGTATATTGCTTTCCAACATTGTTTGTATTCTTTGCCTTTCGGAAGGAGAAACACAATTAGATTTTTCAATCTTATATTCACCACCACCATTGGGTTGAGATTCTTGCTGTGCAAGAATTGGGAAAGAGATAAGGAAAAATAGTATTAATAAGGTCGGTTTTTTGGACATAAAAATTCTTTAAATAAATTATGAATACCGTAAAATTAACTTTTTTAAATTAAATAAAGAATAAAACTACTTTAGAATTTCAAAGCAATAATGTATCTTTTGGTTTCTAAAATCTTCGGGAATAGTTTTGAGGCTAATGTCTGTAATCTGTTTTGCAGACAATCGTTTAAAATCTGCTTGAAAACTGCGTAGGTTATTGGAAAAATAAATTTTACCTCCCGGATTTAATACCTGCAATATTATATGCAACAATGCGGGGTGGTCTCTTTGTGTATCCCAAGTACCTTTCATTTTTTTGCTATTGCTAAATGCAGGAGGATCTACAAATACTAAATCGTACCGCTCATCGGTTAATGATTTTAAAAACTGCATAGTATCGCTTTGTATAAAACGATGCTTTGAGAGGTCAATATTATTAAGCGTAAAGTTTTCTTTTGACCAATTAATGTACGTTGCAGACATATCTACAGTGGTAACTTCCGCTGCTCCACCTGCTGCTGCATACACACTAAAGGCTCCGGTATAGGCAAATAAATTGAGCACTTTTAATCCTTTCGCTTCTTCTTTAAATTTTTGTCTTAACGGTCTATGGTCTAAAAACAATCCTGTATCTAAATAATCGGTAAGATTTACTTTAAATTGCAAACCATTTTCTGTTACGATTATCGTTTTACTTTCTTCCGAAACTTTCTCGTATTGCTCGGTTCTACGAGCAAGTTTTTTTCTTTCTTTTACAAAAATTTTTTCGTGCCGAATTTGCAATACTTCCGAAACTATTTGCAAACAATTGTGTAGCCACTCATCGTACGTTTCGTCTTCGGGGTTTGCGTGCTTAGAATGATACACTGCAATATGTGCATACTCGTGATAACGGTCTATACACAAAGGAAATTCGGGAATATCGGCATCGTAAATGCGATAACAAGTAACATTTTGTCGCTTCGCCCATTTAGCAATATGCCTATTTACTTTTGTAATCCTATTGAAGAATGCATCCATAATTTTAAATAAGCTATTGCACTAATGGTTCTTGTTGGCTCAAGCAATGGAAACTTCCTAAGCCCCAAATAATGTCAGTAGAATCTATACCCACTACTTTTCTATCGGGAAAGCACTGCTGAATAATCTCTAAAGCCTTTTCGTCTTTGTTACAGCGAAATGTAGGTACTATTACCGACCCATTGGCAATATAAAAGTTAGCGTACGAAGCCGGCAGTCTTTGTCCTTCGTGCCAAACTGCATCGGGCATTGGTAATTCAATAATATTAAGCTGTTTTCCGTTAAGCAATCGCATTTGTTGTAATTGCTTTAGATTGGTTTGCAACAGCCCGTAGTTTTCATCGTTTTTATTCTCTTCTACTACGGTTAGTACCGTATCTGCATTTACAAAACGCACCGTATCGTCTATATGACCATCGGTATCGTCGCCTACAATGCCATCGTCCACCCAAAGCACTTGTTGTACTCCATAATAGCTACTTAGATATTGCTCTATTTGGGCTTGGTTAAGATGTGGATTTCTGTTTGGGTTAAGCAAACAAGATGTAGAAGTAAGCACAGTGCCTTCGCCATTAAATTCTACTGCACCACCTTCCATTACTATATTAGGATAAAATACAGGAATGTTATATGCTTTGCCTATAAGTGTAGGGACTACATCATCTAAATCGTAAGGCGGATATTTACCACCCCAAGCAGTATGTAGCCAATCTACAATTACCAAAGGGATTTCGTGATTTTTATCTCTATTTACCAAAAAAGCAGGACCATGGTCTCTGCACCAAGCATCGTTTGTAGGATGAAAAAAGAAATTTACTTTTTGTAAATCCACCTCTTCTTTTAGCATTTGCTCTACAGCAAAAGCTTTCATTTTTTCATCAACAATATTAATATTGACTAATTCGCTTTTGCTTACTTCCTTTATAAATTTACAGTAAGAAGGAAAAATAGAATTTATCTTTCCGGGCCAAGAATCTTCCTTATGAGGCCAACTGACCCATATAGCTTTATGTGGCGCAAATTCGGCAGGAAAATAATATCCTAAATCGGCAGGGGTTTCGGCAATGTGATGATTTGACAATTTGATATGATAATTTGACAATTCGACAATTTGATAATGTTCAATATAATTTTGCGTCTTTGCGTAAAATTTTTCTCTTACAAAATAAAAGAATCTCTGTGAACCCATTTACACTCTTTACTATGTGAGCAATAAATTCCTTTTGCGTTCTTTGCTCCATTGCGTCTTAGCGAGAAGATTTTCTCTTACAAAATAAAACAATCTTTGTGAACTCATTTACTCTTTTCCTCTGTGAGATATAAAACCTATATTACTTATCTGTATCGTAAGCCCATTTAATATACGTAGAGCCCCAAGTAAATCCGCCACCAAAAGCAGCTAATACTACATTGTCTCCTTTGCGCAACTTACTCTCCCATTCCCAAAGACAAAGTGGTATAGTACCACTCGTAGTATTACCATATCGTTGAATATTAATCATTACTTTTTCTTCCGGCAAGTTCATACGTTCGGCGGTAGCATGTATAATTCTTAAATTAGCCTGATGGGGTACTAACCAATGCACATCGTCTCCGGTTAGATTATTGCGCTCCATAATATTAGCACATACATCGGCCATATTTTTAACTGCAAACTTAAATACCGTTTGACCTTCTTGATATATATAATGTTCTTTAGCGGCTACGGTTTCTACAGATGCGGGTCTGCGCGAGCCACCTGCTTTTTGGTGTAGGTGTACCCAACCGTTTCCATCAGATTTTAAGATAGAATCCATAATGCCATTGCCTTCTGCATTAGGCTCTAATAATACTGCTCCTGCTCCATCTCCAAATATAATACAAGTAGCACGATCTTGATAATCTACAATAGAACTCATCTTATCGGCACCTACTACTATTACTTTTTTAAATCTGCCGGATTCTATAAACTGAGCTCCTGTATTTAATGCAAAAATAAATCCACTACATGCAGCACTAACATCGTAACTAAAACAATTATTACAACCTGCGTTAGCTGCCACCATATTTGCCGTTGCCGGAAACTGCATATCGGGTGTAGTAGTAGCACAGATAAGTAAGTCTATTTCATTGGGGTCTGTATTGCTTTTGGCTAATAACTCTTCTACTGCTTTGGTAGCCATATAAGATGTACCTAAATCTTTTCCCTTGAGTATTCTTCTTTCTTTTATCCCTGTTCTGGTCATTATCCACTCATCGGAGGTATCCACCATTTTTTCTAATTCGGCATTGGTAAGTATATAGTCGGGTACATAAGCACCAACACACGTAATAGCTGCTTTTATATTGCTCATTTTATGAATTATTAATTATAATAATGGGGGGCAAAGTTAATCTATTTTGTTATTGGATTTTAATAAAATAACAAGAACCTTTATTTCGGATTAAAAGGTTCTTGTTAAATTAATATATTCAATAGCAATATTATCTCAATAATGTTACATTTCCTTGCCTTTTTGCGGTAGTGCCATCAAAGAATTTTACCCAAAGTGTAAAGGCGTAAGCCTCCATCTCTTGTGGTTCGCCCTTGTAAGTACCGTCCCAACCATAATTTTGGTCAAAAGATTCAAAAACCAATTCGCCCCAGCGGTTATATATCTTAAAGTCCATGGTTTCAATATTAAAACCTCTTACATAAAGTATATCATTATTACCATCTCCATTAGGACTAAATCCAGTAGGTACATCTACTAAAGGTACTACATCAGCAGATACTCTTCTACATATTACATCGTCGCAGCCTATTTCATTGTATGCTGTAAGGCACACATTAAAAGTACCTGTATAATAGAATTGATGTATTGGATTTTCTTCGGCAGAGCTCCTACCATCACCAAAATCCCAATGATAGCCTGTAGCACCTACGGAGCGATTTAAAAATTCGGTAGGTTTATTGCGTTCCGGTTGTATAGGTTTAAAGATAAAATTAGCAGTAGGACTTTCCGCCACCGTAACTATTACACTTGCTGTATCTTCTTTATTACAAGAATTAGGATTGGTAACTCTAAACCTAACTGTATATGTACCCACAGAGTCGTACGCGTGCTTGCCTACAGGGTCGGTACTTGTGTGTCCATCTCCAAAATCCCAATGATAGCCTGTGGCATTTTCAGTTGTATGGTTAAAAACAATGGTATCGTTTTGACAAACAGGTGGCGGTGGATTAAGTTTTGTTTTTACAAAAACATTCTGCACAGTAACTGGCTTAATAATAGTATCGGGATTGTTACATGCTCCGGTATCTGTCATTATTAATCTTACATTGTAAGTTCCGGCAGAGGCATAGGTATGATTTGGAGGGTGCTTCCCTATAAATGTAGAGCCATCACCAAAGTCCCATCGATAATTTGGCGTACCACCACCACTTAATTCGTGCGAAGTATTGTTGAAAGCTACTAAAAACCTTTCGCAGCTATCTAAGACTTGATGCGTAAAATTTGCTCGAATAGTATCATCGCTCACTCTTATAGTAAGATATACTGTATCTCTTTCTTTACAAGCATTAGGATTGTATGCTACAAGGCGAGCCGTAAATGTACCTACCGTGGTATAAGTATGTGTAGGAGCTACTGCATTAGACTGTGGGGAACCGTCGCCAAAATCCCAAGTATATGATGTAGCATTGTTAGAGCCATTACTAAAATTTACGGTAAGTGGAATACAACCGCTTGCATCGGGATTAGCTGCTGCTTGGGCAGCTACGCTACCGAGATTAAATGCTATTTTTACCGCACCAAGATTACAATTATTACTTCCGTTTGTGGTAGAGTATGCACCCGATGTAGCAGGAAACCCTGTAGTACCGCCACAGCTCGCACATATAGCCTGATATACTACCCCATGAGGATTAAATCTACTTGTACCTCCATCTACGTGCTCATTTTTACCTGCAGCACCAAAGAAGGAGCCTAAAAGTAAATTTTGTGCATTTTTGGAAAATACAATGAAGTAAAAATCTTGACCGTCTGTGGTACTTTGGAATGCATTACCTGTAATTGGCAATCCATTGGTACTAGTACCTTGAGAAACGGAGCTAGCCCCCCACCCGGAAATATATACATTTTGGCAAGTATCTACTAAAAAGGCTACTAAAGATAGATTAGGTTTTGCAGTTGCTCCAGTACCAAAAACAGTTGAATATATACTTGTGGTTAAAAGATTATTTAATTTTTGAACAAATTGCCGCGAGTTAGGATTATTATACACGCCGGTGCTAACGGGAAAGGCACCAAGCGTTTGCCCCATTACATACACATTATCTTCTAAATCAACTTGTATACCATAGCATTGGTCGTATTCACTCGTACCAATATAAGTTGCCTTAATCATTGGATATGTTCCACTATTTTGTATTTTACAAATAAATCCATCTGCACTTCCACCCTGATAAGTACTTCTATACGATCCCGTAGTTACATTAGAATGAAAATTATTACTCTTTGTACCTCCGGCGATGTAAACATAGGTTTCGGCTGTATCTAATGCCAAAACATAAGCTGCATCATAGTCGCCACCACCAATTAATGTGCTATAAATTAAATTACTTAATTGAGGGTCAAGTTTTACAAATATGCCATCTTGAACTCCACCAATAAAAGATTTTACAGCATTGGGAGTAGTTGGGAAATTGGTAGATTGAGTGCTTGCTGCTAAATATATATTACCGGTTTTATCTACTATTACTTCCGACCTAAAGTTATCTCCATAGTTATATCTTAATGTGTTAGGATTATATTCAAACCCTCTTGCAACATTACTTCCATCATCTGCCGACCCACCCAAATAAGTAGATCCAATTAGCCCGGTACCATTTGCATTAAATTTTGTTATAATTATATCAATATCTGTAGTATCTGGATGAGATGTCTTGTACGCATTTGCAGTTACCGGATAATTATTTGACATTGTTTTTCCTGCAACTATTAAATTATTTTGGTGATCTACAACAAGGCTATGTGGCATATCATCTTGATTACCTCCAAGATATGTAGAGTATATTAATGCGGATCCTGTTGCATTAAATTTAGAAATAGCTATATCGCAAGGCATAGAAGAATTCGACCCACCTCCAAAAGAAGTTTGAAATGCTCCAGATGTAGTAGGATAGCCATTACCTCTTGTAATTCCTCCTGCATAAAAATTACCGGCAATGTCATAAGTAGCAGTAAAACCCCAATTATCGGCTGTACTTCCTGTAAGCGTAGCAAACACTACTGTAGGGTCTATTATTAAATTAAAACTCTTATTATACCCTTTAGGAAACTCAAATGATAGTACATTGCCTTTTAATTTATATTTACAAGGCACTTCTTTTAGCTCATCATTTACATATTGATAAACATAAGGAGCCATTTCTCGAACTTTACCAACAGAGGTAGTAATTATTAATTCACCTTTTACTATTTCTATTTTATCTACATCGGTAAATTCCATCTGAATTTCATTGGGATTACCTCCTGGCTTTACTACATATTCGTATTTTAACTGCCCTTTGTCGGTCGTAAAATATAGGTCTATATTTTTGAATAGTTCTAAATAAGTTACTCCTCTGTAAACTCCTACATTGCCATGATGTCTTGATGGGTCATCTCCTAAGAAATAATTATGATAGTAATCTTGTTTTTTGTTAGGCTGTGTTTTGGGATTAGGATTAGCACCTACCCATTTTGCTTTGTAACTGTGGTAATATAATGTACCAGATTCACTTGGATTATATTTGTAATCGTGAATTTTTTTTAAGTTTTGACTATGACCTACTACATATTTTACGCCATCGGGTTCTAAATATATGTCTGCATTAGCAGAAAGCCCTTTGTATAAAAATGGATAATCGCCCCATTGCCCCAAGTTAGGAACAAAGATTATAGGTGCATTACTTGTGTGCTCATGCTCACCGGAATGTGCAATAACATTTTTGTTGCCAAATACAAAACTTACAAGTAAAAATAATAAAAGTATTGGTCTATTCACATCTCAAAAATTTACAAAATCCCTAAATTAAAATAAGAAAATACATAACTCCTTGCGAATGTAGTATTTTAATTTTTAACTATCAAATTTATTTAATATAACTAAAAATCGAGTGTGAATTATTCCGTATAGGTAAATCAATTACCTTACTGCAATAGTTTTAATATTTACAAACTCTCGCAACCCGAAGACACTTAACTCTCTACCATAACCGCTTTGTTTAATGCCACCAAAAGGCATTCGTGGGTCGGAACGTACAAAATCATTTACAAATACACTTCCTGCGTGTACATATTGCGTAGCAAGTTTTTCTGCTTTGTTTTTGTCTTCAGAAAAAATGGCTGCTCCTAAGCCAAAATCAGAATCGTTGGCAATAGTTATAGCTTCGTTTTCGTCTTTTGCTACAATTATAGATGCTACAGGACCAAACAGCTCTTCGCTATACGCCGGCATTCCTTTTTGTACATTTACCAAAACAGTAGCCGGATAAAAAGCACCTTCGTGTTCGGGAATAAATCCGCCACACAATATGGTAGCTCCTTGCGCTACACTTTTCGTTACTTGAAGATGCAGTTCGTCTCTTAAATCTTTTCGTGCCAATGTACCTAACTGAGTATCCTTTTCTAATGGATTACCAAAAGTTTTGGTCTCCATTATTTGTTTTACATTTTCGATAAATGCTGCTGCAATTCTTTCTACCACAATAAATCGTTTAGCACTTATGCAAGACTGTCCTGTATTATTTAATCTCGATTGTACACAAATGGCGGCAGCCTTAGACACATCTGCATCTTCCAAAACAATGTACGCATCGTTACCACCGAGTTCTAAGACTTGTTTTTTAAGATATTTACCGGCATTAGCAGCTACTTTAGCTCCTGCTTCGGTGCTACCGGTAAAGGTTACGGCAGCAATGTTTTTGTGCGCGATTGCATTTTCTACATCTTTGGCAGGTATCACCAAAGTTTGAAAAACACCTTTGGGTAATCCGGCGTTTAAAACCAATTGTTCTATGGCTAATGCACAACCCGTAACGTTAGATGCGTGCTTGAGTACCATAGTATTGCCCGAAATTAATATAGCTCCCATTGCTCTAAATACTTGCCAATAAGGAAAGTTCCAAGGCATTATGGCTAATACCGTACCAATCGGCTGAAAACTTACATAGCTTTTTGTAAACTCTGTTGCAACTATTTCGGGTGTTAAAAATTGTTCCGCATTTTCGGCATAGTAGATTAAACCTGTAGCGCACTTTTCTACTTCTGCAATACTTTGTGCAAGTGGTTTGCCCATTTCTAAAGTAGCTAAGGTCGCTAATTCTGTTTTATTGTTTTTAAGATAATTAGCAATGTTCAATAAATGATATGCCCTTTCGGCTATAGATGTTTCTTTCCAAGAAATGAAAGTTTGGTTACTCAAATGTAGCTTATCGAAAACCTTATCGGTACTATCTATCGGATATGTAGCTAATTCGGTATTATTGTATGGATTGATTGTTGAAATTGTTGTTTGCATAATGTTCAAAATTACTTATCAAAAATGACATTTACCATTCTATCATTGGCAATCCTTTAGATTGTAAAAATTGATTGGCTTTACTAAAATGTTTGTTACCAAACCAATAACCTCTGTTAGCACTCATCGGCGATGGGTGCCCCGATTGTAAAACACAATGTTTTGTAGTATCAATAGCAGCACCTTTGTTTTTAGCAAAGCTTCCCCATAGTAAAAAAACTACATTTTCTTTCTTATCCGAAATAGCTTTAATTACTGCATCGGTAAAGGCTTCCCAGCCTTTTCCTTGATGGCTTCCTGCTTTGCCTTGCTCTACGGTTAGTGTGGCATTGAGCAGTAATACTCCTTGCTGTGCCCATCTTTCTAAATTGCCAGAAAATGGAATCGGCTTGCCTATATCTGTTTCTATTTCTTTAAAAATATTAATTAAAGATGGTGGAAAAAGCACACCATCATTAACCGAAAAACATAAACCATTTGCTTGCCCCGGTCCGTGGTATGGGTCTTGACCGATAATGACCACTTTAGTGTTTTCAAAAGGACTTTTATCGAATGCTGCAAAAATTCTATTACCGGCAGGATAGCAAACGGTGCTTTGGTATGCTTGCTTTACAAATGTTATTAACGGTTGAAAATATGGTGCTGCAAATTCGTTGTGTAATACGGCTTTCCAACTTGCTTCTATTTGTACCGACATTCTTTGTAGCATTTTTGGGGGAGTAAATAATAATTGCGAATGTAGTTATTTTTGGGTTGTTGACGATAATCGAAACATTGAAATTTTTGTATTTAAACGTGTAAAAAATTGCTATGTTAATTCAATTTATCTTTAAACCCCCTCAAAACAATTCGTTCACTGTTATTGCATTTTCCAATTTCAATAGTTTCTTTTTGGCAGCTAAACCTCCAGCATATCCTGTAAGTTCTCCATTACTGCCTATTACCCGATGACAAGGCACCATTATAGAAATAGCGTTGGCTCCATTTGCAGATGCCACAGCACGAATCGCTTGCTTATTACCAAGCTGTTGTGAAAGTTGTATATACGAAATAGTTTTACCATAAGGAATGTGCATTAATTCGTCCCATACTTTTTGCTGAAAGGCACTCCCTGCAAATACTAAAGGAATATCAAAGGTTTTCCTTTTTTGGAGAAAATATTCGTCTAACTGCTGTATTACCAAACTTAGCAGCGGGGTATTTTTTTCGGAATAAGTTGCATTAAAAAACTTACATACTCGTTCGTCTATTTGTTGGCGTTTGGTTCTGTATTGCCAATCGAGTAAACACAATTTTCCATTAAAATCTCCGGCTATCAATATTCCTAAAGGACTAATATAATATTGGATAAAAATGGTGTTGCTCATTATTTTACAAGCCCTATTTACCTTTAGTCAAAGCTCTAAATGTATCTTCTAAACTATTACTGCCCACTTGTAAAGATAAAATACCAATATCGTTATTTACAGACCATTGCATTAGTTCTTTTCTAAGCATTGCAGTGTCTTTGTCGGTATAAATTTTAAATGTACCGCTTGTAACTTCTTCTATATTCGTAACATATTTTATCCCCGATAAGTCTGCAACAGAAATTGATTTTTCAAAACTTACAATAATGTTGGCTTGTTGGCTTAATTGCGTGTTTTGGATTTTATCTATATTATCATCAGCTACGATATTGCCGTTGTTAATAATGATTAATCGGCTGCACATAGCTTCTACTTCTTGCATAATATGCGTAGAAAGTAATACCGTTCTTTCTTTACCAATATTAACTATTAACTCTCTAATATCCATTATTTGGTTGGGGTCTAAACCGCTTGTAGGCTCATCTAATATTAGCACCTTAGGATGGTGTATCATTGCTTGTGCTAAACCTACTCTTTGTTTATAACCTTTAGAAAGTGTACCTATTTTTTTATTTACTTCTTTTTTAAGTCCTGTAATTTCTATCATCTCCTCTACCCTTTCTTTTTTTAATTTGCCTAAATCGTGAATACCTGCAACAAACTCTAAATATTCTCTCACATACAAATCGTAATACAGTGGATTGCTTTCGGGCAGATAACCGGTTATTTTTTTCACTTCCATCGGTTGCTGTATGATGTCGAAACCACAAACCTTAGCCGTACCCGATGTAGGCGGATAGTAGGTGGTAAGCATTTTCATTGTAGTGGACTTACCGGCTCCATTTGGTCCTAAAAATCCTATAATAGAACCGCTGCTTATTGCAAACGAAATATTATTCACGGCTTTTTGTTCGCCAAATATTTTGGTTAAGTTTTCTACTTTTATAGACATAATACAGCAATTATAGCGTAGTAATCAAAACTTTCTTTTCTTATTTTATTTTATTAAATTGTCCTAAGCTCAAATCTCCTGTTTGGTAACCGAGTCTAAACCAATACATTCTTTGCTCCGAAGTGCCGTGCGTAAAAGCATCGGGTACTACATAACCTTGTGCTTCCATTTGCAATTTATCATCGCCAATGGCATTAGCGGCTTTAAGCGCATTTTCTACATCTTTAGCATCAAGCCAATTGAGTTGTTTTTGGCTATAATGTGCCCATACTCCTGCATAAAAATCGGCTTGCAATTCTAACTGTACCGACAGTTTATTATAATCTGCTTGACTTAATTTATTTCTTTGGTTTTGCACCATTGCAGAAGTACCCAATAAGTTTTGGATATGATGCCCTACTTCGTGTGCTAATACATAAGCTACCGCAAAATTACCGGGTGCTTTAAATCTATCTCTAAGTTCATTGCAAAAAGATAGGTCTATATAAGCCTTATGGTCTGCCGGGCAGTAAAATGGTCCCATTGCAGCAGAAGCACCACCACAAGCACTTTGTACATTATTGTCGAAAATTACCAATTTGGGTGCTTTGTAGTTTTGTCCGTTTTGTTGAAAAATCTGCCCCCACACATCTTCTGTACTTGCTAATACGGTACTTAGCATCATAGCAGTAGTATCATCGGCACGTGGACCGCGCTCCTCAGCCGATACTGTGGTACTTTCGCCACTGCCTTCAAAAACGCCTGCAAACTGACTAAAATCTTTTCCGGTTAATAATCCGAGTACAAAAAGTATGATTACTCCTATTCCGCCTCCGGCAGCTATTTTACCGCCCGACAGTCCTCTCCTGTCTTCCACATTATTACTCTGACGATTCCCTCTCCAACGCATAATATTTTGTTTTTTTAAAGTGAAAGAATTTTAAGCAAAAATATTAAAATTATATTCCAAAACAATGAATAAATGAAATAGTCTTTATACTACAAAATACATTGGCATTACCCTAAAAACACAAACAACTTTTCCCCACCTTCTTCTACAAGATTAATCAGATTTTTGGCTCTTAAACCTTTAGTGGCTATATCCCATTTTTTATTACTCAAGCCCGATTTTTCTTTTAGCGTAGCTATACTAATAGGAGATGTCTCTTTTAAGATAGCAACCAATATTTTTTCTTCTTCCTCGAGTGATATTACCGGCTCTTTTTTCTCCGGTCTCATTTGCGGAAAAAACAATACATCTTGTATAGAAACCTGCCCTGTAAGCATCATAGCCAATCTATCTATGCCAAAACCAATACCTGATGTCGGTGGCATTCCGTATTCTAAAGCTCTCAGAAAATCGTAATCTATAAACATTGCTTCATCATCGCCGCGCTCCATAAGTTTAAGCTGCTCTTCAAATCTTTCTCTTTGGTCTATAGGGTCGTTTAGCTCCGAATATGCATTAGCTACTTCTTTACCATTTACCATTAACTCAAAACGCTCTACCAATCCTTGTTTCGTTCTGTGTTTTTTGGTAAGCGGACTCATCTCCACAGGATAATCAATAATAAAAGTAGGTTGTATGTAATGTCCTTCGCATTTTTCGCCAAATAACTCATCGATTAATTTTCCTCTTCCCATAGTAGGGTCGGTAGGGATATTTAATTGCTTGCATACATCACGTAATTCGTCTTCGTTGAGATTACTTACATCGAATCCGGTATGCTCTTTAATAGCATCGTAAATACTTACACGCGGATATGGAGCTTTAAAATCAATAGTTTTACCATCTATTACCGTAGTAGTAATACCATTGGTGGCAATGGCTACTTCTTCGAGCAATTGCTCTGTGGTTTCCATCATCCAATAATAATCTTTGTATGCCACATAAAATTCCAAAACGGTAAATTCTGGATTGTGGGTTCTGTCCATACCCTCGTTTCTGAAATTACGACTAAACTCGTACACCCAATCGAAACCGCCTACGATTAATCTTTTAAGATACAATTCGTTGGCAATACGCAAATACAAAGGAATATCCAAAGCATTATGATGGGTAATAAACGGACGTGCCGCCGCACCACCGGGAATACTTTGTAATACAGGAGTATCTACTTCTAATGCCCCTTGTCGGTTCAGAAACTGACGAATGGCATTTTTCATTTTGGTAATTTTTATAAAAGTATCTTTCACTCCAGGATTTACGATAAGGTCTGCATAACGCTGACGGTATCTGAATTCGGGGTCGGAAACAGCATCGAAAGTTTCACCATCTTTTTCTTTTACTATGGGTAATGGTCTTAGCGATTTACTAAGTATAGTAAAGGATGAAACGTGAATAGAGATTTCGCCTGTTTGGGTAAAAAACACATAGCCTTTTACGCCAATAAAATCGCCAATATCTAATAGTTTTTTCCAAACGGTATTGTATAAAGTTTTATCCTCGTCGGGACAAATATCGTCTCTGCGGATATACACTTGCATTCTACCTACACCATCTTGCAACAAGGCAAAATTAGCTTTACCCATATCGCGCATACTCATTATACGCCCTGCAAAAGACACTTCTTTAAATTCAGCATCGTCTTTTGTTTGTTCGTTAAAGCGCTCTTTAATGTCTTTAGAAGAATGGGTAATATCGTAAAGTGGTGCAGGATAAGGGTCTATACCCAATTGCTGCAAAGCTGTTAGTTTATCTCTACGGATAATCTCTTGTTCGCTCAGATTGTCGTGCATAAATATATTAAATGTGGTAACGGTAATTTTTAGTCGGCAAAAATAAGCAAAAAAGGGTTGGAATAATGGGGAGAAAGTTTCTATAAGATTATTGGGTGGTAAAATTTGGTTGTGTTTACCCTTCAAAATGTGGGCAGTTACAACAAATCAGTTAAACCTAATTTTAATTTTAGCGTTGTGTTTACCCTTCAAAATGTGGGCAGTTACAACTCCACTATATTTACTTTCACAATGAAGAATGTTGTGTTTACCCTTCAAAATGTGGGCAGTTACAACTTACAAGAAATTATGCCTCCACAGGAACTAGTTGTGTTTACCCTTCAAAATGTGGGCAGTTACAACAAATAACCGCCAAACAATACACCTAAGCCTGTTGTGTTTACCCTTCAAAATGTGGGCAGTTACAACGCATTATTAAAGACGAGTAATGCACGTCTCGTTGTGTTTACCCTTCAAAATGTGGGCAGTTACAACATCCCAAAAAGCATTTATCAACCGAGTGTAGTTGTGTTTACCCTTCAAAATGTGGGCAGTTACAACTAACTTGGTTAGATAACCACTTTAATTACAGTTGTGTTTACCCTTCAAAATGTGGGCAGTTACAACCCTTTCTGCTTTTTCTTTTAAGTCGGGTTGGTTGTGTTTACCCTTCAAAATGTGGGCAGTTACAACTGTGTTTTGTAAGGACAAATGTTTTAATGCGTTGTGTTTACCCTTCAAAATGTGGGCAGTTACAACTGCATCTATCAAGTGTTTAATATCTGAATAGTTGTGTTTACCCTTCAAAATGTGGGCAGTTACAACTAGATCATTTCTTACCATTATATAAATCTGGTTGTGTTTACCCTTCAAAATGTGGGCAGTTACAACTAGATCATTTCTTACCATTATATAAATCTGGTTGTGTTTACCCTTCAAAATGTGGGCAGTTACAACACGAAAACGCACCAAGAGTCAATAAAATGAGTTGTGTTTACCCTTCAAAATGTGGGCAGTTACAACACAAAAGTAGGAATATTAGAATATACAGAAGTTGTGTTTACCCTTCAAAATGTGGGCAGTTACAACAACATTCAAACTTTCCACTCCAACGGTAGAGTTGTGTTTACCCTTCAAAATGTGGGCAGTTACAACATACTATTTGCAACTAACTGATATTCTTTGGGGCAAAGTGATTTTTTAAATCAAAAACCACAAATATTGTTTAATTATTTTTCTTTTCTATGTCATTTTGGGGTTTAAATTTTTCAATCAAATCTGCCATTTTCTGATGATATACTTCATATATCTGTTGGGCAAAATCTGATTCTTTTAATTGTAGCGTTTTTTCTATCACTACTTTTCTTGGAAACTGATTATGAGAGAATGCATTGCGTACCATTTTTAGAAACTGATAATCTACATTATCGATATAATTATTCTCTAATAACCAATCTAAATATTGATGATGCTGCAAATGTTCCTTTTGGTCTTTATCTGTTTTTAATTCATTTGGATTTACTTTACTCAACATCGCTTTTTCTAAATCGAACACATCATCAAATACAAAATCTCTGTGTTTTACATAACTTCTTATTTCGTTTCTGATAGCGGATGCAGGAATTTCATTTTCTTGAAAATAATCCATCAATTCAGGGATTCGCTTATCGAAACTGTATTTACGCAATACAGAAAACTCTTTTCTTTTGCGTTTTTCGGTAATTGTTTTAACTATTTCTATTTCATTTCCTGTTTTAGTAAAATTGCCTTCATCATCAAAAGATAATTTGCCTTTAATCTCTTGCTTTGCTTCAATGTCATCACTTAGTGCATTATCTATTATTTTTAGTTTGGTATTCAATTCCTGTCCTGCTAAGGATTCAAACATCAATACCATTGCCCTATCTTGCTCTTGTATCAGTCTGATTTCTTTTTCAGTTTCGGAAATGCGATGTGATATTGATTTTTTCACTTCATTGAATTTCAAATCCGGTAGTTTGAATGTATTTAACTTTTTTGCTTTTCTTTCTTTGGCTCGTTCTACATTTTTATTGTGCAATACCTCATTTACAAAATCATCGCTTACATAATCGCTAAAACGGGGTTTTGTTCCCCATAAGAAATTCAAATTCCGATTTTCGTTTCCTGCCATTACGCTATAAGACCTTTCGGAATGATACCATTTTTGTACATCATCTTCCTTTACTTCTTTCCACCAAAATTTGAACAGTTTGTTTAATGCCTGAACAGTTATCAATGATTTTTCTTTTTCTTCCAATTGTTTAATCAAATTTTCCCTAATCGCATTATCAAACAAATTTACAGGAAGGTCTATTGATTTTTTTCTGTCCTTTTGTGTTTTTCCTTTAGTGGTATTCCGTAACCATTCTTCAAAATTCGATTCGGGTTCTATTAATTTCTGAATACTGTATGGAATATTTTGTTTACCAGAAATGGAAATGTCTGTTTTGTTATTAACCTTTTTGTAAAAAGTTTTTTCTATGTATTGAAATTTATTTTCTAAATACGATTTATAAACATCTTTAGTGTATCTGATATCCTGAAGATTTACATCATCTAAAAATGGATGTATATTTTTATTGCACAACCCTAAATCTATATTGAGAATGGCAAGCAATAATTCTTTTCTTTCTGCATCTTCAAACAGAGCAAAACATTCTTGCATTTTATCATAATAAAAAGAAGTAATTTTTTCTTTCTTGTCTTTACCGATAATCATATTCACTATATCCTTTGCAAGGAAAGTTGCCATTTCGCCAATCTTAGGAGGTTTCCCTATTTCTATATCTTTGAGTCGCTGTTTGCAATCTTTTCTTATAGCTCTAATTCTTTCTTTATGACTATGCTTTGTATTTACATCTTCTATATTGAGCCAATATTGTATAATGCGTTCGGGAATTTGTGCGGCATTGTATCCATAGGGAGAAAGCAAAGCAGTTAATTTTTGTTTTCTGCTATTAAGCTCATTTAAATTATCCTCATTGTAAGGATTTGATTTTTGTCCCTGAACCACTTTTCCTTCTGCTCTTTTATTAAATGTTGTTGTATAATTGAGTTTGTTTTTTATATCATCGATAAATGTTCTATTAAATAATTTGTCATTATTAAAGGCAATAAAATCTTCAATTAATTTTCCTGCTTTTCCTTTTTCCAAATGCTCTAATACAATAATCTGTTGTAAACAATGCACACTTATAAAAGCATCAACTTTGGGTTGATTTAAATTTATTTTATTTTTCTCTTTTTCATTTTTTGAAGGAATATCTACAACAAAAGGAAATTCATCATTTTTGGATAAAGAAATTCCGATTTTGTTCTTATCCATATTGTAATGTGGAGCAAATTGCTCAAATTCGGTATTGGTGTTGTTCTTATTTATATGATTCAACACTTTTTCCATATCCATTACTTCATCCAATCTGGCAAATGCTTTCGCATTTTCACTTATTCTTCTTTCATTGGTTAATCCGGTGCTAAAATCTTTATCATACTGTTGTAACAATAATTTTCCCAAATCAATATGAAAACGAATAGATGCAAAACTTCTATTCAAATCTAAATACCGAAGTGCGAAATAATAAAAGCGATTTTCGTTCCTTACTTTTTTAGATATGTCTTTAATATACGAATCATAATCTTCCACATCTTCATTCACACTGTTTTTTAAAACATTTTCGATGTTTTTAACATCAGGCTGAAACTGCTTTTTTGCATCTTCGCTGACAACATTATACAGTAGTTTCGGGCATTTATTGAGTTCATTAATTAAGTCTAATGACAATGCTTGTGCAGGATTATCGCTTGTATATTTATCGTGTGGTAGCATAACACAATATGCCATCATCACTTCTCTCTTAGCTATAAATGTTCGCTCGTGCGTACCTTTAAAATACATTGCATTACTCATCAGATAAACACTATTTTCTCTATCCAAAAACATACAAGTGAAAAATACTATTCCGTCTTGAGTAATAAGATTATTTCCCTTAACTAATACAACGTTTTCTGCTATTTTAAAATCTTCTTCATTAAATACATCAGCAAATCTTTGTTTTGTGTAAGCTATTGCTCTTTTGTAATTAGTAATTAAAAAATCTTTAAGTCCATCAGAAATTTTTACTTTTCTATCGTTCCCTATTGCTAATGAATAATAGTGCGTGTAGTCATTTCTAAATTCATTTAACTCTCTGAAAACTTTCTTTAATTGCGTTCTTAATAAGGGCAAATTTTTACTTGGTGTTGGCTGATAATTTTGATTATTTTCTTGTTTTTCTTTTTCTGTTTTTTCTAATTCTTTTCTTTCCATAGCTGGTAATAATTCTGTGTCAAAAACTTTTGAAATAGGTAAATACCTTTTAAGTATGGCAAATACTGTTAATTCATGTTGCTTTAGTTTATTATTGTTGCCATCAAATAAAAAACTATTTGGAATTTGTGCATCATCATTCAAAGTCTTGAAACCTAATTTTTCTGCAATGTGATTATTGATGGTAAACACATTGTGTCTTGCCTGATTAAGGTATGAACCGAAATATTGGGGAAAATCCGTAAAAGTTCTTTTTTTTCTTGGGTCGTATATATTTACGTCATTCATCTTTTTACAATTTAAAGAGTTATATAATTATTTTTTAGGAAAATTGTGTATTAAATCTGCATAATAATTGCCAAAAACACGCTCTGCTAATTTCTTTTTCAACCATTTAGAAACCGGAACGGTAATAAAAATTCCGATAATAAAATATAAAGAAATCAATGCCACATGGTGAGTGTCAATAGTGTTTGGACACAAGAAAAGCCCGATTATAAATATTACTAAAGAGATAATTAACCCTGTTAGCGAAATGGTAAAAATATTCCGAAACAGAAAATATAATCCTTGATAGCTTTTAGCTTGTGTTATTTTATCATTGGCTTCTAAATAGTAATAAGCAAAGTCAAATAAATTTTCCGCAGGAATATCATTAGCATAAGTATTTTTAAGTTCGTGTTTTCTTACGCTGTGATAATGCTCATTTAAAAAAGGAATTATTTGTTTTGCAATACCAGTATATTTTATCTCCTGGATTTCAGTAACTACTAATTTTTTATACCATTTATAATTATTAAAAACAGTATGACATAAATAGTGTAATATAATTCCAAAAAGTAAAGCAAAGAAAAACAATAACAAGTTCTCATCCATTTTTCCAGATGGAAAGACAGCTATGCTTCCAAATACACTTTCAGAGTAGAAATTAACAATAGCAATTATGATAAACCCAGGCACTATGAAAGCAAGGATTTCGTAAAGGGAAAGTTTGTCCATTGTATAGATAATTTAACATTTAAAAAGTTATTAAAAATAAAAACTAATTCCAATTAATTAAAATAACATAACAATTATTCTAACATTTAATTTATATTAAATCATAAAAAAAAGACCGAATGATAAAATAATTCGGCTATTCAAACTATTTAACGTTTAAAAGATTATATGACGTTTAATATAAAATTTCATTTGATTTCAAAGCCATTTCTCTTATTTGTTCGGGAGTAAAAGAAGTACCTTCTCCCTGCAAATATTTTTCTCTTTCTTGTCGTATTATCTCTTTTCTTTATTCTTCATTATTTTGATGACGCAACAAAGTGTATAAGGCTGCAATTTTCAATTCGTCTGCTTCCTGTACAATTTGCAATAACTGCTCTCTCATTGTGTCTACATTCTCTTTCATTGTAATTTATTTTATACAAATTTAATCCATTTCGATAATAATTTTAAATCAATTTTAACCCTCCAATTTCGTAATATTGTACATCAGAATTTACACTGCACTATGGGCAATGCCAAAATATCTATACGCTTTTTTAACGACCGCGAAGTACGTGCCTTGTGGGACGAACAGAATGCCAAGTGGTGGTTTAGTGTATTAGACATTGTAGCCGTACTTACCGACCAAGACGATTATACCAAAACACGCAATTATTGGAAATACCTAAAAGCTAAACTAAAAAAGGAAAAAAGTGAAGTGGTTAGTGCCACTACCCAGTTGAAACTACTTGCTCCTGATGGAAAAAAAAGATTAACCGACACATTAGACTACAACGGAATAATTGCATTGGGAAAAGAATTTCCGGGAAAACAAGCTAACAGATTCATAGAATGGTTTACTTATAGTGATGAAAGTATTGATGGAAAAAGTAAATCAAAAGCCTATGCTTTATATGAAAGTTCTTTTATCGATAACATTGAAGTAGGCACCGCCAAAGGACTACAACAAATACACGCTTACCTATTTGGTGGTTTATACGATTTTGCAGGGCGAATCAGACAAAAAAATATTTCCAAAGGGGGTTTTCAATTTGCTGTATCTCGCTTTTTGGGCGATACTTTAGCAATAATAGAAGCTATGCCCGAATCTACTTTCGATGAAATAGTAGAAAAGTATATTGAAATGAATATTGCACACCCATTTATGGAAGGCAATGGCAGAAGTGCTCGTATATGGTTAGATATGATGTTGAAGAAAAATGTAAAAAAATGTGTGGATTGGAGCAAAATAACCAAACAAAATTATATGAAAGCAATGATGCTCAGCCCCACAAAAAACGGATTTCTTAAAGCGCTTTTAACCAATGCACTCACTAACAAAATAAACGACCGAGAAATGTTTATGAAAGGCATAGACTACTCATATTATTATGAAGAAGAGTAAATTTATTGTGCCAATCTTTTAATAGCAATCTCTAAATCTTCGGGAGTATCTATACCTATGGTGGTATAATCGGTTAGTATCATTTTAAGTTTATAGCCATTTTCTAAAAACCGTAATCCTTCTAATTTTTCTGCTTGTTCTAATTTACCAATCGGTAATTGTGCAAATGCTACTAACATTTCGCGTCGAAAAGCATAAATACCAATGTGCTTGTAAAAATGTACCTGGTCAGCATCGTTTTCGTCTCTTACAAAAGGAATAACAGCGCGAGAAAAATATAAAGCATAATCATTGTTATCGATAATTACTTTTACATTGTTGGGATTTTCTACGGCATTTTTGTCTTTTAATATTTGCATTAAAGATGCAGCTTGTACATTTTCTCCTTCTATGCCTTCAAAAGCATTTAATAATAATTGCAATGGTTCTTTAGCAGTAAATGGTTCATCGCCTTGTATGTTTACTATTATTTCTGCGTGGGGTAATATAGCAGCGGCTTCTGCAATCCTATCGGTACCGCACTCGTGCTGCGGACTGCTCATCAATGCTTTTCCACCTTTTTGTGTAATTTCTTCAAAAATTATTTCGCTATCGGTAACTACATATACCTCATCGAATAGTTGAGTATTAACAACGGCAAGGTAAGTAGTATGAATTACGGTATCGTTTCCGAGTGGCTGCATTAGCTTAGCCGGAAACCGAGTAGATGCATAACGTGCCGGTATGAGTGCTATTTTAGACATCTTATTTTTTAAAAGCAGAAAAATGTACTACATATTGATATAGTTCATCAATAAATCGTAGCGTTTTTTGAGCGCATCGCTATAATGCATATCGCCATATACTTCTGTAATATTGTATTCGAATCGCTCAAAACCTGCTATTACAGCATCTAAATCTTTAGTATTGGTTTTTAAGGTAACCTCAAGCATTTGGCGTTGTGGTTGCGATGTAATTTGTAGATTAATTATTTGTGCATCGTTGCTTTCGCATATTCTTGCTATCTCCGAAAGGCTGTAATGTATTGGTTCTATCTCTAAAACTATAATGCCACCGGGGTGTTCTAATCCTGTATTTTTAAAAAATTTAGACAATAATTCTAACTCTTCTACACTGCCTATGTAATTATTATCGCTGTCGATTATAGGCAATACAGTTACATTATTTTGTAATAAAAATTTTACGGTTGTATAAAAATGACTTTCATCGTTGATACAAATTTTTTCCCAGTGGTAATCTAAATGTTCTTTAATAGAATCGGCGTGAGAAAACAATTCCAAACCTTTTTTATCCAATAAGCATACGTATTTACCTTCATCATCGATTAAAGGTAAATGTTGTACCTTATCCATTTTCGCTAACACAGTACCTATGGTATCTTGCGGTAAAACGGCAGGTATATTGGGCGAAATAATTTGAAATGCTTTCACGACAAAATATTAAAAATGTTGTTACCAACGAGTAAATTTATATATCTAACGTATAGACAATTAATTTTAGTATTGGATTAATACTGTAAGAACTAAATAATATGCTACCCTATTTTGTTTTTGTTTAAGAAATCTAAAAGAATATCGTTAAACGCTCCCGGCACTTCCATCATTGGTGCGTGTCCGCATTTATCTATCCAATGTAGTTCGGAATTAGGTATGAGCTTATTAAACTCTTCTGCTACCATATGTGGCGTGATGGTATCGTTTTTACCCCAAATAAGACAGGTAGGAATTTTAATTTCTCTTAATTCTTCACTTAAATTATTACGAATGGCAGACTTTGCCAAAGCAATAATTTTAATGGCTTTTAATCTATTATTTACAATAGAATAGACTTCATCTACAAGCTCTTTGGTGGCTACCGTAGGGTCGTAAAATGTAAGTTCTGTTTTCTTTTTAATAAAATCGTAATCGCCACGTTTGGGATAGGTCTCACCCATTCCGTTTTCGAATAAACCAGAACTACCAGTGAGTGTAAGTGTCTTTACTTTTTCTTGATGGGCTAAAGTATATATTAAACCTACATGCCCTCCAAGCGAGTTACCTAACAAATGTACTTTTTTAAACCCTCTTACATCTATAAATTTCTGTACGTACTTTGCTAATGCCCCCACACCTGTATCTAAACCTAAATCGAAAAGAGGTAGCATAGGTATGATAACTTTATGCGTGGCTTTAAAATGGTCGAACAAATCTTTAAAATTGCTTAATGCTCCGAAAAGCCCATGTAGCAATATTAGCGGCTCGCCTTCTCCTTCTTCTACATATTTAAACTTGCCTTTTGTTTGAATTAATAATTCCATATTGGGATTTGCTTTTTAATCTGAGTGCTAAAGTAGTTTTTTTTAAAGAAATTATATACAAGATAAAATAAAAAATATTTCACTAAAAATAACATTAAATTTTATTTGCCTCTTTAATTAAGCGCAATAATATTTTTCTTTTAATATCGTAAGTTATGTATGAAAGTCTTGAATGTAATGTTTCGATAAAAATGTGTTTGTTATTCTTGTTTACAAATTCAAATGTTCGTGCTGCATAAGTAGGTAATTGATTTTCAGCACTTTTCATTATTCGCTCTATCAGCAAAGGAAATAAATCTTCTGTATAGTCTTTTACTTTGGCAAGTGTTACCAAAATTTTCACACATTTATCATTGGCGATTATACTACTTCTGTCCGCTGCCATTAATATTTCGCCTAAGTTATCATAAATTGCATCTTGTGCTTTATGTGCTACATTGCTTAGTGCAACCATTGCTCCCCAAACTAATCTATTTATATCGCTTTTAAGGAGTTGTATAAGATGCGGAATGTAAGGTATTATATATTCGGGCTTATTTACTGCTATTTCATCTATAACCTTGATGCAATCATTTTTTATTTTTTTGTCTGCATTGGTTAATAATGCAAATAGCTTATCTACAGCCGATTTATCCTTTTTATTTACTATGGATTGGGCTAAAAGCATATTGCTTTTCTCTGTTGTATCGCCAAGTGAACTCGAGAGAAAAGCAATAATGGATTCCATTTTCGGAAAATTATATTAAAACTAAACTATAAATCTAATAGTAATTGGGTAGGTGGTTTGCCTACTAATAATAATTCAGGATTTTCCAATAGTTCTTTTACTCTTACTAAAAACCCTACGGACTCTCTGCCATCTATAATACGGTGGTCGTAGCTTAGTGCCAAGTACATCATCGGTCTAATTTCTACTTTTCCGTTAATAGCCATTGGTCTGTCTTGTATTTTGTGCATACCTAATATTGCAGATTGTGGCAGATTAATTATTGGCGTACTCATCAGCGAACCAAATACACCTCCGTTAGTAATCGTAAAAGTACCGCCTGTCATTTCTTCGATACTTAACTTATTATCTCTTGCTTTAGCTGCTAATGATGCTACTTCTGCTTCTATACCTGCCATACTCAGGCTTTCGGCATTTCTTATTACCGGCACTACTAATCCTTTTGGAGCAGATACTGCAATAGAAATATCGCAATATTCGTGGTAAATAATAGATTCGCCATCAATATATGCGTTAACTGCGGGCCACTCTTGTAATGCAATACAACAAGCTTTGGTAAAGAAAGACATAAATCCAAGATTTACGCCGTGTTTTTCTTTAAACTTGTCTTTGTATTGTTTACGAATGTTCATTATTTCGGTCATATCTACTTCGTTAAAAGTAGTGAGCATTGCCGTTGTGTTTTTGGCATCTACTAATCTACGAGAAATAGTTTTACGTAGATTGCTCATTTTCTGTACTTTATCTTCACGGCTAAATAGAGCTTTGCCAGATGTACCTGCCGGATTTTGCAATGCAGCTAATACATCATTTTTCAGTATTTTTCCGGAAGTACCACTTCCTTTTACCGTATCCGGATTTACTTTTTTATCTGCCATTATAGCATTAGCTACAGGAGTTGCTTTTATATCTGAATTGGATACTACAGCTTGTTGTGGCACAGATGCTTCAGAAGAAGGCGTAGGAGTACTTGTATTTGCTACAGGTGCAGCCTCTTCTTTAGGTGCTGCTCCTTCAGGCCTTGCTGCTTCATTATCTATTTTGCACACTAAATCTCCAATATTAAGCGTATCCCCTTCATTAGCCACGATATGCAGAATGCCTGCTTGCTCTGCCGAAAGGTCAAAAGTTGCTTTTTCTGATTCTAATTCAGCAATAACTTCATCGCGCTCTACCCAATCTCCTTCTTTTTTTCTCCATTGTGCTATGGTTACTTCACTTATAGATTCTCCTACCGGAGGAACATTTATTTCTATCATTGTAAAAAATGTAAAAAATGTGTTGAAATATTAATGGCAATATGCTTAAAAGTAGCATTTTTACGATTAGGTTGCTAAGGTAGGAAACAAGTATGATTCAAACAAGAAGACATTACAATTTATATTGCTCATTTGGTGTATTCCAATTTGTAATATTAAAAAAAAGTACCGATACAGAATATCGATACTTTTATTTTTCTAAATTTTATTCAATTTTACTCAACTATTCTAAGTGCATTAAATCTGCAAATTTGACGGTGAGATGTATTTCTACTAATTGTTTCTAAATATATAGCCATAATATTGCCATCCACTCTAATATAAGCGTGAATGGTAGCTTCTAATGGTTCTATATAAGTTTCGATATGTGTTTCTGGTGTTCTTGCTTCTCCCGTCATACCTATAACAGAAGTATTACCTGTACCAAGGTATAGAGTAATCATATTAGGTGATTCTGCTAATGTAATTACAGCAGTGTCCACTCGCATTGGAAATTGGTCGCAACGCATAGTACCAACGAATCTGCCTACAAATCTGCTTGATGCAGGAATGTCGCACTCTGCTCCTTCCCAACCTACAGTACACTCACAAAATCCATTGGAGCAACTACCTCCATTTTGGCAATTCAAATCTAAACAAGGATCTTGTTCGCAAGAGCTAAACAATATAGTACTTGCTACTGCAAAAAAACAAAATGTAGCTAATAATGTAGATTTTAGTGTTTTCATTTAAAGATATTTAATGTCTTTTTTAACGCTTTTGTTGATGCAAATATTTAGGCAAACTACCCAATTTTACATTTCGGCAGTTAAGGTACAAAAAAAATGGAAATCTTATTTATAATTGTTGTTTTTTTTTAAAATTTTCAAAAAAAGGTTAGATCGTATGTGCATTTCACCAAAGAAAAAAACTTGCAATATAAATTGCAAGTTTTTCTATAAAACATGAAATTGAAAATTATTGTTTCATAAATTTTTGTTGTACGCTGCTACCATCTTCTGTAATAACATTTACAAAGTAAACACCAGAAGTAAGTGTAGAGGTATTGATTTGCATACTGTTATTACCTACATTTAAGTTTTCATTAAATGAGTTAATAACTGTTTGTCCTAATAAATTTACAATATTGAAAGTAACTTTACCAGCTTGCATTGCATATATATCTACATTAAGCGTATTATTTACCGGATTAGGGTATAAGTTCATATTGCTAACATCTATCAAGCTAATGTCTGAGTATTGCGCACCTGTTTTTAAATTAATAGTATTAGCATTACCAAATCCACCAGATTGTTCATACACAACAGTTTGATCAAATGCTACAATTTTCACATAGCCATTATTAATACCATCACCACCAGCATCTAATACTTCAAACGAATAACATTCGTTACCATTTAAAAGTATAGGAGTGGACATTACTTTATTTCCATCATTTTGTCCATAACTGTGTTGTAATACTATATTACCAGAAGAATTTTTAAAATTCCAAGAAATATCTTCTGGTTTGTTGTCTGTTTTGGTTTCTACTACTAAGCTTCTGAAAGTATTAACGGTAACATATACTTTAGTTGCAAGGATATTATCGTTAGGTTCAGCATCATTATTAGTATTAGCTTCAAATTCTACTGCTGTTTCATCGTCATAAAAAGCATAAGTACCAACTGTTACTTCTTCTGTTTCAAAAGTTTCTAATAAACCAGTCCAAGTAGTAGATGCTACTACATTACCATTAACTTTAGCATTAATTTGCACATCAGTAAGTGGTAAAGTACCGAAGTTTAAGATTTGAACTTTTAATTCAGTAGGGTTGCCAGGACAAGCTGTAGTTGGAGTTAAGATTTTATCCGCGGCAACGTTTCTACCTTCAACCGGAGTAACACACTCGTTTAAGAATGCAGTCCAAAAAGATACTTGTGCCATAGCTCCACTAGCTCCTGCTTGTCTAAATACAATTTCTTTATTGGGGCATATTAAAGTAAATGTAGGAAATCCTCCTTCTAAATAATTAGCATTCTGAGATGCATCATCAATTATTGGGTAAGGTTTACCTGTAACCCAATCTCCTTGTGTACCACCTACGCAAGTCGGTAATCCATATAAGCAATCTGTATTTGTACCTGCATCTCCCTCAATAAATATTGGTAATATTTTTCCTGGCTCAATACTACCTGTAGGACCATATTGGTCATACAAATCTTTCATTACGCCGGAAGCAGAAAACCCCCAACAAGGACCACACCAAGTGGCTGATACATCAATCAATACCATATATCCTTGATTAAGATAATCGTAAAGATTATGGGTAACATTATTAATGTCGGTTAACGTGAAGTCGGGAGCTATGTCTCCTACTCCAAGTTGTGCTTTAGAGCTTGTACTCATTAAGCCCACAAGCGATGCTGCTAATAGTAATCTTTTCATATTTTATATTTTTTTTTAAAAATTTGGTTAGATATTACTTTTTAAAATAAAACTTTCCGTAAAGGTATAATTATTTTTTTTAAATAAACAAAATTATTTTTTAAAGTTTTACACAATATTTACAAAATCAAGACATGGTATCTTTTGAATAGGTTGGAATTAAAATACATTAATTAAAATATAATTTATTAAACTTCTTCTCCTCTGAAATAAACTCCCACATATATACCCTACTACTTACTTGTCCATAGCTTTCTAATCCTTGCTCCTGTCCAAAAACCTTTAAGTAACTATCGTAAAAATTTAATGTATATTTTCTGAAAGTGCTTCTATACTTAATTCTTATTTGCTTTATTTCTTCTAAATGTATTAATGTAATTTCGGGTAGCAAGCTATGAATGTTTTGTGAAGCTATGGTGTCGGTTCTTCTTAATTCGCTATGTGCATACATATATATATTGAGGTATGCCGAATATCTAAAAAAAGTGCTGTTACTTTCTTTACATAGTAAATAAGCCAAAAAATTAGCATCGGTTTCTGATGCTATTCCCATTTGGTGTGCCATTTCGTGTACAAATACATACGGTTGTAAACTTAAATGTACATTTTTATTGTAATGCCCTTCGCCGGTAAGCGGATGGTAATATCCTTGTACGCCAATATAGCTAAGCATTACATTTATTGACGAAGGCTTTAATAATGCGACTGAGGAATTATTGTGAAATTGGTCTTTAAATAGCTTTACAGATTCGGTATTAATATCTGTAATAGACATTGTGGTGTTAGTTGCTACAACATTTTCATTAATTTTTTGCACTAAAAAATTATTCAACTCTATCAACTTTTCTGTATTCCACTCAAAATTTTGATTTACATTTTGCATATCTAATCTATCGCCAATACTTGTACGGTAATAACTCCCACCCCACGATAGTAAAAACAACAGATAAATTATTCCTATAAATCTAAGGGCTCTTATACTGTGTACTAATAATAATTGCTTGTCTTTAAAAAATGCCTTAAAGCCTTTAATAATTTTTACTAAAGCTATAAATAATAGAATAACAATAAAGCCATAAACAATCTCGCCTACACTAAAAGGTATTGCAGTAAATAAATAGTTTCTAATTTTCTGAAACAGACTTAATATGTATGCGCAATACCATTCTGTAAAGGGATTGCAATGCAAAAAAAGATACTGAAGCAATGCAATAAACACTATTATACCTATAAGTTGGATGGTAATCTTTCTTATCATTATTTTTTTTGAAAACATTAATAAATACTATCCACTAAATCGCCTTCGTAAAGCATCTTTTTACCGTAATATGGATTGTAAATTTGGTTATTATTGCTTAACCATCTTGCTCCTTTTTCGTTAAATGCAGAAAAACTATTAAAGATATAAATTGGTACATTCTTTAATTGAATGTTTTTAAAATAGTATAGTAGCAATACACTTAGTCGTTCAAACGCTACTCTTTGTTTTTCGCAAGACTTATCATCTATCTGCCTTATTTGTTTAATGGAATATTGAAGCTCCAGTAAAAATTTGCTTGAAGTTGTATATTCTTCCTTGTATTGCTGTATAATATTTTCTAACTGTATAGAAAATTCAATAGAGCCTTTGCGAACACTTAATGCATCATCGTTTACCAATGCGTCTTTTATTGTGTAATAATGAGGCAATAATTTACAAATAGATTGTGTAATACTATCGTTCAATTGGCTTTTTGCTACAGAATAATCTATATCTTTAGCTGTATATCCTGCATTGCCACAACTTAACAACGACATTATTAAAACAAAAAAAGATAAACTTAAAGCGATATTTTTCATATCTAAAAAGAGGGAATTATTTAAAACAAATGTATGCCAAAAATAAAAGTAAATAAATAAAAAAATAGCTACCCAAAATTGGAGTAGCTATTGCAATTAATGAGGTCTGTACTGTTACTATTTATTATTATCTAAGTATAGTTACATTTACTGCGTTCATACCTTTACGACCTTCTTGTAAATCGTACTCGACTACATCATTTTCTTTGATTTCGTCGATTAAGCCGGTAACGTGAACAAATATGTCTTCACTATTAGCAGAGCTTTTAATGAATCCAAAACCTTTTTCTGAGTTAAAGAACTTTACAGTTCCTTGCATTTTTTCTGTTTGCACTTGTAATAAATTTATTTAATGAACAACGAAGATATGTCATATATTTGATATTTGCTCAAATATTAGATTATTTTTTTGTTTCCTATTTATTTACAAGCATTTTATTACTTTGTATTTAATCAATTATTTTTGCACAATGAATACTAACAAAGTAAGAGTAAGATTTGCCCCAAGCCCTACAGGTGGCTTACATTTAGGCGGTGTACGTACTGCGCTATTTAATTATTTATTTGCCAAGAAAAATAATGGAACTTTTGTATTAAGAATAGAAGATACAGACCAAACAAGATTTGTAGAAGGTGCAGAAGATTATATTTTTAAATGTCTCGAATGGTGCGGCATTAGCCCCGATGAAAGTGTATTAAACCCCGGCGAATTTGCTCCATACCGACAAAGCGAACGCAAGCCATTGTATAGGCAATATGCTACACAACTTGTAAATCAAGGGAATGCATACTATGCTTTCGATACACCCGAAGATTTAGAAGCTATGCGTACTCATCTTAAAACCGCAGAAAATCCATCGCCGCAATACAATTACAAAACCAGAATGAGTATGAAAAATTCATTAACTCTTTCTGAAGAAGAAACGCAAAGTCTGTTAAACAACAATACTCCTTACGTAATTAGAATAAAAATTCCGGAAAATGATACCATTACTTTTACGGACATTATTCGTGGTGAAATAAATCATCATTCTAATGAAGTAGATGATAAAGTATTGCTCAAAGCAGATGGTATGCCTACTTATCATCTTGCAGTAGTGGTAGATGATTTTTTAATGAAAATATCGCACGTATTTAGAGGCGAGGAATGGCTGCCAAGTGCTCCGGTACATATTTTACTTTGGAAGTATTTAGGTTGGGAAAATAGTATGCCACAATGGGGGCATCTACCTTTGATACTTAAACCAGAAGGCAACGGCAAACTTAGTAAAAGAGATGGCGAACGTTTAGGATTTCCGGTATTTGCAATGGATTGGCAAGACCCCAATTCGGGAGAGGTAACTATTGGTTTTAAAGAAAGGGGATTTATGCCCGAAGCATTTGTAAATCTTTTGGCGATGCTCGGTTGGCATCCCGGTACGGAACAAGAAATTTTTTCTTTGGAAGAATTATGCAGTCAATTTTCGGTAGATAGAATACAAAAATCAGGTGCAAAATTCGATTACGAAAAAGCAAAATGGTTTAACCAACAGCACATCCAAAAATCTGACAACGAAACTTTAGCAAAATTGGTTACTCCTTTTTTTGAAAAAGAAAATATCAATGTTTCCTCCGCAAGTTTTGCTACGGTAATTGGCTTAATTAAAGATAGGTGCCAATTATTAAATGATTTTGTACCACAAGGTAGTTTTTTCTTTAAGGCTCCCGTACCCATTGATACAGATTCAATTACAAGTAAATGGACAACCGAGAAAAAAGATTTTTTTGAAAATTGGTCTATACAATTACAAAATACAGAAGAGTGGAATCATCAAACACTACACGATTCTTTTGAAGCAAATGCAGCAGCATCGGGTATTAAAAAAGGAGAGTTAATGCTACCTTTAAGAATTATGTTGGTAGGCGGAAAATTTGGTCCTCACGTTTTTGATATTATGGAAATAATTGGTAGAGAGGAAGTGATTAATAGAATAAAAAATGGATTAGCAATGATTAATAATTAATAATTGCTTTTTCTTAAACAAATTAATTTGATGAAGTTATTCAAAAAAAGAAATGGGCATAAAAATATAGATATCTTTGTACAAGATGTTGCTAAAATAGATGAGGTAAATAGCTATGCAACTTATTTTGTAGAGTTTATCCATACAATAAGACCAGACAAGAAAGCGAATGCTACTACTAAGCTCATATACATTTTAGACACCTTAAAAGTAAATGAGGCGTTTAGAGAAGGAATGCAAAATATTTTTGGGCATATACTCAAAAAGTATAGCTTTCAATCTTTGTTTACTTCTACAGGCATACACACAAGTGGTACTATTTTCTCTGAAATGCTTCGCCAAATGAGGCACAAAATTTTGCCTCCTTTAGTAGAAAAAAAGAGTTTGTATTACTTATTGGATTTGGCATTTTACAAAAAAAACGATTACCAATGGGTACAAGCCGTTCCGATAGAATTATGGGTAGAGCTATTTAAGTTTATCGCAGATGAAAACCTGACAGAATCTAACTCGCTTAGGCATAATTTAGCAGAATCGTTAAGTACATTAACTTATCGTGTGCTGTATCTTGGTCTTGAAGATGAACTCAGCAAAAAAGTAAAAGACAATGAAAGCATAACGCAACCATTTATAGAACAAAACAAACATTTACTCACATTTATTCATATAGCTACTTTAGAAAATGACAATGATTATATTATTAGAACACAAGGAGAAAAATGCCTTAAAGAGCTAGATAATTGTCTTGCCATAATAGAGCAAATACGTACTAATACTACAATATATGGTACAAGTTTAGGTCAGTCTTATTTATTGCGACGTACAGAGCAGCAGATTGCCAGAATGAAAATCATTATTCATTATCTAATGCCAAATGACATTCCAGAGCAAACAATAAAAAACACAGCTCGTTTGTTTGTATCTTTTGTAGAAAATATAAATAAACGATTTAGCATTATTGAGCTATACCAAAAGAATTCCAATATGCTTGCATATCAGATTGCGGAGCATAAAAGTTCTTCAGGAGAGCATTATATAACTACAACCCGAAAAGAGTACCACAAGTTTTTTTTGTCGGCTGCTGCAGGTGGTGTTATTATTGCATTTGCAGCTATCTTAAAAGCATTGCTACATAAGTTAGACTTTGCAGAATTTTGGCAATATTTTTTATATAGTTTAAATTATGCTATCGCTTTTGTTGCATTATTTATTACCGGAGCTACTTTAGCTACCAAGCAACCTACTATGACGGCATCGGCTTTGGCAAGTTCTTTAGATTCTAAAAAAGGTGGCGTATCGCTTAATAACCTCGCTCTTACTTTTGCTAAAGTATGGAGAAGTCAGTTTGCCTCTTTTGCCGGTAATTTAATTGTAGTATTTCCGTTGTCTTTCTTATTAGCATATTTATGGCAGTTAGCTACGGGCAATATGCTTTTGGATAACGATGCTTATGCTTTACAATCATTACACGACCAAAACCCCTTAAAAAGTTTGGCGTGGTTTTATGCCTGCATTACAGGGGTGTGCTTATTTACAAGCGGCATCATTACCGGTTATGTGGACAATAAAATGATTTATAGCGATGTAAAAGCAAGAATAGTAGAACATAAACTTCTAAAACAAAACATCAGTAAACCTAAATTAGAGAAAATAGCCAATTACACAGAGAAAAATCTCGGTGGTATTATTGGCAATATTTCGTTAGGTTTTATGCTTGGATACGCTGGTCTTGTAGGTGTGTTTTTCGGTCTTCCTTTCGATATAAGACACATTACTATTTCTACAGCATATTATGCTTTTGGTGTAGAAGGGCTAAATGGCAATCTGTCTGCTTTCGATTGGATATGGACTACAATTGGTGTTATCGGTATTGGATTTTTTAATTTTCTCATCAGTTTTTCTTTAGCATTTTATGTAGCACTTCGTTCGCGTAATGTACGTATAAGAAGCCTTCCTCGTGTAGGCAAACTTATTTGGAAAGTGTTTTTAAAATATCCGATAGACTTTATATATCCGCCCAAAAATGACAGGAAAGAAAGTGAGGTGTTTCCACAAAAAACAGAAAAAGAGGAAATGCAACTCCTTAAAACAACATCTGATACACATCACTAAGTTTGCTTACCGGTTTTATGGAGATGCCCAATGCACTTGTATCTATTCCTTTAAGATTAGACAGTGGTACATAAATGGTTTCCATTCCTAATTTAGCGGCTTCGGCTATGCGTACGTCTATTCGATTTACTGCCCTTATTTCACCACTTAGTCCTACTTCGCCTACAAAGCAAGTATTGTCTGGTATTACTGCATCTTCGTACGAAGATAATAATGCTGCGGCAATGGCTAAATCTAATGCTGGGTCTTCGGTTTTGATACCGCCTGCAATGTTGAGAAAAATATCTTTGCCACTAAATGCAAATCCTCCTCGCTTTTCTAAAACAGCCAACAAAAGTTGTAATCGTTTTATATCGTAACCATTAGCGGTGCGTTGTGCCATACCATAAGCAGAATGAGAAGCGAGTGCTTGCACTTCGATAAGCAATGGCCTTATTCCTTCAATAGTCGCAGCAATGGCAATGCCGCTTAATGGCTCACTATGTTGCGAAAGTAAAATTTCCGAAGGATTAGTAACACAGCGCATTCCTTGTCCGGTCATTTCGTAAATGCCAATTTCTGACGCACTGCCAAATCTGTTTTTATGTGCTCTTAATATTCTGTAATTATAATGACTATCCCCTTCAAATTGCAAAACGGTATCTACGGCGTGTTCCAATATTTTGGGTCCGGCAATACTACCGTCTTTGGTTATATGTCCAATTATACAAACAGGTGTATTGGATATTTTGGCGAATTTTTGTAATTCGGCGGTACATTCACGTACCTGAGAGATAGACCCTGCCGCGCTTTCGATAAATGGCGATTCTAAAGTTTGAATAGAGTCGATGATTACCCAATGCGGTTGGAGTAGCTTTATTTCTTTAAAAATATCTTTGGTATCGGTAGCAGCGAGTAAGTATAAATTAGGATTACTGATACCCAACCTGTCGGCTCGCATTTTTATTTGTTTAGCACTTTCTTCGCCCGATACATATAATATTTTGGCTTGCTGCCATTGCAGTGCACATTGTAAAAAAAGTGTAGATTTGCCGATGCCGGGTTCGCCGGCTACTAATACAACTGAGCCTCTTACTAATCCGCCACCCAACACACGATTAAGTTCAGAATCAGGCAACTTATATCTTTCTTCTTCTTCGCTTTCTATTTCTACAATACGCTTAGATTGCTGTCCTGTCTTGGTGGTAGTGGTTTCCGACCATAAAGATTGCAAGTCGGATTTATTGTTGTTACTTTTTTCGATTACTTCTTCTTTGAGTGTATTCCACGCTCCGCACGATGGGCACTTTCCTGCCCATTTTATACTTTCGTTACCACATTGGGTACAGAAAAATGTAGTTTTTATTTTTGCGTTTTTGATAAGCTATATATTTTACTCCGTAAGAGCACATCTTTCATTAAAAAACTATTAAGAAAAATAAAACTTATTCAATAATAGTTCTCATTGAAGAAGAGAAGGGCAAAGTACGCAAAGATTTTTGAATATTTTATTTTGAATTTTTATTTTTCAATCTGAAGGTTCAAAAATCTCTGCGTCTGAACAATTTTATTAAATTGCTAAGCAATAGAGTTATACTTAAAAAGGGGCTATTTCAAATTACTTTATTTTATTTCGCTTACAAGAAGCTTAGGGTTACTTTCTAATAAATGTAAGTGGTTATCCAAATTTTCTATTATCGGTTCGGTACTAACAATTAAAGAAACTCCATTTTGTTTCCACCATAAACTACCCTGCAATTCCTTTACAGAAATAACACCCACTAAATATTTTCTATCTTGTTTTTGATACCATTCTTCTATCCATTCAAAAGCATTTTTGTTTATATCTTTTTCATTACTGTAACTTATAAATACTTTTAAATAATAGTTATCGGAAAGTTCGTGGGGAGTATGCTGTATTACTTTTCTGTATTCGTACTTATACTGATAGCGCAATGCACTTATATCGCTCAGTACGGCCGATGCAGTCGGAAAACTACCTGCTCCTTTTCCATAAAAAAATTGTTTGTCTGCGAAGCTGCTTTCAATCACGATACCGTTAAATTCGTTTTTTACAAAAGCTAAATAGTCGTGCCTATCTACAAACTGAGGCAATACAAATGCAGCTACTTTTCCATTACTTAATTTTTTGGCTTGTGCCACCAATTTAATTTCCTGATTGCGCCCCGAAGCTACTTCTGCATCTATCGAATGTATGTTTTGAATACCATTAAACAAATAAGCAGATGTAGGTTTAATAATACCATAAGCGTGTGTCAGTAAAAATGTCCATTTGTTAGCAGCATCGTATCCTTCTATATCAGGTGTAGGATTGCTTTCTGCAAAACCCAATTCTTGAGCCTGCTTGAGAGCACTATTAAAATCTAAACCATCTTCAAAAATTTTAGTAAGAATATAATTAGTGGAGCCATTTACAATTGCTCTAATCGAAAACAATAAATCATTGTCGTAATATTCTTCTAAATTTCTGATAACAGGAATGGAAGCGCAAGCGGCAGCTTCGTAAAGCAAGGAACGCTCGGTTTGTTCTTGCAAATTGAGCAGTTCGGCAAAATGTTCTGCAATCATTTTTTTGCTGGCACTTACTACATTTTTACCATTGAGTAATGCTGTACTCACTATGTCAAAGGCTGCATCTGCATCATCTATAACTTCTACGATTACATTTATTTCTTCGTCAAAAAGCAATTCGTTTTTATTAGTAGTAAATAAATCGGCAGGTGCATTACGTTGCTTATCTGCATTTTTAATACATACTTTTTTTATGGTAGCATTTAAAGAATTGCTTTGTCCTAAAACTTTAAACAATCCCTCTCCTACTACACCAAAACCAAATAATCCTATGGTTAATTGTTTGCTCATTTTTCCTCCTTTTTGTTAGAATATTAATTGAATATTTTTTAATTACTTACAGATTGACTTTGTGCTGCTAAGACGTTCAATTTTTCAAATGCTTGTTCTAAGTCTGCAATTAAATCATCGGCATCTTCTAAGCCAACAGATAAGCGAATTAAGCTATCGGCTACTCCGGCAGCTCTTCTTACTTCGTCCGGTGTAGATTTGTGCGTCATTTGTGCAGGGTGACAAAGTAAACTTTTAACGTCGCCAAGGCTTTCTGCGAGTTTAAAATATTGTGTAGATATTACAAATATTTTGGCAGCATTTTGTGTGTCATTTTTTAAAGAAAAAGATACTACACCACCAAAACCTTTAGATTGCTTAGCTGCTATATCGTGATTAAAATGAGATTTTAATCCGGGATAAAATATTTTATCTACCGCAGGGTGTGTTTGTAAATATTCGGCAACTTTTTGCGCATTTTCGCAATGTTGTTTTACTCTTAAATGCAATGTTTCTATACCACGAATAATTAACCAACTATCGAAAGGAGCTAAAATAGCACCGCTTGCATTTTGAATAAATTTAATTTTTGCACCTAATTCTTCATCTTTAGTTACTACTAATCCGGCAATAAGATCGCTGTGCCCGCCAAGGTATTTAGTAGCCGAATGAATAATAATATCAGCACCTAAATCTAAAGGTTTTTGCAATGCAGGAGAAGCAAAGGTATTGTCCACACAAAGCAGGCAGTTATTGGCTTTTGCTATTTTTACTATTCCTTCTATGTCCGAAATTTTAAGTGTAGGATTAGTTGGTGTTTCTAACCAAATAAGTTTTGTATTTTCTGTAATGGCATTAAAAACATTTTCGTTTTGTGTGGTATCTACATACTTTACAGTGATACCAAATTTTTGATAAATATGTGTAAACAATCTAAATGCTCCTCCATAAATATCATCTACTGCCACTATTTCATCGCCTGCTTCTAATAGTTTAATTACTGCATCTATAGCTGCTAAGCCGCTTGCAAAAGCTACACCTGTAGTGCCATTTTCGAGTTTAGCGATTACGGTTTCTAAGGTTTTGCGCGTAGGGTTATTGGTACGAGAGTAATCGAAACCCTTGTTTACACCTGGTGCATCTTGCACAAAAGTTGATGTTTGGTAAATCGGAACAGAAATAGATCCTGTAAGTTCATCTACCGGAATGCTGTGGATTAGCTGTGTTGCACTGTTGCTCATTGTTAACTCCTTTTTTTAGTTTGATTAAGAAATATTTTTTTCAAAAAAAATCTTATCAATCAGGAGAAGTGTATTTACCGGAATGAGTTTTGGAAATTGTATAAAACAAAAAAACTCATCCGATAAATCAGATGAGCTTGTATAAATGTGTATTTAAAGCTGTGTTTCTGACTTATCTTTCCCATTATTCTGGGATGGAATTGGCACCTTTTCTCTAAATTAATAGAGAGAGGTTGCCAAGGCTTCATCGGGCCATTACCCTCTGCCTTTCTTGATAAGAAATATTTTTAAAGAACTTGACGCAAAGGTAAATATGCAATTTTCAATTTACCAAATATTTTTTTGAAAAAAATTTAAAATAGTTTTAAAAGCGTTGGTAGTATTGATTTTGATGAAATAAATATTTATTTTACTGATGCTAAAAAAAAAATTAATTACTGTTTCTTTTTAGAAGTTTTACCTTTTACATTTAATTGCTTAGTAGTTGAAGATTGTTTATTGGCATTCCCTCTTTGCTTTGTATTCGACTTTTGAATTTTTACTTTTGAATTTTGATTTTCTCTAACATACTCAAAATCTATTTGTCGTTTTTGCAAATTAGCAGCAGCAACGAGTATTTTTACTTTATCTCCAATCTGAAACTGCAAACCTGTATGTATGCCTTTTAAAGCATAATCGCTTTCGCTGTACACAAAATTATCTAACTGTGCCAAATCTGCAAGCGAAACTAAACCTTCGCATTTATGCGCTACCGTTTCTGCCCAAAATCCAAAATTGGAAACACCACTAATTACCGCCTCAAACTCTTGCCCTACATATTGTTGCATAAATTCTACTTGCTTGTATTTATTGGCTGTACGCTCTGCTTCCATTGCCTTTCTTTCCCTTTCGGTACAATGCCTGCATTTTACTTCCATTTTTTTATCTAACACCACATTTTCATCTAAACACTCTTGCACTATTCTGTGTACCATTACATCGGGATAACGACGTATGGGCGAAGTAAAATGACAATAATCTGTAAAACCTAAACCATAGTGCCCAATATTATCGGTCTGATATACAGCTTTAGCCATAGTACGAATACCTAATTGCTCCAAAACGTGTTGTTCCGGTTTGCCTTCTACCGATTTTAATAATTCATTGAATGAGCCTGCAATTTTTTCCGGACTATTAATATTAAGTTTATAACCAAAGCGCGAAGCAAATGCAGCAAATATCCCTAACTTAGACTCGTCGGGCAAATCGTGCACTCTGTATGGAAATGGTATAGATTGATTATTAATTTTCTTTTTCCCTACAAAAATGGCAACGTGTTTGTTGGCTAATAACATTAACTCTTCTATAAGCTGATGTGCTGCTTTGCTTTCTTTAACCACAATGCCAATGGGCTTTCCGTCTTCGTCTAACTCAAACCTAATTTCTTGTGATGAAAAATTAATAGCTCCTTTTTTAAAGCGTTCTTTTCTGATGGTTTGTGTTAGTGTATGTAAAGTTCCGATAACTTCTGCGTGGTCGCCAATGCCCGTTTCTATAATTTCTTGTGCTTCTTCGTAAGTAAATCTTCTATCGGAATGAATTACCGTTCTACCTATCCAACTGTTTTGTATTTTTCCTTTTTCATCGATTTGAAAAATCACAGAAAAGGTAAATTTATCTTCATTGGGTCGTAAGGAACAAAGCACATTAGAAATATGCTCCGGCAGCATTGGAGATACTTTTCCGGGAAGATATACAGAGGTTGCTCTATTGTATGCTTCGCTATCTAAAGCAGTGCCGGGCTGTACATAATGACTAACATCTGCAATATGTACCCCTATTTCGTAATTACCATTTTTAAGCACTCTAAACGAAATGGCATCATCAAAATCTTTTGCATCTACCGGGTCTATAGTGAAGGTAAGAATATCTCTACAATCTTTACGTAAGGCAATTTCTGCATCGTCTATTGCTTCCGATATTTTTTCGGATTCTTGTATTACTTCTTCGGGAAAACGAATAGGGAAACCCGTTTCGAGTAAAATATCTTTAAGCACAATTTCGTTTTCTTTAGCTCCGTCTAATACTTCTACAACTTTGCCTACGGGTCTTTTATCGCCACTCTCCCACTTTACTACTTCTACAATGGCTTTGTCGCCATCTTTAGCTCCATTTAGATTTTCTTTGGGTAAAAATATATCTGTTGCAGCTCTTGATTTTTCGTTTACCAAAAACCCAAAACCTTCATTCATCTGAATATAGCCGATAAATTCGGACTGACTTCTTTTTAAAATCTCTTTTATTTTTCCTTCGGGTCTTCCTTTTGAGGACACTTTGGTGATGGTTACTTTAACCGTATCGCCATTCATTGCAGAGTTTAAGTCTCGAGCATACACTAATACATCTTGATTCCAATTTTCTACAATAACAAAGCCCATACCGTTTTTGGCTACATCGAGCTTACCCGATACATTTAGCCCTACAAGAGAAGAGCCACTGCTTTTACTCTTCGGTATAAACTTGCTTTTTTTACTTTTATTTTTTCTTGACATTTTTTAATTGTTGAATGGTTGATTGGTTTAATTGATTATTTACAAAATGATATGCTCCATTTGAAACTACACATAGACATAGCTCTGTACTGGTATTGGCATTTAATTTTACATTAAGAAAAGCAGTTGATGGAACATAAATTTCAAACATAAATGTAGATAATATCATTGAAGCGTATTGGCATTATGGTACTATAAAGTCAAAATAAAGCATTCATAAAATAATTTTGAAGCCAATATATTTTAGTTTTGTAACTCATAACTCATAACTCATATCTCATAACTCATATCTCATAATTCATAACTCATATCTCATAACTCATATCTCATAATTCATAACTCATATCTCATAACTCATAACTCATATCTCATAATTCATAACTCATATCTCATAATTCATCTCTGCACTAAATTTTATCCTTTTTGGCTCAAAACAATTTTGGCTTCTTCGTGTAGCAATTCCAATGCTATTTCTATCGGTAATACTTCTGTCGAAAGTACAAAATCCAATATTTTTCTATGCAGCTCTTTAGCCGAATGTTCGGGATTAAGTGTAGCTGCAATCTGATTTACCATTCCTTGTTCTTGTTCTTTTACTCCTTTAACGGTATTCCATAATTTTGGTGTAATATATATTTGCTGCGAAAGATTATGGTCAAATTCGGATTGGATAGATTGCGTAAGTGCTAATTGCAAATCGCTTACCGTCATTCCGGACATATACACACGTGGTATTAAGGTACGCGGCTGAATGCGCTCTAAAAATAACGATAATCGCTCGTATGCTTGTAAGCGTAGTCTGAGTGTTATTTCTAATCCGTTTCTATAAATATCTAATTGGCGGCGTTTGGTTTCACCTTGCATAAATTTTTTAACTACCGAATTTACTCCTATTAAAACGATTATTGCAGGAACCAAATATTTTGAAATTTCGAGTATCACTTCTAATGTTGTGCTCATATTGTTGTTTTGTCTTTTTTTTAGTAAAAATAATAATTCTTTTAAATCAATCCTTCTTTAATTAAATCGTGTAAGTGTATCATACCGCAATACGCTCCGTTTTCTGTAACTACTAATTGGCTAATATTGTTTTGGCGCATTACTTCTAAAGCCTTTACCGCCAATTCGGCTGCTTCTATACTTTTAGGATTGGGGCTACAAATATCTTTTGCCAACAAATTATCGTGATTTTTATTTTTTTGTAACATTCTTCTTAAATCACCATCGGTTATGATGCCAATAATTGCTTCTCCCAAAAGCACTACTGTTGCTCCTAACCTTTTTCCCGATATTTCGATAATTACATCATTTATGCCATTATCTGCCTGTACGGTAGGTTTGTTATTTCCCGAACACAATTCTCCGGCTGTAAGATATAACCTTTTGCCTAAAGCTCCTCCGGGGTGAAATTTCGCAAAATCATTTGCCGTAAATCCTTTTAACTGCAATAAGCAAACAGCCAAAGCATCGCCTAAAACCATCTGTACCGTAGTGCTGGTAGTGGGTGCCAAATTATTAGGACAAGCCTCTTTATCAATAGTAGCATTTACCAAACAATCGGAATGAGTAGCTAAATAAGAAGACGTATTACCACAAATAGCAATTACGGCATTACCAAAATTTTTGATTAATGGAATGAGTGCTTTAATCTCCGGACTTTCGCCACTTTTAGAAATAACAATAACCACATCTTCGGGTTGTATCATACCTAAATCGCCGTGAATAGCATCTGCGGCGTGCATAAATATAGCAGCAGTGCCGGTAGAATTAAATGTAGCACTTATCTTTTGCGCTATTATAGCACTTTTGCCGATACCACTTATTACTACCCTGCCCTTGCAGTGATGCAATAAATTTACAGCCTTTTCAAAATCATCATCTATTAATTCGATTAAACTTTGAATGGCATTCAGCTCGTTGAGAATGGTCTCTTTTGCCAATTCTTTTACCATAGAGCAAAGGTAATGATTTATATAAAGTCTAAATTTTGCTTCGCAAGAAAATAGTTCAAAAGTAAAAAGTAATACTTCGACTAGACTCAGTAACCTATGTTTTATAACATTGCAATTCTTAGGCTTAGAAATTCTTTTGTATAATTTCCTATTAGTATTAATGTAAGCATATTAATCTTTAGCAATAATACATAACTTCTAATGAGCATTACAATACTGGATTATTATTGCAACATATATCTTGTCCTAAAATAACATTTACATTAGAAAAGTAGCATTATACCGATTACAAATTAAATTTAGTCCAAATTACTCCTATCCCCCCTCTCCCGCCGTTGTTGTGTCTTTTGACCTACAACACAATTCCATTGGAAATTTTACAAATATAAATGGCATTACTTAGCAAGCCTTAATAAGTACAATGCAAAATACCGAAAACAAATAACAGCTTTGTATTTAATACAAAGCTGTTAATAAAACTATGTTAGAATATTATTTCTTATTGCTGTCCTTGTTGCTGCTGTTGTGCAGGAGCTTGCTCTTGTTGAGCAGGAGCTTTGGTGCTTACTCTGTCTATGGTAAATGCAGTAGCTATACATAATGCACCAATAATGGCTATAGTGTACCAAGTACCTTTTTCCATTGTATCGCTCGATTTTTTTACACCCATAACTTGTGCGCCAAGACTACCGAAAGACCCTGAAAGTCCGCCGCCTTTGGGCTTTTGTATGAGTACAAAAAAAGATAAAACCACACACAATAATATAATAAGGATAATTAAAAAGCTTGTCATTTCTATTATTTTAATTTTTGTATATATTCAATTTTTTGTGCAAAATAAGTGCTTTTTTCAGGATTAAGCAAACTTAATTTTTTGTACATATCAATGGCTTTTTCAAATTTTTGCTGTTTGGTTAAAATTTCCGCAAAAGTTTCGCTCGCCAAATCTTCGCTATTAGATATAGAATTTACTGCCATTTCAAACACTTGTTCGGGTATTTCTTCCGATTCTTCTTCTAATGCGTGTGCTAACTTTTCTTTTTGCCACAATGCTTTTAAGGCTTTTTTACTTTCTTCTTCTGCTTTTTCTTTTTGGCTTTTTTCCGAAATAGTTTTTAGCCATTCTGTAAAGCTCATTACTACCATTAGCGATTGCGGACTGTCTGTTTCTTTTTCTGTAGCAGTAGCCTGTTCCTTTTCCGGCAGGTCGTTAGAAACTTTTACGCCTGTAGCCGTAAAATAATCTGCGGCAGAGTATGGCATAATTAAATCTTCTTCTTTTAAATCGGTTGGCACTTCTACAACCTCCTCTTTAGCTGGATATACATCACTTGTGGGTGCTTTGTCGGTAATAAGATAGCGAACAGATACGGGGTTTAGACTAAATCTTGCGCTAAGTTCTGTCCATTCTTCGCTATTGCTTTTTTTGTGCAAATGCAACAAACATTGTGCTACGCTAAAATACGGATAGTCTTGCGACAGTTTTTCTAATTTCTTATCCGAAATTTCTTGTAGTTGATGCGTCTCGTTAAGCCATTGTGTTATGCGTTCTGCGGTAATCATTTGGCGAAATTAAATATTATAAATTAAAAAGTTGAAAATTAAGGTATTTGAATACATAATTTTCAACTCTTTGCTACATTTTGCGGTACATTACAATGCTCTTACCTTTCCACCACCACCTTTTTATTTACTCTATGCTCTCCATTAATAATTTGTACAAAATACATACCATTGCTTATACCATTTACAGGTATCTGCAACGTACTATTATTTTTATTATACTGCGTATAAAGCACTCTACCGCTTATATCTGTAATATGGATAGTGCTATTATGTGGTAGGTTGTTTATGGTTATGTTCGTGTGCGCAGGGTTGGGGTAGATGGTTACCAATTGTAGCGGATTGGCGATTTCTTCTGTGGGTAGCGAGCAGTCGTTGATTATTTTGGATAAGAAAACATAAGTGGTAGAATTTGCGCCCTGTAAACTATGACTACCTAACTCACAAACACCATCTGCATATATACCCGAAATATAGATGTCTTTTGATGATACAACAGACATTTTGAACAATGCCTCATAAGCTGTACCCTGAGAGCTAAGTGTCCATAGTGTTTTAAAAGTATCTTGTTGAGGTAGTATTTTAGAAATAAAAGCATCGTAAGATTGTGATTGGAATATAGAATCGCCAAATTGCTTTGTACCATTATACAAACCTACCATATACAAATACCCATCATTGTCCGATTTAAAATCATTAACACCTAAATTATTGTCATAGATTAAGCCGGTAAGCATTACATGCTGAAAATTACCTCCATTGGCGTCTATCTGTACCATAAACACTTCTTCTTGAGAAGTGTTATTGAATGATGTAGAACGGGTAATATTATTTCCAAAATCGGCAGTGCCTTTAAAAGTACCCAAAGCAAACAATTGTTCATTATTTAGAATAGTAATGTATTTTAATACAGAGAAATAGGTACTTTCTATTTGCTTTGCCCACTCGAACTCTCCGGAATTACCATTTATTTTGGCAACAACACCCTCGTTTGTATTATTAGCAACATTTAATGTAGTCGAACCAATATTTATTGGACCAATATTGGGCAATGCACCTACTATATATATATTGCCAGCATCGTCTATATCTGCTTCTACCCAACTATTTCCATGACCGTTAGATGTCCCACCTACTTTAGCTTGTGCCACCCATTGTATTTGCAACTGTTGGTTTAGTTTAATGCATGCAAAATGCGGCTCTCCATTTGTAGGCATTATAGTTTGTGTGTTAAATATTGAAGTATCTTTTAACAATGAAAGTAGGTGAATATTATTTGTGGATGAAACTAAAATTGACAAATGGTGTAAGTTAGGATGGTGTTCCATCCATTGTAATGTCCCTGCTGTGTCTAATTTGGCAAAAAAACCACCATTTGTAATGCCATAAATAGTATCTTGTTGAAATATTAAATTTGGGGTATTCAATGTGAAAGCCTCTCCTACAATGTGCAAATTACCCGAATAGTCAATTTCTATATCCCTAAAATACGCCCCAATTGCATAAGTAGCCCAAATGCAATTACCAAGAGTGTCAAATTTGGCAACCCAAGATGTTCCCATTCCTTGAGACGTAGAAGGAAGAATAAAATTTCCTATTGAAGCCACTCCCTCATACACTCCTGCAAGATAATTATACCCTTTTACATCTATACATGAAGAAAATATTGTAAGACTTCCACTTGTAGTTAAAGCTTCTACCCATTCAAACTGTGGACATTCGTTTTGTTGGGCTTTTGTATTAATAGTAAAGATAAAAAAAAGTGTAAGTAAAACGATGAATATTTTTTGCATAACATGAGAGTTTAATCCTTCTATTTCCCACATGCGCTTCGACTTCGCTCAGCGAACAAAATGGGAAATAGAAGGAATGAAAAAATCATTTTGTATTTGTTGTTATTTTTATGTTTTCGTATTTGCCGGAGCTTAATTTAAAAATGCAATTTACTAAATTGCTACCACACCACCACCTTTCGATTTACTCTATGCTCTCCATTAATAATTTGTACAAAATACACACCATTGCTTATACCATTTACAGGTATCTGCACTGTACTATTAGCTTTATTATACTGTGTATAAAACACTCTACCGCTTATATCTGTTATGTTGATGGTGCTGTTTGGCGGTAAGTTAGTTATGGTTATATTTGTATGTGCAGGGTTGGGGTAGATAGTTACAGATTGCAGCGGATTGGCGATTTCTTCTGTGGGGAGCGAGCAGTCGGTATTGATTTTGCCGAAAAACAAAGCAACCTCATTATTGGAAATGCCTGAACCAAAAGTATCTGTAAAGTGATATTTACCAAATTTACCATCTCCACGCAATAAACCTCCATAAAAGTAGTGCTCTTGACCATTTGTAGAAGATTGGGCTAATATTATATATTCTTCTGCTTTACCTTCGGTGCGTACACTCCATATAAACTTAACATCGCCCATACCTTCGGCGGGAGCTTGCACCTTAGATACAAATGCGTCTAAAGAATACCCATTTTGTGTAGCATTACTATTAGAATAATATTGTGTTATATGAAACACACTATCGCCAAGCATTACAGAATCCCTACCGCTCATTATACCACTAATGTACAGATAGCCCATATTGTCTGCTGTTATAGATACAGGAAAGCAACTTGTGCTATCGTTAGTATGTTGCCATAGCTTACCTACCGATGTGGTGTGCCCGGTACTGGCATTCATTTCCCATAAAAAGTAGGTGGCTAACTGCTGCAACTGTACCATATTGCCATTGCCAAAATCGTAAGGATTAGTTGCATTAAAACTTGTGGAGTTGAGACCTATAACTGCATATACATTTCCGTTATTACTTACCTGTATATTGCTTACTGCCCTATTATTGCTATTGGTACCGTTAAGATGGTACGGGAATTTTCTTTGCCATTCTATTTGTCCATTGGTATTTATTTTGGCAATGGTAGTATCGTCAATTAAGCCTCTGATATATACATTCTCTTGATTATCGAAAGAAAAGACATGCCTTTGTTGTACGGAAGGCATTAAGCCAACAGTAGTGGAAATTACATCTATATATTTACCTTTACCCCAAGCAACCCACCTTAGCTCGCCAAGGGCATTAAACTTAGCTAAGCCTCCGCTATCGGTACGGTTAATTAGTGTATTATCGAAACCTAAGGTATCTTTATAGGTTACAAAGGGCAGATAAAGCGAATCGTTGGGCGTAATTTGTAAATCGAATGGTCTTATACCCGATAGCTTTTTTAACCAAAAGGCAGAGCCATTAGTTCGGTTGAGTTTAAACATAAAACCATCTTGAAAAGATGTGTAAAAATTTGTAGTTAAATACATTGTTTTATTGTCTATATGTAATTTGCTTACACTACTATAGCTTCTGGCTTCTCCCGTTACATAGATATTACCTTTGCTGTCTAATGCTAATCCGTTAAGATTCATATAATACGACGAGGTAACTATTGAATCTTGGCTAAAAGTTAAGTTATTATGCCATAAAAGTTTAAAATCCTTATCCAATTTTAGTACAACTATCATATAACTCAAATCCGTATCTTTTAATTTAAAGGGTACAATAAAGTTTTTGTGTTCAATTACAAAAGTATCAATACTAGCTCCAAACCCTCCGGTATTTAATAATAGTACCAAAATATGGTTACCTTCTACATCTTTTAAATATTTATAGTGATTAAGACCCATTACATACTTTTTTTCTTTAGTATATCTATCATAAACAAAATGTTTTATCCCTTCTACCCATTCGTAATCAGGGCATTGGTCTTGTTGGGCATTTATAGAATTGGTAAAGAAAAATGATAACAATAATATGATGAATGTTTTGTAAAGCATAATTGAAATGTTTTTTTGGGTAAGAAAAAATCCCCCTCCAAAGGAGGGGTTAGGGGAGGCTATTCCACCATTACCGTTTTGCCGTATCTTTTACCCTTAATGTCTGTAATATCTATTCGGTACGTTCCGCTATTATATTCTTGTACATCTATACCCAATACTCTTTCATTTTCTGATAACCTCTTCTCTAATACCCTACGCCCCATTATATCATATATGCTTAATACTTTTGGTGTTATGGTTTCTGATAATTTCACAAATAAAAAGTCTTGTACCGGATTAGGATATACATTTATATCGTCGGTAAAATTATTATTGTTTAATTGCCCTACAAGTGGGCTGGTTCCAGCTACAAGATTCATATTGCCATTACAAGAATATTTGTATCTGATACCCGGCGGATTACCTCCACCTCCCAAATCTACCCAAGCACCTAATAAGTCGTAACCGCTATTACTGGCTGTGCTGAGCGAGTAGCTTTGCCCTATATAATCGCCTATGCCACAATGCAGATAAGGAATATCAGCTTCTAGGGTCGTAAAGTCATTATTAACAATACAGAAATCATCAAAAGTACCTCCACCACTAAAAGCTAAACTGGTATTGGCATCTACCACATTTAAGAATACGGTGCTATTGGTAGGATTGGTAGGATAGAAGCCTGTAGACATTCCAAAAGGGTACTGTTCGTTTCCATGCTCAGAAACACCATTAGCCATAAAACCCACTCCGGCACTTACGGTATAGCTATGAAACAAGCTGTAATTATTATGGGGTCCAAATCCTTGCCCCATTGGATTTACAGTATTAGAATATAAAAAACCACCATTGCAGTCGTGTCCGGTTATTGCTACCCATTTGGTATTGGGGTACATTGCTATACCCATACCGTCGATGCTTATATGTGGATAACCTGCGGTGGGGGTATGAAGTGGTGTTACAGATACAGGAGTAGTAATACCGCTGCTGATATTAAACTCATATACATTACACATACTCATAGGGTCAGTATAAAAGCAAGCTATATAGGCTATTTTGTCGAAACCGGTAGGCGTGCGCTCCACTACTGCCGCTACGTCGGGTCTGTGTCCGTCGGTAGGGTTAAATAAAAATCCATTTAAAAAGGTTTCGTAAAAGGGAATGGCATTGGCATCGAACGCTTGCACCTCTACACCGTTTAAGGTTTCCCAAGTAACTACAAACCCTTCCATTTCAAAAAAATCGCCAATTAAGTTAAAAGGATTTACGTACCCGTCTATTTTAGGATAAGAGCCTATATCTCCTGCCAAATAAGTAGAAGTAATAAGGAGTGTTTTTTGTATCTGGGTAAGTATAGGGGTAGAAGCTGTACCGGGTGTAATTCCGGTAATTTCGTACTCTTCGAGATAGATGCCTCCGTTTTCGCTATATACCACCGATACTATATAGTCCACACCGGGGTTATTAGGGTGGTCGCGCAGTATTACATCGGGATTTTGCCCTTGTGTGCCTACATTGTTTAATTGTATAGATGTGGGCATTGAGCCTGTATAGGTCATGGTATGACAAATGGTAGTAGAAGACAAATCTCTCATTACATGCTCTACATACAGATGTACTTCGTCGGTATTAGTACCCCACACTATGGCAGATAAAGCTTCTTTAAATACTCCCGATCCGGGATTTTTGGTACATTCTAACAAAGCGGTATTGACCACATAAGCATCTTGTGAGTTAGGAACTGATGCAGGTATAGGTTGATTACTGAAGTTTGCAGGATTGGGTCCCCACTGTGCTTTTAAGGCATTGGGTAAAATAAATAATACAGTAGCCATCATTATCAGGCTTAATTTAAAATTGCTAACACATTGTAATGTAACATTTCTCATAATATTTAATTTTTAAAAATGAATAAAAGATTACTAACGTTCGCAATTTAACCAATAATATTTAAAAATCAAAATATATTTCATCATTCATCTACAACAAACCACCACCCCAAGCTCCAATATTTATTTTAGATTTCCTACGCATAGCCATACCTTTGCATTCGATTTGCTTATATATACCACAGATACTTCCAATGTCCCAATCCAATAACATTAATTATAAAAAATGGACACCTTTGTTTTTTGCCATTGTGCTTGCTGCCGGAATGGTAATAGGCTTTAGATTAAACGAAACACTACGTACCAAAAGAGCATTTACCACCATTATAGAGCGCAACGACAGAATAGAAGAAATCATTGATCTTATTTCTGAAAGATATGTGGATACGCTCAACCAAGAAGCATTATACCAAGATGCCATAGACGGTATTTTAAGCCATCTCGACCCACATACTTCGTATATTCCGGCTAAAGATGTGGCTATAATTAACGAGTCGCTCGATGGTAATTTTAAAGGTATTGGTGTAGAATTTTTTATTTTGGAAGATACCGTTAGAGTACTTTCACTCATCCCCGATGGTCCTGCACTACAAAGCGGTATAAAAATAAGCGATAAAATCATTAAAATAAACAACGATACCATAGCAGGAAACAATATAACCAACGAAAAAATTATTACTAAACTTAGGGGAATTGAAAATAGTACCGTATCGCTTACCGTATTACGCAAAGACAATGAAATTCCGGTTACTGTATCCATAGAAAGAAAAGCAATACCTATTTCGAGTATAGATGCGCACTATATGCTCAATAAAACAACAGGTTATATACGGCTCAATAAATTTAGCGCTACTGCATTTCAAGAATTTAAAAACGCACTCCAAAAACTAAAAAACGAAGGAATGAAAGACCTTATTTTCGACCTTCGACAAAATCCAGGTGGGTATTTAGAAGCAGCTATAAACATCCTCGACGAATTTATAGACAGTGAACAATTATTGGTTTATACAAATGGTAAAACATTTACCCAAAAAGACTATAAGTCGCAACAAGAAGGTATATTTGAAAAGGGGAAATTAATAGTATTGGTAGATGAAAGCTCTGCTTCTGCAAGCGAAATAGTAGCCGGTGCTGTTCAGGATTTAAACAGAGGCATTATTGCAGGTAATCGTTCTTATGGCAAGGGTTTAGTACAAGAGCAATTTACCCTTAGCGATGGTGCTGCGCTGCGTCTTACCGTAGCACGATATTACACTCCCAAAGGCAAAAGCATTCAGCGTGCTTACACCTTGCGCAATAAAGACAAAAACGAGCGTGTAGGGCAATACCACCAACAAAATGACAATACAGATACCCTAAGCCTTAACGACTCGCTGGCAAAAATCAAAGATGTAGAAAGAGGGGGTATTATTCCCGATTTGGAGTTAAAGAGAACAAACCAAAAAGTATCTAAAGATATTCTGGAAGTTTTCCCTGTTTTAGATGATGCCACTTATGTTTATTACATCAATCATCAAGATAAATTTAAAGCATATCAAACAATAGAAACCTTTAAGAAAAACTACAAAGCCGATGCAGAAATGTTGGATTTTTTTAAAAACGAATTAGAAAAATCGGATAAAAAGTATGCTAAAGATTTTTGGAAAAACACCGAAAATGTGGAGTATATAAAATATCGTTCTCGACTATTAATCATTAATTTTATGTTTGGTTCCGAAGGGTATTACAGAGCATTAAACAAAAAAGACAATGTAATTATAGATGCCCTCGAATTAATACACTCTAAGCAATACGAACAAAAATTAAACAACAAAAAAGACAATCCCAAAGACCTCTAATTATATGCAGAAATCAGGAAATAATTTTAAAAACAAAGGTTTTCAGGGAAATAAAAACAAAGTACCTGCTTCGAGATTAATCATCGGAAGAAAACCTGTATTAGAAGCATTAGAAGCAGATAAAAACATTGACAAGATATTTATACAACAGTCGTCTGCGGGACAAGAAATAGCCGAAATTCAAAAATTAAGCAAACAAAAAAACATAGCCACAAGCTACGTACCTGTCGAAAAACTCAATAGATTTACTAAAGCAAATCATCAGGGTGTAATAGCATTAACGGCACTTACCGATTATCTGCCATTACAAGATATAATAGACCAAATTAACGATAATGGAGATACCCCCCTACTCGCCATTCTCGACGGCATTACCGATACTAGAAATCTGGGTGCAATAGCTCGTTCTGCATTTTGTTTTGGTGTGCACGCTATTGTTATACCCATTTCTAATAATGCAGCCATTACCGAAGAAGCCATAAAAACATCGGCAGGAGCGCTTAATAATATTGCACTGTGCAAAACGCCCTCCGTAGAGCAAGCCATAGATACGCTCAAGCTTAATGGTATCCAGATAGTAGCATCTGCATTACAGACAAGCAATTCTATTGATAATTTAGACTTTAAGGTACCTACAGCCATTGTTTTAGGCTCGGAAGATAAAGGGGTGAGCAATTATGTGTTAAAAGCAGCAGATAATTTGTTTCAAATACCAATGTCGGGTAATTTTGATTCTTTAAATGTATCGGTAGCAGCAGGCATTATTTTTTACGAAGCCAATAAATCGAAAGTAAAATCTTAAAACAATCACGACACAATATTCGATGAAAAAAATAGCGTCAATCATAACAATTTGCAGTATTGCATTTATCTTTTTTTCTTGCGAGCGCGAAGTAAATTTTAATTTAGGCGAAGCAACACAAAAAGTAGTAATAGAGGGTGGTATCGAAAATGGCTCGTACCCCTTAGTTCGACTTTCTAAAAGTATTGGTTTTTTTTCGAAAATAGATCTACAAACCCTTTCTGAAGCTTTTTTGCACGATGCTGAAATATCTGTATCTGATGGCACTAATACCGTCTATCTCAAAGAATACGAAATAGAATTCAACAACATAAAAGCATATTTTTATACTATCGACACATCGCACCTTCCTTCGCTTGGCTTTATGGGAGAAATAGGCAAAACCTACACCTTAAAAGTAACTTACAATAACGAAACTTACGAGTCGGTAACAAGCATTCCCGGATTAATTCCGTTAGATTCTCTTTGGGCAGAAGAGCCCACTTCTTTTGTTCCAGATAGTAATATGAACCAAAGAATATTAAAAGCACAATACTCCGACCCAGATACTTTTGGCAATTATGCAAGATACTTTACCAGTAGAAATGGGGAAGCATTTTCGGCTCCTTACTATTCCGTATTTGATGACTTAATAGTTAATGGCACTACAGTACAGATAGAACTTACTGCCGGCTATAATCGCATGGACAGCATAGATGCCAATACTTTCGGCTACTTCTTTAAAGGCGATACAGTAGTAGTAAAATGGAGCTCTATCGACAAAGGTGTTTTTGATTTTTGGCGTACTTTAGAATTTTCTTCTGGCTCTATTGGCAATCCGTTTGCCACTCCGGTACAGATTACTACTAATATTACCAACGGCGCATTAGGCGTATGGGCAGGCTATGGTGTTAGCTACGATACGCTGATAATAGATAAGTAGGAGAAGATGTAATTACATTAAATCTGCATTTACAATTGCTTAATGGTTGTCGGTAGCTACTATTAAACTACTATTAAAAACTTTACTTTTGTTTCAAATTTACACACACATTTTTTTATGAATCAATACAAAAAAGCCACACAACTTATACACGCAGGAGTAGAGCCAGACCCTACTACCGGAGCTATAATGACACCCATTTACCAGACAAGTACTTATGTACAAGAAGCTCCCGGTGTGCACAAAGGTTACGAGTATGCTCGTACACAAAACCCCACCAGAACAGCATTACAGAATGCTTTGGCAGCAATAGAAAATGGCAAATACGGTTTATGCTTTGGTAGTGGTTTAGCCGCTACAGATGCTGTAATAAGATTATTATCACCAGGCGACGAAGTAATCGTTTCTAACGATTTATATGGTGGTACATATCGTATATTTACCAAAGTTTTTGCTCCTTATGGCATCCAATTTAAGTTTGTATCTATGGCAGATGCAACAAGTGTAGCAGCACATATTACTCCTAATACCAAAATGATATGGACCGAAACCCCTACCAATCCATTACTGAACATTATAGATATTGAAACAGTAAGCAGTATTGCCAAAAAACACAATGTGCTTTGTGTAGTGGACAATACTTTTGCTTCTCCTTATTTGCAAAATCCATTAGCGTTAGGTGCAGACATAGTAGTACATTCTGCCACTAAATATCTTGGTGGACATAGCGATGTAGTGCACGGAGCAGTAATTTTAAACGATACTGCATTGGAAGAACGCCTTCGTTTTATACAAAATAGCTGTGGTGCCGTACCCGGACCACACGATTGCTGGTTAGTGTTAAGAGGAATAAAAACCCTACACGTTAGAATGGACAGGCACTGCGAAAACGGCATTAAAATAGCACATTTCTTACGCAATCACCCTAAAGTAGATAAAGTGTATTGGGCAGGATTCGAAGACCACCCTAACCACCATATTGCGAAGAAACAAATGAAAGGCTTTGGCGGTATGATGTCTTTCACGCTGAAAGATGATAATATGGAAGCTGCATTACAAGTGCTTAAAAACACTAAACTATTTGCGTTGGCAGAATCTTTAGGTGGTGTAGAATCATTAATCGGTCATCCGGCTACTATGACACACGGAGCTATTCCAAGAGAAGAGCGCATTAAAAATGGCTTATCCGACTCTTTAATCAGATTAAGTGTAGGTATAGAAGATGCAGACGATTTAATAGAAGATTTGAATAATGCCATTGGCTAATTTATTATTAATGCAATGATAAAATCTTTTGAAGAAGCCAATAATTTTTTGTTGGAAAAACTGCCAATGTTTAGCAGAATTGGCGATGCTGCCATAAAAAAAGGCTTAGGTAATATTACCTTGCTATGCGAACATTTAGACAATCCGCAACAAAAATTCAAAACAATACACATTGCCGGGAGCAATGGCAAAGGCAGTGTTAGTCATATTCTTGCATCGGCATTACAAACTTGCAATTACAAAACAGGACTTTACACTTCGCCTCATTTAGTAGATATAAGAGAGCGTTTTCGGATTAATGGCGCAATGGTTTCGGAGCAATGGTTAATTGATTTTTTGAACAATAATCTATCTATTATAGAAGAGATAAAACCATCTTATTTTGAACTAAATGTGGCAATGGCTTTTCAGGCTTTTGCAGACAACAATGTAGATATAGCAGTAATAGAAACGGGTTTAGGCGGGCGATTAGACAGTACTAATATTATTATCCCCGAAGTAAGTGTAATAACCAATATTAGTTTAGAACATACAGATATTCTCGGCGATACACTCGAAGCCATAGCCAAAGAAAAAGCAGGAATTATTAAACCCAATACGCCTGTAGTTATAGGCGAAACGCAATCCGAAACAGAGCAAGTTTTTTTCTTAGAAGCACACAATAAAAATGCACCTATTGTATTTGCAGATACTATTTGGGACGTAGTAAAAACCAAAACAGAAAAACACCATCAACACTTAACCGTAATTAACAAAACGGATTTAAGTATGTATAAAGTAATTACCGACCTCATTGGAGATTATCAAATACATAATATCAAAACCGCATTAGCTGCTTGTCGTATATTAATATCCAAAGGGTGGAATATAACAATGCAACAAATTATAGAAAGCCTAAGCAAAGTTAAATCCACAACAAGATTAAGAGGCAGATGGGAGTTAGTGTCGGAGCAACCGGATATTATACTTGATGTAGCACATAACCCTGCCGGATTAGCATACTTAAAACAAAACTTAAATCTTCAAAACAACAAAGGCAAACTACATATTATTCTCGGTTTTGTAAAAGATAAAGATGTACAAAGTGCTTTAGCACATTTTCCGAAAGATGCACAATTTTATTTTACCCAAGCACAAATACCGAGAGCATTGCCCGTAAATGATTTAGCAGCCAAAGCCAATGCATTAGGTATTTCCGGGAAAATTTTTGGTACCGTAAAACAAGCGGTAGATAATGTATTTTCCATTGCCCAAAAAGAAGATACTATTTTAATTACCGGAAGTTTTTTTATTGTAGGCGAAGCATTAGAAGCGTTGTAGCAATTATCTCAGCAAGGTAACATCGCCTTTGATAATCGTTTGCATTACTCTATCTAAAACGGATTGTTGCGTTTATATCTTCGGTGCTAAATACCAACTCTCCGTAACGATTAAAGAAATAAAACAATAAAGATTTGCTTCATTAACTTTAGTTTTCATGCAGATATCATAATATTGTATGGTTGATAATCCTAATAATCAAAAATACTATATTTAATTTGAAGTGTAATAAAAATATGAAGAGCTATTTTATTGTTTCATTTCTATTATTAACATTAAGTTGTAATCAGCAGCAAAATAACGAAGAGCTTATTGCAAAAGTTGAGAATAGCTTTGACATAAAAATCAATAAAAACAATGTGGATAGTATTACCGAATACAAATACAGTTTTTCTTTAAATGGAGATTATTTTGAGTCTTTTGTTATGCATTGTAGTACAACCCAATACGAAAGTATTTTTAAAACAATCAACCCTAAATACATTAACACCACCGACAGTATTACTTTTAGCTACACTATTAATCAAAACAGAAATGTACATTCATTAATGTTTTACTCCACTAATAATACTATAAAATACACCGCTATTTTCGAGTAAAAGCAAAGCTCTCAAAAAATAAATTTTGCCATTACGAATACTTTCGTACATTTGCTACGAAATATTTCGTAACAACAATTAGTTTTATTAAAAATGAAAAACATAAAACCAACAGAAAGTGAGTTGGAAATCCTAAATATTATATGGCAAAAAGGTGCTGCCACAGTAAAAGAGGTACACGAAATATTGTCGTTACAAAAACAAAGCGGTTATACCACCACCCTAAAACTAATGCAGATAATGAACGAAAAGGGCATTCTGAAAAGAAAAGAAAAAGGCAAACTACATATCTACGAAGCAGGAATAAAAAAAGAAAAAACCCAAAACCATTTAATGCAAAATATGATAGACAATGTGTTTGAAGGCTCTGCATCTAACTTAGTATTGCAAGCATTAGGAAATAAAAAAATAACCCAACAAGAAATTGATGCAATTAAAAAATACTTAAACACTCTTTAGTTTATATCTAAAAATCAGATGCAATATGAATTATTTTATTTTTAAGTACGAAAACATATTAACAGCAATAGGCACAGCAATCTTAAAAAACATTGTGGTAGGCATTGTACTACTTATATTAGTACAACTAATTTTTAGTTTGTTTAATCATCTGAAATCTGCCGTAAAATACAAAATATTATATGCTACATTAACCTTAATGTTCCTTTCCTTTGTATATACTTTGGTAATAGACTTACAGAGCCAATGGATAATTAACAATTCACATTCTCAAAATGTATCAACTTATATAAATCCCAATACTACACTACCCTACCCTACATTTTCTTTATTGTATTCGTACAAAAGTTTACTAATGATTATTTCGGTTTTGTATTTAGTATGTTTAACTTTTCTGAGTATAAAACTACTATTACAACTTTGGCAAATCAGAACACTAAAATCCGGAACATCTGCACCCGACAATGCTTTACAGGAAATTTTCAAATCAGTAAAATTAAAAATCGGATTAGTACAAAATGTAGTCTTAAAATTATCTAACAAAATAAGTACTCCATTAATGTATGGCGTAATAAAACCTATAATTCTATTACCTGCAACATTAGTAACACAAATAGATTTCAAACAATTAGAATTGGTTTTACTCCACGAATTAGCACATATTAAACGCAACGATTTCTTGTTTAACATCATTCAATCTATAATAGAAACCATACTGTTTTTTAACCCTGCAATGTGGCTCATATCTTCTATGGTAAGAAAAGAAAGAGAATATGCCTGCGACGATTTAGTAATAAACAACAGCAACGAACCTAAATTATATGCCAATGCTTTATTAACATTATCTACTTTTCAATTATCTTATAACGCCCAAACTATGGCAATGTCCGGACACAAAAAATCTTCATTATTTAACCGAATAAAAAGAATAACAATGAAAGAAAACACTAAAACAAATGCAACTAAACCAATATTGGTATTATTTTCTGTATTGGCATTATCGCTTAGTCTTGTAGCGGTTTATGGTCAAAAATATAATGGGAAAAACAACAAATCCGAAACCCAACAAGAAGCTGAAACAGCACATACTTCAAAGGAAAACCAGACACCTGACACTGAAAACGATTACGGAAATGAAAATACCGAAAACGAAGCCGAATCTAACATTACGGAAGATGCAACAGATAACTATAATAACAAACCAGACGAAGATGTAACTTTTGAACCATTAGACTTCGAAGAAACAAATTTTGATGCAATGCAATTCGAGGCATTAAACCTTAATGACGCAACAGACACTTTCAAAAAGTCGTTACAGCAAACGCTGGAGGAACTAAACAATGCAATACAAATTTTAAAAGAAACAGATTGGACTTTAGTAGAAAAGGAACTTTCCGAAAAACTAAACAAGACTTTACACGACAGTACTTTTAACTTTTCAGAAGATATTAAAAAGTCGTTTGAAGAGGCAGGGAAAGAAATTTATGCAGCACAAAAAGAATTAATTAAAGCAGAAAGCATAATACAGAATTTACAGAAAACAGATGCTACTAACAAAAGGAATGTTGTCTATTACAAACACAAAGCTACAAGAGATAGCATTACCATAGCAAGAAAAAGAACAATTGATAGCATATCATCGTTAAGAGAAAAACAATTATATATTGCTAAAGAAAAAAGAGAAGTAGCGATGCAACAAAGAAAACGTAATGAGGAATATAGAAAAGAGGCTGAAGCCAAAAGAAAAGAAATAGAACAAAAGCGTAAAGAATTGCACGACATTAGAGTAAAATACACTCAATTAGGAGAAATTAATACCGAAAAAACTGAAGCCTTTTTAATAAAAGAAGGCATCGTTAAAAGAGGCAGAGGATATAGATTAAACTACAAAGACGGCAAGCTATACATCAATAATAAAGTACAATCCGATGCAATAAGTAAGAAAGCCGCACCGCTTTTTGGAGCAGTAAAAGAGTACCATTATATTACTAACAAAAGTAGGTAAAGAAGAGTTTCGCTTATTGTTTAACAACTGTACTACTCTGTAAATATTTACCGTCGGTAGTTACTATAACAATATGGTACACACCAGACATTAATCCATTCAAATCAAGTGTAGTATTACCCGTAACTTTAGTTGCAACAAACCGCTGTTGTACTATTTTCCCTGTAATATCTACCACGTTTATAAAAATATTTTGCTTGGTTACGGCATCATTCAAAGACCAATCTATATGCACTATTCCTTTACTTGGATTGGGATATATATGTAAGGAGTTATAGTTAGTCGTTTTAGTATTTACTGCTTCTATTTTACTATACTCTTGAGTGCCGTCTAATAAATCGAATCTTATTCTATAAAACTGAATGTTGATTACTAAATCATAGTCTATGAAATGGTACATTGAAGTATGTACATTGGGAGTGGTATATGTTTCGGAAAAGGTTTTTCCATCTAATGAGCGTTCTATTACATAATTAAGAACATCATCTTCCTTAGCCATTTCCCATAATAATTTAACCGCTCCATTTAATACCATACCCGAAAAGCTAAGCAAATGCACAGGTAATGCTATATCGGTACATTCGGTTTTAAGATAAGTAGAATTACCACTTGCATCCCATTTAACGGCATTACCATCTTGTGTAGCTCCCGTCCAGCCATTGGTGTACATTACAGGCGTAGAATCACAATTCATAGCTACATTATCTATCCTTAAATATCTGTTAGGGTTAGATACTGGTGGTGCATTAGCCAAGGTACCACCAAGATCCCACCTACTCAAAACACCCGATTGCACCTGAGCATTAGATACTCCGGAAACTTGCGTTAGGATATATACGACAAAAAAACTATCAGCACCTGCTAAGGAACACATTAAACTAAAATCGTAATGAAAATCATGAACACTTGGTATAAACATTACGGTAGCATTTGCAGGAATTACCCTACTTGGTGTAGTTACTATATCATAATGGGTACATGCTCCAAATGAAATGCTATCGGGGTATAATGGAGTTGTAGCATTTTGTCCGGAAAGATTATTCAAATACGAATTGGCATTTGTGCTATAAATCATATTGTAATTCGATACAGGCAGTGCCATATCTGTTTTAAACACTACAAATTCATTTGCCCCTTCGCTCGTTGGGAGACCACATCCATTTACCATTGCACCCATTATTTGAGGGCATTGAGCATTAAGTGGATTGTTTAAAATCCATACACTTATAAAAACCGAATACAGTAATCGCATTGTTAATCAAAGATAATAGTGATAAATAATAAATTAACCCTTACAGATTAATTTAAAGTAGGTTTATGAGTTTTAAGAATACAAAGGTAAGGGCATTTCAATCTTACATACAAAAAAATAAAATTTCACCATTCCATAAGTGTAACAAGACAAAAAATATAAATCGTTCAAAACAAATAAAAAGATAATTTTACATTAATAAAAATTCTATAAAAGTGAAATCAAAATTAATACTGATGCAATTGGTGGTTATATTAACTATGCCACTTTTTAGTAATTGTACAAAGAAAAACAAACCCATAACCGATGATGGAGATTATACCTTTAAAGGTTATTTGTCTGTATATAGACACAGTGCTTTTGATAGTTTAGGCAATGCTAACATAGATAGTTTTACTACAAAATGCACAGCATATATACATAAAAATGGGGAAACTGTATCGCTTACTTTCGATACAATATTGCAACAAAATTATAGTTTCCAATATTTAGGACCCGGAAAATATACCATACAATGTTGCAGACCGAATATAGATGCCGAAATTACTTCCGGCTTCGATAGTTTATATATGAGAGACGTATTACGCTACCCTACCACACCAGAAGCAAAAGAATACAACTTTAAGGGTAAGTTAAGCAAATAAATCCCCCTAATAGCGTTATCTAATAGCCGTATATAAATACCAACTTTGCGCAGAATTTTATTTTTTTAATTTTTAAATACACTTAATGAAAACACTTTTTGTTTCTGCATTAATTTTAGTATCAAGTATGATAAATGCATCAGCACAAATTACCGGCTCGTGGAAAGGAGCCTTAGAAGTTCAGGGTATGAAAGTAAATTTAATTTTTCATATCGAAGAAAAAGATGGCGTATTGTCTGCAACGATGGACAGCCCAGACCAAGGAGTTACAGGCATACCTTTAGACAAAGTAGAATTTAAAGCCTCTACCCTAACATTAGGATTGAGCCAAGCCGGCATTTCATATATTGGCGACCAAAATGGCAATAAAATTACCGGTAATTTCCACCAAGGCGGAATGGAGTTTCCTATGGTTTTAGAAAAAACAGAAATTACAAAACCCGGCGACCTTAGCTTACCCTCTTCTCAAGCTGCCATAGACAAGCTAATAGAATTAGGAAAAGGTAACTACAAGTATTCTGTAGAAGACTATTTTAAACGTCCACAAACTTCGAGTTTTCAACTTTCGCCTAACGGTAAATACTTATCGTATATGGAAAAAGACGGCACAAAACGCCACGTATATGTAAAAGAAATTACTACAGGTAAAGTTACCAAAGCAGTAGAAGAAAAAGACGAACCTATTAAAGGTTACGGTTGGGCTAACGACGAACGCTTAATTTATGTAATGGATAATGGCGGTAACGAAAACTACCATATTTATGCAGCTAATATAGATGGCAGCAATGCTAAAGACTTAACTCCTTACGATGGCGTACAAGCAAGTATTTTAAATAATCTGAAAGAGCAAAAAGACTTTATGATTATCTCTATGAACAAAGATAACAAACAAGTTTTTGAGCCTTATAAACTTAACGTAAATACAGGAGAAATTACAAAGCTATATACTAACGACGACCCTTCAAATCCAATTGTAGGTTACGATTTCGACAAAGATGGCAACCTACGTGCTTTCTCTAAAATGGCAAATGGTATAGAAAGTCAATTATACTATAAAAATAACAGCACTAATAAATTTGAATTAGTACAACAAAATAAATGGTACGATAATTTCAATATCCTTGCTTTTAATTACAATACTCCTAATCCGGACGATGCTTACGTTTTAACCAATTTAGATTCGGACAAGGCAAGAATAGTTTTGTATGATTTTAAAACTAAAAAAATAATAAAAGAAGTGTATTCTAATAATAATTATGATGCTTCTATAATTGGCTTATCGAGAAAACGCAATTACGAAATCGATTACTTAGGATACGAAGGCGAAAAAGTAGAAATAGTACCGGTGAGCGAAACGTTTAAGAAAATCTACAATAATTTACAAAAAGATTTTAAAGGATATGAAATAAACATTGCAGCGAAAACAGACGATGAAAGTAAATTGCTTGTAGTGGTACAAAGCGACAAACTGTATGGCAAATATTACATACACGATACCAAATCGGGCAAATCTACTTTGTTATACGATTTAATGCCACAGCTTAAAGAAGAAGATATGGCTGTAATGCGCCCGATATCCTTTACAAGCCGCGACGGCAAAACGATACACGGATATATAACTTTACCAAAAGCAGCATTAGAAGGCAAAAAAGTTCCTTTGGTTGTTAATCCACACGGAGGTCCGCAAGGTGTAAGAGACAGCTGGGGCTTTAATCCCGAAACACAATTATTTGCCAGCAGAGGCTATGCTACATTGCAAGTAAATTTTAGAATTTCGGGTGGCTATGGTAAAGAGTTTCTAACTTCAGGATTTAAGCAAATAGGCAGAAAATGTATGGACGATGTAGAAGATGGCGTAAAATATGCCATATCTCAAGGTTGGATAGATGCTAATAATATAGCGATATACGGAGGTAGCCATGGTGGTTATGCTACATTAATGGGATTGGTTAAAACACCGGAACTTTATAAATGTGGTGTAGATTATGTAGGTGTATCTAATATAGAAACATTCTTCTCCTCTTTCCCCGAGTATTGGAAACCTTATACCGAAATGGTAAAAGAAATATGGTACGACTTGGATAACCCCGAAGAATTAGCCATTGCAAAAGAAGTATCTCCTGTAAATCAATTACACAAAATCAACAAACCTCTTTTTGTAGTACAAGGAGCTAACGACCCAAGGGTAAATATTAACGAATCTGACCAAATAGTAAAAGCATTAAGAGCTAAAGGTTTTGATGTACCATATTTGGTTAAATACGACGAAGGACACGGTTTTTATAAAGAAGAAAACAGCATAGAATTTTACAAAGCAATGATGGGATTCTTTAAAGCTAACTTGAAATAAAGGTTAATCTCAATAAAAAGAAAAAGAGGCTGCAAATTAATTGTAGCCTCTTTTTTAATTGCAATAATTACATTATACCTTCGCCATCTTATTTACAGCCAATTTAGTTTTATGCCCAAAATAATATTAGCATCACAATCGCCGAGAAGAAAAGAAATTTTACAATTAGCAAATATTCCATTTATTGTAAAAACAGAAAATACACTCGAAAATTTTCCGAAAGATTTACCTATAAAAGATGTGCCGGCATATTTGGCAGTATTAAAAGCCAATGCCGTATTTAACAAACTTAACGAAGACGAAAAGAGAGAATCTGTAGTCTTAGCTTCAGACACAATAGTAGTAATAGATAATACTATAATTGGTAAGCCCAATTCTGAAGAAGAAGCTATTACTATACTTAACAAACTATCCGGAAAGGTACATTATGTAATTACAGGTGTTTGTCTGCAATCGTTAAATAAGACATATACATTTACCGATACCTCAGAGGTAACTTTCAGAAAGATTTCGCAAGCACAGATAGAATATTATGTACAACATTACCGCCCTTACGACAAAGCTGGAGCCTATGCCATCCAAGAATGGATAGGTGCCATAGGCATCGAAAAAATTAATGGGGATTATTATAGTATTATGGGCTTACCGATTAACAAAGTGGTGGCAGCATTGGAGAATTTTAATTAAACTTCTCCGTTGTTGGCAGTCTTTACCAACAACATTTTTTATCGTTTTTTATACTTCTCAATTGTTTACACCGCTATTTTGGGAGTAATAATTCCTTTGGTACATTACTTAATTCTTCAAATTCAAAAACATTAGTAATTAGAAATGTAGGCACTGATTTAATTTGAAAATGTTTATGTCTATTTTTCTTTTTATAATGTTGTTCTATCTCTTCGCAGTTTAATAATAAAGGTATTCTTTGTTTAATCATTCCCATGTATAAAACTTCTATTTTCATTCGATATTTTATATAATACCCCCCAAAGAAAGGATTTATATAATTTGAAGTATTCTCTACCATTTTTTTAAAATAAAAATTTTCTAATGTCCTTAAAGAAGTGCTGTCAAAATGAAAGTTTGAATTATTTTCTTTAATTCTTTTATATAAGGTATGATTTGTAAATGCAAAAACTCCTTTTTTGTAATAATCTATATAATTAGATTCCATTCTGATGAAACTATTGTCTTTGACTATGGCATCATAATCTTGGTATGATAATATTATATATTCATACAAAAAGAAGTCTTCAACTGTATCATATTTTAGAATACTTGGTGTATATTTAATATAGTCACCAAAATCAAATGCCCGTTCTCTTAAAATTTTATTCCGAGAACAACTATACCCAATACTTGTAATTAAAATTATGAATAAGATTTTGTAATTATTCAGAATTAGAGTTATCATTTAGTCTATTAAATTCAAGATTTTTATTAATAATTTCTTTAGTGTCATTTGTTTTTGGATGTATATTATGAGGCTCATTGCTACCTAATCCGCTCTCACATTCATGCACAGCAAACTTTTGAAAGATTTTCTAAATTCTCTGATTTTTTTTCCTTCCTCATCCATTGTTGGCGTTCTTCACCAACAACATTTTTTATCATTTTTTATACTTCTCAATTATTTATACCGCTATTTTGGGTGTAACAACTCCTTTGGTACATTACCTATTACTAAAAATATCATCAATTAGTACCAACCGCTTCGGCTTATCTCCAACTAAAAGAAATAATTCATAATCAAATAAGTAATTTCTCATTTTATATTCTCGAAGCGTAACAAATCTAATTTTTACATTAACTTTTCCATATTCATCAGTATAAGCTGTGTATATACGCACAAATCTCCTTAAATTACGTTTGTTTTTAAATCCTATAAATGTTAAATTATCTTTACTTTTAATTCTTTCTTCGGATAATTCGACAATTTGGGGAGTAACATAACAGAATGGATAATATTCTTCATTATAAATCCTACCGCTAAGGAGATTTTCAATTGACTTTTTTGTCTCTTCTCTATTACTTAGAGTATCCCTTACTAATACAGCAAAATCATTAAAGTATTTTTTATTATAATACTTTTCTCCTTTAATTCTACATTCTTGTCCAAAAGAATAATTAAACACAAAAAGAATAATAGAAATTAATGTGATATTTATTATGTATTTCATAGTAAATTATTCTTGTTTGGGTACGTTTGTTGCATTTGTATCCCCCACTGCCACAGTTGTACAAAGTAAAGTTATGTTATTTTAAATACATTAAGAATTTTATTAGATTGGCTAATGCACCAAAGGAGTTGTTACCTCCAAAATAGAAGTACAAGCGATTGAAAAAAGTATAAAAAGAGAAAATATTGCTGGTAAAGAAGACTAAAAAACAATAAAAGCCACACATAGCGTGGCTTATAGCTTACTGGCGGAGAGAGCGGGATTCGAACCCGCGATGCAGTTTCCCACATACACACTTTCCAGGCGTGCTCCTTCAACCACTCGGACACCTCTCCTTTTTTCTAATAGAGCGGCGAAGGTAAAGACAATTAATATCTTAGCCAAACCAATGTTTTTTTCAACATTCGCCTTCATTTTTCATTTCAATGATATTATTTCAATAAATTTGTACCTATATATCCTTCTTTTAAAAAGTTTTATTTTTTTTACAACTATGAAAATCAAAAACATTTCATTGTTTATTTTAGGAATTGCAGTGGGCGCAGCTATTATTGCTTTTTTGTCGTTCAAAAATGCTACAGAATCAGACAACCCCATAAAATCTTCTGATAATGGCAGAATTATCTACAAATGGCAACCTGCATTAATACCCGACTCTATCAATTTAGCAGGCGAAAAAACGCCACTACAACAATGGGAAGTTAGAGAATATTTCGACAGAGAATTACAATCTAATTATTTTCGCCACGCCAATATGTTGTATATGCTAAAATTGAGTGCTAAACATTTTCCTACAATAGAAAAGATATTAAATGAACAAAAAGTACACGACGATTTTAAGTACTTATGCGTTGCCGAAAGTTCGTTACAAAATCTAACATCTCCGGCTGGCGCAGTTGGTTATTGGCAATTTTTAAAGCAAACAGGCATTAGCTATGGTTTAGAAATTACAGATGAAGTAGATGAGCGGTACGATTTAGAAAAATCTACTGTAGCTGCGTGTAAATACCTTAAAGATGCTTACAAAAAATTTGGCAATTGGACTTCGGCTGCCGCATCTTATAATTGTGGAATGGGTGGCGTAAGTAGCCGCAGTGCTTTTCAACAAAAAACCAATTATTACGACCTCTTACTACCAGAAGAAACGAATAGATATATTTTTAGAATATTGGCTTACAAACACCTTATGAGTAATGCAGAAGCGTTAGGATTTATAGTAACCGATGAAGACAAATACGAAAATATAAAAGTTAAAAATATAGAAGTTACCTCTACAGTGTCGGATTTAGCACAATTTGCTATTGATAACGGCAGCAATTACAAAGTAGTAAAAATGCTCAATCCTTGGTTAAGAGATAAAAAACTAACCGTAAAACCAGGCAAAAAATATTACATATCCGTACCGGCTAAATAAATCTAACTATTTACAACATTAACTAACTATCGACACTAAATTGTAATATGAATATTGCCCTCTATAACCGTAACTTTAACGAAGAAGACAAACCTGTTCTCAAGCAATCCATAGAGTTATTACAAAGGAAAAAAGTTAACATACACATCTATAAAGATTTTTATGAACGTATAGCACCCTTTGTTATTTTTGATAATTCTCCTGTATTTTTTACAGAAAAAAAAGACTTGAATAATAATATTGATTTTCTCATCAGTTTTGGTGGCGATGGCACTATATTAGATACAGTGGTATTAATAGGAGATAAGGGTATTCCGGTTGTTGGTATTAACTTAGGTCGCCTTGGATTTTTGGCTGCAATACGGCAAGATGAAATTGCGGAAGCGTTAGATTCTTTGTTTCGTAAAGATTATACAATAGACCAAAGAAGATTAGTACATTTAGATAGTAATGTAGGTTTATTTGGTGCTTCGCCATTTGCACTTAACGAATTTTCTATTTACAGAAAAGACTCTTCTTCGATGATAAAAATTCATACTTTTCTCAATGGAGAGTTTCTCAATACTTATTGGGCAGATGGGCTAATAGTGGCTACCCCTACCGGCTCTACAGGATATTCGCTTAGTTGTAATGGACCATTGGTGTTTCCGCAGGCATCTAATTTTATTATTACTCCGGTAGCTCCTCATAATCTTAATATTAGACCGGTAGTAGTTCCCGACGACACTGTAATCTCTTTTGAAGTAGAGGGGCGCACTCCTAACTTTTTCTGCACTTTAGATTCTCGACACGAATCTTTTACCAAAGATGTTCAATTAGCTATACGCAAAGAGCATTTCGACTTTAACCTAATACGCCTCAACGACCAAAATTTCTTAAATACTATTCGCAAAAAATTATTTTGGGGAATAGACAGCCGCAATTAATTTGTAGTTGTATAAATAGAGGTGTTACTAAAAAAGTGCAACACATCATTTGCTAATCTTTCTTCCATTTCTTCCATAGAAGAATGTCCGCAGTTTTCGTAAATCTTTACAAAGCTTTTATCGGAAAGTATTGTTTGATGAATTATTTCTTTTACAGGTGTAATTTTATCTTCTTCTCCAAAAATCCATAAGATAGGATATTTTGCATTTTTCAATGTGGTTAAATGTTCTTTTCTATTCATAATAGCAGTATAGAATGCAGATAAGTTAGCTGCGGAGATAGACATTCCGGTAGCAAATGTTTTCTCTATAATTTCTTTACGATTGGCAACAAAACTGCTTGCATATAGATTGGGAATCATTGCTTTCAAAAAGGCTTCCTTACCTTCGGCAGATTTAGATATTAATGAAATGGCTTTTTGTCTATTTATTGTTTTTTCTTCGCTATCTAAAGCAGCAGAAGAATTTATTAAACACAGTGCTTGCATCCTTTCGGGCACTATAGAGGCAATTTCGAGTGCTGTATATCCTCCCATTGAGTGTCCGGCGACAATGCACTTCACTATTTTTTCGTAATCCAAAATCTCAATTACTTTCTTAGCCATATATTCTATAGTAGGCTCCGAACTAAATCCTTGGCTTTTTCCGCTTCCCGGTAAATCCGGAATAATTAAAGTAAATTGCTTTGTTAAAAACGGAATTAAATAATCCCAAGCGGAACTATTATTAGGAAATCCATGTATTAATATTAAAGGGTAGCCTGTACCTACTTTTTTGTAATGAAGCATGATTATTTTAGTAACTGATTTATATTGGTATGCAAATTTTAGAAAAAATATTGAGAATCTATCAATTACTTACATAAAAAAACGGATTATTTTACTAATCCGTTTTTTTCAATATTGCATTTTAAATTTCTATTCAAAATGTTTGTCTTTTACTTTACCCGAATTTGCAGAAGCATTTCTTATATCTATCTGATATACATCTGCTCCGGTTACAGCAATCTTGAATGGAATTTTATATCCATTGCCATTTTTTACTTCTTTATAGTTAGAAAAGACATTAATATAAGATGAAGTTGTACCTCCAAAATTTTCGGTATAGATTTCTTTTACCAAAAGTCCGGTTTGCGCATCATAGTATTGTACTGCTTTGTTTCTACCATTATTACCTATTTTTTCAACGTGGTAGGTTTTCTTACCATCTTTTACTTCTACATCTAATAATTGATACGAAATACCATATTTATCCGGATTTAAAATAGATTGAACATCGGCTTTTGATTTTTCAAACATTACATCATCTTCAGACATATCAAACTTTCTTTTTCCTTGCTCACGGAATCCTTTATCGTTGCTTACTACTGTTCTGTATATAGGCTCTCCATTAAAAGATATATTGTTTGCATACTTGGTAGGAGATACTATATACGTACTATAAAGAATATCTACACCACCTCTCTTAACCGTACCGCTCGTAGATATATCATTAATAGATTCTATTGCACTTCTGCCTCCTATGGCATTAATATACTTTTCTAAAATTTGCGCTACTCCTACTCCGTCTATTACTTTGTCTTCAATAGGTGCTATTTCGTTTCCATAATTATCATAAAACTTTACCTCTCCTGTAGGGTCAAATTTTCTAATTTTTTCTAACTCCGATTTGTTACCTACCACTACTATGTTTGCTTTATTTGGCGTAATGTATTTTTGGGCTGCATTTTGCACATCAGCAGCAGTAACAGCATTTATATTTTTAATGTAATTTCTATAATAATCTTTTGGCAAACCGTATCTTTCTATACTTATAGCGTATTGTGCTAATGTAGATGGGCTTTCTAAACCTATGGCAGTTTTACCACTTATAAAGTTGATAGCACCTTCTAATTCTTCTTGCGAAACAGGTGTGTTTCTTAATTTATTCATTTCGGATATCATTTCTGTAAGCGAACTGTCAGTAACCGCATTTCTACATTTTACATAAAGTTGTACATGACCTATTACATTATCTGATGCTATGGTAGAATAAGAACCATAAGTCCAAGCTTTGTCTTCTCTTAGGTTTAAAAATAATCTACCTTGTGAGCTTCCTCCTAATATTTCGTTTAATACTCTGGTCTTAAATACATCTGGAGTACCTATCTGTAAGTCTATCGGGTATGTAATACCAATAACACTTTGTACTGCACCGGCTCTTTGTACAAAATTTACAGTAGTTTTATCTACTTTAGGTACCGGTGGATATTGCGTACGTGCTACCACTCCTTTTTCCCATTTACCAAAATGTTTGGTTACTAATTCTTTTGCTTTTTCTACTGTTATATCTCCTACTACAGCCATATACGCTACATTAGGTTTCATATATGTTCTGTAATATTTAATGCAATCTCCTAAGTTTATTTTTGCTAAACTTTCTTCGGTCATTACTTCGCCATATACGTGGTCTTTACCATAGTTTAATACGGAAGTTACATTATTAAGCATTGCATCTGGCTCGTTAAGGCTACTAATTAGATTTGCTTCCGCTCTTTTCTTTAATTTGGTTAGTTCTTTTTGTTGAAAATTAGCATTAAGTAAGGCATCGCTTAATAACTCCATCATTTTATCTTGGTGCTTCGAAAGCGATTGACCGTATAATCCAGTACTACTTGCTCTTATTTGCGCTCCTATTTTATCGGTTTCTTCATCAAATACATCTTTGGGTCTGCTTTTGGTACCCGATGTAATGAGTGAGCCCACAAAGGACCTTGCACCTACTTTATCTCCTTCCGGATCTGGGTCTATATCGAATTGTATGGTAAGTGTAGTACGAGGCAATTTGTGGTTTTCTACTACAAATACTTTTAGCCCATTGTCTAAGGTAAATGTAGCCGGGTCGCTGATGTTTATAATTGGTGCTGCGCCTGCTTTGGGGCGTACACTTCTATCTAATTTTTGTGCAAAAATGGGGGCGCTTCCCATAAGGCAAATTGCACAGATTAATGATATTATTTTATTCATTTTATTTGGAATGTTTTTGTTAAAGATAATTTGTGATTGGTTAATTCGTGTTGATGACTATTTTGGTAAATAGTGTAATACGAATGTATTGTTTTTCACTAAGTATTTGTTAGCTACTCTTTTTAAATCTTCTATTGTAATTTTATTATAATTATCAAATTCTGTATTTACTAAATCGGTATTACGATAGTAAGTATAATTAGTAGCTAACGCTTCTGCTACACCACTTATACTACTTCTTGAGCTAACTAATTCTGTTTCGATTTGGGTTAAGGCTTTTTGCAATTCATCTTGTGTAATGGTTCCCGACTTTAATTTTTCAATTTCGTTTTTCATTGCTTTTTCTAAATCTTTTTCACTAACTCCTCTGTTGGTAACACCAATGGCAGCTACAAACCCATTATCTTCTAAAGGATATACAAAAGCACCCACTTGAGACGCCATTTCTTTATTGTCTATTAGCTCTTTTTGGAATCTTGAACTCGATCCACCAGATAAGATTTGGGTTAATATATTAAGTGCATAAAAATCTTCGGTACCACTTTTTGGCGAATGGAATGCTATAGCAATTAGCGGTAATTGAATACCTCCATCTCTATATGTTGCAGATTTTTCTTTCTTTTGTTCCGGCTCTTGTATATTGGGTCTTGGTATCGTTTGTGTTCCTTTTGGTATATCTCCAAAATATTTTTCTACTAACTTTTTGGTTTCCGGTATATTAATATCTCCCGCTAATACTAAGACAGCATTATTAGGCACATAAAATAGTTTATAAAAATCCATAAATTCTTTTTCGGTAGCCATATCTATGTATTGCTCCGAACCGATTGGTGTCCATCTGTAAGGATGTACAGAATACATATTACTAAATACTTGTTCCCACAAATATCCATAAGGACGGTTGTCGTAGCTTTGTTTTTTCTCTTCTTTTACTACTTTTCTTTGGGTTTCTATACCCGTAGTGTCTATTTTGGCATGTAATAGTCTTTCGGACTCTAACCATAAGCCTAATTCGAGCTGATTAGAGGGTAATACTTCGTAATAGTATGTACGATCGTGCGAAGTATTGGCATTGAGTACACCTCCATTGTTCTGAACTATTTTCATAAATTCTCCTCTTTCTATATTTTCTGAACCCTCAAATAAAAGGTGCTCGAAAAAGTGGGCAAAACCCGTACGCTGTGGATCTTCGTTTTTAGAACCGACGTGGTACATAATAGATACAGAAACGATTGGAGTGGATTTGTCTTCGTGTAATATTACATGAAGCCCGTTAGGTAAATCGTACTCTTCAAATTTAACTTTGCTTAATTGGGCATTTGCAGATGCAAATAATGCAGCCATTAAGGATAAGGTAATTATACTTCTTTTCATCAAAAAACTGTTTTTATTTCTCGCAAAGATAATCGGAAAATTGCATTTTTCCATCCCCTTTTACAGGGTATTTGTAAAACGGCAAAATAATGTATTGGAAGTAGGCAATAAGGTGAAAAATGAAGAAAATTGTATTTTCAGGAGTAATTTAGACTGATTTTCATTCACAAACAGTATGACACATTCCATCATATTATTGATGCGACTACAATCTCCATATCTTACGTGTTGTAGAAATTATCAATACGCAACTACCCTTCTCTTACATTTCTTCCGGTATAGTATAAGAATACGTCTTCTAAATTTTTGCAATCTTCGGCATTGTTAATAAGCTGTGTGGGGGTATCTAATGCTATTAATTTACCCATATCTATAATGGCTACTTCATCGCAAATTCTTTCGGCTTCTTCTAATAAATGTGATGTGTAAATTATTGTGTTTCCTATATTGTTGTATTCTTTCAGAAAATCTAAAATCATAGTACGCGATTGTACATCTACTCCCGAAGTAGGCTCGTCCAAAATAAGCATTTCGGGTTGGTGTAATAAGCCGGCAATTATGTTTGCCCTACGTTTCATTCCACCACTAAAATGCACTATTTGTTTATTAGCATTATTACTCAGTCCAAAGCGTTCTAATAGTGTATCTATTTTTTGGTTTAATTCGGGTTTGGGTATATTGTATAATGCACCGATGTATGTTAGATTTTCTTTGGCAGTTAATTGTGGATACAAAGCTATCTGTTGGGGTACAATACCTATTTTTTTTCTGAGTAATGCTTTATCTTTTATGGTATCTAAATCGAAAATTTTTGCAGTACCACCTTCTTGCTTTATTAGCCCAAACAGTATAGATATAGTAGTTGTTTTCCCTGCTCCATTGGGTCCTAATAATCCGCAAATTTTCCCTTTGGGGAAGCTAAACGAAAGATTTTGAATAGTTGGAAACTCTGCTCCTTTAAAATGTTTGTATAGATTATCTATAACTATCGAATAAGACATTGAGGCGATTAATATGCGTAAAATTAATTGCGAATTTACACAATTTGAAACTTATTGGTTATATAATTTATAGTGTGGGGGTATTATAATATTTTATTAAATGCTGTGTTCGAAGCATTAAGAAGTGAAGATTAATATTCTTTTTCAAACCATTAAGAAGGGAAGAGTAATTAGGTTTTTGTTTTTTTAAACCATGAAGAAGTTAAGGGTAGTTAAGATTTTGATTTTTAACCATGAAGAAGGGAAGGGGAATTAAGTTTTTGTTTTTTTAAACCATGAAGAAGTTAAGGGTAGTTAAGATTTTGATTTTT
>CAYUXT010000009.1:0-9100 GCA_964448955.1 uncultured Taibaiella sp. | reverse complement strand
TAAACCATGAAGAAGTTAAGGGTAGTTAAGATTTTGATTTTTAACCATGAAGAAGTTAAGGGTAGTTAAGATTTTGATTTTTAACCATGAAGAAGGGAAGGGGAATTAAGTTTTTGTTTTTTAACCATGAAGAAGTTAAGGGTAGTGAAGTTTTTGTTTTTTTAACCATTAAGAAGTGAAGATTAGTTAAGTTGTGAACCTATATTTATATGCTCAATAATATTTCAATTATCAACTATCCATTATCAACTATCCATTATTAAATCGCTACCCACCAAGCTACAGTGGCTCCCATAGGTCCCCATTGTTTAGTGCTTTTCATCACACTATCATACACTTCTTTGTTAGTAGCTTTTTTGCCTTTTGATGGTGCTACAAATTGTTCTTCTTTGGGAATAAGTAATTCTACATTAGTAGCAAACCAAGTAGTGTATAGTCTGGGTATGGCTATACCAAGTATCATTCCGGGAAGTCCATTAAAACTTTCGGGGCCGCCGCTAACTACTATCTCATCGGTAAAGAATGCTACCACTACTACACTATCGTATAATTTGGTAGTGGCTTTACGGCAAGCATATCCTGCTATTACTCTTACTTCGTCTTCTATTTTCCATTGATGAAATACCATAGAGTCTTGAATAAGATATTTTGCTTCAAAAATTTCTTTTTCAGCTATAACCTGCTTTTCTTTAAAATTGGTCAATACCTTATTATCTCTCGCAGGTCCTCTATTGGTAAACATTTCGCCCATTCCTTTTATTTCTTCTGCTTTATCGAACTGCCAAATACTTTTTTTAGTATTAAAATAAAGCGTAAAGAAAGTAGAATGCGTTTGGGGTAATTGTGGTAACATATTTTTCACCCATTCATTATCTCCCATTTCGTTTTGTAATTGCAACTTGAGATTGGTTTTACGTTCAAAATCTATTCTTCCCATTTCTACAAATTGGGCTTGTGCAAACTGTATGGTAAGCAATAGTACCGAAAGTATGACTGTTATTTTTTTCATTATGTTGTTAAATGTTTTTGTGTTTTCTAATTAATATTATCTCACTCGCACACGTCTCACTCCTCCAGATGGTCTTCCGCCTCCCGTATTGCCTCCTGTAGCCCCTGTTTGTGTAAAATTCCAGGTAAGGCTAAACATTACATATCTTCTAATAACATTGTATGTATTTTCATTAATCATATCGGCTGTTTGGGTTCTTCTAAATCCTAAATTCTGATTAAGAATATCGTTAGCATATATTTTAGCTTCTAAGGAACGGTCTTTTAATAAAGTTTTGCTCAAAGATGCATTCCACTGAAATACATTATTATTAGGTTCATTAGGATCTACTCTTTGTCTAATATACCATTCTATTTCTGTACCAATTCTTAAACCTAATGGCAATTGATATTCTATATCAAAATCTTGACTAAATGTCCAATACTTAATACTCACATCGTTTCTTATAGAGTTATTGCTTACATTGTAAGTTGGGGAAAATCTGTAACTGAAATTCAATATAGTGTCTTTGTTGTAATCTGCTCCTATACTTGGAGTAAGCATCAATTGCGTATTCTTATTTTTAATATCATTTACATAGTTATTGTTTAAGAAATAATTACCATTACCAAATAGGTTAAATCTTAAACCTTCTACAATTTGCTGACTATAACCAGCAAAAACATTAAAATTTTGATTTCCGTTTACATTTATATTTTGGTATGTTCTACGCCCTGCTTCATCTACCACCTGTGCTTGACTTATCGCATTTTGTATTACAGAATAATTGGCACTACCAAATACATATCTATTAGAAAGTATGGCATAGCTGTTGTAATTTAGATTTACATTGTGTGTAAATTGTTGTTTTAAGTCCGGATTACCTATATATACGTTCATAGGGTCTGAGTTATTAGCTCTGGGCTGTATTTGCTCTAACGATGGCTGTCTTGTAGCTCCATTATATCTAATATTAATATTGCTTTGCTTAGTGCGTTTAAATGTAAAGCTTGCTCTTGGAAAGAAGTTGAGTCTATTGTAAGAAAAATTAGTGTCTGCTCTTAAATCTGTTTGTAAGAAATTAGCATACGCTACATCTCCACCTATTGAGGTAATAATTTTGTCTTTAGTGTATCTTAATGCAGTACCACCTCTATTAGTTAATATATTGAATTGATAATCGCTACTAAAAAAATCATTGTACACACTTTCTCCTGAACCCGGCATTACATCGTAAGTAGCATTTTCTGCTCTACTATTGTTAGTGGATAAGCCATAATTAGTTTCCCAAAACAATTGTTCTTTCCATATTGCTTCTGTAAACGTAAATTTTGTACTGAAATTATTTGCTTTAGAGTTAGTAATATTATTTTGGTCAATATTTAAGGTAGTGCCTAAAGCTATAAATTCATTTGTGGATATTAAATCTGAATTGCCTGCATTATCATTAAATCCTCCTGAAATACTTGCTGTAAATGTTCTTCCCGGCTTCTTGAACCTTTTTCTAAAATCTATATTGGCATTAAAATTTTTGTATTCGCTTTCGCTCGTTTGTTCTCTTGATGTTCTGTTAATTAAATTACCATTAAAATCTTGTGCCCGAGTGTTGGTAGTGGTATTTGAGTTAATAGTACCGTAACTTCCGGTAGTATTTACTCTTAGCGTAGTTAAGGAGTCAAACTGAATTTCTGTTCTGGCATTTACATTATGTCTTTGTTGCAATTTCTTACTTTCTGCATCTTTATAATCGAAGTATTGGGTATCGGGTAATATAAATTGGGTGATAGAATTGTTTAAATTTTCGTTACCATTATTTATGTATCTATAACCTGCATTTAAACCATACTTATCTTCTTTCCATTTATTAGCATAATAGGTTCCTACATTTAAGGTACGAGGTAAGCCCTCTCCCGAAAATCCACCTCCCGAAAATTCATCGAAACTTGAGTTATCACCAACCCATACTCCATCTTCGTCTTGTGTAAAATTTCCACTTCTATCATTACCTCCAAAAGTACGGGAATCTTGCCAACCTAAACCTACTTTATTAGTATTGGCACCTATGGAATATACAGAGAATTTTCTTTTTTTCTTAAAAGAGTTAAGCATAGCTTCTCCTTCGTAAAAAGTTTTGGGAGCATAGCCCGCACCTACTTTTCCCATATATCCTTTTTTGGCATCTTCTTTCAGTTTTAGGTTGATGGTTTTAATACGCTCCCCATCATCTACTCCGGTAAATTCTGCTTGTTCGGTTTTGCCATCATACACTTGTACTTTATCTATTGCACTTGCTCTTAGTGTCTTGGCTAATACAGATGGGTCGTCGCTAAAAAACTCTTCACCATCTACAAACATTTTTTGCACTTTTTCTCCGTGTGCTTTTATCGTACCATCTTTACTTACTTCTATGCCCGGTAATCGTTTTAATAATTCATCTACATTATCAAACTCGCGTACTCTAAAGCTATCTGCCGCATATTCTATAGTATCTCCTTTAATAGTTATGGCGCGCTCGCCCGAAATTACAGCCTCTTCTAACAATATTCTTTTAGACACCATTTCTATAATACCTAAGTCAGTAATTTTCTCTGTAACCTTTACTCCTTCTATTTGTGTAGCAAAATTGGGGTGCGAAATCATTAATATATAATTCCCTTTTTCTTTTACTGTTAGCGAAAAGGTACCGTCATCTTTTACTCTAGTAAATCCTTTTAGTATAGAGTCCGTCTCCGAAATTACCATTACCGAACTATTATTAACAAACATAAAAGTAGAAGTATCTTGTGCCTTACCTTTAATAGTATAATCTTCGTTTTGTGCTTTTGCAAAAATGTGGGTAAGCAATAACGCCGACAACAAGAGTAGAGATTTTAATTGCTGCATTGTGAATATATGTAGTTGGTTGTTTTTTTCTTTTAATTTAAAAGGGTAATGCCCTATTAGTATGGTTTATTGTTGCTTTTTAGAAGATGCCACAGTGTTTCTGAACATCATAATATCTCTATCGAATAGATAAATACCACCTTTATCATCGCCGACTAATTCTAATTTATCGTTTAATGTACGTGCCAATGCTTCTTCTTCAATTTGCTCCGATACATACCATTGTAAAAAGTTATGGGTAGCAAAATCTTTTTCTTGCAATGCCAATCCTACTAATTCATTAATACTTTCGGACACGCCAATTTCGTGTTTTAAGAACTCTTCAAAGACACGTTGTAAAGATTGGAAAGTAATATGAGGCTGTTCTAATGCAGGCACTACTGCAAATCCACCTCTTTCGTTGACATAACGGATAAGTTTTAGCATGTGTACTCTTTCTTCATCGCTTTGTTGATAAAAGAAGTCGGTAACGCCATCTAAGCCGGGCTGAATTTCTGCCCACGACGCCATTGCCAAATATGCTTGTGATGAAGCTGCTTCCATCGCAACTTGTTTATTAAGTGCTTCTTGAATTACTTTTGGTAACATAAAAAATTTAGTTTTAATTAGTTATTAAATAGACTTGATAATTATTTTACAAAATTATGACAAAACTCTTGTAAGATAGAGAAAATCAAAAGACTATGTGTACAACTTCGGAGCAAAATTACAAGTTAATTACTACAGATTTCTAACGCAAAATGGGGGAAATTGTTGCTTGTATTTATATTAAAGGCATTAATTCTATTCAAATAAATAAATGTACGATGCATTGCTTTTTAAGAAAAACAATTTAGTGAAAAAATCATTTTTGCCATTGTTTATCAATCAGTTATAACATTCTTAGAAAAATTTTTAATAAATATTTTGGTAGAAATAAAACACTCAATTACCTTTGCGCTCCATTTTAGAAAAATGTGGATAAAATATACCCCATACTATTCTAATGGGATTGAAGAACAAAAATTGATAAAAAAGAATTAAAAATGTCACTTAAACAACTTAGCTACAGAACAATATCCGCTAACGAATCTATCGTAAAGCGCGATTGGTATATAGCAGATGCTACTAACCAACCTGTTGGTCGTTTTGCTTCTAAAATAGCTTCTGTATTACGCGGTAAAAATAAAGCATATTACACACCGCATTTCGATTGCGGAGATTATGTAATCGTTGTCAACTCTTCTAAGATTGCTTTTTCGGGCAATAAATTAGAAGATAAAGGATACCAAAACTATTCGGGTTATCCTGGTGGTCAGAAAACAGAATCTGCCAAAAATTTATTAAAACGCCGTCCAAACGTAGTAATCGAAAGAGCCGTAAAAGGTATGCTACCTAAAAATCGCTTAGGACGCGCTATGTACAAAAAATTATTTGTGTATGATGGAGCTGAGCATCCACACGCTGCACAACAACCAAAAGAATTTAAGTATTAATAAAAAAATATGCCCATTTAAAAAGGCTAAATAGATAACAATATAATGGAAAAACAGACAAATACAGTAGGTCGTCGTAAAGAAGCCGTTGCTAGAGTATATCTCAACAATGGTTCTGGTAGCATTAGCATAAACGACAAAGAATATAAATCCTACTTCCCACTTATGTATCTTCAAAATCAATTGGAATTGCCGCTTAAAACAATAGAAGCTACAGACCAATTCGACATTAAAGTTACCGTTAGCGGTGGCGGTCCTAAGGGACAAGCAGAGGCTATAAAATTGGGTATTGCCCGCGCACTTTGCGAAGTAAACGCCGATTATCGTCCGGCTCTTAAAAAAGCAGGATTGTTAAAACGCGACCCACGCGTGGTAGAACGTAAGAAATTCGGTAAAGCTAAAGCTCGTCGCAGCTTCCAGTTCTCTAAACGTTAATTTTTTATCGTTGTTCAGGTTTGTATATTCAGCCTTTACAGCAAACAGATTTTAAACAACATTTTCAAATTCATACAATATTCCAAAAATGGAAGAAAATAAATCATTACATCAGCAGTTATTAGAAGCAGGCGTACATTTTGGACACCAAAGAAAAAAATGGAACCCTAAAATGCTTCCTTATATCTTCACAGAGAAAAACGGCATTCACATCATAGATTTGAATAAAACTATTGCCGGTCTCGAAGAAGCAGCAGCAGCATTAAAATCTATTGCCAAAAGCGGTAAAAAAATAATGTTTGTAGCTACTAAAAAACAAGCTAAAGAAATAGTATCGGAAGCAGCAGCTAAAGCTAATATGCCCTTTGTTACTGAGCGTTGGTTAGGTGGTATGCTTACCAATTTCCAAACTATCCGTAAAAGCGTTAAGAAAATGCAAGGCATCGAAAAAATGCTTACAGACGGTACTTTGGACAGCGTAACCAAAAAAGAAAGATTAACACTTACACGTAGTAAAGATAAAATGGAAAAAGTATTAGGTGGTATCGCGCACATGAACCGCACCCCTGCCGCTTTATTCATTGTAGATATTAGCCACGAACACATTGCATTAGCAGAAGCTAAAAGATTAGGCATTGCTACTTTCGCAATGGTAGATACTAATAGCGACCCTTCTAAAGTAGATTTTAGCATTCCATCTAACGATGATGCTACTAAATCTATCGCTATCGTTACTAACTATCTTATCGCTGCTATCTTAGAAGGTTTAGAAGAGCGCGCTCAAAACAAAGAAACTGAATCTACCGAAGAACACGAAGAAGAAGTTACAGAAAGAGTTACAGGTTTAGGCGGTGATGATGATGAAGATGGTGCTAAAAAAGGCAAATCTGCTCCTCGTAAAAGAGTAGCTACAGGTACACGCAAAACAAATACTACTGCTAAAAAATAATTGTAGTAAGGCTTTATATTTTCAAAAGAGATTGTTTAATAAACAATCTCTTTTTTCATACTTAACGATTATACAATATCTTTGTTATCTAAAATTACAATAACATACCGATTATTTCGTTTTGAAATTATCGCTCAATTTAGCCTTACTTTTCTCGGTTATGAAACAATATTTGCTTTTTATCCTTACAACGTTGCTCACATTAAATACTACTATTGCACAGGAAAACACTTGTGCTTTAGGAAACAATGTCGGTTTACATACTACTACAAAAAAGCAAAATAAAAAAGCAAAACCCACAACGCTAACACTTCCATTTTTCGATGATTTTACCAACGAAGGTCCTTACCCCGACGAATCTAAATGGGCGGAGCAGTGCGTGTATATCAATAATCATTTTCCACGTAAGCAAATAAGCAGAGGTGTGGCTACTTTCGATGCTTTCGACAAATATGGTTTTCCCTACGATACAGTTTCTAAATATCGCTCTGTAAAAGCAGATACACTTTCTACCCTGCCCATAGATTTGAGCAGTTATCCTTTAGAAGATAGTATTTATCTTAGTTTTTATTGGCAACCCGAAGGCAATGGATTTGCACCCTCCACTTCCGATTCTTTATTATTGTATTTTAGAAATGTTAGCGGTGTTTGGGATTTAGTGTGGAGCAAAGAAGGTATGGCAAATCAGGATTTTGAAAAAGAATGGATATTAGTAAACAGCACCGATTATTTGTATGATAGTTTCCGTTTCCGATTTATTAATATTGCTACCAAAGGCATTTCTAACTCACATTGGCATATAGATTACATACTTTTAGATAAAGATATAGATAATACAATGTTACAAACGCAAGATGTAGCATTTACTGCACAGCCTAAAAGTATGCTTAACGATTATTACGCAATGCCTTTCAGACATTTTAAAGCTAATGCCAATAATTATTTAAAAGGCAGTTTAAGTGCAGCAATATTCAATAATGGCGACGAAGACCATAACTTAAATTGTGGTTATACGGCTAAAGAAATACGCACTTCTTTAGTTTTGAATAACAGAACCCAAAACCTACAAACCGACGCTTTCAGTACCGAAAATTTAGAAATTACTACATTCGATTTAGGAAGTTACAATCCAGCTAATATTAATGATACGGTATGGATAGAGAATAAATTTTATTTCGGTTCGGTATATCCCAATGAATCTATAGAAAATGATACCATAGTGCATATACAAGAATTTGCCAATTACTTTGCTTACGACGATGGTACAGCCGAAAGTGCATACTATCTTAATATGCACCCTTCATACAATATTCCGGCTTATACCGCTGTAGAATTTGATTTACCTCTTAGCGACACACTTAGGGGTATAGCTATTAAATTTACTAATGAAGTGCCTTTGCCAAGAGATAAAGAGTTTAATATTATTGTTTATAAAAACATAGACTATTGGGGAGGGCAAGATGAGGAAATATATGTTCAGGATTTTTTGCTACCACAATTTCCGCAAACTATTAACGGAATGGCTATTTACGAATTTGATGAGCCTATTAACTTACCTGCCGGGAAATTTTATATTGGTATAATGCAGCCGGCAGGAGGTTTTAGCGATTCTTTATTTATCGGTTTAGATGTAAACCACACAGGAAACAATCATCGTTTTTACAATACTGAAGGCACTTGGTACGCATCTGAGATTGACGGTGCTTTATTACTAAGACCTTTAGTAGGAGCTCAACTCCCATTAACTATAAAAGAAGAAAAATCTACAAACAATAATCCTCCTATTCTCGTATTCCCTAATCCGGCAAAAGATTTACTATCCATCAAACATTCTTTAAACACGGTGCAAAACCTTAGTTATACTATATTGGATATACAAGGAAGACAATTAGAGAAAGGGGTTATACACAAAAACGGAATAGACATTAGTACGCTATCAGGAGGTATGTATTTACTCCAAATACAATCGTCAGAAGGCTTATTTACAGAAAAGTTTTTTAAGGAAAAGTAACATTATTGTCTTTCGTCTAAAAACAAATGGCATTATAGGTCTTACATCGAATAATAAAATAAAGCGATATGACACAAAACAATAAAGAGTTTACCTTAGAACAAATTCAAGGTGCTTTTGAAAAAGTAAAAAGTGGTGCGGACTTTCCCCAATTTGTTCAAGACCTAAAATTAATTGGTGTAACCAATTACGATAATTACGTTTCAGACGGTCGTACCATATATTATGGAGCTAATAATTTTACTATCAACGGTACGCCTAAATATCCGTCAATAACCATTACAAACAATAGCTCAGCCGACAAGTTAACCCACATTGCGCAAATGAGACTATTTAAAAATTTTCAAAAAAAATATTGG
>CAYUXT010000008.1:0-95599 GCA_964448955.1 uncultured Taibaiella sp. | reverse complement strand
TCGGATTGAATTTTCTGTTCGAAAATCCGCTCCTTCGCCTATACTCGGCACGTTACATTACTTTTTTTCTGTTAGTCCACAAATGGTGCATTGCTGTAATGGTCCCGATTGGGTAAAATCGTGGTCGCATTTCGATTGCATTAATTCTATATAGTCTTTATAGACTTTTATTTTTCTTTCGTATTTAGCAATGCGGGGTTTTGCATCTGCTATTGCTGCTTTTCCTATATCATTTAATGCCATAGATTTGAGTGTTTTTTAGAAAGATTAAAAAATTTCTTCGCCGGGTTCGGTAAATGTTTGTTCTATGTTGGTTGGTTCTGTGGGGGCGGTTGTGCCTTTGTCGGTAAATGTCCAATAGTCCACACCGCTGGAGCGGTCGCGTTCGCCGTTTTTGTGGGCGTTGAGGTCTAAGCCGTTGAGCTCGCACCACATACGGACCCATTTGCTGTATGTGTTTTTCTTAATGGGATATTTGGGAGCGGTAAGCTCTATGTATTTGTCGTAAATAACCTTACTGTCAAACCTTACGTGTCCGTGCTGCATATTGGCTTTTATGGCTTCGTCCATATAATCTATAAATTCTTCGCCTGCTGTGTCTATTAATTTATTGAGTGCATAATTTTCGAGCGGAAATGCTATTAATCCACTCTCTAAATACATCTTAATGCAATGGAGCATAAAGCAATAATACTTTTGCCATTCGGCTGTATCCCAATCGTGAAAAAACATACGCCCAAACTCAATAGCCGGTGTATGTGTAGCATTAAAATAAGTGCTGAACTCTATTATCTGTTGGCGTGCTATGGAGCTTTCGCCATCGCCTTTTAAAGTGCTGTTACTGGATATAAAGAATTTTGGGGCATCGGAAAAGGGAATAGTGATTAAATCTATTCGCTTTTTTTCAAAAGAAAATTCTTCTGTAATCATTGAAAATAGGCGTGTAAAGTCGAAATTAGGCTTTACATCATCGAAGTTAATTAATGATGTATCTATGTTTACTTTTTGGAAATTAAAATCTTTATCGAAACCAAAATTGCGCCCATCTATGGTAACCACATTGAGCATTTTGGATATTAATTTGATAAAAAGCGACTTACCGGAGCGCCCATTGTTTTCTGCACCGCGCCTTAATTTTTTATCTACTGCTATTACTGCTTTGGTAAGTACCGGAGATTTGTACCGGTGCAATATGTAGCCTATAGTGGTACATACAGAATTGTATTTTTCCCACTCTTCGGGGCTGCGGTCTGCAATGGCGCCTTTGCGCCCGGTGCAGCTGTACCAGATAAATTTGTTTACATCGCTGTCGGTATAGTCCACATCGGTGTAATTTTCTTGTATTAGCTGCTTTTTCCAAATAAAGCCCTTTTGGGCTGTGTATTTTTTCGGGAAAATGCCGTTTTTGTTTATCTCTACATAAGTATTTTGGAAATAAACAAAAGCCGTATCGGCTGTATCTCTTCTTAGCTCCGGGGTGTAGTATTCTAATCCTTCGAGTATATTGGTACTACAGTAGTTTTTAGCTCCACGCCGAAACATTTCACGAACTCTCTTAAACTCTATGCTGTCGGTAGATTTGAGGTAATCTATCATAAACTCCTTTATCTTGAGTTCGTTTACTAACTCTACCTGGTTGTTTATTTTGTCCACGTGTATAAACTGGTAACCGTCTCCGGCTCTGTATTTGTAAAAGCCGTTGTTTTCTAAAAAAGTAATGGCATCGTCGTAGCTAAACCGGTATTCTCCAATCGGTTCGCCTGTTTGGCGGTTTACCATTACTTCGCCTGTGTCTTTATCTATCTTACCTACTATGTACCAAAATTTTACATCGTCTTTAATACTTCCACTATGCTCAATAGCCGGTGGTGTATAGGTTCGTGGTTGGTTTGGTTTTGAGTACGAATTATGTTCGGCGGCAAAGGTGGTATATACGCTGCGTATGGTTGCTTTGTCGTCTTTGTCGGGGGCTGTAAAGCCGCAATAATGACAAATAGCATCGGCACATTCGGATTCGGAAAGTCCGTAACGATTTGCCTGCATGGCGTATTGGTTAATGTAAGTATTGTACGTGCCGGGCTGTGGCTGTACTGTTTTGCTTACTATTTCGTGTATTTTGTCTTGTACGTTAAATTCTTTTTGTGGTTGTGTTTTTTTCGGGTTGGGTGTCTCCTTTTTAGGCGTATTTCTTTTTATAAAGTGGTAATCTATCTCGAAGCTGTCGGGGTTATGGTATAGATCTGCATCGTAGCTCACGAAACAAGGGCGGCATATATCTTTACCGGACTTGTCTATTTTTATTTTATACTGAACATTAAAATAATGCTCTAAAGCGAGGTATAGCTCAAGATGTTTTTCGGGAGGGGTTTTGGTACGGATTAATACTTTTAGCCCATTACCGGAGGGCGACACAAAGCAAGCGTGGGTTATATCATCGGCTATAATGGCAGCTTTGGCGGCTGTTAAAGCTGCTGTATTGAGCTTGTCTATATCTAAGACTATAAGCCCGGAATAGGTATCTAAACCCTTAGCATTTCGTTTAGTGAATGTACCGGAAAATGTAACCAAGTTTAAATTTTTCTTTTTTTGCGTGTATTCATCTTCTGGTAATGTGCGTAGATATTCTACATATTCTTTGTAATAGCCTGTTTTTATATGGTCTAATATTGTAAGCAAATAAATACCTGTATTGCTGGTAACATCTTTGACAGACAAATAATAAGATATGTGCGGATTAAATTTTTGCATTGCGTTACGCTGTTATTAAAATATTGTTGTTACTGTAGGAGCAATTAATGCCCATATCTTGGAGGGCTTTTAGGGTGTGTATTTGCTCCAATATGTCTATATCTTCCCTAAGGTGGTGCAGTATTTTGGCTCTGTAATACTGTACTTGGTGCCATATATGCAGCTTTAGGGCTGCGTGGTATGCGGTGCGGTACCGTATTATTTGGCGCGTGTTAGCCGTTTGGCGTGCGAGTAGTTCGAACATAAGGATTATTTTTTAATCGTTAAATAATAGTTCCATATCTATGTTAAGTGCTTTGGCGAATGCACGGAGCACGGTAGCATCCATATCTCGCTTATCGTCTTTTTTGAGATTGAGAAACACGTAATAAGATGTTTGCGAAGTGTGGGTAGAGAGGCACACGGCTCTACGAATGGCAGCCCGGCGGCGTAAGTGCATACGGTTGATACGATATAAGAGATTGTACCTTAATTGCGAATAATCGGTAACTACTGCCGTTTCTTTTCCTAAATTTATTTCCATATACGGGAATTTATTTTTACTTTACGCTGTTTTTTATTTCCATATTTGGGAGTGTTTCCCATTTATGGGACAAAAGTGTAAATAATTATTTACACAACCAAATATTTTGGTAATTATTTTTTACAATGACATCAAAACAAAGAATATTAAAATATATAGAGTACAAAAAGTACAGTATTCGTGAATTTGCAAGGAAGTGTGATTTTTCACATACAATATTTCAGAATGAAAAAAGTGCTTTAGGAGCTGATAATTTGGAAAAAATAATTACCAATTATCCTGAAATAAATTTACTATGGATTGTTACCGGAAAGGGTGAAATGCTAATAGGTAATGATAAAAAAGAAGTAAATTTTAATGAATTAGAGCTATTAAAAGAAAACAGAAAATTACGACTTCGAATAGAAGAATTAGAAAAGGAATTGCAACAATCTAAAAGTAACGATAAAATTACTACTTAATATAAACTTGAATTAAAAATGAAATACATCTTAACTTCAATTTGTTTGCTTTGGGCTGTAGTAGGGTATAGCCAAATAAATTTACCGAAGGAATTTCGTTGTGTAGATGGTTTGTTTTCTGATGGTAAAGTTAAAATATCGTCATATAAAATCTACCATAAATACAAGTCAGTAAAAAACCTAAAATATAAACTCGAAAACGATTCAGAAGGATGTTGTGGTAAATATACAATTACCAACGATAGTTTAATTATAGGTAAAGGAACTACAGATACAGAAGGCGAAGGAGCGGGCTTGTATTTTTATAGAATTTATAATACAAATACAAATACTGTAATTGTTGTATATTCTCAATTCAATAATGAACATTTTAAAGATTGGTGCGATTGGATATTAAGAAGTATCAGAGGTTTATCATCAGAAAAGAACAACGAAATATATAACCATAAAAACCAACCTTGTAACTAAAAATATATCTATGCGACAATACTACATTTACAAAAACGACCAAAGACAAGGACCTTTTAGTAAAGAAGAATTAAAAGGTCAGAACATAACAAAGAATACTCCGGTATGGTATGATGGTTTGGCAGATTGGACGGCAGCCCACAATATACAAGACTTACAAGATGTATGGGTAGTAGAGCCGCCAAAGTACCAACCACAAAGTGCGTACAGTAATGATTTGTATGAGTATGAACGACAAAAAAAGAGCGCATCTCGAAAAATTGTATTAAACCTAATTGGTATTTTAGTGTTGTTAGGGTTAGTTGGTTTTGCTGTATATGTATTTGTAAATAACAAAAGTGCAGATTACCCACAAGAAAAAACATACGATGCTAAAGAAGATGTAGCTAACAACATTGAAAAATATATTTCTTATGAAGTAAAGTATAGATACAATTCAGATTTTGGCGGCATAAGTGATGTAGTTGTTTATGTTCATAATAAATCAAGTTATTACATTAATAATGTAACCATTAGGTTAGAATATATTTTGAAAAATGGTAGAACTTTTGATGTCCAAAGAGTAAAGTTACATAACATACAACCCTTTTCGAATAAAATAGAATATGGAGCGTCTAGTAATAGGGGTGTGAAAATTTCATCTTATTTGGATGACGTTCAGTCAAGTGAATTGGGCTTATAGCTTAGCGACAATGAGTAATAGCGCCAAAGAGAAAAGGGAAAAGTAACCATATACATATATATAAAACAACTGCGCCAAATGGCAAAAGTGCGCCACAATAAAACAATGAGTACAAAGGGATTAAATAAAGGGTTAAACACTCCCGCCGGCTCCACAGGAATTGTTTCCAAAAACTTCAAAAGCCTGCAAATACTACATTTGCAGGCTTTGTTTTTTGAGCCAATAGGCTAAATTTTGCAAAAATGCCCAAAATTTTCAGGCGTCAATCGTGGCACTTTTAATCTGCCGCAAAAGTGCCACGATTAAGTCATAAATTATTGACTATCAACCTGTTCATCTGGTTTACATCTTGTTTCAAAGTTTCCATATTCCGAATTTTGTTAAACTTTTAAACGATTTCGATTATGTTAGAAACAAGTTTTGGATTCTTGTTCTTTTTGAATGATAAACCTGTTGTATTACGGACAAGGAAAACACCAACAAATTTTCGGTTTTGTTCATAATGTGCAAAAATTAAATATCCGCCTTTAGCTGGAGCATTTGTATCAATTCTAACTCGCAAGTCTTCTGCAGCATTTTTGGAAAAGTCTATAAATGAATCTTCTGTTTTTGTTTTGTAATATTTTTCAAATCCCTTGTGGAATTCTGTTGGATTTGCTTTGTCAAAAACCCCGTAGGTTTCACTTCTGTTTTTGTATCTATTGTTAAGTTCTGTAATCAACTTAATAACTCTCTGGTCTGTATTATCAATAGTTGTGTCGTAGGAGGCTAAAGTCGCTCCGATTTTTCCAGAATCTTTCTCAATTTCGTGGATAGCTACGTGAGTTATTTTCATAAGACTTTCTTTATTGGAATAGGGTTCGTGCTTTTTTTCTATAACTTCAAGATTAGCGATGATATTATGTATTTGTAATCAATTGAAGGTAGTTGAAATCGGTTGTAAAATAAGTTTAAGTTGAATACGATACAATAATTAAATGATCTCCTCTATCTTTATTTATTACAATTATCTAAATTATCTATTTGGCAAGTTATTAGGTTTATCTTCTATTAATGATGCCATAAAATTAGCTCATTTTCTTAATTATGCAAGGGATTAACGATATTTTTCAGACCTTCACAATGTCAGGAATAGTAAAAACAAGAGCTATGGAATATAAACTGTTGCCTGACGGGAATGAAGTCGGATGCGTTTAGCGAGGTGGAACTTCCCATTGCATCGCTGCATTTGAAAGATAGGAATTACCAAAATATAGAAACACTCCGTGAGGTGCTTGAAGAAATAAAACATAATGTCAGTAGGTTTATTGGTAAAGCAAGGGGTGTGGGTGGCTTCCAAGAGCATTATACCCGCTACATCATCTGGTGCGATGCGATACTGCATGATGAGCCGTACTATGTGGCGGCAAGGAGGTGGTATGAAGGGTTTGTAAAGGGCAATAAGAGCATTTAGCTCCAAAAATAAATGCTTAGGCAAGATCTCAACATCTGGTAACTCTTACTAAAACAAATTGTTCGTCTGCTGAGCTGTTTGAGTTTTGTTCGTATGGTAAGGTTCATGCGTTTGATGTGGTTGGTAGCACGCAATGCCGTACTGTGATATTCAGAGGGTATTAAACTTTTATACAACGACAATTTATCGGTATAAATTTTAACAGGATTGGCTAATAGTAAAGTTTCAGTTACCATTGACAAGGTATTTAGCGTTCTATTACCTATCCTGAAATCTACGACTTGCCTTTTTTCACTGCATAAAGCATATACTATCCATTTGCGGTTTTGTTTGTTGCCGATATATGTACAGAGCTCATCTACTTCATAAGTTATATGTAAAGTAATTGGAGGTTTCTTTATACCTTGTGCTACCTGAATGATACGCCGTAATACCGTAGTGATGGAAACTGTAAGTAACCTTGCAATACTGCGGATACCACAACCTTCTTTTAGGTACTCCACTAACTTATTATTAGTACTTGGTAAATATGCTTTATTGGCATAAGCTAACAGGTAAGTTTTCTTGCAGGATTTACATCGATAACGCTGTTTTTGGCTCTTGCTTTTACCGTATTTTATACTAAAACCATTACAGTACGGGCATTTTAGATAGACACCAACTCCTTTGGTACACTTAGGGGTATGTTCTTGCATTTGAGGTTGATTTTAGCCCTTAAATATAACTCACATCTACCACATATTACCTTTATTGTTTTTTGTGATTATCAATTGTTATTGATTATCAATCGATTATACCACTAATTTGGGGATACCAACTCCTTTGGTACATTACCCTTTTGAAACATTACCTAATTATTTACTTTTCATTCGCTTATATAAACTTGTACCCTTCTCCTCTGTATAATATACTGCCTCTATGTGCAATTCATCAGGAGTGAGCTTATAAATTTTAGAAAAATAGTCTGCATATTTACTTTTACTATATTCGCCACTTTGTTGTTTAAAATATTTATTGTCATAAAATAGTAATTCTTCATTGCTATTGATACTCCATCTACCAATGACATAACAACAAGTATCTTCATATTTCATCTCATTGACATAAAAACTTATGTATGTGCTATCCGAATTAAACTCAAAGTATATAATCTCGCTTTTATTGATTGTATAGTAATTACGTTTATCGTTTTGTAATACCCAATGAGAAGACAATTTCCATTTGCCGACAAGCAATGATGTCTTATCGGTTGTACTTTGCGCAAACAACTGCGTTACTGAACTCGCAAGCAAAAGAAGCAAGGCTATTTTAATTATCTGTTTCATATTATCTTGGTTTTACTGCTGGTGGACGAACCCATAAACTACGATATACTTTAGGTTGCGGGTTAGACTGCCAAACCGTACCGCCTGTGGGTATTACACCGTCAAAATTATTAGGCACAAAGTTGGTTGCAGAAGCTCCACCTTGTTTAATAGACGCATCACCTACGGAGTTTCCATAAGCATCCAACCTCTGTTGAACGGTTTGGGTAGTTACGTTCCAGCCGATAATACCCTGTGTAGGGGGTATATTTAAGGTCATCATTGGATTTTGATTATAAATAGCATTAGCAGGAGTAAATGCAGGTACTTGAATACCCGCATTTATAAAAGCAAAACTTGCCGTATTGTATCTCGCATTAACTAATGCTTGTGGATTAGGATAATTGTTGATTAGATTAGTAGGTCTGTCTGGATTTTGAAATGAAGTACTGATAGTAAGATTAATACTATTAATTCCCATATTTTGTAGCTGCGTTGCTACATTATTTATTTGATTAATAGCCTGAGTTCTATTTGCAAAATTTCTACCATTAGTTCTATCGTTATTTAATTGAAATGGAATATTAAGATTAATTTCATCAATCATCCCCATTACAGGTTCTACCGTAGTTTGCGTTCCTTCTCTAAAATCAGGTAGTACTGAAAAAGTCTGGTCAGCTTTTGCAAGGCTAAGATTGCCTTCATTTTCTCCCGAATGATAACGATAAGTTAACACTGTTGTAATAGTTGCAGCTCCTCCTTTGGCTTCTGATATTACTTGTTTTCCCGCTTTCAAAGTTGTATGTCCTTTAAAAGGGTCATATTCTGTATAAGAAGGAGTACCTCCTTTACCTCCTGAAAGAAACGGATTAAATGGCACTTCTTCACCATCTTTTTTTTCTATCGGATTTCCATAAGAATCTTCAAACTTGACTATATAAGTATGCCCTTCTTTAGGTGGGTCTTTTGGGTCGTTACCACTCGTGTCATTCCACACAACTGGATTATTAAAAGAATAGTTGTAAGAACTCAATCCCGCATACTTATTTTCCAATATATCGCAAGCCGTCCACCTCGCCAACCAAGGTATATAATACCTCGCCCCATGGTAATACAATCCCGATTCTTCATCTCTTTCCTTGCCAGTATATCTATAACGTTTAGCTACTGCATTTATTGTAGCGTTCATCGCCTGGTACGAGGTAGTACCATAAGGGTGGTACTCCTCGTAAGAGATTATCTCAGCATCTTCGTTTAATTCAAGAGAAGCACTCTGTAAATGGTTAGAGTAAATGTATCTTGTTAATTCCGCAGGGCTTGGGTCTGTGCCTACGGTACGTTCTTCCAGCATAGCAATACGCCCTGTATCATCACTAATATGTACTGTGGTTCTTTCTATATCCAATACACCGCTTACATACTTCCTGTAAATCTCAAAATTACCGAGATAAATTCTTTCTTCTTTTACCGTTCCTTTATCCACAAACTTTCTTATCCTTTGTCCTCCTGCATATTGGTAAAAGGCTTCCATAGTACCGTTCTCTATCTTATACAACTCATTATTTACATTCCAGTACATAGCATCCAGGTGCGGCATTTCGGTCATATTGCCTCTTGCATCATTTACGTACTTATATTTATAAGTATTGTCTCCTACTACTGTTTCAAGGAGCTTATTGCTGTCTGCATCTATCTCATAAACACGGGTATAGCTTCCTTGTGGCGCACAATGCTTTAACTCTAAGATATTGCCCACCGCATCGTAAGTATAATGCTGTGTATAATTCTGTACGGCATTACCATCGCCTTTGTGGGTTGTCTGCCATGCAGCATCGTTCCAGTTGTCTTTTGCTCCTAAAATCGCTGTGCCTATTAACTCTCTTCCGCTTGCTTCTATCAGCCTGTAAAGCGCATCGTAGATAAACTTTTGTGTGGGTGCTACCACAGAGTTATTGTAAAACAATGTCTGCTGCGCATCGTCTTGTATCTCTGTAATGTTTCCTATGGGGTCGTACCAATAATGCAAGTCTTGTAAGATGTCGTTTGTGGTCAAATTTACGGTAAGTAATCTTCTTAACCTAAAAGTATCTGTATCGTAAGTATAGCTCGTTTTTGTACCGTTACCGTACCAGATTGCGCTTCGCTGTCTTTTGGCGTTGTAGTGTATGTCGTTTACAAAATTGTTGGTATTCAGCTTTACACTGTTCAGCAAGCCACCTTTATCGTAAGTAAATTCATGCACATTGCTGCCCGGGTCGGTGGTCGTAACAGGTCTGTTGAGCGCATCGTAGGTAACGGAGCTTGTAAATACTTCAATGCTTAATGCAGGCGGCGTACCGCTCCAGTCCGCATCGGTAAGCTCCGGGTCGTCTAACAGCTTTTGTTCCGTTTCAAGCGGGTTGCCCTTAAAGTCATATTCGTTTACCTGCTGCATACCGCTACCGTCAAAGTGTTGGTAAATCTGCCCTCTAAGGTTCTTTTCCTTATCATTGGCTTGTCCTTCGCCATAGATATATATTTCCTGCTTTTTTCAATGAACTTCTTTTTGCTTAGCAAATATAAATGTTTTTTGTTTACCAACTCCTTTGGTACACTTAGGGGTATGTTCTTGCATTTGAGGCTGATTTTAGCCCTTAAATATAACCCACACCTACCGCACATTACCTTTATTATTTTTTGCAATTCTCAATTATTATTGATTATCAATAGCTTATGCAACTATTTTGGTGCTAACAACTCCTTTGGTACATTACCACAATTCTGATACACTACCAACATTACCTATCTTCAATACAAGAGCATTCATAAAATTTAGTCTCAATATTAAGTTCTTGCATTCTCCTTATTACCATTTCTAGCAATGAAATATTACTATACGGTATATTAGTATTAGTATGCCAAGAAACACATACTTCAAATTTTTCGTGCATACCAACAAATGAATAAAGCCAATATAATAGCTTAGGATCTTGAATTTGATTAATAATTTCATATCTTAGTGACACATTGGAATCAATACCTATAGGCTTTAATAAAGGAAATAAATCTAAACAAGGTTTTAATAAATACTCTGGACAAATATTATTGTGATAATCTTCAAGAATGCAACCAACAAAATAGTTGACAATTCTTTCTTTTGTGAAGAAATCATCCGGAAGTTTGGGATTTAAATATTTCCTATTTTTCATAGAAACTGAATTATCTTGAGCATACAAGACAGAACCATCTAATACTTGTAGATAAAAAAATGGAATAATAATGAATAATACTCTAATATACATAATCCTATGAATTGATTTTAATGCGATATCATTTTCGTTTCGGGAATAACTTTTCCATTAATTTTTACAGAAGTTTTTTGATTTAAATATTGAATATTATCAGAACCCAACTCTTGTTCTGCGAAATCATTTGCTTCTGTTTCTGAGTGCTTAGTTCCAACATTGTATGCAAGTTTCAATAGTATTTGTGAATATGCTTCATTAAATATATTACTATATTCCTTCTCATTCATCTCCATTCCTCCGTTGTTGGTGTTCTTCACCAACAACATTTTAAACTGCCACCACACGCCTAAGCGAGTATTTGTAACATTTAATAACTTATATTCCCCACACTTAAATCATTAACGAAGATAATATATTTCCCTTTATTAAGTTAATGCATAAAATCGAATATTGTACCATTATCTGAATATAGGCATACACTAAATGCTTATATTTATAAAAGATTCATTTGTATTATTACTTTAATAGTATATAGCTCTATATCTATACTTAGTTTCAAAAGTATAAATAAATTCAGTTGTTGTTATATAATACAACTAACAAAAAATTTTCTTTGTTAAAATAGCCTTACTTTTGCACATTCAAAAAACATTAGTTTTTCTAACTTTATGACACAAGTAAAAAATATATGCTGCATAGGTGCCGGATATGTAGGAGGGCCTACTATGGCAATTATAGCGCAAAAGTGCCCACACATAAAAGTAACCGTTGTGGACATTAACGAAAATAAAATAGCAGCTTGGAATAGTGAGGACGTAAATAATATACCTGTATTTGAGCCCGGTTTGTCTGAAATTGTTGCCGAAGCAAGGGCCCGCAATTTGTTCTTTTCAACAGAAGTAGATAAAGCTATTGACGATGCAGAGATGATTTTTATTTCGGTGAATACACCTACTAAGCAGTATGGAATAGGGAAAGGCGTAGCCGCAGATTTAAAATATATAGAACTCTGTGCCAGACAAATTGCAAGGGTGGCTAAAACCAATAAAATTATAGTTGAAAAATCTACCTTGCCGGTAAGAACTGCTTCCTCTCTCAAAAGCATTTTTGAAAGTATGACTGATGGCATTAAATTTCAGATACTATCTAATCCCGAATTTTTGGCAGAAGGTACAGCCGTAGCAGATTTACACAATCCGGATAGAATATTAATAGGTGGAGATGAAAGTACCGAAGAAGGTAAAAAAGCAATACAAGCATTAGTAGATGTGTATGCTAATTGGGTTCCGGAAGATAGAATATTAACTACCAAAGTTTGGTCATCGGAACTGTCTAAATTAGTGGCAAATGCATTTTTAGCACAAAGAGTAAGTTCTATTAATGCCATTTCGGAATTGTGCGAACATACCGGAGCAGATGTAGATGAAATATCCAAAGCAATAGGCGCAGATAGTAGAATAGGTAATAAATTTTTAAAAGCATCGGTAGGTTTTGGTGGTTCTTGCTTTCAGAAAGATATTCTGAATTTAGTTTACATAGCTCGTACTTATAATCTAAATGAAGTGGCAGATTATTGGGAGCAAGTAATAACGATGAACAATCATCAGAAAAATAGATTTGCCACTAATATTATCCGTAAATTATACAATACCGTTTCGGATAAAAAGATAGCATTTTTGGGCTGGGCATTCAAAAAAGACACTAATGATACAAGAGAGAGTGCTGCTATTTCTGTAGCTAAAATTTTATTAAACGAAGAGGCTAATATTGCCGTTCACGACCCTAAAGTAAAGAAATCAAAAATAATTAGTGATTTATTAGAAATTGGTATTGAGCAAAAAGTGATAGATGCCCGCATACAGGTATTCGACACAGCAGAAGGGGCTTGTAAAGATGCACATGCTATTGCCATACTTACTGAGTGGGATGAATTTAAAACCTACGATTGGCACAAAATATATAACAATATGTTGAAACCGGCATTCGTATTCGATGGCAGAAACGTTTTAAACATCAAACAATTACAAGAAATTGGTTTTGAAATGTATAGCATCGGAAAATCAATTCCAGAATAACCTCATTCTTACTTTTATATTTAATACAATGAAAACAATATTAATAACAGGAGCAGCAGGATTTCTTGGCTCGCATCTTTGCGATAGATTTATTAACGAAGGCTATAAGGTTTATGGAATGGATAATCTTATTACCGGCGATTTAAGTAATATTGAACATCTAATGAGCCACCCTAATTTTGTATTTTATCATCACGACATTACCAATTTTGTATTCGTACCCGGAAAATTAGATTATATCCTACATTTTGCCTCCCCTGCAAGCCCTATAGATTATCTTAAAATACCTATCCAAACTTTAAAAGTAGGGGCATTGGGTACACATAATCTTTTAGGCTTGGCACGAGTAAAAAATGCAAGAATATTAGTAGCATCTACATCAGAAATATATGGAGACCCCTTAGTACACCCACAACCCGAAAGTTATTGGGGAAATGTAAATCCGATAGGTCCGCGAGGTGTATATGATGAAGCCAAAAGATACCAAGAAGCCATTACAATGGCATACCATACCTATCACGGTTTAGAAACCCGTATAGTTAGAATATTTAATACTTACGGTCCGCGAATGCGCTTGAACGACGGTAGAGCATTGCCTGCTTTTATTGGTCAAGCATTACGTGGCGAAGATTTAACGGTATTTGGAGATGGTTCGCAAACTCGCTCTTTTTGTTATGTAGATGATTTAGTAGAAGGTATTTACAGATTATTATTGAGCGATTATGCATACCCTGTAAATATTGGTAATCCGTCTGAAATTACAATAAAAGAATTTGCCGAAGAAATAATAAAACTTACAGGAACTACACAAAAAATTATATATAAACCATTGCCTCAAGACGACCCCAAACAACGCCAACCCGATATTACGAAAGCAAAAGAGCTTTTAGGGTGGCAACCACAAGTAAGTCGTAGTGAAGGTTTAAAGATTACTTACGATTATTTTAAAACATTTAGCCCGGAAAAATTGAGAGAAATCGACTATAAAGATTTCACTAAATACAGTAAATAAATTTTCAATTAAAAAACTTTTTTTTCGTGTAAGCAAATAATTAATTTTGCTGCTTACCCAATATTTTAAAATATACTAATGGTAGATGTATTAATAGGCTTGCAATGGGGAGATGAAGGCAAGGGAAAAATAGTAGATTATCTCGCACAAGATTATAAAATAATAGCACGCTTTCAAGGAGGACCCAATGCAGGGCACACTTTGTATGTAAATGGTAATAAAGTAGTATTGCGTACTATTCCTTCAGGTGTTTTTCATGAAGATAAGCTTAACCTAATAGGTAATGGTGTAGTTATAGACCCCATAACCTTAAAAGAAGAAATAGAAGGATTAAAACTATTAGGAGTTCCCGTAGAGAAAAACTTATTTATAGCACATAAAGCACACTTAATACTACCTACACATAGAGCTTTAGACGCCGCATCGGAAAGCGCAAAAGGGAAAGAAAAAATAGGCTCTACACTCAAAGGTATTGGGCCCGCTTATATGGACAAAACCGGAAGGAATGGTTTAAGAGTAGGAGATGCACTTAGCGCCGATTGGAACAACAGATACGAAAGATTAAAGCAAAAACATTTAGAAATGCTTAAACTTTACGACGAAGTTCCGGATTGGCAAACATGGGAAGCAGATTTTTTTGCAGCAATCGAATATTTAAAAGGACTAAACATAGTTAATGGCGAATATTGGATTAATAACCATATAGAAGCCGGAAACAAAATCTTAGCAGAAGGAGCACAAGGAAGTATGCTCGATGTGGATTATGGCACATATCCTTTTGTTACTTCTTCTAATACTATTACAGCAGGAGTATGTACCGGATTAGGGATAGCACCCCAGAAAATTGGAAATGTATATGGTATCTCTAAAGCTTATTGTACAAGAGTAGGAAGCGGACCTTTCCCTACCGAACTTCACGATGAAACAGGGGAAAGACTAAGGGCAGCAGGTCACGAATTTGGTGCAGTAACCAAAAGACCAAGAAGGTGTGGTTGGATAGATTTAGTAGCACTTAAATACGCTATTATGTTGGGTGGAGTTAATAGGTTAATTATTACTAAAGCAGATGTTTTAGATGGTTTTGATACTATAAATGTAGGCTATGCGTATAATATAAATGGAGAAGAAACCAATGAATTACCTTTTGATATTTGCGATGAAAATAGCGTTAATGTTGTGTACAAATCTTTTGAAGGCTGGAAAGAAAGCATCAGTGAATGCACCGAAATTAGCCAATTACCACAAGAGTTTACCGACTATTGCAAGTATTTAGAACAGTACCTAAATGTAGGCATTCAGTTCGTTTCTAATGGCACAGGAAGAGACCAACTTTTAAAATTATTTTAAAAAAATAAAAAAAAATTTTGTCAATTCAAAAAACTAATAAAAATTTACATAACGAAATCAATATTTACAACTCAAAAATTGAATTTGAAAATGACACAAAATGCTAAGAACATTACCAAAGCTAATGAATGCTTAGAAACTATTTCGGGTATTACTGATACCGCTTTTTCTGTAACAGAAGTAGAATTTTCTATTGAAGAAACAGAAGAAACTGCTACTGTAACATCATCGCTAACACACGAAATATTAATGGCTAAAAAGAAAAAAGCAGCAGATGACGATGATGATGATGATGATGACGAAGACGATGACGACGACTTTAACGATGATGAAGATTTTGGAGAGAGTGAATTTGATAAAGAACCAGATTTTGAAGAATTTGATATGCCTAAATCTAAAGGCAAAAAAGCCGGAGTTAAAAAAGGTAAATTTGAAGACGACGATTTCGATGATGATTTAGGTTTCCTTGACGAAGACTTTGACGATTTCGACGATGATGATGATTTCTAATTGCTGTAATGTTGATTAACCGAAAAAAGATACATTATTCTTGCGCTTCGCACGAAATAGCAACAATAAAGTTAAAAATGTTGGATTGGCTTAGCTCGTCCAACATTTTTAGTTATTTAGATAATAACTTTTATAATAATGCCCCCAACCGCTACGAGGTAATTGCAGCAGTAAATGCTGTTAAATGGGTTCAACCTTTAAGCTCGGAAATTAATACAACTAATGATTGGCTTTTTGGGCATCTTCAGTACGATTTTAAAAATGACTTAGAGCCAAAATTAAGTAGTAGCCATTCCCCAAAAATACATTTCCCTAAAAGTATTTTTTTCGTTCCCGAAACGGTAATTTATATAAAACACAATACCGACATTATTTGTATTGAATCCTTAGAGCGCAATCCCGAAGATATTTTACAAGAAATATTACTTACCAAGCTAAGTAGCGTAGAAGTTTCAGTAAATAATACACCTAAAGCTGTTCAATGTGATTTTACGAAAGATGAATACTTACAAAGCATTGCAAAAATTCAATCGCATATAGTGGAAGGAGATTGTTACGAGCTTAATTTTTGTGTTTGTAATTATGTAGAGAAAATTTCAATTAATCCTATTGCTACATTCCGAAAGCTAAACCAAAACAATCCGGCACCTTTTGCTGCATTGTACCGACAGCAAGATGCTTGGTTAATATCTGCAAGTCCCGAAAGATTTTTGTATAAAGAAAAAGACCTAATCTTATCGCAACCCATTAAAGGAACTATTGGTAGAAAAGTAGATACAAACGAAGACGAAAAACAAAAAGCCATACTACAAAGCGATATTAAAGAGCGTGCCGAAAATGTAATGATAACCGACCTTGTTCGTAACGATCTCGCACGCTGTTCTGATGTAGGGAGTATAGAAGTGCCGGAACTTTTTGGCGTTTATACATTTCCTAAAGTACATCATCTTATTAGTACCATTAAAGGAAAATTAAAAGTAACAGATTTTGCGCAAATTCTTAATAATACCTTCCCTATGGGCAGTATGACGGGCGCGCCTAAGTTTAAAGTAATGCAACTGATAGAGCAATACGAAAAAACACAACGCAGTATTTACTCCGGCTCTGTAGGCTATATTACTCCAAATGGCGATTTCGATTTTAATGTAGTTATACGTAGTTTGATATATAACGAACAGCAACAAATACTCTGCAACAACTCCGGCGGTGCTATTACCTACGACAGCAATGCCGAAAAAGAATGGCAAGAAGCAGAGCTAAAAAGCAGTGGGATATTGGATAGTGTAGTAGTAGTTTGATTTTTGGGTTATATTTTGATTTTTTTAATATTATTGATTAAATTGCGAACATTATTCAATTTTAAATTATACTATTATGCGAAAAGTTGCAAGATAATGTATAATAAACATTATAGTACATTGCAGCTACCTTTAAATGGTATAAGCAATGGTATGTATTTTGTACAAGTCATTAATGGAGTAAGTAAGGAGAATCGAAAGGTAGTGGTGCGCTTGTAGGATGCACAATTGTGCATCTCTACACAAATCCAAACCATTTTTATTTTTCTAACCCCCAAAAAATCATTTCAATCATGTTGCCAAAAACATTTATTATATCATTTTTGTTATTGTTTACTTTAAACAGCACTAAAGCACAGCAAGAATGCCCGCAGTTCGAATGGGTAAAACCCATAAAAATGAGTTTATGGGCAGACCATTTGAATAAAAGAATGTATGGTGGTGTTGGAAATTTTAAAACATTACAAGACAGAGATGGTAATTATATAATTGTAGCCCCATTACCAGTAGTAGCTAATTCTTCTTTAATTGTAGAAATTAATGATAATATTATTCCGATACAAAATAAAGTCAAAGAAGCCGGATTAAAGTTATTTATTGCCAAGCTCGACCAAAACTTAAAATTAATATGGCACAATAGTTTAATACTCGCTTATGATTCCCTCCCAATAAGTCACGCAAACATTAACCTTATCGGATTGTGTTTAGACAGCAAGGGTAATGTATATATAAGTGGAGAAGCAAGCGGCGGCAGCAGTAAATATACATTGAGTATAGATAACCATAGCTTTCTCTTAGGTAAAGACCCAACTCATAACTACAGCGTTAGAGATGGTTTTTTGTTAAAACTCAATAGAACCAATGGCAATGCTTTTTGGTTAAAAAAGTTGGATGGCATACGCCCGGTAGAAATGCAAATGAGTCAAAACGATTCTTTGTATCTTCCTTTTATCACTATTAAAGATACTATTAAGTTCGATAACCAGATTATAGCTAATGCCAGCCAATGCGGATTAGCCAAATTAGATGCACTCGGCGCAGTCCAATGGACATTATGGGGTAATAATAGCGAATCGTTGTATAAAAATTATATTGGATCAACCGTGCCTTTGATTACTAACATCATATATAATCATCGTTCGGTATTTGCTTTAGACGAGCAGGAGCAAGTGTATATCTTTGGCTTAAACGATAGCTCGGTAACTAAGGTAAGCCCGAGTGGGCAAATATTATGGGAAAGAAAATTTCCGAAATATACAGAAAATGAACAAGGTATTAATATCCGATATAGCAATAATGGTAATATATATATGGCTTTACCCTTGTACCCCCATCCTACAGTCCCTAATCCTTACGATTTTGGTAATGGCGATACGGTACAGATCGCCTATTACGGCTCTACTTTTTTATGGGAAATGAGAGCCAATACCGGAGCAACCATTTCTGTAGGCAAACTTTGGGATAATAGTATCAAAAATTATTGTATCTCCCACTCACTTACAGCAGACCAAAACGGATTTTTGTACTTAGCCGGAACTATGAATGGTAAAGATTCGGTAGAGCTTGGCGATAGTGTGTTTTATATTACACCCATTACCCATCCAGATAGCGATAGCTTTGGTCGCGATGCTTTTGTATCTAAAATACTGCCACCGGCAGAGGGTATGGGCAGTGCAAAATATATTTGGACAATTCGCTCCAAAGGTACAGGCGACGAAATAATAAAAGTGGCTCAAAGTGCTGCTAATGGGCAACAACACTACTTTTATGGTAATGGAGGTAGGGGTAATTTACAATTAGTTAATTATAACTTTGCCGATACCTTTTACCCTACTGGCAACCCGCTTACATCTAATGTAGAAAATGAGGTAACTGCATTTTTCGGTAAAATCAATACCGACTGCTCGCTCCCTACAGAAGAAATCGCCAATCCGCTACAATTGGTAACCATCTACCCCAATCCTGCTCACTCACAAATAACAATAACTAACCTACCACAAAACAGCACTATCCATATAACAGATATAAGCGGTAGAGTGCTTTATACAGCGTATAATAAACAAAACAGTACAGCGCAGATACCTTTAAATGGTATAAGCAATGGTATGTATTTTGTACAAATTATTAATGGGGTAAGTAAGGAGAATCGAAAGGTAGTAATAAGTAGATAGCATAATACTTGCATTGGCTTAGCAATCCCCCATCACCCTCAAGTTATATTTGCTTAGTTTGCCAACGAAAATCCTAAATCAACTCTTTTACCTTTGCAACTAATGTATCTATTTCTTCTTTAGTATTATTTTTACTAAACGACACCCTACTGGTAACACTGTTCGTTTCTGTACCATTATTCTTTTGGAAAATTATAATTCAATTATCTTTATCGTTAATGTTTTTAATTTTACTTCGAACAAAATTTTTCTTATCCAATAAAGTTTCAAAATTGCCAAACTCTTTTAATTCTTTTTCGCTTACCTTGGAACCTGATACAAAATGTAATTGCTTATCTCCAAGATAATTAATATAAAAACCAGTATATGATTGTGGTGGCAAACTGAACTGTAATTGGTCTACTCCATGTTCTATAGTTGATGTTTTTTGATTGTAAGATTCATATGTGAAGAATAAAATCCTATTAGAATATATGGTATTAGTTGACTTAAAAGTAGCTATGTGTACACCAGAAGTATCGATACCTTCTCCAGTTACAATGTACTTCCCTTTATCATATGTTATTTTCAACATTGCAACATGATTAACCATTATGGAATCTTTTGAAATGTCATAATAATAACCCTCAATAAAATTATCTCTATCAATCCATTTTCTAAAAGTTTGGCTACTATCTATCAAACGCCCAATTGTATAATTAGAAATAACTGCAAAAATGCTTACAATAATAACGGCAAATAATGTTGATAATTTTTTACTATTAATCTTACCTTGTAAGTAATTAATAAAAAATGAAGTAAGTATTGCAGCAATAGTAATTATTACTATGCTATAAATATTTTTAAATTCGTCCATTATACTATGAATGATTAAGAATAATGTTTACTTGTTATATCAACTCTTTCACTTTGGCCACCAAAGTATCTATTTCTTCTTTAGTATTATTTTTACTAAACGACACTCTAATGGTAACTCTGTTCGTTTCTGTACCATTATTTAAAGCACTTATTACGTGGCTTCCTGCATTGGCACCACTACTGCAAGCACTACCTCCCGAAATACAAATACCTGCCATATCTAAATTAAATAATAGCATTTCGGATTTTTCGTTTTTGGGCAAACATACACTCAACACAGTATATAAGCTACTGCCTTTGTAATCGCCATTAAATTTTACGTCGTCTAAATTTTTTTCAAATTGTTCTATGGCATAATCTTTAAGCGATTGTATGTAAGTACTGTCGTGTTCGTAGTTTTCCATTGCCATTTCTAAAGCTTTGGCAAAACCTACAATACCATAAATGTTTTCTGTTCCGGCACGCATATTGCGCTCTTGTCCGCCACCTTGTACAAAGGGTTTTACGGTAATATCTTCTCTTACATATAAAATCCCCACACCTTTAGGTCCGTGAAATTTATGCCCTGCCGCAGAAACAAAATGTACAGGCAAATCGTGTAGGCTAATGGGATAATGCGCCACTGTTTGAACTGTATCGCAATAGAAAATGGCATTGTGTTCGAGACAAAGATTACCTACTGCTTTTACTTTCAACAGATTGCCAATTTCGTTATTAGCGTGCATTAATGCTACTACACAGCGTTCTTCTGAGTTGGCTAATAATTCTTTTAAATGCTCTAAATCTATATGTCCTAAAGCATCTAATTTTACATAACTTAATTTTACTTGATGCAGATGAGCAGTATGTTCGCAGCAATGCAATGTAGCGTGGTGCTCTATCGGCGAAGTGATAATATGCCTGCAACCTAAATCGCATACGGCAGCATTAATAGCAGTATTAGCACTTTCTGTTCCTCCTGATGTAAAGAATATCTCTCCCGGATGGGCATTTAAAATTTTGGCTACAGACTTTCTTGCACGCTCTATTGCCATTTTGGTTTCTCTTCCGAAAGAATAAATAGAAGACGGATTGCCAAAATGCTCGGTAAAGTATGGTTTCATTACTTCAAATACTTCCGGTGCAAGTGGAGTAGTAGCTGCATTATCTAAATATATTCGTTGCATTGCAAAGTCTAAATTAAAAAGTAAAAATTCAAAAGTTGGTAATTTCGTATTGTTTCGTGTTGCTGGTGATAACACCAACAACGGCGTAAAGTCAAAATAATTTTAAGGCGCACAAGATAAATTAAACCATCAATTATCAAAGATTGCTTCTAAAATTTTATGGTCATTGAGCAGAGCCGAAATGACCATAAAATTTCAACTCATAGTCACTATCCACTATCCACTATAAACTATCCACTCTCCACTATCAACTCTCCAAATATGCTTCTACCGGTTCGCAAGTACAAATAAGGTTTCTGTCGCCGTGTGTATTATTAATTCTGGATACAGTAGGCCAAAACTTATTAATTCTTACCGAATCGTTAGGGAATACAGCTTTTTCGCGAGTGTATGGTTTGTTCCATGCTTCACTCAAAACCACTTCTTGTGTATGCGGTGCATTTTTCAATACATTATTCGCTTGGTCTGCATTGCCTTCTTCTATTTCTCTTATTTCTGCTCTTATAGCCAATAGAGCATCACAAAACTTATCTAATTCGTATTTCGATTCGCTTTCTGTGGGTTCAATCATAATGGTTCCGGCAACAGGGAAACTCATTGTAGGAGCGTGGAAACCATAATCCATTAATCTTTTTGCTACATCTTCTGCTTCTATACCTGCTGTTTTTTTGAATGGTCTTAAATCCACTATAAATTCGTGGGCACAAGTACCATTGCTACCGGAATAAAGAATATCATAATCTTTTTCCAAACGCGATTTCATGTAATTAGCGTTAAGAATAGCATATTCTGTAGATTTTTTTAATCCTTCTGCTCCTAACATTTTAATATATGCGTAAGAGATAAGCAAGATTGATGCAGAGCCATATTCGGCAGACGATACCGCACCTGTATATTCAGTAGTATCTGGATTGCCGGGAAGGAATGGTATTAAGTGTTCTGCTACACATATTGGACCTACACCGGGACCACCACCACCGTGCGGGATAGCAAATGTTTTATGTAAATTCAAATGGCACACATCGGCACCGATAAAACCCGGAGCAGTTAATCCAACCTGAGCATTCATATTGGCACCGTCCATATAAACTTGTCCGCCGTTATTGTGAATAATAGCAATAATATCTCTTACACTTTCTTCGAAAATACCATAAGTAGAAGGGTAAGTTATCATTACTCCGGCAAGATTATCTTTATGTTGTTCTGCTTTTAATTGTAAGTCGGTAACATCAATATTTCCATTTTCCAAAGCTTTTACCACCACTACTTTATAGCCTGCCATTACCGCAGATGCAGGGTTAGTGCCATGCGCAGAGATTGGAATTAGAATGATATTTCTATGTCCTTCGTTTCTGCTTTCGTGGTAGCCACGTATCGCTAAAAGACCGGCATACTCGCCCGAAGCACCACTATTAGGTTGTAAACTACAAGCTGCAAAGCCTGTGATTTCGCTCAAATATTTTTCTAACTCTTTTGCCATTTGGATATAGCCTTGTACTTGCTCTTTAGGAGCAAAAGGATGTATATTGCTCCAATGACTCCAACTTAATGGTATCATTTGCGTAGCGGCATTTAATTTCATAGTACAACTACCCAAAGTAATCATACTTGTATTAAGGCTAAGGTCTTTATTTTCCAATGATTTTAAATAGCGCATCATAAGCGTTTCGCTATGATACGAATTAAAATTAGGGTGTGTTAAAAACTCGGACTGACGTACTAACTGGGCAGGAATACCGTTTAAAACATTTTCTTCTTCTAAACTATAAGCTACTGCACTTTCTACTAAATTAAGCGCATTGATTATGTCCGAAAGGTCTTCGTGGTCGGTGGTTTCGTCTAAAGAAATGCTGATATAATCTTGACTGTTTTCGGTAGTGTATCTAAAATTAATTCCTTGTGCTAATGCTTTTGCTTTAATAGCTTCGGCTTTATCTGTTTTAATAGTTAAAGTATCAAAGAACGAAGTGCTTATTAATGTGTGTCCGGCTTCTTGTAATGCCACTGCAAGCGATTGTGTTAATACATTAATGCGTTTAGCAATATTTTTTAATCCTTCGGGACCGTGATATACTGCATAAAAACCTGCCATATTAGCTAATAAAGCCTGAGCTGTACAGATATTGGAAGTTGCTTTTTCTCTTTTAATATGCTGCTCTCTTGTTTGTAATGCCATACGCAATGCTTTACCGCCTGTGGCATCTATGCTGATACCGATAATTCTGCCCGGAATGGAGCGTTTAAAATCATCTTTGGTAGCAAAAAATGCTGCGTGCGGACCACCAAAACCTAATGGCACTCCAAAACGTTGGGAATTACCTAATGCTACATCAGCACCTAATTCTCCCGGAGGTGTTAAAAGTGTTAAAGTCAATAAATCGGTAGCAAAGGCAATGTAAGCACCTACTTCGTGTACTTTTTCTGCAAATGCTGCATAATCTTCTACTGTACCTTGCGCATTAGGATATTGTACTATTGCTCCAAAATAGGAAGCATCTATATTGGCAGTTTGATAATCACCAATTACAACTTCTATATCAAGGGGTAATGCTCTTGTATGGATAACTTGTTTGGTTTGTGCAAATACATTTTTATCTACGAAAAATTTATTGCGAACCGGTTGATTTTTATTGCTGTTTATTGTATGATAAAACATACCCATAGCTTCTGCAGCTGCGGTACTTTCGTCGAGGAGCGAGGCATTAGCAATTGGCAAAGCAGTAAGGTCGCTCACTACTGTTTGGAAATTAAGCAAACCTTCTAATCTTCCTTGTGCAATCTCCGCCTGGTAAGGTGTATAGGCTGTGTACCAACCCGGATTTTCAAAAACATTTCTAAGAATTACACTTGGTGTAAGCGTGCCATAATATCCCTGACCTATATAATTTCTGGCAACTTTATTATGTAGCGAAATTCTTTTTAGTGCTTTAAGATATGCTGCTTCGCTAAGTGCCGGCGGTATATTAAGCGTTCGGTCAAGCCTTATGGCTTTTGGAATTGTCTTGTCTATTAATTCGTCTAATGATGCAACTCCTACGGTTGCGAGCATTGCTGCTGTTTCTTGTTGGCTGGCACCTATGTGTCGGCGAGAAAACTCATGCTGTTGCTGAGCAAAAATATCCATACCTTATGTATATATGTGTGAAGAAAAATTTTGGCTGCAAAATTAACTTAATTAATGAGATTGTCAAAAAATGGAAAAATTCCGTTTTAGGAATAGAAAGTATTCAGATTTATGTAATTGGGAGTGCTAATTTTCATTGAGCGAATGTAAAAATGCTATAAGCTGTTTTTTTTCTTCTTCACTAAAGTTCATACCCTTGCCAAATGGTTTAATGTGGTCGTCTAAATTTGGGCTTGTAGTTTGGATATTGTTACTGTAAAATTCTATTACTTCTTCTAAGGTTTGAAATCTCCCGTCGTGCATATAAGGTGCGGTAAGTGCTACATTACGCAGGGTAGGGGTTTTCATTTTGCCTAAATCTTTTTTGTCTGCCGTGGCATTGTACAATCCTAAATTAGGTACGCTATCTAATCCATTATTATGAAATAGATTATCGGTAAGTAATCCGTGGCTATGGCAATGCGTGCAATTATTCGTAAATATTTTAAGTCCCTTAATTTCTTCTGTATTGAGTGCATTGTTTTGGTCTAAATGCCAATATTGGTCGTATCTGCTATTAAAAGAGGTTAGTGAAAACACAAATTGTTCTATTGCTTTTTTTACTATATCATCTGTAATCGTTTCTGTATCGAATATTTGTTTAAATTGGCGTGTATAATTTTTATCTTTTTTGATAAAGTCGATAACATCTGCCCAAGTGCTTGCCATTTCTCTTTTGTCTATTATAGGTTCGTGGATTTGCTCTCGTAAAGATGCCGCTCTGCCGTCCCAAAAAAAACGAGAAGACCAACCTAAATTAAATAAAGACATACTATTTCTGTCGCCCAAAATGCCGTCTATTCCTTTGCTAAAGCGACTTGTATCGGTAAATGCAAATTCTTGTAGATGGCAAGAACCGCAACTAATAGTGTTGTTGTTACTCAATCTTGTATCGAAAAATAATTGTTTGCCTAATGCCACTCCCTCTACCGTAAGCGGATTGTCTTCGGGTAGATTCATAGACATAAAACCTTTAGTAATGTAATCCGGAAGGTTAAATTGGAAGGGCGTAAGTTTTGGTTTATTTCCCCGATAAGCAATAAAAGACTGTATCGAAAACGATACAACGATTAAGGTTAAGATGAAAATAGTTTTTTTCAAGGAAGATGGATTTAATATAGTTGTGCTATATCCAGATTTTACTTTTTTTCCAAAATGTGTAAATATTCTGTTGTTGCATTGGCTTTGTGATTTCTGTTTTCTTCTTTGTCTGCTTTGAAACGTTGATAATCTTTTGTAACTAAATCATATTTTCCGTACTTAGTCATAATTGATTTTATTTCTGTTGCATTCATTAATCCTTCATTGTTGTAACTTAAAAAAGTGTATTGGAATTGAGCATTTTTAATTAATTCTTCAAAAGATTTTGACACAGCATTTTTACTGCAAAATTTAGATTTTTCATACATACGAAGCCCTGTTTTGCCTTTAGGTGCAAAATGGTCGTATTTGGCGATAGTGTTCAATAAATGATAGTTTGCGCCATATTGTCGGGCATTGTAGGGAGGGTCAAGGTATAGAATATCGCCACTTATTTTTTTTATAAGTTTGTTACTATCCGTATTAAATGCTTTGTGGCTATTGTCGTTTATTGCAAAAAAAGCTGGCTCAATAGTCATTTCTTTTTGTGCGGATTTCTTTATTTGTTTGAGAAAAGCACCATAAACGGAAGCTGTGTTGGCAACTTTGTCGGCACTTTCTAATAGTGATGCTAAAAGAAAATAATACTGATTGTCAGTTATTTGTTTTTCGGCTTTCCAATTTTCTATTTTTTGACGAACAGCATCTATTTTTTGTCCGTTCTTTTCGGAGAAATATTGTCGCTGAGCTTTTCCATTTTCGGAATATTCTTCAAAAATAAAACCTTTAACTCCGTTAAGTTTATTGAGTTCATCAATTAAATGTTCGTATTCAAATGCGTGATGGTTTTCGATATAATTTCGGTTTAGAACAAAACTATAATATTCTATATCATTACTGATTACTTGTTTTACTTCTGTCTTGAAATTTCTGCCTACAATTCCCGTTCCTGCAAATAAATCGCAGAAATTTTTTTCCGACAAATCGTTTCCTGCAACCGAATACACCGATTGTTTGATAAAGTCTGAAAGCCTATGTTTTGAGCCTATATAGTTCATGTTGCTTTTGGAATCCAAATGATGTCGCTATAAACGACTTTGTTGTTTAGTTGAATTTTATTAAATCCATTTTGTTCAGAAAACTCAATAAAGTTTTTTACTTTTTCTTCAATCATTTCAAAATTTGATTTACTCTCTAAGTCTTCGCAAACAATGAATAGTCTGTTTTCTAAATGAAAACGACCTTGTTTGGATTGGTTGTTGTAAAGCCAAAGTATCAAATTGTTTTTTCCGTTTCTACTTGTCAAATCATAATTTTTCTTTTCGTCTATTGCTTTTGGAAAATAAGTTGTTTTTAAATCGAAAGGTGTATCCAACAAATAAAAATCTATTGTTTTGTGATACAAGTCGTGCTCTTTTATCGCTCCGTTTTTTATGAAAAAATGTTCGTGTAATTGTGCACAATTAAAATTATACCACCTGTGTAAAGCATAGTTAAAATCAATATTTTTTATCACACAAGTTGTCTTTATCTCATCTATGTTTTTGCTTGTGTAAATAAATTTTGTAGCAGCATCTAAATCGTTATTTTGCATCTGCCATTTCTTCTTTAATTGTGTAAATGCTATTTTTATTTCTTTTTTTGAAACCATTGTTCTGATTAATTCTTTAAACCACAAATTACTACTTGTTTATATAACCACTTTCTACACGAAGTTTTTTGTATCTTTCTTTATATAACGAATGGAATGAAAAAAATGGAACTACAAACTACTGCACCACTATTTTTACATTTGCAATACAGTTTTCGTTACTCATTCTTACAAAGTACATACCGCTGTGTAAATGCAGGTTATTGGCTCGGTACATTTGTGTTCCTGTTTTAAACTGTTGTTTGTCGCTAAATACTTTTCTGCCGTTTATATCATATATTTCTATGTTCAGATTTTCGTCTTTGGCTAAAGATACTCTAATGTTTGCATCATTTTTTGTTGGTAAGCCCATTACTGTTAGGTGCAAATTTTTTTCTGTGTGTAACAATTCTTTATTGCTTACCGTACTCACTAATCTTATATCGTCTAAAGCCCAAAGCCAAGCATCTCCACTATTTAGGTTGCCTTCGGATTCGTATTTAAAACAAAGATAAAATGGTTGTGCAGTTATACCCGAAAACATTTGATAGTTAAAGGTTTGCCATTTATTTTCTACTAAAATTTCCGATAAATCTTGATTGTCTAATTTTATCCAATGTGCGCTATAAGGATTGCCCGAAAAGTTGATAGAATACATTACGCTTCTCTTAACATTACTACCTGTACCTACTCTTTTTTCTTTAAATCTAAAATTAGCTACTTCTTTATTGAGGTCTAATGGCAAATTGGAAATTAGAAAATCTATGTTTTCGTAAGCCCTATCGTTTGAGCTACCGTACATACTTACATAAGGTAATGTAGCAAGAGTATCTAAAGTATCTGTAAAAGTACATTCCCATTTATACACACCATAAGCATTGTATTGTTTAAATACTCCTAAAATGCCATCATTGCCACAACTGTCGAAGTTTTCGTCTATTCTATTAAAGATAACAGGAGTAGTGCTAAATCTCCAAACCGTATCTGAAGTAATGCCTGCTGTTTTTACACTTGGTCCCCAATATTCGGATATAATAGCATCGGCATCGAAAGTAATATAATATGTAGCATCGGGTAATAAAGACACATTACTTACTATAAATGTATCATCACTTACAGATACATTGGGCGAAGATTGAACATTGTAAACTTGTGTACTGCCTCCAACTCTATGTAATCTAAACTCACCGATATTCAAATCTATATGTTGGTTAAATATCATTCTGATGCTATTGGTAGTAATGGGATGTACAATATTTCCTTCGGGAGATTTATTAGTATAAAATAAGGAATCTTGTGGTGGGGTCCCCATTGTTTCGAGGTGAATATCATCAATGTTAATTCTACTATTGTTGTTATCAATCTTTTCTATTTTAATACGCACATTACCCATTATATGGTCGTGAATTTGTACCGTCAATGGATTACTATACGAAGGTACAATTATAGTATCGCTCAGTACTGTCCAGCTTGTTCCCTGATTTTGGCTATAATAAACTAATAACTTGCCTATATCTCCTTCGCCATTACTCATTGCTGTTGTAAACTTAAAATCGTGTAATCCGAAGGGTATATCCTCTACCATAAACATACTACCCGGAGAGCCCGTGGCATCATTAGTTAATCTTATGCGTGCAGATTGATTCCCTACTTTGTAATCATTGGCAGTACCAGAACCATAATATGTTCCCGGCATTACCCATTTTAGTCCATTTGCTATTACCGTATCGGTAGATTGGTGGGTTTGTGAAGTTGGCGACATTATACTTGTTTCAAAATTTACCGTATATGGGTATTGAATCTGCGCAGAAGTATCTAATGTTGCCATTAATGCGAGACCTAAAATTGTAAAAAGGAAGCTTTTTTTCTTCGTTGTGAACATCTTCTGCATATATTTTGTTTGATTTTTTTTTAAAACTATTTCGCAAATATACACTAAAGACACAATATTGCATTAGTGAATAGAGTATTTTTCTTTTGTGTTTTTTGTATATAGCAAAATGTCGTTATTAAATTCTTTTTCTTTTTCTAAAAATGTAACTGTAATAGGTAGTACCCAAATAGACATTTTCCATTCTTGTAATTGCTTAATGTGCAATGCTAATCTTACAATATCTTTTTCGGTAGTGAGTAATATGGTTTCGGGATTTTCTTTTCTTGCAATATCGTAACTTTCTTTGATAAATTCTAAATCGCTTAGGGTAAAGAAATGATGGTCACCAAAATTTAATAGTGTTACCGAAGCTCCATTTTTTTCTAAATAATCTACTAATGGTTTTTCGTTTGCAATGCCGGCAATAAGCAAGATATGTGCATTTTTTAAACTGAAATAATAATTGCCATCTCCTAAAAATGGATAAGGCTCTTGGTATGATAGTGTAGAAAAGTATATTTTTTGATTTGTGTTTGGCTGTATTTGTTTGGTAATATCTAATTTTTCGTTTGCTGATAAATGTTGTGGGCATTTGGTTACAATAATAATATCGGCACGTTTGTAACCACTACGAGGTTCTCTTAAATTTCCCGAAGGCAGCATTGCATCTTTATAGAAAGGCAGACTATAATCTGTTAGCATAATATTAAGACCAGGTTGTACTCTACGGTGCTGCATAGCGTCGTCTAAGAGTATAATTTCGGTATCGGGGGCATCGTTGAGTAATGCCGGAATACCGATAAGCCTTTGTTCCGAAACCGCAACTTTAATGTCTGCATTTTTAAAAAAATATTGCATTGGTTCGTCGCCAATTTCTTGTGCATTTACATTTCCTTGCGCTAATAAATATCCTTTAGTGTTTCTGCCATAGCCTCTACTCAGTACAGCCGTTTGGTATTGGTCTTTGAGTAGGTTAATGAGATATTCGGTGTGGGGAGTTTTGCCGGTACCACCCGTACTCAGATTACCGATAGAAATTATAGGGAAATCAAATTTTACGGATTTCATCTTTTGGGTATCAAAAAGGTAATTACGAAAAGAGATAATACCTCCATAGGCATAAGCAAATGGATACAAAAGATTACGAACTAACTTATTGGGTCGGTACATTGAGATTGTTTGGGGATGTTACACAAAGTCAAAATGCAAAAGTAAAAATTCAAAAATGAATTATTGTGAAAATCAAAATTAAATTACGCAAGTTTTATTATTCATTATTAGCATTGATATGATAGCATAGACAAAGTTAAAAAGAAAGAAGAAGGTTGATGTTGGTCATTTGGGTAAATTATAAAATTGAATAAATTATCCTTTTCCACAAAAAAACAGCTATAAATTTTTAAATCTAAAGAGAGAAATATATCTTTGTTTCGGTAAAGAATATAAAATTGACAAAATAGATGAGCAGATAATATAAAAATGCTTTTATTTTGGTTGAATATTAACACAAATTTTAGAATGAGAAAACTAATTACATTTACTTCACTTATACTACTTACAGCCTCTTTATCGGCACAAGAAATCGGCATAAGTCCCGAAATCGGTATTACCGTTAATGATATGAACCAAAAGCTAAAAGGTGTTCATAGAGAAACGTATCGCCAAGCCGGATTTAGATTTGGTGTTGCCACACATTTTCAGTTTAGCGAAAAGTTCTTAATCAATACAGGGCTTTTCCTTTCGCTGAATAATGGTGCGCAAACAAGAGGTTATTCGAGCTATTATACCGGAGCAGGATTACCAACCAGCGAAAGCGATAAGCGTTTTTACAATTATTCTTATTTGCAAATTCCTGTTTTCTTTACTTACAAAACAGCAAACGAATACAATGACCCTTATTTCTTCTTTGGTGTAGGTCCTACATTAAGTATGTTAGTAGGAGGTAGGTATGTACAAGAGTATTACCACTCAATGAATGGTAAAGATAAATTAACCGAACGCAACGAACCTTTGGCTTGGCGCAATAATGTTGGTGATGATTTAAGAACAGATAGATTAAGAGGTTTCGATGTAGGCGCAAGTGCTATGGTAGGCTATCAGACCAAATTCGGGTTTAATGTCAAACTTCACTATACACACGGATTGCTTAATATAGCTCCTGAAGGTAATGCTAATAATGTAATGCGTAATGCGAGTATGGGTGCCACATTTGGCTTTCTGATTAAATCGTTTAAAGAAAATTCTTGGGATTAATATTTATTAATTTTTTATAAATGAAATAGCCGTCTTAAATTTCTTAGGACGGCTATTTTTATCTTTCGTTAGTTTTAAAACTTTATGATTTCATCAGTTTTTTTATCGAAGAAGTGATACTCTGTAAGGTGGTAATTATTGTCTGGTAATACTTCTAATTTTATGCCATATTTCTTTTTCCATTTTGCAATAAACGAAGACCAAAACATACCTTCTTTAAGATACGCTTTGAGCATAGGGTGGGAGCGCAAAAGTAATTTGCTGTGTCCTTGGTCTATGAGATAAGCAAAATCATTTTCTACTTTTTCGGCTATTAAGAGCGAAGGTCCTATTTTGCCTGTACCATTGCACGAAGGGCAATTTTCGGAAGTGGTAATATTAATTTCGGGGCGTAACCTTTGTCGGGTAATCTGCATAAGTCCGAACTTAGAAATAGGCAATAAACTATGCCTTGCTCTGTCGTTTTTCATAGCTTGGCTCATGGCATCTAAAACCGCTTTTTTGTTTTCTGCCAATCGCATATCTATAAAATCGATTAATACTATGCCTCCCAAATCGCGAAGTCTTAACTGGCGCGCTATTTCTTCTGCTGCTTCGAGATTGGTTTTGAGTGCATTTTCTTCTTGTCCGGCAGTAGCAGTACGAGTGCCACTATTTACATCTATTACATGCATTGCTTCGGTATGCTGAATTACCAAATATGCACCGCTGTGCATGTGCACTGTTTTGCCAAAAGATGCTTTTAATTGCTTCGTTATGCCAAAATGGTCGAAAATAGACTGTCCGTTGCTATAAAAATTTACAATACCAACTTTATCGGGAGCAATTCTCGAAAGATAACCTTTAGTCTCTTCTTGTAACTGCTTGTCATTGAACACAATATTTTCAAAACTTGGATTCAGTAAATCGCGTAGTATGGAAGTGGTTTTGGTTTTTTCGCCCAAAATCTTTTGAGGTGCTTTAGCATTTTTTAGGTTATCTTGTATGTTTTTCCACATACTTTCTAATTCTAAAAGGTCGGCATGTAACTCTGCTGTGTTTTTGCCTTCGGCTGCAGTTCTTACTATTACTCCAAAATTATGTGGTTTTATACTTTCTATTATTTTTTGTAATCTTTTCCGTTCGCTTGCGGCATGTATTTTTCGAGAAACAGATACAAAATTATTAAAAGGTGTAAGCACTACAAAGCGACCTGGTAAAGATAATTCGCAGCTTAATCTCGGTCCTTTAGCCGAAATGGGTTCTTTGAGTATTTGAACTAATATTTCGGGTTTATTGTTTTGAAATACTTCGGTAATTTTTCCGGTCTTGAGTATTTCGGTTTCTATTTTAAATTTAGAAAAATCTAAAGTTTGCGTACCCTGATTTACTGCTGCTTGTGAAAAAGTAATTAAAGACTTAATATTGGGGCTAAGGTCTGTATAATGTAAAAAAGCATCTTTTTCGTGCCCCACATCTACAAAAGCTGCATTAAGCCCGGGCATTAATCGCTTTACTTTTCCGAGATATAAATCGCCTACATCAAAGGCAGAATCGTTATTTTCGTAATGTAACTCTACTAATTTTTTATTTTCTAATAATGCAATCTCTACACGTTCGTCTGTAGTATTTACAATCATTTCTTTTGACATTATAACATATTTTTTTGTCAAATAATGTTGTATGTACCTAAATACATACAATTATAATTACACGAAAAGCCTTAAATAGGGTCAGTAGCCTATTTAATTGCTTTTAAAGTAATATTTTTCTAATAAATGAAATGATTGCAGAAAAGCCGAAATGAGAAGAAAAATCTATATATAGATATAAAATATTGCTATTTTTCTAATTAGAAGTAAAAGAGGTATAAAAAATCCTTTACAAAATGTCTTTAATGGTAGTAATACTTATAATTAAAAATAGTTATAGCTACTACTCGAAAATGTAGAAAAAAATTGCAAAATTTTTAGGTGTGGGTTGTAAAAATGTTTTTCTTATCAATCCTTTAATCTCGCCTATATTTCACTATTTGAAAAATACTATATCCGGAAACTGAGTAATACGCAGTTTCCGGATCAATATTTTTTTGCTAAAGAACATAGTATTTTCAACTTGTGAAAAATTGTTCTATAGAACTTACTGACTATCTTTTTTTATGTCTGTTTTTTCTTAAACGTTTTTTGCGTTTGTGTGTCGCAATTTTATGACGTTTTCTTTTTTTTCCACTTGGCATAATTAATCAAATTTGCTTTTATATTATAAAAATTATTTTACTTCGTTTGTGAATGACTCTATATAGCTATCTACATCTTTAGAAAACTCAGGGTTATTCATTATTTTTTTTGCGGCATTCAGTGTTTCTATTGCTTTATCTTTATTGCCACTTCTTTTGTAGGCTTCTGCAAGAAATATATGCGTTTCTAAGTTCTGCGGTTCTTGTTGCAGCACTGTATTTGCTCTTTCTATAGCCTTATCATATTGCCCCGATTCAACAGCCATTCTCCCCAAAATTATATTTACAGGTATATGTTTCGGGTTTTTATCTACCATTCCTAATAATATACCCACACCTTTCATCACATCTCCTGCTCCTTCTATATACAGTTGCGCAAAGTCTATTTTGGTAGTATCGTTGTTCGGATTAACGACCAAAGCTTTCTGATACGCTTCTTCTGCTGTATTTACCATCCATTGTCTTACCGAAGGGTCTTGCTCATCGTGCAACTCTTCCGAAAGCAAATGGGCGGCAAAGGTGAGCTTTTTTTCCGAATTTTCCAATTTACCGGAAAGAAGAAAATAATGAGCAGCAATTTTTCTGTTTTTACGGTCTAACCAAATCTTTCCAAGCTCTTCGTAATTAACGATTTGTGTAGTTAATTCCTGTCTTTGGTTGAGTTTATTTTGAAGTGTAGCAATTTGTGTCCTAACATCAGGGGGCACTTTGGCAATGGCTAATTCTTCTAATTTATCAAAAGCTATGGGTTCTGCTATGGGCATTCCCATAGAATTAGTATGCTCGTGCTGGTCTTCTTGCGACATAAATATATTTTTGGACTTAACAGTATTGCCTCCAAAATATATGACTAATGTAATAGCAAGCGTAGATAATATAGCGATATAATGTATCAATTTCATTGGGCAAAGTTAGGGATATTACGGTACATCAGTAAAATGTAATTTTGAATTTTCGATTTCATTTCGGTCTGTGGTATGTTCGGTAGGCTTCTGACTAAGACAAATTTAATCAATGATTTTCCATTATTTGTAAATTTCCGTTAGCTACACAATGCAACTATATTGGAGTGGGTTGCAGCTAACGAGCCTGTGTGGTCTAATAAATAGCATTGTAGCTATTTTGCAAGATACAATTAGTTTTATTCTAATTGTATCTTGCTATGACAATAAATGCCCTCCTTTTACAAACTTCCATTTTTCATTTTATTTAAAGTATTTTCTAAGTCGTCATAGTCTAAGTCTATTTCGGCATTTCTTAATACTTCTATTACTTTGGTTTGTGTTTTAATGGCTTCATCTTTTTCTCCATTAAAGTATAAAAGATGTGCGTAAGTATCGGCGCATACTCCCCACATAGATGGTACTTTCTCTGAAAGTTCTAAGGTTTTTTTAGACCATATTAGAGCATCTTTTAGTTCTTTTTGGGTAGCACTTTTCCCTTTTTCTGCTACCTTCCAAGCAGCTTCATTTAGAATATTTGCAGCCATTGATGATGTTGGTTTTATTGATGCCGGATTAGAAGCTAATGCACTGGCAATTTGTTGTTCTTGTTCTTCGGGCGACATACCATAAGCACTTAATTGCGCTTTGTAAGATGCTATAATTTCGTCTAAAGATTCTTTGTCTTCTGTATTGTATGTGGCTATAGGCTTTTGTAGTAAGTAATTGATTTCTTCAAGTCTTGTTTTTTTAAGATTTACCGAATCGTCAATAAAAGCATAATATTTTTGTAGGTTGTTAAAGTGAATTAACTGTGCTTGTTTTGGCGATGTTTTTTTGTTGATGTCGTTGATTTTATCGAGTAGATTTATGTCTTTGTTTTCTACTGCTTTAAGTATAGTGCCTTCGTACAGTTCTTCTACCCAGCTTTGGTATGGATTTTCTTGTCCAGGTACATTATCTGTAAAAAATCTTTTGTTTGCTGTTAAGAGTTCGTAACCTTTATTGTCTATTGTTTGGGTATTTAAGGCAACAAACGCAAGCAAAGAGTCGGAAGGATTATTGCCTGCAAAATTAGTTACAAAAGCATCAATACCTTTGTCGTTGTTTTTCTCGACCATTTTAGCTTTTTGGATATATGATAAAACAAATGCTTTATCGTTAGCTTTTGTTTTTAGTAGTTTTTCGTAATCTCCCCATTTCTGCGGGTCGTTAAACTCTGCTAAAGCAATTTTTGCTCTATCCAAAAATTCAGATTCGTCGCAAGCACCCAAAACTTTATACACTACCGATTCGTCTTTGGGGTCTATATAAACATTAGTAGGGTAGGCAGTAACATTGTATTGTCTTGCTAATTTTATGCCTTCCCCTTTTTCTGCATCTACCTTAAAATTAATAAAAGATTGGTTATACACTTTTCCGATAGATTCTAAAGGGAAGATTTTTGCTGCCATATTTTTACAAGGACCACACCATTCGGCATAAATGTCCATATAAATAAGTTTGTTTTCTTTTTTTGCTTTTGCTAATACTTCTTTCCAATTACTATTTTCGAAGTTAATTCCTTCGGCAAAGATGGAACTGAGGGCAATAAAAGAAAATGCAATAAATGCTGTTATTTTTTTCATTAAAAATGTTTATTTATAGTCCGGATAATACGTCTGTTACTTTATATTTACTCAAATCAAAAACAGAATCGTCTGCTTTTTTATCTATGCTTTTAATATCAGTTTGTGTGCTTTTTTTACCTGCTTTATCATAAGAAACGGTACGAATCATTACTCCTTCTGTTGGCATTCCTTTTGGTACATTGGCTGAATTATTTAACGAATAATTGGATAGTTTAGTACCTACAAAATAATTTCCGTTAAATGTAAAACTTACATCTTTTGTAACCCAAACATCTGATTTGCTTACCTTTTTATCTTCTTCGTAAGTACAAATGTACTTTTTACAGTTATAGCCATTTATTTTTTGTGTTTCATTGGTGGCTTCCCACGTAGTTTTAGATGATTTATTAAAATCACTTTGAGCAGATTTTTCAGCCATTTTGTTAAATCCAATCATAGGCATTTTTATCGCTGATTTGTCTTTAATAGTTACTACATAATTGGCTTTATCTTTGTAGTTGTAAATCATGTGCATTTCGTCTTTTGTTCCCCCATTCATTACATAACATTCGCCTACTTTACCCATTATCATTTTGGTAGTTGTTTCTTCTTTGGGATTTTCTTTTTTGTCGAAAGAAATTATACTCATTGTAATGGTTAAAGGCGAATTATTTTCATAATCGCTATATCGAGTGTCGTTTTCGTAAGTAATTTTTTCTATTTCTTCTTTGCCTTTTTTTCTACTCTCTTCTCCATGTTTCTTTTCCATATCTTTTTCGATATTCTGTCTAACTTGATTTCTAATATATCCTCTTTGTGCTATTGCAGATTGAGAAAAAAGCAGAATGCCAAATAATGCGATGATGTAATGGTAAGTTCTCATAGTTAATAATATTTAGAATAAATGAATGCCACAAAGTTATAAATATTAATTCATTGAATTGTTATGAAATTATCAAAATCAGTAACTTCGCTGTTGAATGAAAAATAGAGTATTAAAATATTGCGTATTAATAGCTTGTGTAGTATTTACAATAACTGCTTGTAAAATATACAGTTTTACCGGAGCTTCTATTTCGGGAAAGACCATTAATGTACATACTTTAGAAAACAGAGCACCTAATGTGGTGCCTACTTTAAGTCCCATTTTGTCAGACAAAATAAGGAATAGAATATTATCGCAAACAGGTTTAACTGCTATTAATTCTGACGATGCAGATTATGTATTTAAAAGTACGATAACAGGTTATAATGTTACCATATCGGGTATGCAAGGAACCAATACGGCTTCGCAAAATAGATTAACTATTACTGTAGATGTAGATTTTAAAAATAAATTAGACGATAAAGCGAGTTTCAAACAATCGTTTAGTCGATTTGCAGATTTTCCGGGTAATGTACAATTACAATCTGTAGAAAGCAGCCTGATAGAAGAAATCGGCACACAGTTGGCAGACGATATTTTTAATAAAGCATTTGTGAATTGGTAGGATTATCTTTAAGATACTCGATGCAATTCTGCCGGGTTGGGGTCTGTACATACGGTACGTTCTTCCATAATTGGAATTCCAAAGATACATTTTTTGGAACAAATTTTGGGTAATATGTAGCACAACGACAGTTTACTTTACGATAAAAATATTGCAATCGAAACATAGCTTTATTAGGGTTTTGTTATATTTGGTAGAATATATTAGCCCTACTTTTAGTGTACATCTATACCATCAAAATATATTTCAGTTATTGCAGTTTAATTAAGTTTATCCTTTTCCCCTAAATTTGCCTTTTAGAATTTTTATCTAATCTATGACAATAGAACAATTAAAAGAATTAGAAAGCAGAGTTAAGCACCTCCATCAATATCTTAAAATAGAAGAGCGCGAAGCTAAAATGGAAAGCGATAAACAACTTTCGCTTTCGCCTGGTTTTTGGGACGATAATAAACGAGCAACTGCCATTCTTAAAGAAATACAAATCAATAAATACTGGATTGATTTATACAACAACATCAAATCAGCAGTAGAAGATAGTGCCATATTATTCGATTTTTGGAAAGAACAAGAATCTACAGAAGAAGAAGTAAATGAAGCTTATAATAATGCTTTGGCTAAAATAGATGAAGCAGAGTTTAAGTCCACCTTAAACAAACCCGAAGACGAAATGCCCGCAATAGTACAAATAAATTCCGGTGCGGGTGGTACAGAAAGTCAGGATTGGGCAGAGATGCTCGCGCGTATGTACAGAATGTATGCACAAAAACAAGGGTGGAACATTACAGAAGTAGATTGGCAGTGGGGAGATGGTGCAGGCATTAAAACTTGTACATTTCAGTTTGAAGGGGCATTTGCTTATGGGTTATTAAAAGCCGAAAGCGGCGTGCATAGATTGGTGCGCATTTCGCCATTCGATAGTAATGCGCGCAGACATACTTCGTTTGCATCGGTATATGTATATCCGCTGATAGATGATAGTATAGAAATAGAAATTAAGGATAGCGATGTAAAAATGGAAACTTCGCGCAGTGGTGGTGCCGGCGGACAAAATGTAAACAAAGTGGAAACCAAAGTAATGCTTACACACATTGCTACCGGCATTGTGGTAATTTGTCAGACGGAGCGCACACAGTTAGGCAATAGAGAAAAAGCAATGCAGATGCTCAAAAGCCGACTATACGAAGAAGAACTAAGAAAAAGAGAAGAGTTAAAAGATGCTGCTAATGCGTCTAAGAAAAAAATAGAGTGGGGGAGCCAAATCCGTTCTTATGTTTTTCATCCATATAAAATGATTAAAGACCACCGAACTGATTACGAAGTAGGTAATGTACAACCTGTAATGGACGGCGAAATTGACGATTTTATTAAAGCTTATTTAATGATGGGCTAATTATTCAATTCGATAATTTGACAATTTGATGATTTGATAATTTGATGATGGTATTTAATTAAAAAACAATAACTTCTCTTTGTTATTTTGACGACGATAGGAGGAAAAATCTATGACAATATAAAATATAGCATCTTTGATACTTTACAACCTTTGCGTTCTTTGCGAGGAAATAGCATTGCGAGAAACAAAACTCTGTGAACTTAAAATCTCAATAAACTCTGTGTGAAATAATTTAAAAAGCTTTGCGTTCTTTGTGTCTTCTTAGCGACCTTTGCGAGAAACAAAACTCTGTGAACTTTAAATCTCTATAAACTCTGTGTGAAATAATTTAACAACCTTTGCGCTCTTTGCGAGAAATAAAAAAATCTTTACCGGAAATACTCAAGCTATCTTGCTAATTTTGTATAGACAATGATAGTAACTCTTAAAATAGTTTTTATATTTGATACAATTCAAATTAAAAATTCATAATTAAACAATTAACGATATGCAATTACATACAATAAATACTGAGCTTTTTAAATTAGATGGTGGTGCTATGCACGGCGTAGTACCTAAAAGCCTTTGGCAGAAATATAATCCTGCCGATGAAAAAAATCTTTGTTCTTGGGCAATGCGTTGTTTGCTTATCGAACACGATAATCGTTTAATTTTAGTAGATACAGGATTAGGCGATAAACAAGACCACAAATTCTTTAGTCATTATGACCTTCACGGAGACGATACCTTAGTAAAATCTATCCAAGCAAAAGGTTATAGTGTAGATGACATTACAGATGTATTTCTTACACATTTACATTTCGACCATTGTGGCGGTGCTATCAATAGAGTAGGCGATAAGTTGGTTCCGGCTTTTAAAAATGCAATTTATTGGAGCAACGAAGCACATTGGGATTGGGCTGTAAAGCCAAATTCAAGAGAAAGAGCATCTTTCTTAAAAGAAAATATTTTGCCTATTCAAGTAAGCGGACAGCTTCAGTTTATTCCTACTCAAGATAATTACGAATGGTTGCCGGGTATAAAAATAAAATTTGTGGACGGACATACCGAAAAACAAATGTTGCCACTCATCAATACAGGCGATAAAACTTTATTGTATTGTGCAGATTTATTACCAAGTGTGGCACATATACCATCGGCGTGGATTATGGCTTACGATATGCGACCACTGCTTACATTAGAAGAAAAAGACAGGATTTTAAAAGAAGCCGCTGAAAATAATTGGTATCTGTTTTTCGAGCACGATTATACCAACGAAATGTGTAATCTTAATATTACAGAAAAAGGAATTAGAGCCGGCGAAACTTTTAAACTTAATGAAGTTTTTTAGTTTGCTGCACGAAAATTAATTTTAAACATAGATTTTTGCTTGCTTAATGAACATTGTTGAATTACGATGATTTAACAAGTTTAATTATAACGCCGTTGTTGGTGTTATCACCAACAACAAAATAATTTTTGAATTTTAATGGTTACTAAGCGTAGTCAAAGTATGACTTCTACTTTAACTGTCAATTCTCAACTCTCAACTAAAAAAATGTACACACTCAAAAAAAGTTTAGGACAGCATTTCTTACACGATGAAAATATGTGTAAGCACATAGTGGCACAACTTCGCGTAAGAGAAGGTATGAATGTGTTGGAAATAGGTCCCGGTGGTGGTGCTATTACTAAGTATTTGTTACAACTTAAAAATATTAATTACAAAGCCATTGAGATTGACGAAGAAAAAGTTAATTATTTATTACAAACATTTCCCGAAATAGAAGGCAAATTAATACATCAGGATTTTCTTAAATCAGAAAAACCATTCGATGGAAATTTTACTGTAATTGGCAATTTTCCTTACAATATTTCTTCGCAAATAATGTTTAAAATATACGAATGGGAAGATAGTGTAGAAGAGGTTATTGGAATGTTTCAAAAAGAAGTGGCACAACGCATAGCAGCTAAAAACGGAGGAAAAGATTATGGCATTTTGAGTGTATTAATCCAATCATTTTTTGCAGTAGATTATCTTTTTGATGTACCCCCACAATGTTTTACACCACCGCCAAAAGTAATGTCGGGCGTTATACGATTACACAATAATGGTAATCCAAACGATATAGTGATTAAACGAAGAGATAGTTATAGAAAATTGGTAAAAGCTGCATTCGGACAGAGGCGCAAAACCCTGCGTAATGCTCTAAAAGGAAATTTTGATACCGAATTTTTACAAAATGAAATTTTTAATAAACGCGCAGAACAATTAACTATAGAACAATTCGTATTTTTGCTCAAATCTAAATACAGCGATGCTTAGAGCACTAATTATTACTAAAGTTCACCAAGATTTATTAACACAACTCAGGGCATTGGGTTATACTTGCGATGTATTATTGGGCGTTTCTAAAAAGCAAATGTTAGATATTATTTATGATTACGAAGGCATTATTACTTCCAATGCTTTGTCTATCGATAAAGACATTATAGAGGCAGGAGAAAAACTGAAATGGATAGGCAGAATGGGTTCCGGAATGGAAATAATAGATACCGAATCTGCTGCACTGAAAAAAATCCATTGCTTTGGAAGCCCCGATGGTAATGCTAATGCAGTTGCAGAACAGGCTTTAGGAATGTTATTATCCTTAAAGCACCGTATTGTTAAATCGCATATAGAGTTACAAAAAAATATATGGCTACGCGAAGAAAACAGGGGTTACGAATTAGAAAATAATACTGCTGCTATTATTGGATTAGGCAATAATGGTTTTGCTTTTGCACAGAAATTATTAGCACTAAATGTTAAAGTCTTAGCTTACGACACCGATGGCAAAACAAGTAACGACAGTCGGATTAAGATATGCCGGACTTTAGACGAAATTTACGAAAATGCTGATATTGTCAGTTTTCACGTGCCTTTAAAAGCAGATACTTTGTATTATTTTAATCAAACGTTTTTAGAAAAAATGCACAAGAGTTTTATGCTTTTAAATTTATCTCGTGGTAGCATTGTGGATATGTCTGTAGTGCATCAGGGTATGCTTTCGGGAAAAATATTAGGAGCTGCGCTTGATGTGTGGCAAGAAGAACCCATTACTCAGTCGCCAGACCCACAATTACAATCAATTTTTACTGATTTAATGAAAATGCCCAATTTTATCGGCACACCACATATAGCAGGTTATACTCACGAAGCTATTTACAAAATGAGTATGTCGCTCGTTAAGCAAATAAAAACGTTACATTCGTAATGGTTTTTAATGCCGACTTAAAACTATTAAGTGCTTGCTATTTTTTTACTTCAAAATTTCTATCGGTGTTTTTATATCGTGGTAAAAGAGAAATTGCCAAGCCTCTTTTCTTCCTTCTTCTGCCCATTGAGCACGAAATTCCATTGCTTTTTTTCCATCAAAATCGTATTTAGCAACATATTTCATTTTCATTTGCTTGCTTTGTGGTGCTTCATCACCCCCAAAAAATATAATGCCGTTTTCGCTTTCTATCTTAAAGGCTATGTGCTGTGGCGAGTGCGCTCCCGTATGAAAATAATGAATGTAACCGTCTATCGTTCCTTGGTGTGTGGTAAGCCAATGTACATTTTCCGATTGTAATAATACATTTAAGTCGTTTGTAAAATAAGATGGCATACCTGTTTGTAATGCAAAATCCATTTCGGGTTGGTAAATATAAATATCTGCATTAAAGAAAATACGAGGATTTAATCCACCGGAATGATCTTTGTGCAGATGGCTCATTAGTATTTTGGTTACATCTTGAGGCTCTATATTATGCTTAGCAAGGTTACTTACTAAATGTGCTTCGCCATCGGGGTGGTTAAACCCTAATCCGGTATCTAATAATATAACATCTTTTGGGTTGATAAGTACAAATGGCTGTACTTCTACCAACAAAGAGCCGATAGACCTTTCGTTGAGTATATCTTTAGCAATATCAAAAGGGTAAAACATTTTGTCTCTGCCGACAGTAAAGGTACCTTCGGATAATGGTATTATTTGTGTCATTTATTAATAATTTGGTCTGTATTTCAATTTGTAGAAAGATCAATTTTGTATTTCTATTTGCAAAAAAAACTAAAATAAAATATTAATCTTCTATTTTTACAATAAATTATTACCTTTGTGGGTACTAAAAACTACTTTAAAATTTAACACATGAGTCATTCTACTACTCAAGAAAGTAAGCCATCTGTATCCAGTTCAGCCGCATTTTGGTTGGCTTTGTTAATCGTATTTTTGCTTGTTTCTACAATTAATTTTGTACGTGTAGCATCGAGTCACGACGATGGTCATGGAGCCGCACACCACACAGAAGCAGTGCAAGGTCATGGTGAAGGTGGGCATCATTAATTCATCTTTTTTATAGTATTTTTTTTAATACTAATTTTCATAATAGGTCAGTAAATAATGACTAATAATGTTGCCTAAAAAGACTAATGGCGTAATTGTGGTAACAGGTGCTTTCGGATTTATAGGAAGCACCTTAGTTGCGATGCTTAATCAAAAAGGATTTACGAATCTTATTTTGGTGGACGATTTCAGTAAAAACTACAAAGAACACAACTTATCTCAAGCGCAATATGTAGCCAAGATAGAAAGAGATAACTTCTTCCATTATCTTACATCAGAACAGTTATATATAAACTGCATTTATCATCTTGGCGCACGTACCGATACTACAGAGCAAGACAAGTCTATATTTGATACCTTGAATTTAGATTTTTCCAAAAATATTTGGCATTTAGCTACCCAAAACAATATTCCTTTGGTATATGCATCGTCGGCAGCTACTTACGGCAATGGAGAATGGGGGTATAAGGATACGCACGACATTGTAACTAAATTAGTTCCCCTAAATCCGTATGCTGTATCGAAAAACGAATTTGATATATGGGCTTTACAGCAAAGTAAAACACCTCCATTTTGGGCGGGTTTAAAGTTTTTTAATGTATTTGGACCTAACGAATACCACAAAAACAGAATGGCATCGGTAGTATTTCATGCATATAATCAAATTAAGGAAAAAGGCACTATTTCGCTTTTTCGTTCACATAAACCAGAGTATGCAGATGGGGAGCAAAAGCGAGATTTTATTTATGTAAAAGACATCGTAAATATTTGTTTATGGATGGCGGAGCATCAACCACAATCGGGACTATACAATGCCGGTACAGGAACAGCAAGAAGTTTTAATGACCTTGCCAATGCAGTATTTACAGCTTTAGATATACCTGCTCATATACAATATATCGACACGCCAATAGACATTAGAGAAAGTTATCAGTACTTTACCCAAGCAGATACAGATAAATTACTCCAAGCAGGATATAATACCGGATTTACTACCTTAGAAGATGCGGTTAAAGATTATGTGCAGCATTATTTGAAGGGTAGGTAATTAGAACTTGCTAAATAATTATTGACTTATCTTTTTAACCATATAGGGACATAGAATTGACATAGTTTTGATAAGGTAGAAAAAGTTCACATAGAATTATTATGTTTCTATGTGGCTACTGAGCGTTGTCGAAAAATGGTTAGTGAGTTTTACCAAAGCGTGGTTATGAAAATTAGAAGTCTAAAATATTATTACAGATATAAGTGCTGATAAACTAACTAAAACCGTTTGAAAATTATATAATTACCATAGTCTTCAAATCTACTATTTTAGACTTTTTAATATTAAAGTTTACTGAGCGGAGTCGAAGAATGACTTTAAAATATAACCTACTTTTGCTTTTAGATGTAATATTATAGACTGAATGACAGAAATAAAAATCACTCCCATAGACAAAGTAACAAAGCCTATTCAGAAGTTTATACAAAACGAAAAAGCAGGTGGAATAGTTTTAGGTCTTAGTGTAATTGTAGCTTTAATATTTGCCAACTCACCATTCTCTTCTGAATATCATCATTTTTGGGAACATCAATTTGGTTTTCTTTTTGATGGTAAAACTTACTTGAATTTTAGTCTGCACCATTGGATTAACGACGGACTAATGGCAATTTTCTTTTTTGTAGTAGGTTTAGAATTAAAGAGAGAAATTGTAGCCGGAGAACTATCGCAACCACGCAAAGCTATGCTACCAATAATAGCCGCTTTGGGCGGTATGTTAGTGCCGGCAATTATATATTTACTGTTTAATCCTACTGGCGAAGCGCATAGTGGCTGGGGCATACCAATGGCTACGGATATTGCTTTTGCATTAGGGGTATTGTACTTATTAGGAAATAAAATACCATTGGCACTCAAAGTATTTTTAACCGCATTGGCTATCGTAGATGATTTGGGAGCGGTTTTGGTAATTGCATTATTTTATACTTCCGATATTTCATTATTGAGCCTCGTTATTGGATTTTTATTTTTACTAATAATGTATCTTGGAAATAAAATGGGAGTAAGGAGTATTTTGTTTTATGCACTATTTGGAATTATAGGAGTTTGGACTTCATTTTTAGTTTCCGGAGTACACGCTACCATAGCGTCGGTATTAGCAGCATTTACCATCCCTGCCGATGTAAAAATAAAAGAGAGTAAGTATATCCAAATGATTCAAAACTATTTGAACAAATTTAAAGCTATAGATCCAAAAGATACAATACCAACCCTTACTAACGAGCAATTACATATTTTAGACGAAGTAAAAAAAGATACAGATAAAGCTATACCACCATTACAAAAATTAGAACATGCAATGCACCCTTTAGTCGCATTTGTTATCTTACCCATTTTTGCTTTAGCCAATGCAGGAGTTTCGGTATTGGATATTGATATGGATGTATTGTTTAGTACCAATGTAGCTTTGGGTGTAGCTTTGGGCTTATTTGCAGGTAAAATTATAGGTGTAGTAGGATTTACTTGGCTAAGTGTAAAGCTTAAAATTTCGCCATATCCCACCGGAATGAATATTAAAAATCTTTTTGGTTTGGGATTATTGGCATCAATAGGATTTACAATGTCTATGTTTATTACTTCATTAGCATTTACACAAGAAGAGTTGAAAACGCAAGCAAAGATTGGCATATTTGTCGCATCAATTATTGGTGGAATTTTGGGTTATATGGTTTTAAATAATACAAAAAAAAATAAAGAATAGATTATTTGCTGTTTCGGAAATGATGTATTGGAAAAGAATTTGCGATGTAGTTTATTAAAAGAAAATTTATTTTTGTTGGAACAATTATTTTTTAAACCAAAATAGATAGGTGAAAAATTTATTGAAAAATGATGTAGCAAAAAACACCTTATCAATAGTGTACATAGTCTCTCTCATTGTACTTATTATTGATTATGGCTTTGCCTTGCCTAAATGGTTAGAGTATATTTTATTGTGCTTTTATACTATCTCTATTTTAGCTGCCATATTTTTTACTATTCTTAAAAATATCTTTGAAAAAAACAGGCCACACTTTAGAATGATATTATTCGATATTCTGAGTATTGGATTTATCTTTTTTTGTTTTTACAAACAGTTTTTTGACAACAATTCTATATTTATAATATCGGATTGGATGCGGTGGGCAATGATTCTAAAGCTCATAAGGGGGGCTACTTTGCCAAAAATAAATTACAAACGTTCTGTACTTAATCCAGCACAATTGTTTATTGTAAGTTTTGTGGCAATTATTCTTATTGGTACTTTTTTGTTACTCTTGCCTAATTCTACTTACAATGGCATTTCAATTATTGATGCTCTTTTTACAGCTACAAGTGCTGTATGTGTTACAGGTTTAGTGGTAGTAGATACTTATAGTTATTTTACGCAGTTTGGTCATTCAATTATTATGATATTGATGCAAGCCGGAGGATTGGGCATACTAACTTTTGCAAGTTATTTTAGTTATTTTTTTAAAGGAGGAGCTACTTTCGAAAATCAGATTGCACTGAGCGATATTTCGAGTTCTAACAAATTAGGTCAAGTATTTACTACGCTTAGAAGGATAATTATTATTACCGTTATAGTTGAAACAATAGGTGCTTTGTTAATTTACTTAAATACAAGTAAAGACCTAATACCATACTTTTGGGATAGGGTGTATTTTTCATTTTTTCATTCCATATCTTCTTTTTGTAATGCCGGATTTTCTACATTGTCGGGCGGAATGATGAAAGAAGGAGTGCTATTCAATTACCCACTTCAATTAGTAATCATTGCTCTTTTTGTATTTGGTGGTTTAGGTTTTCCTATAGTAATCAATGTGCTTAGGTATATTAAGCATTTTATTGTAAGATACATACTCTTTTTTATTTCCGGAAAAGATAATTACAAACCTTGGATACTTACTTTGAGTAATAAGATTAATCTTATCACTACATTTTCCTTAATAGCAATTGGTACTGTCGTAATTTTTACAAAAGAGTATAACAATGTGCTTGTACATCACGATGGATTGGGTAAATTTATTACAGCATTATTTACGGCAACTACTCCTCGTTCCGCCGGCTTAAATACTATAGATTTTAATCATTTGCAATATTCATCTATCATTTTAATAATGCTTTTGATGTGGATAGGAGCATCACCTGCATCTACCGGTGGCGGTATTAAGACGAGCACATTTGCCATTGCTACGCTTAATTTTATAAGTTTGGCGAGAGGTAAGAGTAAGATAGAAATATTTAGAAGAGAAATAGCCGACATTTCAGTAAGAAGAGCATTTGCCACAATGTCGTTATCGTTTATTGCAATAGGAGTAGGTGTGGGTGTAGTAGTTCATTTTGACGGTCATTTATCTTTGATGGATGTGGTGTTTGAGTGTATCTCTGCCTATTGTACTGTAGGGTTAAGTTTGGGTATTACACCCGAATTAAGTGATATGAGTAAAGTAGCAGTTGCAGTGCTAATGTTTACAGGAAGGGTAACGATGCTTTCTATATTAATAGCAATATTTAAAAAGGTAAGAATGTTGCATTACAGATACCCTACAGAAGAAATATTAATCAACTAATTTTAAATTTATAACAATGAAAATAATAGTAGTAGGTCTTGGCATATTTGGAGCTTCTTTAGCCGAAAAGCTTACGCAGCAAGGCAATGAAGTAATAGGAATAGACTCCAATATGAACAAAGTAATTGCCTATAAAGAAAAAATATCGCATACTATTTGTATGGATGCTACAGACGAACAGACAGTTTCTGACCTTCCATTAAAAAATACCGATATAGTAATTGTATGTATTGGCGAAGACCAGGGAATGAATGTATTGGTAACTGCATTGTTTAAAAATTTTGAAGTAAAACGGTTAATTAGTCGCTCTATTAACCCTTTGCACGAAAAAATATTGCACGCAATAGGAGTAGATGAAACAGTAAGACCCGAAGAAGAAACGGCAGAGCGATGGTCTAAAAAAATTAATCTTAAAGATGTAATCGACTCTTTTGAATTGAACAAAAATTATAGTATAGTAGAAGTAAAAACCCCCGAATATTATGTTGGGAAAACTGTAGAACAGATAGGCTTCAGAGTTAATTTTAATGTAGTTATTCTAACCATTTTAAAACAAACAGAACGTAGTTCCTTTCTCGGAAAAACCAAAACCATAACTAATGTACAAGGTATTCCACAACCCGAAACTGTATTAGAGAAAGACGATATTTTAGTGCTTTACGGTTATAATAAAGACCTTAATAAATTTGTGAAATATAAGAGTGAGTAGAATGATTAGGTTAAAGAGTGATAAAGAGTGTAGGTTATTGATGCTGCGTTATCGAGATAAAGATAATCCTACCAATTAGCATCATATTTATCTTTGTGTTTTTCTATCATTTTTAAAGCAAACAATTCTATGTCTTCTTTATTAATTACATCTTTGTAATTATGTATGGTATATTGAAATAGCTTATTGTTTCTGCAATCAATAGTTATATTTCCGTGTCGGATTATTAATCGATTTACTTCATGCCAAGGTACAAACGAATTACGCATAAATCGGCTTAACTGCACACCGTTTTCAGAAAGAAAAACGTAGTTGGGTTGTTCCTTATTACTCTCTAAATACCAGGCAAACAGCGTACTTGCTATTCCTAATCCACCATATATAGCAGGCAGATACCACGATTTGTATAAGGAGTAAATAAGTATAGGAAGGAATAGTGCAATTTCTAAAATCCTAAGTGCCGTATTAAAGCTTTTATTGGTGTTTATTTTTTTACTGAGTACAATAGTGATAATTAAAAATAACAATCCTAATCCTACATATATTAATCCAATATTGTTTAAAAAATTATTTTGATTTTCTTTAAAGGCATCGGGAATTACCCACGTTATAGCTCCTAAAAGCATATACATAAATCCTGCCATAAGGTGCATAGAAATAATGTGCCTTGCTTGTACAGACTTAGACTCTACAGGGATTTTAAATTCGTTCAACTAATTAGTTTTTTTGCGTTAAATATACCGGCATTGGTTGGGTTGCAAATATAAAACAGATTTACAAATTTTGAATGATAATAACTTTGTAAGTTCAATAATATGGATTGGTATGTTAGAAAAAGTTAAAATTTATAAGCCCAATTAGACAAAATTTTCTACGCAAAAGAGCGAACCTGAATTGGTGTTCTTTATTTTATTAAGTATTTGCATTTCAATTGTTTAAGGTGTTATTAGGATGCCATTTTGTCGTAATGAATAATAAAAAAAGCGACAAAGAAAGTATTTTTTATGGAAAATGAAGTTTTCTGCGTTATTATTTTGATGATGAGATTAGTTATTGCAGTCTTCGTTTTAATTTTTGTTTTTGGATGTAATGATACCAAAAGTAACACTAATGTTTTGCAAACGAATTTGAATAATTGTACAAAGCTATTTCCTTTAATTAAGAAAAAGAAAAAGGCGGAAATGGGCGATTGGATGTATAGTTATCCCGAAGATAGCGGACAAAGCTTTAAAGAATATGTTGCTTCTAAACCCCTTACAGCAAACTCAAAACAAACTAAATTTTATATTGTAAAAATAGGTGTATTTGATACTAATGCACATCTTATTTTTGAGCATATTAGAACATATTTATCAGATTATTTTCAAATACAAACCGATACAATAAGCAGCATAGCATTGTCGGAAATTCCTGAAAATAAAACACGGAAAAATATAGATGCGTTGCAGTTAAATAGTGTGTATATAATTGATGAACTTTTAGCATCATACAAACCAGAAGACGCTTTGGCTTTAATTGCGTTTTCCTCTGAAGATTTATTCCCTAATGATGATTGGAATTTTGTTTTTGGACAGGCTTCGCTAAGAAAGGGATTAGGAGTTTGGAGCTTGGCTCGTTTGGGGAATTACAATAATTCAAAAGAAGAATTTAATAAAACATTACATCGTGCTTTAAAGATTGCCGCACACGAAACAGGGCATATTTTGGGTATGCACCATTGTGTAAAATACGAATGCAATATTAATGGTAGTAATTCTCTTGAAGAGAGTGATAGACAGCCGGAATGGTTGTGTTGGGAATGTCTTGCAAAACTTTGTTATAATCGGAATATTGCACCAGAACAACATCTACAATCCTTGTTGCGTTTTCATCAGAATTGGCAGTATGATAATGCTGCCGTTGAGTATTATACTAAAGCGTTAAAGTTGTTGGAGTAATATTTTATTTTACGATGCTGCACAAATTAATCAAGACCTTATCTCTGATTGTATTTTATAAAATTAGGGGAAAACAAGCCAGAATATTCGTACTAATTAATTTATGTAAAGAATGTGATTTTATTTTTCTTAACCTAAATTAAATTACAACGGTTCTCTTCATTTATTATCCTCAAAGTGTAGAACAATAAAGAATTATAGATAAGCTAATAATTATAATCATAGCTATGCTTAAAAAGAATTTTTCTTACTTTTAACGCTTTGTAATAATTATGACCAACCAAAATCCTGAACAAATAGCACGTGATCGCATCGATGAGATGCTTCGTGAAGCAGGTTGGGCTGTGCAATCTAAAAAGCAAATCAACTTTAATGCAGCAAAAGGAATAGCGGTTAGGGAATACCAAACTTCCGTTGGACCTGCAGACTATGTACTGTTCGTAGAGCAAAAACCAATAGGGATTATTGAAGCTAAGAAGGAAGAGGAAGGTCAGAATATGACGGTCGTGGAAGAACAATCCTACAATTACGCTAAAGCCCAACTCAAATTTTTCAATAGTGCGGAAGCCATTCCTTTTGTGTATGAAAGTACGGGAGTCATAACACGTTTTACCGATTACCGTGATCCTAACGCACGAAGCCGAGAGGTGTTCAGCTTTCACCAACCGGAAACGTTGTTAGAATACTACAAAAAAGAAAAATCCCTTCGTGGACGATTACAAGATATACCTGCGCTTGATGAATCCGGTTTACGTCCGGCGCAAATAGTAGCTATCAATAATATAGAGCAATCTTTCAAACAAGCCAAACCCAAAGCCTTGATTCAAATGGCTACCGGCGCAGGAAAAACCTTTACTGCTGCTACGTTTATTTATCGATTACTAAAATTTGCCAAAGCTAAACGCATTCTATTTTTAGTGGATACCAAAAACCTTGGCGAACAAGCCGAGCAGGAGTTTATGGCATTTCAGCCCAATGATGATAACCGTAAGTTTACCGAATTATACAATGTGCAGCGATTGACTTCCGGCTATATTGCTTCGGATAGTCAGGTGTGTATTTCCACCATTCAGCGGATGTATTCTATCCTGAAAGGGGAAGAAATGGACGAAAATGCCGACTCCGAAAATCCCAACGAACAATCTAGCTGGTTACAGCAAAAACTGGCGGAAAAAAATGCCGTTCCCGTAGAGTACAATGCAAAAGTTCCGATAGAAAAATTTGATTTCATCATCATAGACGAGTGCCACCGTTCCATTTATAATTTGTGGAAACAGGTGCTGGATTATTTTGATGCATTTTTAATCGGACTTACCGCTACCCCCGACAAAAGAACCTTTGGTTTCTTCAATGAAAATGTGGTGAGCCAATATACCTACGAAGAATCGGTGATGGATGGCGTGAATGTACCTTATGAAGTCTATACCATTGAAACGGAGATTTCCAAAAACGGTGCATTGATAGAATCGGGTTGGTTTGTGGATAGACGAGATAAGCTGAGCCGTGCCAAACGCTGGCAACAGGAAGATGAAGACACCGATTACAAAACCAATGATTTGGACAAAGCGGTGGTGAATGTGTCGCAGATTCGTACCATTATCAAAGAATATAAAAAGGCATTGGAAACAAAGATTTATCCCGACCGTTGGAATGCCGACCGTAGTGATTATGAAGTACCCAAAACACTCATATTTGCCAAGACTGATTCCCACGCCGATGATATCATCAACATTGTACGGGAAGAATTTGGGGAAGGCAACGAATTTTGCAAAAAAGTAACTTATAAGATTGAAGAAGATCCTAAATCCGTTTTGGGACGTTTCCGCAACGAATATTATCCACGCATTGCCGTTACAGTAGATATGATTGCAACGGGAACGGATGTGAAACCGTTGGAAGTGCTGCTCTTTATGAGGGACGTGAAAAGCGTCAATTATTTTGAGCAAATGAAAGGACGTGGTACACGCACCATCAATACCGACAAACTGCAATTGGTGAGCAAAAACGCTACGGTTAAAAATCATTTTGTGATCGTAGATGCTGTAGGTGCTACCAAATCCAAGAAAACCGATAGCCGACCATTGGAACGCAAACCCACCGTGGTTTTGAAAGATTTATTAGGCGCTGTAACAATGGGCATTGCCGATGAAGATTTGTTCTTGTCTTTAGCCAATCGCTTAATCCGTTTGGATAAACAAATTACGCCCAAAGAAGCGGAGAAATTAGAAGAATTATCGGGTGGAAAAAACCTGAAGCAAATTACCCGCGAATTGATTGAAGCATTTGACCCAGATAAAATTGAATCGGAAGCACAAGAAATTATTAATGCCATTCCGATTGAAAATCATACACCGCAATTGATAGAAAATGCCAAAGCCGAAGCGCAAAAAGCATTGACCAAAATAGCGTCACTTACTTTTAATGGCGAACTGAACGAATATATAGACAATGTGCGCAAACAGCACGAGCAGATTATAGACCATATCAATACCGATACGGTGACCAAATCGGAATGGGATACCACAACGGTAGAACAATCGCAATCGCTGATTGCCGATTTTGAAGCGTATTTGCAAGCGAACAAAGATGAAATTACGGCACTCAGTATTTATTTTGACCAACCCTATCGCCGTAGGGAGATTACTTTTAAAATGCTGCAAGAACTGATGGAAAAACTGCGAATGGAAAAACCAATGTTAGCACCATTACACATTTGGGAAGCGTATAAAAACATTGGTGAAACGCAAATCGCCGCACCCAAAGACGAACTCACCGCTTTGGTATCATTGATACGTAAAGTCTGCGGTATTGATGCTCAACTAAAACCTTACGACAAAACGGTGGACGATAATTTTAAACAATGGATTTTTGCGCAAAATGCCGGACAGCACAAGCGTTTCTCTGCCGAGCAAATGGATTGGCTACGGATGATTAAAGACCATATTGTAAACAGCTACCATTTGGAAATGGACGATTTGGATTACAACCCTTTTGATGTACACGGTGGCAGAGGCAAAATGTACCAACTCTTTGGCGACGAAATGCAAACCATTATTAACGAACTAAACGAAGCACTGGCAGCATAATGAGAAAAGATTGGGTAGAATGTAAATTGGAAGAATTAGTTTATTATAGTAAGGGTAAAAAGCCTACAAAATTGTTTAATGAAAAATTAGAAGGTCGATTGCCATATATTAATATAAAAGCATTTGAAAAAAATATTATTGATGAATATTCCGACGATGAAAAAGTGAATTTTTGTATTGATGGAGATGTATTAATGGTTTGGGATGGTGCAAGAGCTGGTTTCTCAGGAAAATCAAAAGGGGGAATTGTAGGTTCCACTTTGATGAAAATTATTCCAGTTAAACACTTGAATAATAACTTTTTATTTTATTATTTACAGTCATTATATAAATTTTTAAATACAAATACAAAAGGTGTGGGAATTCCACACGTTGAACCAAACTTACTTTGGAAACGAAATGTTTTTCTTCCCCCACTTCCCGAGCAGCGAGCGATTGTAAAAAAGATAGAAGCCTTGTTTTCCAGTTTGGATGCGGGCATATCCGAACTCAAAAAAACACAGCAGCAGCTACAAATCTACCGCCAATCCGTTTTGAAAAAAGCGTTTGAAGGGGAAAAGAAATTTATAAGCTTAGAGAAAGTTTCCGAAGCTATAGGAGGTTTTGCATTTAAAAGTGGTGATTTTTTAAATGATGGAAAATATCAAGTTATTCGAATTGGGAATATTAGACCCGATTTAATTCGTTTAAATACTAATTCTGTTTTTATTAATAAATTGACTGAAAAGAATTCAAAATATTTATTAGAGTTAAATGATTGCATAATTTCACTAACAGGGACAAGAAATAAGAGAGATTATGGTTTTACAGCATTAGTCAAAAATGAGAATCTACTTCTAAATCAACGACTTGCAGCTATAAGATTTAGTGAAGAAGTTTTGCCCAAATATTTTTTATATTTTTCATTTACTGATTATTTCAAAGATCAATTTTTTGCATCTGAGACGGGGAATACGGGGCAAGGGAATGTAGGGATGAATGCAATAAAATCAACATTAATTCCTTTCCCATCCCTTTCCGAACAACACCAAATTGTCCGGGAAATTGAATCCCGTTTATCGGTTTGCGATACGGTAGAGCAGCAGATAAAAGACAGCCTTGCCCAAAGCGAAGCCCTGCGCCAAAGCATCCTCAAAAAAGCATTTGAAGGCAAGTTACTCACCGAAGCAGAATTAGCACAATGCACAAAAGAAAAAGATTATGAACCGGCAAGCGTGCTGCTGGAAAGGATAAAGGCGGAGAAAGAAAAGAAAAAATAATATACCACCCCTAACGGGGTTTATATAAAACAAAAACCGCCCCTAACGGGGCTATTGATATACCGCCCCTAACGGGGCTATTGATATACCGCCCCTAACGGGGCTATTGAGCAAGATTTACAAAACCCCGTAGGGGTGATATATTGATAACGATAACAAAAACTAACATCCAACAAAACCCCGTAGGGGTGATATATTCGTAACCAACATGGCAAACACATACACACAATTATATTTTCACATCGTTTTTGCTGTAAGAGGCAGAAGAAATTTGATGTCAAAAAAGTGGAGAGACGAATTGTATAAATACATCACAGGTGTCATCAAAGCCAAAGAACAAAAGTTAATGATTATAGGCGGAGTAGAAGACCATATACATTTATTACTTGGTACAAAACCCGATTGCAATCTATCCGATTTGGTGCGAGATATAAAAGCCAATTCTTCAAAATGGATAAATGAACAAAAACTAACGCCTATAAAATTTGAGTGGCAAAGTGGATTTGGGGCATTTACGATAGGGCAATCACAGATTTCTCGAGTTGTAACATATATACAAAATCAAGAAGAGCATCATAAGAAAAAAACATTTAGAGAAGAGTACATAGAATTTTTGAAAGCCTATGAAGTTGATTATAACGAAAAATATATCTTTACAGACGAAGAATAAATTTGATGAAAAGTATGTTACCCCTACGGGGTTATCATATAAGCAAGATGTATCGTGATTATAAATTTTTCGCCCCTAACGGGGCTATTGATATACCGCCCCTAACGGGGCTATTGAGCAAGATTTACAAAACCCCGTAGGGGTGATATATTCATAACGAAAACATATAAAAACCATACAAAAACCCCGTAGGGGTGATATATTCATAACATGACCGAATCAACCATTATCTCAAAAATCTGGAACCTTGCTAATGTAATGCGCGACGATGGCGTAGGTTATGGCGATTACCTGGAACAAATTACTTATTTGTTATTCCTCAAAATGGTGGACGAACTCAACAAACCACCGTACAGCCGGAATATTAAGTTGCCACGCATCAAAGATTTGGAGGGAAATGAAATTGTCAACGGTGAGTTTTGTAATTGGGAAAGTTTGCGTAGTAAAAACGGTGCAGAACTGGAAAGTTTTTATGTACAATTGTTGCGTACACTTTCCGGCGAAAAAGGAATGCTCGGGCAGATTTATGCCAAAAGCCAAAACAAAATTCAGGATCCGGCAAAACTCTTGCGCATCATTGACTTAATAGGTAAAGAAGATTGGTCGGTAATGGGCGCCGATGTAAAAGGAAAGATTTACGAAGGACTTTTGGAGAAAAACGCAGAGGATACCAAATCAGGAGCAGGACAATATTTTACACCAAGAGCATTAATCAAGACAATGGTGGAATGTGTGCAACCGAAACCTATGAAAACCATTGTAGATCCGGCTTGCGGTTCAGGTGGGTTCTTTTTGGCGGCTTACGAACATCTATCCACACAGTCATTGGATAGAGAAGAGAAGAAATTCTTGAAAGATCAAACCTTTCATGGTAATGAAATTGTGGCGAGTACTCGCCGTATGTGCTTAATGAATTTGTATCTGCACGGCATTGGCGAGATAGATGGTGAACCTTTAATAAAATCCAGTGATGCGTTGATTGCAGCAGAATCTGCAACCTTTGATTATGTATTGGCTAATCCACCTTTTGGCAAGAAAAGTTCTTACACCGTAACCAATGAAGATGGCGAAGTAGAGCGCGACGATATGAGCTACAACCGTCAGGATTTTTGGGAAACAACTTCCAACAAACAATTGAACTTTTTGCAACATATTAAAACCTTATTGAAAATTGATGGAGAAGCAGCTGTGGTTCTACCGGATAATGTGTTGTTTGAAGGAGGAGCAGGAGAAGAAATAAGAAAACGACTTTTAGAAACCACAGAATTGCATACCATTTTACGTTTGCCTACTGGTATTTTTTACGCCAATGGTGTTAAAGCGAATGTGTTGTTCTTTACCAACAAAGCAGCATCTAAAAATGTACAAACCAAAGATGTTTGGATATATGATTATAGAACCAATGTGCATCATACACTGAAGAAAAAGCCATTGACAGAAAATGATTTGCAGGATTTCGTTTCTTGTTATAATTCTTCAAATATCTACAAACGTAAAGAAACCTGGTCGCCCGAAACTCCCGATGGGCGTTGGAAAAAATTCACTTACGATGAAATCATAGCCAGAGACAAAACCTCTTTAGATATATTTTGGATAAAAGACCAATCGCTTACCGATTTGGATAATCTTCCCGAGCCAGATGAATTGGCACAAGAGATAATGGATAATTTAGAATCGGCTTTGGGTAGTTTTAGGGAAATTTTGAAAGAGTTGGAAAATGAAATTTAAATGAATACTACAGAAACATACCAAATACTACTCGATACATACCTCGCTAAGAATAGAGAATACGACGACTTAGTACAAAATACGCAACCCATTCTCGAAGCGGAGTATATGACCAAAATAGGTTATTTGCAGTTAAATTTGTTAGAAATTAAACTACAAATTAAAGAGATACAGTATAAAATAGAACAAGTAAATATTTGTATTCAAAAAGCAGAAGAGCCGGATTTTGTAATTATAAACACCAATGCCATATTACAATCTGCCGAACTAAAAAATCAAATAAACCAACAAACAGAAAACATTACATTAGCTAAAACCTTCTTAAATAATATTAAAACCATTAGTACTGAAGAGCACGAAAAAATAAAAAAAATATATTTTGAATTAGCTAAAAAACTACACCCCGATGCTATTGATACACTTACAGAAAAACACCAAGAAATATGGGAAAAAGTACAAAAAGCCTACAAAAATAAAGACCTCAATGAGCTATTGGCATTACAATTAGTCTATGCAGAATTTTTAGAAAAGACTAATATAGATGAAAATGAATTAGAAAGTAAAATAGTATTTTTCAAAAATGAAATACAAAAAATAGAAAATAAAATAGTACAACTTAAAAAAGAATTTCCATTTAATCTTGAACATAATTTGTACGATGAAAAGTGGATAGAAGCGCGCAAAGATGAAATTTATGTTTCTATTAAAAAGCACCAATCCTACTATCAAGAAATGGAGATAATTTACCAAACATTATGCGATGGATACCAATAAAAAAGAAATAATAAAGGTTAATTCCGGATTAGCCAAAAGTTTAGCGCAGGGTTTGATTAACCTTGATGTAATGCTAAAAAATATAAATGTACTCCACACAAATGTTGCAGGTGTTTATTATCATTCGCCCGAAGAGTTTGCAGATGCAATAAAAGAAAAAGATACTATCGAACTCAAGCGAGAACCGAATAACGAGTACGATAAATTTGCAATTGCCTTATACTTTCAGGGAATAAAAATTGGTTTTATACCCAAAGACAAAAACGAAGTTATGGCAAACCTAATGGACGCGGGTAAATCTTTCTTTGGACTCGTTACCCAAAAAGGTATAGATGATTATGAAAATTTAGCCTTGGAAGTGGAGATTTTTATGAAAGGATAGTTTTTAAAGAATCTAAAGTAATTCATTATTTTCTTCATCATCTTCTTCGGAAAAATCCACATCGCCAATACTCAATAAATATTTTATAAAATCCATATCATCAGTTTCAATAGGCAATGGCTTCTTTTCCGAAACTATTTCTCTTTTGTATAAATCTTCATCAGGAAAATGTGGCGTTGAGAAATCATCGTACAGTATATCAATATCAGAAATTGGAATTTCGGCTAAATCTTTTCTTGTGGGAAGATTCAGGTGTTTTTTTTCTCCTATAAACCGAGATATGTCTATTAAATTTTCACCAAAATAATCTTTAGCATTTGCTACAATTTCTTCCCAGCTTAGTCCTTTTTCTACAAAATCCATTATGTGAATTGCTTTTCTTTCATAAGAAATAAAAAAAATATTCTGTACCGCCAAATGCTTGAATATCTTTTATGTTTTCTGCACGATGTTCACAAAACGATTTGCCATTATGATAAAAATAAATGTTACTTTCAAAATATTCACATAAGCTATTCCAATGCCAAACAATAGATGGCTCTATTTCTATTGCGCCAGGATAAATGTCTATAAATTTATCCCAATATGATTCTTCTTTATCTAAACGCAATAACTGCCAAGAAATGCATGATGATTTTACATCTTCCATTTTTCTTAGCCAATATTCGTTTTTGAAATCATCGCCCATATCCCATTCTCCACTTTTTATTAAATACTCCATCACATACACAGCATGGAATCTGTATAGGTAATTTTTAATGATCAATCTATAAGTTTCTTTGGCTTCTGCTACATCGCATCTGCCTTCAATACAGAATATTTGTCCTCCACACACTTCAATATTATGGAAGTCGGGATAAACACCGTATTCTATATTTACGTTCAGCCTTTTACTAATGTCTTCTGCTAATTCTTTTAGAGAATGAGTGTTGAGATTATGATTGGATAATAAATCTGCGTAAGCTGCCATTGTTTTATTTTTTATTTTCCGAAAATAACCATTTGTTATATTTCATAAAAACATTAGTCAAAGTTATATTTCAAAGTAAATCGAGATTGCTTTTTCCACGTTGTTGTAATCAAAAAGAAAATATTGAATAATACTTTTGTATTCTACTAAACAACACTTTTGTTTGATATTATCAAATAAAAGTGTATTTTTGTATCAAATGAAAATACATTATTGATGGTTTCACAAGCTCAAATAGCAGAAGTTATAGATACTCAAAACGAAAAGTGGTTAAAAAATGACAATTCCGTTTTGCGGGAAAAACTACCGAAAGTTAAAGTAGTCAATGGTTTTGCTTGTATCATTACCGGTATTCGTCGTTGTGGTAAAAGTACGCTGATGCGGCAATTATTAACCAAAGTTACAGGTAAATCTTTATTCCTGAATTTTGAAGATCCGCGTTTGGCGGGTTTTGATACAGGCGATTTTCGCCGATTGGATGCTGAAATCAATTCAAGAAAAATAAAAAATTTATTCTTTGACGAAGTACAAATATTGTCGAATTGGGAATTGTATGTTCGACAAAAATTAGATGAAGGATATAAGGTTGTCGTTACCGGTTCTAATGCCACATTGCTCAGCAAAGAAATGGGGACAAAACTTACGGGAAGGCATTTATCCAATGAATTATTTCCATTTTCGTATCAGGAATACCTTAACTTTTACAAAAAGAAAGACAGCGACAAAATGCTTTCCGAATATATGCGAGATGGCGGATTCCCTGAATTTTTAAAATTAAAATTTCCGGAAATATTACAGCAATTATTAGATGATATTTTGCTTAGAGATATAGCGGTGCGTTATGCAGTTCGCGATGTGAGCTCGTTAAGAAAATTGGCTGTTTATCTCATCACGAATATCGGTAAACCTATATCGGCGACCAAATTAAAAGACAGTTTTAACATAAAAGCTACGAGTACCATTTTAGAATATTTCTCTTATATGGAAGATGGGTATTTAGTGCAGTTTGTACCGAAATTCAGCTACAAACAGCAAGTGCAAATCCGCAACCCAAAGAAAGTATATGCCATAGATTTGGGATTGTTTACGCATTGTTCCTTAGCTTTTTCCGAAGAAAGTGGAAGGCGATTGGAAAATTTAGTTTATTTGCATTACCGGAGATTGGGAAACGAAATAGCGTATTTCAGCGAGAAAAAAGAATGTGATTTTATCATTTCCGAAAATGGAAAAGTGCAAGAAGCTGTACAAGTTTGTTATGATTTGAACGAAGATAATTTAAAAAGAGAAATAGAAGGATTGACTACAGCTTTGCAATTTTTAAAACTCAAAAAAGGAACGATAATCACTTTTAACCAAACTGATGAATTTAATATCGACGGTTTAAAAATAGAAGTGAAACCGATAAGAGGAATAATATAAGCAAGTCCTAAATACAAAAAAGCGTTTGAAAAATATCCAAACGCTTTTTTATTACATCACAAAGTTCTATTTCTGACTTTTTCTCTTTTCGTACATTTTTATCACTTCTTCTAAATTGGAATGGTCTAAGTTTTTACCAATAATTATTTTGTTTTCGTCGAGTAGATATACTTTAGGAGTAGTAATTACATCGTATTTTGTTCTGTGTTCGTTAGTGTGGTTAGCATCTACTGCGTGTTGCCATTCTGTAAATCCTTTTTCTTTAATTATTTCCTGTATTTTGGTTAAATCTCCAGAAGTAGGTACAGAGTAAATTTTTGCTCCTTTTGCTTTTAGGCTTGTACGATATACCGAATCTATACGAGGAGTTTCTGCAAGGCAGTGGTTACAATCTATAGACCAAAAAACGAGTATCGTATATTTTGCAGGATAACCTAATAGCGATACATCTTGCAAAGACCATACATCTTGATACAATAATTCGGGAGCTTTATTGCCGATGATGTTTGGCGATATTTTAACTGCACGCTCTATGTATTTTGCTGTAGTGGCAGAATCTAACCAGTAGGCATCGCCTTTTATGTGGTAGTTTTCTACTAAATGTACAAAAAACTCATCCATACCCATTACTTTACTGCTGATAGAAGTATTAGTAAGCCAATGCAATGTGTATTTGAATAATTCGGGTGTCTTGCGAGTTTTACTCAAAATTTTATCGGCTTCTGCTTTCATAGTATCGGGTAGTTGCCAGATTACTTTATTAAAATATTCGTCGAGGCGACCTTCGTAAATAGGTGTGTATATTAATCTATTATCGGTAAAGTCGAACTTATCCCAAAAGTGTTGTTTGTAGTAAGCATTAGGGTATAAAGAATCTACCGTTTTGCCATCTTCTAAATATTTTTTCTCCTTAGGTACTTCCGGTGTTTCCATTGCATTAAATACAGTAGTCAAAAAGCTTTTAGGATATTTTACTGCAAATTCTTTCTTATAGCTTGTTAATTCTTCAAAATGTTTTACTCTCGCATCATAAATTTTTTGAGAGTCGGCTTTATTTTTTGCGGTTTTGTATTGGTCTTCAAATTTTTGTTGTTTTTCGCCAAAGCCCAAAAGGAATTTTTTGTACTCTAAATATTGTTCGTTAGCGATGCTGTTTTTTACAGTATTATTAGCCTGATTATTAGCTGTATCTATGGTCATTTCAAATTCATTACCATCGTCTAACAATAGTTCGGTAAATTGTTTTCTTTCATCAAAAAGTATAAGATAGATACCCCCTAATACACTGTCTTTGCTTTCGAAAGTGGCAGATGTACCATTAATTACTTTAGCAGAATCTGTGCGGTAAATAGTGGGTAATGGTTTGGCATAATAGTGTGCTAAATGTATGTACTCGCCTGCTACTGGATGTTTAAATTTTACTTTTATTTTATATCCGTGTTTTGGTTTTGCTGATGCGGAAAGTGTAATAAACAGCACCGATAGGAATAATAAAATATGCTTTGTCATATCTAATTGTTGGATTTTTTTGTTGTTGGTTATTATTTATCTTTAGTTATACTATTTTTTGTTTTGTTTTAGTTTTATGGTTTCGTACCATTTTATTACGCCGGGTATATCGGCGTGGCTAATTTTTTTTCCTATAATTTTTTTGTTTTCATCTAATAAAAATAATCGTGGCGTCCCAAACGCATCATATTTTGCTCTGAATTCGTTTTTTTGTTTTAAGTCGCCTACGTTTGTCCAATGGTCAAAATTATGGGTTTTAATGTAATCTCTTATTTTTTCTATTTCTCCATCTACTACTACCGAATAAATACTTACGCCCATATCTTTTAATTGTATTCTGTAAAACGAATCGAGCGATTGGGTTTCTCTTTGGCAAGAGCCACATTCGGGGTCCCAAAAAATTACTAAAGTATATTTAGATTTTATGGAAGACAATGGAATGTCTTTGTTTGTCCAAAGGTCTTGTAAGTCTAATTCTGGCGCTGTATTAAACAGTGCTGTTGGCGACATTTTATTAGATTGGTCTTTGTACCATTTTATGGTCTCTTCGTCTGCCCAATGTGCTTCTCCTTTAAGATAATATTCTTCTGCTATGTGCAGAAATACTTCGTCCATACCCAATACATTGCTGTTTAATGTAAAATTACTCAACCATCTAAGTGTGTATTTGTAAATTTCTTCTGAGCCTTTCATTTTTGCTAAAAGAACATCTGCTGCATAAATAACAGAATCGGGATAACCCATAACCCAGTTAGTAAAATAATCTTCTAATTTTTTTTCGAGAATGGGTGCCCCTATCAGTCTGTCGTCTTTTAAATCGAAGCCTTTCCAATAATTGTTTTTTACATAATTAAATTCGTAAAAAGAATCGATTGTTTTGCCGTCTTCGAGATAGTGCTTGCCGGCGGGTGGAGTAGGGGGCTGAATGGCAGAAAATATTTTTGCTATCAGTAATTGAGGGTGTTCTTTTATTGTTTTTTGGCGATATTGGTCGGTTTCTTCCGCCATTTTTATTTTAACATTATCCTTTTCTTTTTCACTTAATTTAGGGTCGGATAATTTAGGGTAGTATTTTTCTGATATTTTACCCGCATTAATATTTATTTCATTGTCTAAGCTACCGATACTCTGCATTTTGGTTTTGTTGGCAGTAGTGTCGGTAAGTATTGTTACATTAAAACCATTATCTAATACTACATCAAACATTTGGGTACGTCTGTTAAAGAGTACGATAAACATACCGCCCAAAATTATTTCTTTACTTTCAAAAACTACTTCTTTTGCTCCTCGTTTTATATTAACAGAATCTACCTTAAACATTGAAGGAAACGGTTTGGCAAAATAGCGAGCTAAATATACCGTAGTATCGCTTGGTGCTTGTTCGAACTTAACGGTTAGTTTATACCCATTAGCTGCATATACCATTACAGACAAAAAGGTAAGGATGATGATTAATAAGTATTTTTTCATTTAAAAATTATTCTGTAAAATATTAAACGCAAAATGTTAATACGCACCAAAGCTAAAAAACCTATTAATACAGGCGGAAAAATCGTCTTACCTTTGCAAACAATTAACAGCAAAATTTATCATTTGGCACGGAAAAATAAAAAGACGGTACTGACCAATATTAGGTTGGAAAAATACGCAGCAGAAGGTAAGTCTATCGCTTATATGGAAGATGGTAAAGCTCTTTTTATCGAAGGTGCTATTCCGGGCGATGTAGTAGATGTTCGTGTTTTTAAAAACAAAAAAAGCTATGCCGAAGGTAAGGCAATTGCAATAAATACGCCATCTCCCGATAGGTTAGAGCCATTTTGTACTCACTTTGGAGTATGTGGTGGATGTAAATGGCAAATGCTTCCATATTCGCTTCAGTTAGCATATAAACAGCAGCAGGTTAAAGACCAGTTAAGCCGTATTGGTAATGTAGTTTTACCTCCCATAAATGACATTGTAGGTAGCCAAATTCAAAAATATTATAGAAATAAATTAGAATTTACCTTTAGCGAACATCATTACCTTACACAAGAAGAAATTATTGCTGCCGGAGATAATGAAATAGAGCGCAAGCCTGCTTTGGGCTTTCACGCTCCCAAAATGTTTGATAAGGTGGTGAATATAGATTGGTGCCATTTACAAGAGGAACCAACCAATAAAATTAAAAATATTATACGATCTCTTGCATTTGAAAATAATTGGGAGTTTTACGATTTTAAACAACAGCAAGGTTGGTTACGCAATCTCATAATCCGTATTACTACTACTAAAGAGGTAATGGTAAATTTGATTGTAAAAAGTAAAAGACCAGAGCTTTTCCAAATATTAGATACATTAAAAGCCGAAGTGCCGGAAATAACTTCGCTTCATTACACCATTAATCCCAAGCTCAACGATACTATTTACGACCTCGATGTAGTAACTTATTACGGTAAAGGTTTTATAGAAGAATATTTAGAAGATTTTAAATTTAAAATATCGCCAAAATCTTTTTTTCAAACTAATAGCCGACAAGCCGAAAGCTTGTACCGGATAGTAAGGGACTTTGCGGGGCTTACGGGCAAAGAGGTATTATATGATTTGTATTGTGGTACGGGAAGTATTGGTATTTTTTTATCGCGACAAGCTAAATCAATTATCGGAATAGAAGCTGTAGAAGATGCTATAAAAGATGCCAAAATTAATGCTGATTGGAATGGATTGGAGCATTGTCATTTTTATTCAGGCGATGTAGCGCAGATTGCTACCGACGATTTTTTTGTACAGCACGGCAAACCCGATATAATAATTACCGACCCACCACGTGCCGGTATGAGCGAAAAATTAATTAAACAATTATTGAAAATGCAAGCACCTCGTGTAGTGTATGTAAGTTGTAACCCTGCTACGCAAGCACGCGATTTGCAGTTGTTAGACGAAAGTTACAAAGTAATTAAACTACAGCCGGTAGATATGTTTCCACATACGCATCATATAGAGAATGTGGCATTGTTGGAGTTGAAGTAGATTGTATTTTATGTTTATATTAGATTTAGGGATTAATATAGTTTATAAAAAAGAAGCAATCTAAAATTAGATTGCTTCTTTTTTTGTCCTTTGTAATCTTTATTTTTCTCCTATTATAGGTAGATTATTATTTGATTTTGGAGCATTTTTATAGATTATTCCTTTTTCTTCTGGCAAGCCGAAAGCTGCAGGGTGCAAGTAATAACCTTTGTCTTTATCGCGTTTTTCAACTTCAGGAATTACACGATTAGCCTCTGCGTATTTGTCTTTTCTGATACCTGTTACTTGCCAGCTTACTTTAATATTAGGTACGCTAGTTTGTATCTTAAAGGTATTTCCGGAAATTTCTTCAATAACCGCAGCTTGGGCTAATGCACCGATTGGAGTAAGTTGGTAACGATAATCACTATTAAGTGCATCGAAATAGTTAGGAAGTGTAATAGTAGCATAACCATTAGCATCTGTAACAGTATTACCATTATATACGTTCATCATATCGGGACTTTCGATAAAGCTGTGGTATAAATATTTATTTTCAGGGTCTAAAGGGTGGTCTATTTGGAAAGTACCGCCTCCTTTAGAAATATTGCCAGAAATAGTAACATTACCATTAAACATAGCGGCTAAATGTCCTGTAGCAGTACTACCACCCGCTGCTCCATAAACACCCCATCTATCTTCACCGCCTACAGCATTTCCTCCTACACCGATACCAGTTCCAAAATCAGAAGCTTCGAAACCCATGAAATAACCTCCAAGTGCAAAAGTACCTGTACCATTAGTTACACCTAAACCGAATACACCATGAGATTCCCAAGTGCTATTATTTGCTATTGCAACCAAAGCTCTTGAAACAGAATCTGTACTGGTGTTAGAGGTAACAAAAGATGCAGTTTGATGCCCAAATTGAAGTCCATTAACAATTAAAGTTGCATTTTGAGAACCATTAGCATGTAATAATCCTTGTGGAGAAGTAGTGGCTATGCCCACGTTACCATTACTAGTGATAGATAATCTCGGAATAGCTTGTGTAGCTAAATGAAAGCTGGCTGTAGATCCAGTAGAAGTACCAAAATCTACATCATTTGCAGCACCAGAAAAAGAACCGAAATACCCTAAGTCATTTGAACCTTCATAAATTCTATGAGAAGATTGTGTGCCATTACCATAAAAATTAACGCCAACCCCAGCAGAAGAGCTACCAATATTTAAAACATTAGTGCCTTCTGACATTACTGAATTACCACCAGAAGTAGCACCTGTAAATTTAACTATATAATTGGTAGTACCGCTTAATGAACCTGCACCTGGAGGTCCTTGTGGTCCGGCAGGTCCGGTAGCGCCTTGTGGTCCGGCAGGACCTGTAGCACCTTGTGCGCCAGTAGCACCTTGTGGTCCAGCGGGTCCTGTTGCACCCTGTGGCCCAGCGGGTCCTTGTGGCCCGGTCGGTCCGGTTGCGCCAGTATCTCCTTGAAGTCCTTGGGGTCCAGCGGGTCCTTGAGGACCTGGTACTCCATTATGTGCATACATAGCAAAAGGAACACTTAATAACTCTTTTACGCCTAAATTTGTATAGTTAGAACCTCCGGCAGGATCTAATTCTACTTTAATGAATTTGTCATTAGTAGCCCAATCAATGGTATTCATATCTCCGGAAATAGAAGTTCCGTTTCCTATGGCTACAGTGTAAAGTCCATAAGTATTAGTACTTACAGAGTGTGTTTCACTATATAATTCTGTACCATTATTTACACTATCAATTAATGTAATTTTCAAACCTAAACTTTGGTTTGCCAAAGGGTTTCCTTGGTTATCGCGTGCAATACCTTGATAATTGAAGTGGGAAGATTGCGACCATCCTAAAATACTCAATGAAATGAGGAGGATGGAAGTTAAAATTAGTTTTTTCATCTTTGTTTTTGTAAAATTGTTAATTATTGAACTTTATTTATTTTGTAAGCGTTTTTAAAATGTTTTTCTCTTTCTGTTGTATGTACTTCTAACATATACACACCAACTGCTATTCCTTCCAAGCTAATAGTTTGTTGTTCATTGCCATTTAAAAGAAAAAATTCTTTTTTTAGTAAATGTCTTGAATGTATATCATACAAATTAACAGTTAATTGTGTGTTAGGTTTTAAGTTAGGTTTTAAAAAAACAGCTTTGTCGGCAGGATTAGGGAAGATGTTTAATTGATTATGAGTAAGTTTAAGGTTTCCGATATTTTCGGTTGTATCTTCCTCTATAATAAGAGGCTGTAAAATTCCTTGTGTAACCACAAAATTACTTCCCGAAGCGGTATGTACCAAAACCATTTCACCTACTGACCATTCATAAGTATTAGAGCCGATTTCTATACGGTTTCCTGATGAATTTATAGTTTCTGGTCCTATACTTTGAGCATATATTTGTGTAATGCTTAAAAGAAAAGAGATGCTTAATAGTATCTGTTTCATATTTTAATATATTAAAATTTTTGTAAATTTCGGCAAAGGTAGTTTAAATTTGTTTAAAAAAGTAAAAAGAAAACACCTAATTGTATCTGAATTCAAAAAGTAAATCTTACTATAATTCAAATATTGTAATTTGTATATTTTTTATACGAAAGTGAATATTGAAATAGTGCTTGCTATACAACTAACTTCTCTATATTTTTCAAGTATAGCAAACAGTTTTAGGTATTTTAATCGCAAAGGTTTTTTGTAATAATAACCAAAAAAGCTTGCAACACTTAGGTCTGTGTAATAATAATTTGGAAAGCTAAAATGATATAAGCAAATTTTGATAAATAATTGGCTCCGAATGTACAAATATCTATTCGTGCATTCGGAGCATTCATACTTCATTACATTATTTACATAAAATCTAAGCAAGGAATTAAAACGATTAACACAAGAGGCTTGGAAATTTCTCTTTTACCACGATATAAAAACACCGATAGGGGTTTTGAAGTAAAAAAATAACAAGCACTTCACATTGCATTAATGCAACTTTTCCGTTTAGCTATTGTCTATCTTTCCGTAAAATGAAGAAAATATAATTTCATATTCATTTTTGCATTATTTTTGTGTATAATAAGACATTCAAACAAAATCCAAATTGAAAAGGTTAGCATTAGTATTATTAATTTGTATCTCCGCCATTGCAATTTGTGGCAGTAATTCTTATGCACAAAACGACAGAAACGATACTATTATTACTACTGCATTTATAGATGGAAATGATACTTTTCCAATAACCATACACCCCGCCGCGGTTATATGGTCGGAAGAAGTAGATCCTAAACGCATAGCTGAATTAGACAGACTTAGATATAATGTGTACAAAGTATATCCTTATGCGGTAACTGCTGCATATATTCTAAAAAAAGTAGAAGACGAATCGGAAATAAGAACTAAGAAAAAAGACCGTAAAGCATATATTAACTCATTAGACAAGGAACTCAACGAACGCTTTAAAGATGAATTAAAAAACCTTTCGGTAAATCAGGGGAAAATTTTAGTAAAGTTAGTGAATAGAGAAACAGGAAGAGATGTTTACAGTATTTTAAAAGAGCTAAAAGGAGGGGTAAATGCAAGAGTGTATCAGACAGCTTTTAAATTTATAGACAATAACCTTAAAACAAAATACGACCCCGAAGGAGAAGACAAAGATATAGAAAGAATAGTGTTAGAATTAGAGCGCCAACAATACAAACAATATCTACTATCCTTAGAAAGCAAACAGAAAAAGTAGCACCGTAGTAATAAATAGGAAGCAATATTTGCTTATAACTTCCGTCGATAATTTTCTCTATTTTACTCAAAAAGTTAGGCAATACCGTAGGCTATCCAAACTCACAATAAACCTATTATATATTTTCACAAATAACATTTACATTACCTCATAAAATAATTTTATGAGAAGGAAGACTATAGTATTGCTCAAATAATGGTAAATGTCTGTTTGTGCGGTTTGGTTTTTTCGTTCTTATTGTTAATAAAATCGGCTGTAAGCCACTAAAAACATTGCATTTTTAGTACAATTTATCTATACCAAAATTGCTGTTTCGTTTTACCACCTTACTAAGAATGTACGGTTATAGCACGCAATGGGTAAAATGTTACGCAAGCAAGGCTTATGTAAAAAAGTAAAGGGAAATGCGCTATTAGAACAATAATGGACTTTAAATTTACAAATGTGTGTATATTAGAATGCATTATAGACTTTGATGTCTTTGTGTGTCTGGCTTATTAAAAAATTACTACCTGCTATACCTAAAAACTCTGTTATTGTTCTTAACAATGCTACTTTCCATAAGCAAGCAAATGCTTTATTGGCAGTAAAAGAACAAGGACACACTTTACCCAATTTAAACCCAATAGAAAAGAAATGAGCGCAAGCAAAAAGCATCAGAAAAAAAATATGGATAAACTCCTAATTGGCTTTTGGTTTATCAATATAAATGATATATGCATTGAATAATAACACTATCCGTTTCCAGTTGGTGTGCCTTTCTTTTTATTATACTCTTCTTCTTCTTTGCGGCGTTCCATACGCATATATTCTCTTATTTTTTCTCTACTCATAAATAAGAATCTAAACCTATTGTATTCGGCTGTGTATCTAAACCCTAAGCCGGTTTCTACTACATAACCATCAATAATGTTTTGTAGTTCATTTTTTCTGTAAGCTCTTAAAAGGTATCTGCCATCGGGTGTAATTCTATAATTGGCAGAAAGGTTACCAGGAATAAAGCTGCTTTGTTGTCTTTGGGCTTGCTGACCTTCTAACATAAAATCGTTACCTACGGTTATCGAAATTCTATCGTTAAATAAATTTTTAGAAGCCGAAATGCTTAAATCTGTTCTATTTACTTTGCTTCCTGTAGTATAATCTTCGGAAGTTTCTAAATCCATATTTAATTCTAATCCTGTAATATACTGTCCGGCGATTTGGTTTAATTGATTGCTTAAAAATCGGCTAACGCTTTGTCGGGCTATAGATTCCATATTGCCACCTGCACCGCTTGAGAAAGGGTCGTCTGCAATAAATCTGCCCAAAACTAATACTGCAAATACTTGTTTGTTTATATCCGAAGGATTATTACGCATTGTATTTAATTTTGCTTGTACTGTATTGCTTACATCTGCCGATACAGCAGTAGCTCTTTCTTCGGGCAGCGAAATGTCAAATTTAATATCGGGTTTTAAAACTTGCCCATTTAATTTTAGCAGAATGTCGAATGGTAATCTTTGTTTGTAATATACTAATTGTGCAGGATCACTAATCTGCCTTTCTACTAAATCGTAAGGTGGAATATTAGCTGCAAATATAGCGGTAATATTTACTTCCGATTCTAATGGGTCGCCTACTAATGTTACAGAACTTCCTTTTTGTATTTTAAATTTACGTCTTACCGGAGGAAATGAGAGCTCGTAATAACCCTCTTTAATTTCGTAATTGCCGGCAAGACCGATACTGCCATTTGGTTCTATTTGTGCATTTAGTGCCGCAGCACCTTGTACTGTAAGGTTATCGCCTGTATTTGGGTCTATTACTACACTAAATTTTGCATCTTCTTCTATGGTAATATTCACATTCATTTGTGTATTACGCGACATCCTAAATCGGTTATTGTCAATAGTAGTATCTATCTCTTTTTCTTCTGGTGGAATTCGGTTATCGTAAAAGGTAACAATACCTTCAGACTCTACTATTTCGGGGTCTTCATCTAATAATTTTATAGTAAGGTCTGTATCTTCGTGAATGGTAAGATTACCTGTAATATTAGGTGCTGTGGCAGAGCCTAATACTTTTAACCCTGCACTCATCCATAGCTTTCCAAAGAAACCTTTGTTGTCTTTTTCTGTAGAATTTAATGGTTGCCATCTATTAGCATTTACATCTAAATTAAGTCTGAAAGTTGTATAATTTCTTGTGTTGATTGCACCATTTATGGTTGCTTTATTGGCGTTTCTATCTTCAATGTTAAAGTTGTTAAAGGTTATTTTTCCGCCGTCAAAAGTTATTTGTTCTTTGGGCATTTTAAAATATCCATTGAGCATACTTACGGTTGTGGCTAAATCTTCGGTATTTAATATTCCATATACCAATGGGCGTGCTACAGTACCTTTAAGTGCTAAATCTCCTTTTAATAATCCGGAACTATTTTTTAAAGCACCAAAAGTTAAGCCTTGCATACTTGCCAAACTTATAGGTTCAATTTTTAGTTTAAAATCCAACTCGTTACCATTAATGGCTACTGCATTATAACTGCCATCTAAAAGTAAATTATTTCCATTGCCTAATAAGGAAAGTTTAGTAAGATATTGGTCGATGCCTTTATTAGATGCAATGATATTGAGAATACCTAATTTGTTTTGAAAAGCTTCTAAATTATCAATATTTACATCTGCATAAACGTGTGGATATTCGTCGTGGAGTTCAAGGTCTATAGCTGCATTGAGCTTACCATCAGCTATTAAAGTATCACCACTAAATATAGAGGTAATATTGGCTAAAGAAAAATTATTGAAGAGTATTTCTAACGGGCTATTAGGCGTTTCAGATTCAGAATTTATTTTAATGCTTTGGTCGTTATGGTTGATGTTGAGATTGCTTACAAAAAATCCTTCGGGTTGTATTACAATCTTGTTTTCTGGGGTTACATTCCAAGTGTTGTAATCGAATCTAATACCTTTAAATAATCTAACATAGGTTATAGCTGTATCGCTGTCTAAATCGTGATATATAGCACCACCAAGTGTAAATCTGTTTTTACTTACCGAATCTTTAGCATTAAATCTAACATACAAACTATCATTTCTTAACCTACCACCTACAGTAGTTTCGTGCATTTTAAATGTATTTCCTTGCTCGAAATGTTTGAAACCAACTGCATATCGCATAGTGTCTTTGTTGGCTTTTACAAAAAGATATGTGCTGTCTAATTTAGTGTCTCCATAAACAAAATTGGGTGCGTTAAAATCGAGGTTAAGTTTATTATTATCCATTGCAGCCACTAAGTTCATTGGTTGGAATGGTTTAATGGTGTTGTTGAATCGCTTAATTAAAGGGTGGTAATTAAGTGTTGCATTTACATTAAAATCGTAAGGAGTGGTGTATTGTTCTAACGAATCATCAATATTGTAATGACGGTCTATATGTGCCATAGCGGCTGTGCCTACTTGTGTTAATGGCAATGTTCCTGTAACATCAAATTTTAAAATATCGGCAATGTCTCCGTGTATATTTTGCCCATCAATTGGAGTAGATGCTGCTGTAATATAAATACTATCTAATGGCAATTTTATAGTGGGTAGAGTTAATTCTCCATCCTCTATATTTAGTGTGCCAAATGGATAATCCGGATTAAGTATTGGGAAATCTATATTGAATATGCCACCAATGTTTAACTTTTCTTCACTTAATTTAAGCGCATAAAAGTCAATGTTTTTAACCGGCATTTGTGCTTTAATAGATGGGTGTTCTCCGTTCAAATCTGCAAAGGCAGAAATGTTGAAATCTAAGTTAGGGTCGGAGCTAACGGCATATAGTGTAGCAGTTTTATTGTTTATTTTACCGTAGCCTGATAATCTATTGTAATCGTAATTTAGGAATTGTGCATTAGTAATGTTGAATTTGTAATCAGCATCCATTGTGTTCAAGTCAAAGGATTTTCCATTTACGGAGATGTCTGCACTTACTTTACCTATGGTGCTATCCATTTTAAGCATATTGCCTAAGTTGAGATTGCCTGTAGTAATATTTAAATCGTAGGTTTCGTTTCCTTCGGGTTTAAGGTTGAGTATTCCATTTATCCCTAAATCTCCTATTGAAGTATGAACAAAAATATTGGGTGTATAATGATAGATACCACCTGTAATTTGCCCTTTAATGCTCACATATTGTGGAATATTAAAGTTCATTCTTACACTATCCGGTATAAATGGTCTTAGGTCTATTTCGGTTGTAGAAACTTCTTTTAAGTTTAGTGTGTATTGTAGTTTATCTGGGTCGGGCAAGCCGGTTAATAAACCATCTGCGTGAATAATAGTATTGTCTAAACCTGCTAAATACAAATTCTTAATTTCTATGGCACTGAGCAATCCTTTTAATTCGGCAGTTAATTGTAGTTGTTTGTTTTTGTATGGGAGTAGGGTAGCGTGTTGGTCTATCGGCATAAATAACAAAACATCATTTACGCTTATTGTATTTTTATTAAGCACAAGATTCAGTTTTAATTTTTCTAATTCATCTGCTAATTTATCTATCGAAGGGTAAGATACTACTATCCTATCCTTTAACTCTGTTCCCGGTGTTTTTATATATAGATTTTCTAAAGCTGCTCCTTTATTGTGATACAAGAAATTGGTTCTAAAATCTTGAATTTGTAATCCCGAATGTTCTTTTAAGGCTAACTGTTTTAACACTCCCGAAATGGTATCTGAAGTATATAATACATCGCTTGCCAAAAGCATTACATCGCTAACATTTAAGTGAGCATAATCTACTACATTAGGCTGACGAGGCGCATCTTTATTGTCTAAAATATAATCTACTTTCTTTAAAGCAATATCTTTTACCTGAATACGCCAGCCGGTTTCTTCTTCTGTTTTTGCTATAATTTCTTCTGTTTCTTTTTTAGAGGTTTCTGTATTTTTATTGCCACCCATTACCATTAAGGTATTGGTGTTTTCTAAAAGCAATTTATTTACATCTATTAATTGCTGTTTTAAATCAAAAAGAGGAATGTCGCCTTTTAAATTACCCAAATCTATCTTCATATACATAGGGTCGGGTTTGTTTTCGAATACAAAAGAGATGTTGTTTAAATCAAGAGCCACAACATTTAATTTAAAGTCTGCACTCTCTGAAGTATCGGGTGGCGAAGGAGGTAAAATAGATTCTGTAAGAACAAGGCTGGTTTTAAGCCCATTTATAAATAGTTCCTCTACTCCAAAATCCATTTTGTCCAAATCAATATTTTCGGGACGAAGGAGTAAATCATTTAATTGTAAAGCAAAATCTGTACCACCACTTTCGTCGTGAAATCTAAATCGAATATTTTTTAAAGATGCTTGTACAATATCTAAAGCTATGCCATCACCTGAAGTAGCGGTGTCTTTATCTATTACAATCGTATTATTTTCTTCTTTGGCTACAAAAGCATCTATTATGTATTGGTAGTTAAAAAAAGTATCGGGGGTACGGCGGTGCATATAAGCATTAACGCCTTCGAGATTTATATTATCTACCGAAACTTTGCTTTTTAATAGTGCCAACATATTAATATCCACATCTAATTTATCTACCCAAAGCAAAGTGTCTTTTTGCAAATCATATACCAATACTTGCCCCAATGATACAGAATTAGGAATACTGTAATCTATTTTTCCGATGGTAATATTATTATCTAATTTTTTATTGAGATAGCTTGTAATTTGTTTGCGCACTACGTTTTTGCCCCAAGGAGTCATTAAAAAAACAACTACTAAGAGAATGAGAGCAATTATGCCTCCCAAAGAATAGAATATGACTTTTATAAACTTTTTCATATTGAGTTTAGTCTCAATAATTTATAACGCTAATTAATTAGCTAATAGTATTAACACTCAAAGTTAATGTATAGATTGTTTATAAATACTGCAAAATAAATAAATTAACAAATTATGAATATTACGCTTATTTTTTTGTAGTAAATTAAAAATAAACACAATCCTCATCAACAATTTGCATTTACTCTAAATCTCAATTAAATTTGCCCACAATCACAAAATAATGATTATGCAAAAAGATACGCAAATTTTCGATTTAATAAAAGAAGAATTACATCGCCAGCGCAGAGGCTTAGAATTAATAGCTTCCGAAAACTTTACCAGCTTACAGGTAATGCAGGCAATGGGTAATGTAATGACAAATAAATATGCTGAGGGCTATCCCGGAAAAAGATATTATGGCGGTTGCGAAGTAGTGGATCAAAGTGAGCAGCTTGCTATTGATAGAGCAAAACAAATTTTTGGCGTGAGCTATGTAAACGTACAACCACACAGTGGCGCACAAGCTAATACTGCCGTTATGTTTGCGGTACTGAAACCAGGCGATAATATTTTAGGTTTAGACCTTAGTATGGGCGGACACCTAACACACGGCTCTCCGGTTACTTATTCTGGTAAAATATACAATGCACACCATTATACAGTTAGAAAAGAAGATGGTAGAATAGATTACGATGAGTTAGAGAAAAAATCATTAGAAGTAAAACCCAAATTAATTATTTGTGGTGCATCTGCATATAGTAGAGATTGGGATTATGCACGTATTAGAGCAGCAGCAGACAAAGTAGGTGCATTGGTAATGGCAGATATAGCACACCCAGCCGGATTAATAGCAGCAGGGTTATTAAATAGTCCGTTCGATCATTGTCATTTTGTAACCTCTACCACACACAAAACGCTACGCGGACCTCGTGGAGGTATTATTATGATGAAAAATGATTTTGAAAATCCGTGGGGCATTACAGGACCAAAAGGAGAAATAAGAATGATGAGCCAGTTATTAGACTTATCTGTGTTTCCCGGCTTACAAGGCGGACCATTAGAACATGTAATTGCAGCAAAGGCTGTTTCATTTTTCGAAATACTACAAGACGAATATAAAACTTATGCTCGCCAAATGCTCGCTAATACGCAAGCTATGGCTAATGCTTTTTTAGATAAAGGTTACGATATAGTTTCCGGTGGCTCAGATAATCATCTTTTGCTTATAGATTTAAGAAACAAAGGTATTTCGGGTAAAAAAGCAGAAAATACTTTAGTAAAAGCGGATATTACCATTAATAAAAATATGGTTCCTTATGATGATAAATCACCTTTTGTAACATCGGGTATTAGAGTTGGCGTACCCGCAATTACTACACGTGGATTAAAAGAGGGCGATATGACAAATGTGGTAAACTGGTTAGATGCTGTACTTAAATCTCCTGATGATGAAAATGTTATTAATACAGTTAGAGGAGAAATTAACGAGTTTATGCAATCGTTCCCTTTATATCCGGAAATGGGGTAAAAAACAAAGTAAAAAAGGCTATTCTTTCGAGATAGCCTTTTTTATTTATTAAATTTGGGATTTTTAGCAACGCCTATTTACTCAAATATTTTGCAGTATTTTTTCCTAATACTGCATAAGACTCTTGAATACGAACACCACTATCATAATCATAACCACCAAAAGTTCTACCAGGAGCACCTTTAAACGAAATTTTAGCGATTACATTACTTTTGTTTGCAGTTTCTACTATCCATAATTCTCCATCTATACTTGCATTTTTACGAGATACATGTACATTAAACCCCGGTTCAGTAAATGTAGTTTTTACTATTAAGGTATATTTTGCCGAAGAAAAGTTACCGCCAGATAATTTACTATGTTTATTAAATAATTCTTCGAAATGAGGCTGAAATCGTTTTTCTCTGTCTTCTATCCATGATTTTTCCCACTTATCTCCACGTCCTTCTTCTTTTTTATTATACTCAGCTTTTTTCTTGGCAATATAATCCGCTTCGTCTTTAAATTTTCCTACACCCATTTTACTATAGTCATATTCGAGGTTGACTTGCGATTCTCCCTTTAGGGCTTTTGTATTGCCTTCTATTACTTTAAATTTTTGAGCAAAACCGGTAATACTCATAAAGAATACAACCGTAAGGATTAGTTTGATTTTAAAAATGTGTTTCATAAAAAAATGTTTCGTTTATGTTTAAAAAAAACAAAGTTACAATTCTTACTCTTTTAGAACATACCTTTAAAAGGGTATATTATTAGCAATGTGCCTTTTGGTGCATTATATAAAATTGTAGTTAATACCCAGTGATAGTGAAATGTTTTGTAGGATATAACAATCAGCATAGAGTTTACGAAATAGTTTGACTGAAATTAAGCCTTAATATAGAGTTGCAATTTCCATATTTTCACAAGTAATGTAGATATTTTGTTGAGTTTTCTGTAGGAAAGATTACAATGTCAAAAGTAAACTTCAATTCAATTTTTTTATTTTGGCATATATGTTGTTGGGCTGCATTGAGCAAATTTTGTTTTTGCTGTTAATGGAAACTTATAGTCTTTAATAAATAAGTTTAACAATCGTTGAAATTCCTTTTGCATTTCTTCATCAGGTTTGTCCTCTGTTTCGCCCAAGAAATTGTATAAAAAATAATCAATTGACCCATCTGAATTAAAGTATATTCTGTTAAAGCACTTTGTTGGTTTTTTCCATATAAAATTATTTGCAGAAAGGAATTTTCCGAATGCTTGTAAAAGTTTAATGTATTCTTTGTGCATTGTTTCTTGCTCTATGTCCGTTTTAAAAACAGCCATTGAAGTATTAATATGTACGGCACTTTGGTAAATGCTGTCTAATAAATCAATCTCAATTCCTTGCTTTTTTGCTTCCTGAAAAGAAAGCCCAATGTGTTGTCCAAACGTTTTGCAACAAATCAAAAATAAAACTGCCGAAATGAAAAATCTTTTTGTCATTGTAAATGTTTTATGTTTTAGTAATTCACGAGTAACTCATTTATTTTATATGGTAATGTAATTGTTTCTATACTTATTTAATAGAGAATCCCATTATTTTTAATCTTTAGAAAATTTATCTTCTGCCCATTTTGCAGGATTATTAATGATGTAATTAGAAATATTTTGGTAGGCTTGTTCATTGCGAATTATGTGTTCGTAATAATTTCTTTGCCACGAAAATTCAAAACCCAATCTATGTACGTGTTTTGATACGGCTGATTTGTATGAGCCTAAAATTGATGATAAAGTGTTTATTCCCTGATTTTGAAATCGTTGTTGGGGCAACGCATGGGGCAACGCATGCGTTGCCCGTACATTATCCTTATCCTTATCCTTATCCTTATCCTTATCCTTATCCTTATCCTTATCCTTCCCTATCTCCTTTTCTTCATCTATTTTCTTATCCTTCATTATTTCCTTCCCTTCATTTCTATCCATTAAAATTATTATCCCATGAATATGATTCGGCATCACGATAAATTTGCCTAATTCTATGTTTGTAGCAGGATTTTTTATTTCGTGCCATAATACATCTGCAACAATTCCAATCTGAGACAATATCATTTTGCTGTTTTCGATTTTTCCAAACAAACATTCCCTATTTTGCACGCAGATGGTTATAAAATACATTCCAGCTCTCGAATAATCGTATTTTTTTAGTCTGATACTTCTTCGGTGGTGCTTTTCGGAATTGTATTGCATTATCATACTATTTTAATTTTCTCATTGGTGTAACTTCGATTGGTTTTGTGCCATTGAGACACTTTATTAAGTATTATGGTATGTATTCTTTCCAAAGATAGCAAAAATTCTATATAATATTTTTATTTACTTTCTCCATACAATATTACTTGACTCAAAATCGCTAATTCAAAGAGAAAAAAAAGTATTTTTCAATGTAGATTATCAAATTTCTAATTGTGCTTAAAAAAATTATCTTTGTTGCATTAACCATACAAATATTTTATGCAAAAATACGCATTAGTTACCGGTGGTTCTCGAGGCATAGGAAGAGCAATTTGTAGTGAATTAGCATCTTTGGGCTATCCGGTAATTATAAATTACAAAGGAAATAAACAAGCCGCAGAAGAAACTGCCGAAATAGTAAAAAGTAAAGGTGTAGATGCCGTACTTATGCCCTTTAATGTTGCCAACGAAGAAGAAATAGTTTCAGTATTGGGCAAATGGCAAGAGGAAAATAAAGATAAGGTAATAGAAATATTAGTAAATAATGCCGGTATAAGACAAGATGCTTTATTGGCTTTTATGAAAAACGACGAATGGCAAAATGTTTTAGACACCAGCCTTAAAGGTATGTATTTGGTTACGAAACAGATAATGAATCCAATGCTGATGAATCGTTTTGGCAGGATTATTAATATTGTATCTTTAAGTGGTTTAAAAGGTATGCCCGGACAGGTTAATTACTCTGCCGCAAAAGCTGGAATGATAGGTGCCACCAAAGCATTGGCGCAAGAAGTCGCCAAAAGAAATATTACCGTTAATGCCATTGCTCCCGGATTTATTAAAACCGATATGACAGAAGACTTGAACGAAAAAGAACTATCTAACCTTGTACCAATGAAAAGATTTGGCACAGCAGAAGAAGTTGCTTCTTTAGCGGGTTTTTTAGCATCAAAACAATCGGGATATATTACCGGACAGGTAATCTCAATTAATGGAGGTTTATATACTTAATTTCAATTAGGTAAGAGCAAATATAAAAATAGAACTATAAGATGAAGATTGATATACACACACATATTATGCCGGAGCATATTCCCAATTGGTTCGAAAAATTTGGGTATGGTAAATTTATAACCTTAGAGCACCATAAGCCTTGCTGCGCCAAAATGATAAAGGGAGATAAAGTATTTAGAGAGATAGAAGCCAACTGTTGGGACGCCCCTACTCGAATTATTGAAATGGACAATACGGAAGTTACCAAACAAGTACTTTCGACTATTCCAGTTTTATTTAATTATTGGGCTAATGCAACGCATGCTTACGAAACGTCTCGTTTTTTTAATGACCATATAGCACAAACAATTGCTCTCTTTCCCGAAAGGTTTGAGGGTTTGGGTACTTTGCCATTACAAGATATAGATTTTTCGGTTAAAGAATTAGAAAGATGCAAAAACGAACTACAACTTCCCGGCATTGAAATTGGTTCTAATATCAATGGAGATAACTTAAACGATGAGCGTTTTTATCCATTATGGCAAGCTGCGGAAGAATTAGGAATGTGTATTTTTGTTCACCCTTGGGAGATGATGGGTAGAAAAGAAATGAGTAAATATTGGCTTCCATGGTTGGTAGGTATGCCTGCTGAAACCTCACGAGCTATATGTTCTATGATTTTTGGAGGCGTATTTGAGAAATTTCCAAATTTAAGAGTAGCCTTTGCACACGGAGGTGGTAGTTTTCCGGCTACTATCGGAAGAATAGAGCACGGCTTTAATGTTCGCCCCGATTTATGCCAAATAGATAATACAGTAAATCCACGAAATTATATTGGTAAATTTTGGATAGACTCTTTAGTGCACGATGCAGCGGCATTAGATTTTATTGTACAAACTATGGGCGAAGAGCATATTTGCTTAGGTAGCGATTATCCTTTTCCTCTTGGCGAGCATCATCCCGGCAAATTAATAGAAGAGCACATTACAAGTAATAATTTAAAAGAAAAATTACTTTATAAAAATGCTGAAAATTGGTTGTATGGGAAGTGATTTTACCAACCCCAAGCATTCTGTTCGTAATTAAATGGCTGTGTTAAATCGAATGCTACCGTAAAAATCCTTTCGGAGCCAATCCTTCTTAAATTATAAGTAAGTGAGGTTTTGTTTATTGTAAACCACCATACATTGGCACATGCATAATCTATCATTTTACATGTGGCTGCATCTGCCGGAAACATTTGCAAACTATCTAATCCTTCGTTAGTAGAAGTGCCACCATACATTGTTATTTTATCGGCAGAGCCATCTTCGTGTCTATGGTCGTGTTTTAGTTTTAGTATGCCATTGGTTTCTGTAAGAAGCCATGTTCTCGATTTATTTTCCCCTACAAAAAATGGAATGTTGATGGCATTATTCTGACATTTATCTATACGAATTATTAAGGTTTCTCCGGTAAATCCATCTCCTATTTTTCCTCCTGAAATTATTTTGCCATAAAATGATTTACCGCAATGTTGATTTAACTGATGTAAAAACTTTTGCGCAGCAGTTTTATTTTGCGGTTGCGCATCGGCATAGGTGCTAAGCATAATAAAAGTAACAAAGAATAATATTGATCTCATAAATTTAAGTATATGAATAAGAAATGAATTGTTTTACAGTTTAGTAGGTGCCGGATTAATACCAATATTGGATTTGAAAATACGCAATAAAAATACCAAACCAATGATAAAAAATATAGTAAGCAGAATAATAGATGCACGCATATCTCCTGTAAGATGCTCTATTAATGCAAAGCCAAACATCCCTGCCACTATTGCCAACTTTTCGGTTACGTCATAAAAGCTAAAGTAAGAAGTAGTATCTTTAGAATTAGTTGGAACCATTAAGGAGAATGTAGCTCTGCTTATACTCTGAATACCCCCCATAACTAATCCTACTACAAATGCCAACATATAAAACTGATAATCAAAATAAGTAAAATAAGCTGCTATACACACACCAATCCAAATTATTAATGTAAATGCAATTACTTTAATATTCCCCATTTTTTGTGCTAAAGATGCCATTAGCCATGCTCCTGCAATGGCTACAATTTGTATCAGTAAAATAGAAATTATTAGGTCTTGTGTTTCTAATGCTACTTGTACTCCATTTATATTTTTTTTGATTTCTTTTTTGCCAAATTCGGCAGCAGCAAGCATTATGGTTTGTACTCCCATTCCATAAAAAAAGAAAGATAGAAGATACACTTTAGTTAAACTCACGGTTTTAATTTCGTTCCATACTTTTTTAAGTTCTATAAAACCACTTATTATAATGTTGCCTTTTGTTTCAGAATGTTTTATTTTATTGTTAGGTAAATATCGAAAAGAAATTTGGGCAAAAATGATCCACCAAATGCCAACTAACAAAAATGACAGCCGGGACGAAAATGTTTTGTCTTCAAAGGTAATGCCAACAAGAATAAGACATATAATTTGCAATAACACACTGCCAATATACCCATACGCAAATCCTTTGGCACTAAGTTTATTTCTTTGTTCCGGTGTGGCTATTTCGGGTAGATAAGCGTTATAAAATACTAAACTACCACAATAACCAATTGCAGCTAAAATAGCTAAACCAATACCAAGCTCTATATTGTTAGGTGTAAAAAAAAACATACCACAGCACGCTAATGCTCCGATTGTAGTAAACAGCCGCATAAAGTTTTTCTTGTTTCCTTTTACATCTGCAATTGAAGATAGGATAGGGGACAGCAACGCAATGATTAAGTAGGCAAATGCAATAGCATAATTTAATAACGAGCTGTTGATGATTTCAAAACCTAAAAATGAAACTTTATCACCCTTATTGTCTGTGGTAGTAATGGCTATGTAGTAAGCCGGAAATATGGTAGATGTAATTACTAAGTTGTATGCCGAGTTTGCCCAATCGTATAAACTCCATGCTCTATGTACTTTTTTATTATTGTATTGCTCCTCAGACATTAATTATTGTTTATTTTATCAGAAAGTTAGCTAATACAATTGCAGTCATAGCTTCTACAATTACAGGAGCGCGAAGAGCCACACACAAATCGTGTCTTCCTTTTACAGAAAAATCTTCTATCTCTCCACTATCAGTATTAAAAGAACGCTGCAATTTGGGCGTAGAAGACGTAGGTTTTAAAACTATCCTAAATACAATATCGTTTCCGTTAGAAAGCCCCCCATTGATACCACCCGAATGATTGGTAGCCGTTTTTCCGTTTTTGTCAATTATACTGTCGTTGTGTTCGGAGCCAAACATAGTGGCAGCTTTAAAACCTGCACCAAATTCTATACCTTTTACTGCCGGAATAGCAAACATAGCATGTGCTAACATAGACTCCATACTATCCCAAAAGGGTTCTCCTATTCCTATTGCTAATCCTTGCACATTACACTCTATTATGCCGCCAACACTGTCTTTTAGGTCTATTGCCTTTTGTAATCCTTTGTCTAAGTTATCTTCTCCTGCAATAGATATTACACTTGCATTAATGTTTATGTTTTTGTTTAAAAATGTAATTACTTTTTGTGCTACTACGCCTGCTGCTACTATTCCAACCGTTAGTCTTGCACTAAAATGTCCACTTCCTCTAAAATCTTCGTATCCATTAAATTTATGATGTGCTGCAAAATCTGCATGTCCCGGACGAGGAATTGCCCTTTGTTTTTCGTAGTCTTCGGAGCGTATGTTTTTGTTTTCAAACAAAATAGTTAGCGGGGCACCTGTAGTATATTCATTAAAAATACCTGTTTTAATTATTGGTATATCTTCTTCTTTACGAGGGGTGGTACCTTTAATATTTGTCCCTTTCCTGCGTTCTAAATTTTCCCAAAAATCCGATACTTTAAGCAGTATGCCCGGCGGCACTCCGTCTAATATTACACCTACACACTCTCCGTGCGATTCGCCAAATACAGTAATTCTAAAATTATATCCAAATGTATTCATAAGAAAGTCAAAATTAAAAATTAAAATTTCAAAATTTCAAAGAATTTTGTGTGTTCATTGAGCGGAACAGAACATTATAGCAAATTAGTAGTCAAATTGGCGTAAATTGATATATTGCAAAAAAGAAACTTATGATAATGCTATTCCAAAATAAAAACCGACAGTAAAAAAGATACTGTCGGTTTAATCGTATTAGCTTAATTCATTTATTGTAAAGCTACTTTTCTTACTGTATTAAGTTTAGAATCGGCTTCTGAGAATCGTATAATATAATTTCCTCTCGACATATTAGAAACAGGAATTTGTAAGTCTTTATTCATAGTTCCTTCCCACACTCTTTGTCCTATTGCATTATACATTACAACAGTTATTTTTTTGCCGGAAATGTTATCGTAATTTACATTTAGAACATCTTTTGCAGGATTAGGGAAAATTTGCAATAATTCGTCAAATTCATTTTGGTCAATACTATTAAATCCGGTTACATTAACTTTTCCTTTACTTACATCAAAAAAGATAGTAGCGGAACCTTTAATTTTTACATAAGCACCTCTAGCATAGTGGTCAGGTACAGTATAGAAAAAAGAACCAGTATTAGGTACATAACTTGCTATTTGATAATCCGGTCTGGAGCGGTCAGGATAGTGTAAATAGATACTTACACCTTGGCAATTTACTTTACCTGCATTAGTACCTGCTACATTCCATTTTATTTCAACGACATCACCCGGATTCCATGTTTGCGTTCCAGAATTTTGAGAAGTAATCCTAAACGGCCCAGAGGCTCCATCTACTCTAATTTCTACAAAAGTATCTGTAAGTGCATAAGTTCCTCTTGCGTTAAGAATACTACGTACAGAATATTTGAATTTTAATGTTCTAGCTACAGTAGATAGTCTATAACCAGGTAAAGAGTAGTTATTAGCTATAATTTCATTCACCGGAGGGTATTCGCGGAAACGAGAAGTGTCCGGTAAATGACTTCTTAATGTAGGGCCCGTAGTAGCACCACCTTGGCTTGCTTCTGTTAATCCAAAACCTTGGTCGTACTGCTCCCAAGCATATAAATAAACAGGCGCCCTTTGAGAACCAGGAAGTGATGCAGTAGGAGCTACTAACTCAAATGGTGTATTTTTAGGTATGTTATATGTGTCTGCCAAACTTGGTATAAATGCGGCAGGCATATCTTGTAAAGTGTCCCCACAATTTTTAAGTTCACTAAAAAACTGTCTCATTTCTATTAAATTATGTATATGGTAATAGTCTTCGTCTGCAATCCTTGGTACATTATTAGGAGGGCAGTTATGAGCATAAGACATAATTGTATTACCTGCTCCTGCTTCATAAGCACCTTCAGGCATTCCGTTTCCATTACAAGCTCCGGTATTTGCGCTAAATGTATGAGAAGAGCCGAACTGATGTCCCATTTCGTGCTTTACTATATTAACATCGGTAGTATTGGTATATGATGTGCTTGCGCCCCTTGCTTTAATAACATTACCATTATTACACAAAGAAGCCAAAGCTGCAAGTCCGCCACCCTGTGTTGTCATTACATGTCCAATGTCAAATGAAAACATTCCTACTCTTAATAGTAGTTGGTCTACATTTTGAGATAACATACAGGCTAATTCTTGATTAATACAAGTATATGGATCTGTATTTGGGTCTGTCCAAACAATAGAAGAATTTTGAGGAATTAAAGTAAGAGTCAAGGCTAACTCCCTTTCAAAAAATAAATTAAGATTATTAGTTACTTCTACTATTTTAGACATTACTAAAGGTGTAGTTCCTTGACCACCAGTTATCATATTACCCCATTCTCCATTACATGCTAATGCTAATCTTACAGTACGTAAAGTAGAGCCATGTGTTAAAGCTAAAGGGGCAATGTTGTCTTTTTCGTTAGGATTAGGAGTTTCGAGCTTATTAGGATTTTGTAAAGATATTGCACTTCCTCCAGATAAAGCTTCTTCGATGTGTTTATCTTTACTGCCTACACCGCAAGTAATTACTTCTTGTTCTAAATCTTTGGCAAAGAATGAAATATAATATCCATTTCTATCAAAACTATATTGATGAACATGCCACGTATTCCCATCACCTTTTATACTTGCACTAAAACCAGCTTCTGTAAATGACATTTTAGTAGTAATAAATGGATTTTTAACATCTTCTCCTGTAATGGTAACTATATAAGGATACAGTTCGTTTCCTTCATCGGCAAAAATGGGAGTATTCCAAACTCTAAATTCCCTGTATGTTCCGTCGGGATAAGGCAAAGATATGAATTGGGCATTATCGTATCCTTCTTTTAAAGAAAACATAAATGTTTTTATTGTTGCCTCATCTAAAGAGTATATTAAATACTCAGACGGATTTGCTAACATTTGTGTGTTAGAGGGAACGGATTTGCTTTGAATTCTTGTCCAATATTTTGATGATGCATTGGCTATCATCGAAGATAACAATAAAGAACAAACAACAATTGATGTAAAGATGTTTTTAATCATAACACTGATGTCTAAATAAAAAATTGATTTAATTTAAAATTGAAAATCGTAAAAATATGGAATGTATCTATATTTTGGCAAGCAAGTTAGTTATTATTTTTCTAAAATAAAAAAAAATATCTTTTAGCTTTAAAAACTATACATAATATTATATGTATGACACCAAGTAATATTTATTGGGTTGGTATAATATAAAATGACTTTTGTTTAATGCGGTGTTGATAGTATCAATTTTTTGTTACTTTTGGACTTTGTAAGTTTTTAATACAATTAATTATTCAAATTATATGGCTTTAGATAAAAATCAAATAGCACAACGCATTGCGCAGGAATTAAAAGATGGTATGTATGTAAATTTAGGTATTGGTATTCCTACATTGGTGGCAAATTTTGTCCCTAACGATATTGAGATAGAGCTACAGAGCGAAAACGGAATGTTAGGAATTGGACCTTTCCCTACCGAAGAAAATGTAGATGCAGACTTAATTAATGCAGGCAAACAAACGGTTACACTTCGTAAGGGTGGTAGTTATTTCGACAGTGCTTTGAGTTTTGGAATGATAAGAGCCGGTAAAGTGGATTTAACTGTTTTAGGTGCTATGGAAGTAGCCGATAATGGCGACATCGCCAATTGGAAAGTACCCGGTAAAATGGTAAAAGGTATGGGAGGTGCTATGGATTTAGTGGCTTCTGCCAAAAATATTATAGTGGCTATGCAACATACCGACAGGGTCGGAAATTCTAAATTGTTATCACAATGCTCCCTTCCTATTACAGGTTTAAAATGTGTTAAAAAGATAGTTTCGGATTTAGGGGTTTTCGATATTACACCCGATGGGTTTAAATGTTTAGAATATGCTCCCGGTGTTACTATTGACGAAATAAAACAAAAAACAGCTGGTAGATTAATAATCGCAGATGATGTTAAAGAAATGACATTTTGATTATATAACTACATTAGCATATAATGACTACCAAAACTCGCTCAACAATACTGCAAACACTCATCTTTGCCATTTTGGGCATTGCTCTAATCGTTTGGCGGTATAATGCCATGAGTGAAAGCGATAAAGATGCTATGTTTCAAGCATTTGGTAATGTCCGTTGGGTTTGGGCAATACCTATTTTTATTGCGTCATTTTTTTCTCATTATTTTAGAGCCTTGCGTTGGAAACAATTATTGTCTCCACTTTCTATTGTCCCGAAAACGAGCAATGTTGTTTATTCTGTATTAATAGGCTACTTGGCTAATGTAGCCGTACCCCGAATGGGAGAGATAGCAAAATGTACCGTTTTGGCTAAATACGAAAAAGTACCTGCGGATAAATTAATAGGAACCATCATTGCAGAAAGAGCATTTGATGTAGTATGTTTTGGCGTATTGTTGTTACTTACTTTAATGGCTCAATATCCCATAATAGCACCATATGCACAGCAAGTGTTTTCTTATTTGTTTAAAGATGAATTGGGTAATTTTCTGTGGATGAGGATATTGCTTTTAGCTATTCTAGGTATTGTTGGTTTGGTAGGTATGGTAGTATTCTACAAAAAAACTAAAGGCACTAAAATCGGGCAAATATTAAATGGAATTCTTGCAGGGCTTATCGCTATTAAGAATGTAAAAAATAAAACTGCCTTTCTCCTAAATACAATATTAATTTGGGGCTTATACACTTCTATAGCTATAATGGTATTGTATGCAATGCCCGAAACGTCGCATTTGTCGCCATTGGTAGGATTATCTGTAATTACATTTGGCAGTATTGCAATGATGGTACCTGCGCCGGGCAGCATTGCTTATCCGGTTATTGTAGCTCCGGTATTGGTGCTTTATGGATTGTCGGAACCGATAGGGCAAGCGTATGGCTGGATTAATTGGGCTGCGCAAAATGCAACAGTAATTAGCTTTGGAATAGCTGCATTAATTTTATTACCGCTTTCTAATAGAACGAAAAATGAACTTAACTAAATTTGAACAAATACAGACTAAGATTGTCCCACTTTCTCAGTTGCAGCAGTTGTGTAAAATATGGCGTATAAAAGGGCATACAATCGTGTTTACCAATGGCTGCTTCGATATTATACACCAAGGGCATATTAATTTAATAATGCAAGCAGCACAAGAAGGCAATAAGTTAATATTAGCAGTAAATAGCGATGCATCTGTAAAAAGACTAAAAGGCGAAAACAGACCCATTAACGATGAATATTCGAGGGCGATGGTATTAGCTGCAATGCAGTTTGTTGATGCTGTATGTATTTTTGAAGAAGATACTCCTTTGAATTTGATTAATGCAGTACAACCTGATGTATTGGTTAAAGGAGGTGATTATACCATTGATAATATAGTAGGAGCTACCGAAGTACACAATAACGGGGGGAGGGTAGTAATAATACCAACTGTTGCAGGGTTTTCTACTACTAATATTATTGAAAAAATGAAGTGAGCGGTTTATTGCGCTTGCAATAGTTGCAACACATCTACAATAGCTGGAAAAGTATTGTTGTAATAGTTTTTTAGTCCCTCTTTATTTACCCATTTTAGTTCTTCAATTCCTTCTTCTGTTTGCGGCTGCATATTGGCGGTATTATTAGTTTGCATTTTAAACCAATGGCTTGGTTTAAGAATGTTTTTATCATTAAGTTTATATACGTGGTATGTAGTAATTAATTTATCTCTAAGATTGATGTCAGACAATCCTGTTTCTTCTCTTACTTCTCTTACGGCGCATTGTTCTATCGTTTCTTCTTCGTCTAATTTCCCTTTGGGCAAATCCCATTTGCCATTTCTGAAAATTAGTAAAATCTCTCCTTTATTGTTTTGCACTACGCCGCCTGCGGCAGTTACTATTTCAAAATGTTTTGCTAATTCCGAAAAAACATCTTGTTCCATATCTGTCAGAATTAATGCAGAATGTGTGGGGTAAATTTCTAAATGTTCTTGCACAAAAGAAAGTGTTTCGGAGTTTAAGCCTTTCATTTGCAAATCTGTTTCATATAGATTTTCTGTGATTTCGGTAACAATATATAGAGGTTTGTTGTTGATGTAAATTTTCATTGAAAAATGTTGTTTAATAAACGTGAGAATTATTACTAATTGCTATACTTTTTTGAAGTAAAGAAAAAGAATGATTGCAACTATATGTAGCATTGAAATTACAAGTCCGGTAATCATAGAGTTTGGAAATAATACGATAACACCGAATACACAAAAAATAATACCCACATATTGCATTGGTATCCAAAATAAGGAGTGTTTTTTTTCTTGTCAATTTTTTTTCTCTGTCTTGATTATTAGTTTCATTATCATCGTCGGCATTCCATTTATTACCATATACCCAGCTAAATACTCCTGCAATAAATAATGATGCAGATATTCCATAATCGGCAGAACCTTTAGGTAATATTAATGCACAAAGTATAAAAATTACAAAAAATACTACTATCGATAAAATTCCTCTTCCAGACCAAATGAGCAACATGCAAATTATTAAATTAGACTGCAAATTTATACAATTGAATTATACCCATTTCTTATTTCTAATTACAACAAAAAAAAGCTACCCAATCAAGAGCAGCTTTTTTTTACTAATTTTATTTGCAGTATAAGTTATTTTATTTCAATGCTATATGGTAACATCATTAGTTGATGCACATTGCCCTGATGAGGGGTTTTAGATAATAATTTGTACCAATTGTAAGCATCTCCTAATTCTGTTTGTAAGAATTGTTCTGTTATTAATCTTTGGCTTACCTTATTAGAACCACTGAGTATTTTTAAAAATTGTTCAAACTTATCTTCTGATTTTGGAAATACATTTACTTTGTAATCTGTAATACCGGCAATAGTAGCAGCACTTTCTATAGCTCTATCGAGGCTGCCTAAAGCATCTACCAAGCCTAATTGTAATGCTGTAGTACCAGTCCAGATACGTCCTTGACCTACACTATCTACATATTCTAATGTAAAATTACTTTTGTTTTTTCTACCTTCTGTTACGCGTGTTTTAAAGGTTAAGTAAATAGAGTCAACAGAATTTTGGATAGCTTTCTTTTCTACATCAGTCATATTTCGGGTAAGGTTAGGGAAATCGCCATAAGGTGTGTTTTTTTCTACATCAAAAGTTACTCCAATTTTTTTATTGAAAAAGTCTTTTGTGTTAAACATCATACCAAATACGCCGATACTTCCTGTAATAGTATTAGGAGATGCAAATATGCTATCGCCTGCCATTGCTATATAATATCCACCTGATGCTGCTAAATCGCCCATAGATACTACTATTGGTTTTTTCTCACGAAGTAGTCTAAGCTCTCTTAAAATGTTTTCAGATGCTAATGCACTTCCTCCGGGAGAATTGATGCGTAATACTACTGCTTTAATTTTATCGTCTTCTTTAATTTTTCTAATTTCTTTAATCATATCGTCAGATGCGATTTCTGGAGAAGATGAAGTAGAAGTACCGTCTATAATTTGTCCTTCGCCTACTAATACAGCAATTTGTCCGTCTTTAGTATCTTTAAAATTAGGTTTCTTATAATCTGCTATAGAGATAAATGGCACCTCTTTGTCTTTATCTGTTCCAGTAGCACTACGCAATAAGGCTTCTACTTCGTCTCTGTATTTAGTACCTTCTATTAATTTGTAATTAATAGCATCGGATGCATTTTGAATAGTAAGGTTATTAGCCCAATTATGTATATCGGCCGGAGCAGATTTAGTATGTTCACTAATGGCTACTAATACTTGTTGCCACATATCGTTTTGAACGGTTTTGATTTGTAATCTGTTGGGTTCGCTCATTTTGTCGGCTCTAAAAGGCTCTGTGGCACTCTTAAATTGTCCGCAATAAAATATTTCGGGACTGATGTCTAACTTATCTAAAGTTCCTTTAAAGAATGCTATATTAGATGCTAATCCTTTTAACTCTACTGTACCTAATGGATTTACAAAAATGCTGTCTGCTACAGATACTACATAATAATCTCTTTGAGAAAGGTGGTCGCCATAAGCGTATATAAATTTATTGCTTTCTTTAAAGTCTTTAAGTGCAGCCCTAATTTGTTCTAAGGTAGCCATACCATTAGGAGTAGCTCCTGCTTTTATATAGATGCCTTTTATTTTATCATCGCTTTTTGCTGTTTTAATAGCACTTATTACATCATACAAACCTACAGACGCACCTTCTTCGCCGGCTAAAGCAGCAAAAATATCTGTGCTACCTATTTCATTGTATGGTTTGTTTAAATCTAAATGTAATATGGATTTTTCAATAGTTGCTTTGGATTTTTTTTCTTTTGGTCCAAAGGAGCTGGCTACTCCACCGATAAATGCGGATAGAATAATAAAAAATAATATTATCCCGAATACAAGGGCTAATAATGATGCAAAAAAGTACTTAAAAAACTGTTTCATATTTTTTATAAAGATTTATTTTATGTGGCAAATGTAGTGAGTATAATAATAATATCTCTCACTCATTTAGGGGGAAAATGTTATAAAACAAACAAGAGAGGGTGTATTTACCCTCTCTTGTTTTTCTATTTACGAAACTTCTATCTTCCTCTGCTTTGGCTTCTCGAAGAAGAACTTCTTGAGTTAGAACCATCACTACTACTCCTTGACGAAGAGTTGTTAGTAGATACACTCGAACTTCTGCTATTTCTGTTATCGTTGTTACTTACACTCGAACTTCTGCTTGGCTGTGTGCTATTGCTTCTTTGTACCTGATTGCTGTTTCTATTTGTTTGTACATTGCTGCTGCTATTCGTTCTATTGTAACTTCTCTCTTGTTGTACATTACTACTTCTTGGCTGAGTGTTCGTTCTGTTGTTTTGTTGGGGCGTTGCCCTTTGTTGCTGCTGTTGTCTATTTGCATCGTCTCTACTTTGTATTCTTGGAGTGGTACTCCTTTCTACATTGTTATTCCTTTGAGGGGATACGTTTCTCTCTGTCTGATTATTGTTCCTGTTAGGAGTAACATTACGCTCAGTCTCTGTATTTCTATTTGGTGTCGTATTTGTTCTACTTGGTGTAGTAGTGTTACTTCTTTCTAATTGTCTATTGTTCGTATTTGGAGTTACAGCATTGTTGTTTCTTCTGTTATCTGTATCGGTATTCCTATTTCTGTTAGTATTGCTTTCTCTCGTTGGCGTAGTTACAATCGAATTTTCCATTCTGGTTGCATTTCTTGGAGAAGCATTTCCTCTTGCGCCATTGTCATTTACTCTTGGTCTATATACATTTACATTTCTACCGCTCATTTCAGGCCTTCCTGCTTCTCTTCTTGTGCCTACATTATATACTTCTACTCTCGAACGTGTAGCTCTTTCTACCTCGTTTCTTCTAGGGCCTGTTACATAAGTAGTACGAGAGCTTCTGTCGATATACGTATTGTTGATAATATTGGTACGATTGTAAATATTATACGTATTACGTGGCGCATAATGTCTGTGGAAGTTACGATGATAGATATAGTTCATCGGGATAAATGTCCACCAATCGTATGGGGCATAATAGTTGTTTCCGAAAGACATATTTACACTTATTCCGGGTCCCATTGGTGCCCAACCGTAATTACCTGCACCGTGCCTCCAAGTTACCCAAGCCGGCCCCCATTCCATACCGGGTACCCAAATCCAACCAAAACGAGGGTTAAACGTCCAACGACCGTAATGAAACGGAGCCCATCCCCAAGCATAATCAGACATCCACATATTACCGTATTGTGTCATTGCCCAATGTCCATTAGTATAATATGGTCTAAAGTCGTTGCCAACATTTGGTGTCCATACATAACCGTATTGTGGATCTTGAAACCATTGTCCGTAAGGAGATAATTGGTCGTAAAACATCTGAAAACTAATTTGCATTTGTGCATTTGTAGTTTTGGGTGCTGCTAAAAATGTTAGAGAAAATAGCAACATAATTGCCGGCACCATCTTTCCGATTTTTAAGCCTCTCGTTTTCATAACTGTTTAATTTAAAAAGTGAAATAATTTATTGTTTCAACGTGCATCATAGACTTTAGCTTAGTGGGTAAGTTTAATGCTTCTCTTAGCTTTTTTTATTGTTAGTAAATTTTTTTAAAAATTATTGTCTTAATAGCTACATTTGATTAGCAGAAAAATACATTACCAACATTGCAAAAATCGGATTTACATACAGACTACACTAAGGGTAGAGGAGCGCAAGTTAATACCAAAAATCGTTTTTTAAAAAACGAATATATTATTGAACATTCCGAGGGTATAGATGATTGGGAAAAATCGGACATTAAAACACAATTTATCTACGAAAAAAGCAATACCATAGTTAATGAAGTGAGTAGCCCCGATGTAGGAATGTCTTTTTCCTTAAACCCATATAGGGGTTGCGAGCACGGTTGTATTTATTGTTATGCACGTAATTCGCACGAATATTGGGGATATAGTGCCGGTATAGATTTTGAAAGCAAAATTATTGTAAAAGAGAATGCCCCTGAATTACTCCAAAAGCTACTGTCCGGTAAAAGTTGGCAACCAGCTGTAATCTCACTTTCGGGCAATACAGATTGCTATCAGCCGATAGAGCGTAAGCTGCAAATTACCAGAAAGCTTTTAAAGATATTATTAGAACACAGAAATCCCGTAGGTATTATTACCAAAAATAGCTTGATACTGCGAGATATAGATTTATTGGAAGAGTTGGCAGCAATGAATTTAGTAAAGGTTTATACCTCTATTACTGCTATGGACGAAAACATAAGAATGCAATTAGAGCCTCGTACTGCTACTTACAAAAACAGACTTAATGTTATAGAAAAACTATCTGCTAAGGGAATACCTTGCGGGGTTATGAATGCACCCATTATTCCCGGCATTAACGATACCGAAATACACAAAGTACTGAAAAGTGCAGCCGATGCTGGTGCTTTGTGGGCGGGCTATACCATAGTAAGATTAAATGGTAGTATTGGCGATATATTTAAAGATTGGATTCAAAAAACATATCCTGATAGAGCCGAAAAAGTATTACATTTAATAGAAAGTTGCCACGGTGGGAAGATTAATGATAGCACTTATGGGCAAAGAATGAAAGGCAGTGGTCTTGTTTCGGAAATGATAAAAAAGCAATTTGCATTGGCTTGTCAAAAATATAATCTCAACACTACCAAAATGGATTGGAATTATAGTTTATTCAGAAGATTAAAGGGCGGACAAGCAGAGTTGTTTTGATACTTCTTTTTTATTTCTTAGTTTAATAATTACATTTGTTGCATTGTAAACAAAAAATAAATTATGTCTCAAACAAATACAAATGATTTCTTTAACAACAAAGTATTAGGGCATCCGTCTGCACTTTTTGTTTTATTCTTCACAGAAATGTGGGAGCGATTTTCGTTTTATGGAATGAAAATTTTATTAATCCTTTTCCTTACTGCTCCCTTACTTAGCAATAATCCGGGTTGGGAATGGTCACGCGAAAATGCATTGGCTTTAATAGGAACTTATGGCTCTTTGCTTTATTTAACACCTTTAGTTGGTGGGTATATTGCCGATAGATTTACAGGGTATAGAATAGCCGTAGTAATAGGCTGTATTATTATGACTTTAGGACACGCATCTATGGCATTAGAGACCAAAACTGCATTTTATATAGGATTGGCATTATTGGTTATCGGTACAGGTTTTTTTAAGCCAAATATAACATCTATAATATCTGAAATGTACAAAGGACAGGATACCAAAAAAGACGGTGCTTATACCATTTTTTATATGGGTGTAAATTCCGGTGCATTTTTCGGAATGATGCTTTGTGGTTATCTTGGTGAAACGTGGGGTTGGTCTTGGGGATTTGGACTTGCAGGGATCTTTATGCTTTTGGGATGTTTGCAGTTTTGGTTAGCAAAACCAATTTTTGGTAATATTGGAGCAAAACCAACCAAAGATAATGTTGTAACAGAAGAAAAGGAAATTAACGAACTTATAGAAGATGCCCAAAAGGATAAGTTGAATCCGTTTAAGCCAATAGATTTTATTTTAATTATACTTTCTGCAGTTGGGGGATTATTGTATTTGTTTAATGACCCTTTAGAGAAAATAGAAAATATTAACTTATTAAATTTTAGCGTTTGGGGTATTAGTGGTACCAATTTTGTGGTTTTGAGTGCTTTAATTCTATTTGTAATATTGCTTATTATTAGAATTGGCAGATACGGTACTATTGTAAGAGATAGGATTATTGCGGTATGTTTTTGTGGGCTATTTACTGTATTCTTTTTTATGGCTTTTGAGCAATCCCTTGGCTCTATGACCATTTTTGCAAACGATTATACAGATAGGGCATTATCCGGTAGTGCGGCTACCATTTTTAAAACAATAGATTTATTATTAACAGTAGGTCCATTAATTATTATTACTTGGGTACTTTTTAAGTTGTTTTCTCAAACATTTGCCAAAATTAGCCTTTCTAATCAATACTGTCCTAAATGTTTTTTTATAGTTTATCAAAAGTTTTATTGCCGCC
>CAYUXT010000007.1:0-99015 GCA_964448955.1 uncultured Taibaiella sp. | reverse complement strand
ATACAAGCCCACAAAGGATATTAGTTTTGGAAAAAAGTGAAGTGAGGGGGGAGAAATAAAAAAACCCGAATTTTGTAATATACTCTTTGTGTAAGTAAATATACTACATAATTCGGGCAGAAATGAATAAAGCTCTATTGTGTACAACTAAAATGCTTTATTGTTTCTTGTTATTCAAAATTGGTCTTAAATGACCATTGGCACTTCCATAATTAAAAACTCTGCATGCTCACTTAAAGCTGTAATGCTTAGTTTGTCGGTATCCCATACTCCAAGTCCATCGCGCGATTTAAGTTTGTGTCCGCTTACTTCTATTTCTCCTTTAAGGTTAAAGATATATATTCCGTTTCCTGCCGATTTTAAGTCATAATCTTTAGCTGTTCCTTTATCGAAATCGGATAAATAAAACCAAGCGTTTTGATGAATCCAAACTCCTTCGTCATTGGCATTAGGGGAAAGTATTTGCTGAAATTTATTTTTCCTATCAGAATGATTTAGGGTAATTTGGTCGTAACGGGGCGTTACATTTTTTTTGTTGGGAAACACCCAAATCTGAAGAAATGTAACGTCTTTATCTTTATTCTTATTGTACTCGCTATGGTAAATGCCGGTACCGGCACTCATTACTTGTACATCTCCATTTTGGATTACAGATACATTACCCATACTGTCTTTGTGCTCTAAATCACCTGAGAGCGGAATGGAGATAATCTCCATATTATCGTGTGGATGTTTTCCAAAACCCATTCCTGGGGCTACTATATCGTCATTTAACACTCGTAATACTCCAAAGTGCATACGCTCCGGATTGTAATAATTCGCAAAACTAAAAGTATGTTTACTGTGTAACCAACCGTGGTCGGCATCGCCGCGTGTATCGGCTTGATGAAAAACTGTATTTGCCATAACTGTAGAATTTGTATTAGGAATATGATTGAAGCCCAAGATGTCTAAATCTTGCAGTTCGTCAATATTGTTTTTTATTACATTAGCTAATGCTCCTGTGGTAACAAACATTGTAGTGCCGAGAAATCCTTTTTTAAGAAAATCCTTACGATTCATAATGGATATTATTTTGAGATGATAAATTAAGCTTGTTTTACAAACTGTACTTCTGCATTAATTTTTACTTCTTCGCTCACTAACACACCACCCGTTTCGAGTGCAGCATTCCAAGTAAGTCCAAAATCTGCTCTATTAATTTTTCCGCTAACAGAAAAGCCTGCTTTTTCGTTACCCCATGGGTCTTTATTGATACCGCCAAACGCTACGTCAAGAGTAATTTCTTTACTTACACCTTTAACGGTTAATGCACCTATAAGCGTGTATTCGTCTTCGCTTTTGGGAGTAAAGGCAGAAGATACAAATGTAATAGTACCATTGTTTTCTGCATCAAAAAAGTCTGCACTTTTAAGGTGGTTATCCCTGTCTTCGTTATTGGTAAAAATTGATGCCACATCAATATTTACGGAAACTTGTGCAGTGGAAAAATCTTCCCCGTTAATTGTTGCATTAAAGCTTTTAAATTCTCCTTTTACGTTAGAAATCATCATGTGTCTTACTTTAAAAAGGAGTTCGCTGTGTGTAGGGTCTAATACCCATTTTGTGTTTGTGCTCATTGTTATTTGTTTAAATTTATACTGCAAAATAACAACAGAGTTCATTCCTGCACATTGATGTATGTTAAGAAATATAAAACAATAAAAAATTGGTTATACTTATAATTATAGAACAGAGTTGTTTCGCAAGCCCGAATTATTAAAACTCTGCCGATTTTGTTTGAATTCAAGCCTTCAATAAATTAAAAAAATGCATTCTTTAACATTTTGTATCAATTTACAACCAATTTGTTTGCAAATTGTTTACTTTTGGGCGATGTCTGTTGCCTTTTGTACACCGAAAATTTAAATTGTGATAATAAAATTTAACTCAATTCTTATAGTTGTATGTATAGCATTGATTTTAGGAACTGCTGTTCCAAACACTATCTATGCTCAAGATACATATTTACCGCTCCAATCTGAGGATATATATACTTTAGACCGATTAGAAACTATTAGTGGCAAATTATCCGACAATTTTATTTCTTCTTTTAAATCCATATCGAGGAAAGACGCAGTAGATTATCTCAGTAAAATTAAAAACAACAGTAAATTTGGCAATGCTGGTGGTTTGCTTTCCATATACAACAATTTGGATTATTATAATATCCAACGAGCATTGTCCATAAGTGGCGAATGGGCGGAAGATGCTTCGGGAATGGATGGTGCAGAACGCTCTAAAAAGCCTATTTTAAGGCATTTTTACACTACAAAACCTAATCTTTTTCACGAGCACAACGACCAATTATTTATCGTCGCTAACCCCATTGTATATACCCAAGGTTTTTACGATTTAAAACCAGATGACTTATCTTACATAAACCTAAGAGGCGCAGAGGTAAGAGGAAGAATATTAAACAAAATAGGCTTTTACACGATGCTTGCCGACAATCAGGAGCAGCTAATACATAATGCAGATGCTTGGGCAAAAAGGCACAATGCTGCACCCGGCGCAGACTACCACCGACTTACAGACAATAATGTTTATGATGTATTTTTGGCAAGGGGTTACTTTGATGTAGGCTTAATAAAAGACAAAGTAAATATCACTTTTGGGCACGACAAACAATTTAGAGGCGATGGAATGCGGAGTCTTATCCTTTCCGATTTTGGGGCGACAGCTACCTTTTTAAGAATACGTTCTAAATTCGGTAAGATAAGATACGAAAACCTCTTTATGGAACTAACTCCGGGTTTAATTATTCTTGGCGACGACCACAGACTTAACAGAAACTATGCAGCTATTCACTCTTTAGGTATTAATGCTACATCGTGGTTGCAATTAGGCTTATATGAGTCCACAATATTTGCGCAGCGCAATCATTTTAGGGCAGACAATGTAATGCCTATAATGTTTTACCAAACAGCAGCAAGGTCTATGGGCGCTAACCAAAAGACTTCGCTTGGGCTTACCTTTAAAGCATTACCAATCCAAACTATTCAATTGTATGGTCAGTTTTTTACAGATGCACTTGGGCAAGGTTGGCAAAACCAATATGGCTTACAGTTAGGAGCTAAATACTTTAACGCTTTAACCATACCAAACTTAGACTTAATAGGCGAATTAAACATTGTTAGACCTTTTATGTATTCGTCTGACGACAGCACCTCTAATTATACACACTACAACCAACCATTGGCACATCCAATGGGTTCTGGATTTTTAGAGTTTATAGGAAAATTAAGATACCAACCCGCTCCTAAAATGTATATAGATGCTCGGTTAATTGTAGTAGCAAAAGGCAGCGATACAGGAGCAACTAGTTCAAATGGGGTAGATATTTTTAGAGCTAATTCTTTACGCCAAAGCAATAACCAATACGGACTTATCTCCGGCAATAGAACGGAAGGATTTTATGCTAACCTAAATTTAGCTTACGAAGTAATACCTAATTTGTTTTTAGAAGGAGGAGGCGTAATTTCAAGTGTAAAGACATTATCCACACCAAATGTAACCAATGGTTCATTAATTATATATGGTGGTATCCGTTGGAATATTTCGAGAAAAGAATACGACTACTTTTAAAAAAAAGTATTAGAAATTATGCTAATAGGCAAAAAGAAAACAAATAATCTTAGCCTTTGATTAATAAATTATTACTTTGCCAAAAATTTCAAACAAACTTAAAGAGGAAACAACCGGATTTTTGATGATAAACGAAATGCAACATACAGTTAAGAGTGAGGTAGCCATAAATGGTGTGGGTTTACATACCGGCAATGCGGTAACGCTTACCATAAAACCTGCAAATCCGGGTTTTGGTATCCGATTTAAAAGAATAGACCTGCCCGAAACCCCTGTAATAAAAGCAGATGTGGACTTAGTAACCGATACTTCTCGTGGTACTACTTTAGAGCACCATGGCGTTAAAGTAAATACCGTAGAGCACATATTGGCTGCATTAGTAGGCTCGGGTGTAGATAATGCTTTGCTCGAACTCAATGCTCCCGAAGTACCCATTCTTGATGGCAGTGCCAAAGGTTTTATGGAAGCCATAGATAGCGTAGGCACACAAGAGCAAGACGCAAAAAAAATATACTATAACTTAGATACCAACATACACTTTTTCGATAAAGAAAAAAATGTAGATATGCTTGCTGTGCCGGCTAAAGAATTTAAAGTTACTACTATGATAGACTTTAACTCTCCTGTATTAGGCACACAACACGCATCTTTAAAAAATCTAAACGATTTTAAAAAAGAAATAAGCCAAAGTAGAACTTTTTGTTTCTTACACGAATTAGAATTATTATTAGAAAACAATCTAATAAAAGGTGGCGATTTAAACAACGCCATAGTGGTTGTGGACAAGGTGGTGAGCGAAGAACAATTAGATAAATTAGCTAAAATTTTTAAACAGCCCAAAGTAGAGGTAAAAAGCGAAGGCATTTTAAACAATGTGAAACTTCACTTCTCTAACGAGCCGGCACGTCACAAACTTTTAGATATTGTAGGCGATTTGGCTCTTACCGGTTACAATATAAATGCACACATTATTGCCAGCCGACCCGGACACGCTACCAATATAGCTTTTGCAAAAAAAATAAAACAGTACATAAAGAAAAACAAAGGCTTGGCGGGTATGCCACAGTACGACCCTTCGATGCCTCCTGTTTTGGATATTACCCAAATAGAAAAATCACTACCACACAAATTCCCTTTCTTGTTAGTAGATAAAATTATAGACATTGCGGATAATGAAGTTGTAGGAATTAAAAATGTAACTTTTAACGAGCACTTCTTTCAAGGGCATTTCCCTGGAAACCCAGTAATGCCAGGTGTATTACAGATAGAAGCAATGGCCCAAGTTGGAGGTATTTTGGCACTTAATAATTATAGTGACCCGGAAAATTACAATACTTATTTTATAAAAATAGATAAAGTAAAATTCAAACAAAGAGTAATACCCGGAGATACGCTTATTTTAAAATTAGAATTGATGAATCCTATTCGTAGAGGAATATGCGAAATGAGAGGAACGGCTTATGTAGGCAATAAAATTGTTACAGAAGCAGAGTTGGTAGCACAAATTTTACCGAAACAAAAACAATAAAACAGAGGTATTATACCGTTAAATGAAGCTATAAAATCTAAAAACAGAAAAAACAGATGATCCATCCGCTTACCTATGTCCATCCCGAAGCTAAAATTGGCGAAAATGTAACCATAGAGCCATTTGCCGTAATCCATAAAGATGTGGTAATAGGCGATGGCAGCTGGATAGCCTCTCACGCTACAATAATGGACGGTGCCAGAATTGGTAAGCAATGCAGAATATTTCCGGGAGCAGTAATTGCAGCCATTCCGCAAGATTTAAAATATCAGGGCGAAACTACTCAAGTAGAAGTTGGCGACAACTGTACGATACGAGAATACGTAACCATTAACAGAGGTACTACCGACAGAGAAACCACCAAATTAGGCAACAACTGCCTTATTATGGCATATTCGCACATTGCACACGATTGCATTATTGGCAACAACTGTATTTTTTCTAACGACACCACCTTAGCAGGGCACATTACCATTGGCGACAATGTAATATTAGCAGGATTAGTTGCAGTACAGCAATTTGTAAGAGTAGGCTCGCACGCATTTGTAACCGGCGGCTCATTAGTTAGAAAAGATGTACCACCATATACCAAAGCAGGTAGAGAACCCCTTTCTTATGTAGGTGTAAATTCTGTGGGGCTAAAAAGAAGAGGTTTTTCCATTACCAAAATTAATCACATACTCGACATTTACCGCTTACTCTACGTAAGAGGATATAATACCGCCAAAGCAGTAAGAATTATAGAATCCGAAATTCCTGTTTCGGACGAAAGGGACGAAATATTATCTTTTATCAGAGATTCTAAAAAAGGCATAATGCGCGGATATACACGCAGAAACGGCAGTGAGGATATTGCCTAAGCTAATTTATTTATTCTTATGATTACCTTAGAAAATATCGGAAAAAGATTTCAGAGCCATTGGGTGTTTAAAAGAGTAAATTTACACTTAGAAAAAGGCAATGCGTATGTGGTTTTGGGAGCTAATGGCATTGGAAAATCTACTTTGTTGCGCATTATAGCCGGCATGCAATCTCATTCGCAAGGGAAAGTAAAATATAATTTAGACCACAAAGAAATACCTACCGAAAAAATTTTTAGGCACATTTCCTATTGTGCGCCATCTATGGATTTAATAGAAGAAATGACCTTGCGCGAATTTTTGCAATTTCATTTTACTTTTAAAAAAATAAAAAAAGGATATACCATTGAGTTAATAATAGAGGCTCTTGGAATGCAAAAAGATGCCAATAAATTTATAGGTGCCTTTTCTTCGGGAATGAAACAAAGGGTAAAATTAGCACAAGCATTTTTTAGTGAAACTCTTGTCTTATTATTAGATGAGCCTTGTACCAATTTGGATATTGCCGGAGTAGCCCTTTACGATACGTGGCTACAACAAGCACAATCCGAAAACAGGCTTATTCTCATTGCCTCTAACGACGAAAAAGAATACAAAGGCGTAACCCAAAAGGTGGATATGAACCAATTTACCGTAGTGGAGAATTGAGCATTTTCAGCAGAGCGTTTTTAAAAGCTAAAAAACCTTTGATCTCAATTCTCCTTTGGGAAACAATCCCCCTACCACAAAAAAGTAATTGTTTTCTTTAAATCTTCATTGAGCGAATACCATACCGGACAAGTGCGTGCTGCATTTTCCAAAATAGATTTTTCTTTATCGCTAAAGCTATCTTGTCCGCTCATTTTAAGGTCTATAACAATCTCTACTATTCGGCGAGGAGCAGTGCCCATAATTTTTGTAACACTACATTCTGTACCTTCTATATTAATATGGTGTGTATTGCCCGCAATGCCCATTATCGTTAGCATACAGCTTGCTAAAGCAGTAGCCACTAAATCTGTAGGGGAGAATCTTTCACCACGTCCGTTATTATCGGTAGGTGCATCGGTTTCTATCTGTGTTTGCGATTGCAGATGTGTGGCGTCAGTCCTTAGATTGCCCCCGTATATTACCTTTGAAGTCATTTTCTTGAATTATTTAATTTAGTTTGATAAAAAAATACACTACATTTACACAGCTAATTTCAGATTTATGCAGCCGGAAAACAAATTTTTTCTGATAATTATATTGTTATTATTGCCTGTGGCAATGTATGCACAGCCCAAAAAGATTAAGCACAGAGATCGTTTGGGAGATACTACTTTATTGGTAAATACTGCCGAAAAAGAACCCAAAATTAAAGGTCCAAAACAATTAGACAGAGAGATAAGCGGAGGATTAAGATTAGCATCAGACGGTTGGGGAGTATATGTAGATTATGGATTTATCAAAAGAAACGAAAGCACTCCTCGTAAAATTAGTGAAAACATATATAGCACCAGAATATTGCAGTTAGAATTTGGCGAAAAGAAACATAATAAAGAACAAAGCTCTGCTACTTTTATAAATAATTTAGGCTTTCAGAGCGGTTCTTTTATCTATGGCAAAATCAATAACTTTTATCAAGCAAAACTATCTTTTGGCAACAGATATATGATAGCAGGTAAGCCCGAAAGTAAAACAGTGTCGGTACATTGGGTATATGCAGGTGGATATTCTGCCGGTTTCTTAAAACCATATTATATCGACTTAGCGGGCCTGGGATCTGTTAAATATTCTGAAGAAACACACGATTACTTTTTAAATCAAGGTATTATTACCAATGGTGGTGGCATATTAAGAGGCTGGGGAGATATGGAGTTTATTTCCGGCATTACGCTACGCTCTGCTTTACATTTTGATTTTGCGAATAGACGAAAATCAAAAATTGCAATAGAAGCAGGAGGTACAGTAGATTACTACTTTAACGATGTACAACTAATGTTAGGGCAAGAACCAACTAAGCTGTTTATTAATGCCTATCTTGCATTTCAATTTGGGGTAAAGCGGTAATTGCTGCATTTTTTACACACAACACCCATTTTTCTAATTTCGATGCCGCTCTTATCTGCCTTTTAGCATAATCGTTCTATATTTTTTTTCATACGAATATCATTAGGACTTGCTATAAACTCTAACCACTTTATTTACAAGTATTTCAAACGGCATTAGGTATTTTACCTACAAAGGATTTTGCAATAAAACCCCAAAAAGCTTGCAACACTTATGTCTGTAATAATAATTTATATAGTTATTTAGCAAGCCTAATTATCAAAATCACTCGGCAAACAATGGGTTTTTTACAAAAGTTTCGTCGTTAAGGGTATTCAGAAAATCGAGTAAATCTTGCTTTTCAGATGCTGTTAGTTTAATGCCGTTGTTTAAAATCGGGTCTAATGTTGGGTTAGTATGAATACCGCCTTCGTAATGTTGTAGTACAGCATCTAACGATTGGACTCTACCATCGTGCATATATGGTCTTGTGTATTTTAAATTACGTAAAGAAGGCACTTTAAACTTAAAGCTGTCAGCAGGATTAAGCGTAATATGCGCCCTACCAATTTCTAATACACCTTCTATATTTTCTTTGGGTTCAAGTCCATTATTTCTAAACGAAAAATCTGTAAACTGAGGCTCTGTATGGCAAGTATTACAATGGGTCTGGAAAAGAACATAACCTCTGTTTTCGCTTGCAGTAAATGCTATACCACTTTCGTTTCTCATCACTTTATCGTATTTAGAATCGTCAGAAATTAACATACCCATATACTGAGAAAGCAATTTCAACATCCTTTGACTATTGATAGTATCATCGCCATAAACTACTCTAAAGTCTGCTCTGTACTGCTCGTCTTGTTTCAGTTTTTCTATAACATTCTGTATGGTTTCTCCCATCTCCACAGGATTAATTATTGGAGCTATCGGCTGCACCTCTATATGATTAACACCACCATCCCAAAAAAAACTTGTATGCCAATTTAGATTAAATAACGGAGGAGAATTTCTTATTCCTAATAAGTTATTTACACCATGGCTTAACTCGTGCCCTACTTGTGCAAAAGCAGAAAACTGTTGGTGGCAAGTGCCGCAAGAAACCGAATTATCAATAGATAGTTTTTTTTCAAAAAAAAGTTTTTTTCCTAATTCAAAACCCTCTTTGGTTAAGGTGTTGTTTTCAAAATTATATACAGGTTGCCCCCAACTTTCGGGATAGTTAAACCCAAATGTTTCTTCCGGTTTTGGCAACAATGGGTCGCCATCTCTTTTACAACTACTAACCATTACAATAATGCTAAATAGCAGAATTACAAATGATTTTACAAAACTTTGTATTGGTATTTTCATTTACTAAAAAAATAATACACGTAAAGTTAGATTATTTATTTTAATAGAAAGCATATACCGCCAAAATATAAAGAGTCTTGCGATTACGCTATCGTTTGTAAAAAATAGTTTGCATTACTAATACTAATATTAATTTTGTCGCTTTAATCTCTGCCTCACATTGGTATAAATTAATTTATTTGAAAAAAAGTGTTCGGAATATTATCTTCTTTATAGGGTTATGCTTATGCATTCATTTTCCTGTCTTTTCTCAAGACAGGGACACTATTATTTTGGACATGAACGTAGTGTTGGAAGAAGCTGTAATTCGTAGCGATTTAGATATCGAAACCTTTATAAAAATGATTCAAGAAGATACTACATACTACAAAGCATTTCGGTCGTTACGACTGGTTACTTACAATGCTACTAACGACATACAAGTTTATGATAAAGGATTTACAAAAGTTAACGCATCATTGCGCAGCGAAACAAAACAAATTTATCGCAACAACTGTCGCAGTATGAAAGTGCTCGAAGAAGCAGTTATCGGAGACTTTTACGACAAAAAAGGTAATTACAATTATTATACCGCAGAAATGTATGCAGCATTATTATTTACCAAAGGAGAAGTTTGTGGCGAAGATAATATCGTACACCAAAGAATAGAGAGAGAAATAGCTACCGCAAAGGGCAGTATGGCCAAAAACAAAGTAAGGCTAAAGCAGATGATGTTTAACCCTGGAAGCAAAATAAAAGGAGTGCCACTAATGGGCGATGCCGCAGCATTATTCGAGCCGCATATTGCCGCTATGTACCAATTTAGAATATCTTCTGATACTAAAAATGGCGAAAGCTGTTATCTCTTTGAGGCAGTACCCAAACCCGAATACAAAAACAAAGTAGTGTATAATATTTTCCGAACGTGGTTTCGCTATTCCGATTTATCTATTGTAGCCAGAGACTATTCTTTATCATACAAAGCAGGTGTTTATGATTTTGATGTATGGATACAAACTAAATTAAAACAACATGGCGAATATTTAGTACCTTATTATTTGCACTATAATGGCACTTGGCGAGCTATCTCTAAAGGGAGAGAAAATGTAAAATTTACTGCCGCTTTTGATTTTTTATAAAAAGAAAAAAATGAAATTCGTACTAAGCTTTTTACTACTTATCTATACTTTATCTGCTACTGCACAAAGGTTACAAATTGGCAATACAGCACCCGAAATAGCATTACCCGATCCTGATGGAGATACCCTAAAATTATCAGACATAAATAAAGGCAGGTATGTATTGGTAGATTTTTGGGCAAGATGGTGTGCGCCTTGCAGAGTAGAAAACGGCCGATTGGTAACTATGTACAACGAATACAGCAAGTATCAGTACAAAGATGCACCAGAGGGATTTACCATTTACGGTATTTCCTTAGATAAAGACAGGGAAAGTTGGTTATTAGGCTTGCAAAGAGACACAATGCCTTGGCGATATCAAGTGAGTGAGCTAAAAGGTTGGTATTCGAAAATAGTAGGCGTTTACAACATTACTACCATTCCACAGGCATATCTTTTAGACCCACAAGGGAATATAATTGCTATCTTAAAAAGACCACATCAGGCAGGTGAAATATTGAAAGATTACGTTATAGACAACTAATATCATTTATATAAAAAAATTATATCAACAAACAGAATAAACATTATTCATTTATCCCTTACCTTTGCAGCCGATTTGTATATATTACAATAATTTTCTAATTTAACATAAATATCAAAAATGGCAAACAGTAAAATTGTTGAGTTACTTGGTAGCGATGCAGATTCGTTATTACAACACGAATGTAAAACTATTTCTAAAGAGTTATTACACTTACCATCACCTAATCACATAGATGATGTTTGGGCAAATTCTAACAGAAATATACCTACTCTACGCAGTATCCAGACTATTCTGAACAATGGACGTTTGGCTAATAGTGGCTATGTATCTATCCTTCCTGTGGATCAAGGTATAGAACATAGCGGTGGCGCATCGTTTGCACCTAATCCTATATATTTCGATCCAGAAAACATAGTAAGACTTGCTATCGAAGGCGGCTGTAATGCAGTAGCTTCTACTTATGGAGTATTAGGCGCAGTAGCACGTAAATATGCACACAAAATACCATTTATCGTAAAAATTAACCATAACGAGTTTATCTCTTACCCCGATAACTACGACCAAATTATGTTTGGCACTATCAAAAATGCGTGGGAAATGGGAGCAGTAGCAGTTGGTGCTACTATTTATTTTGGTTCTGCTGAAAGCAATCGCCAAATAGTAGAAGTTGCCAAAGCATTTGAATATGCGCATTCGCTTGGTATGGCTACAGTATTGTGGTGCTATTTAAGAAACAGCTCATTTAAAGTAGATGGTGTAGATTATCATGCTTCTGCTGACCTTACTGCACAAGCCAACCATTTGGGAGTTACCATTCAGGCAGATATTATCAAACAAAAATTACCCACTAATAATGGCGGTTACAATGCTATTAAAGTAGGCAAAACACATAAATTGGTATATGAAAAATTAACTACTGACCATCCGATAGATTTAGCACGCTATCAAGTAGCTAACTGCTATATGGGACGTGCCGGATTAATTAATTCTGGTGGTGAATCCAAAGGAGCTTCTGACCTTGCAGAGGCGGTAACTACTGCTGTAATAAATAAAAGAGCAGGTGGTATGGGATTAATCAGCGGACGTAAAGCATTCCAAAAAGATATGAAAGTAGGGGTAGAATTACTCAATGCTATTCAAGATGTTTATTTGGACAACACAATAACTATAGCGTAATTAGCGTTACTTACAAAGGTAATTTTAGCATAAAAACTAATTTGCACCTTTTTTCACAAACGCTTGAATACAAATGTGTTATTTTTTTTATTTCAAATAACACTTATACCTTTGTCAAATTATTAACCAACTAAAAATAAAATAAAAATGAAAAAAATCAACATTCTCTCATCTTGCTTGGCGATGGCTATGTTAGCTTCGGTAAGCACACAGGCACAATTCCACAAAACGGCAGAAAAACACAGACAAAATGCCAATCCGGAAGTAGCGAAAGCCATAAAAATGTTTTCTCAAGCCAACGCAAATGCAGTTATAAAAGCTAAGCCTAATTTAGAAAACTCAAGATTATTAGCTGTATCTAATTATTATTACGATGCGGTAGATACTATTAACATTCCAAATGACTCTTTTAATTTATATTGGCACGATACAATAGGAGCGAGTTTCAATTATTTAAATTATATTGGATATAATCCATTCAATTCTGTTGATTTAACTCCGGCTGAAGAATTATTATATAATCAAATTAAAGTTGATTCTTATAAATCATATTCTTGGAATGGCACTGCGTATGAAGCAAGTTACAAACAAGAACAAGAATTAAACGAAAAGGATTTTCCAATAGTTGCAAATAATTATTCCTTTATTGACCCTTTATGGGAAATTAATGGGTACAGTGGCTATTCTTATACTAATGAAGGGCTATTGGCAGTAGAGAACAATGCATATTTTGATACTTGGTCTATGTCTTGGAATTTTTCACGTACTGAACACACTTATGATGAAAATGGAAATTTAACTATCAGTCTTCGTCCATTCAATAATGTTGATTCATTTTTTTACAATGCTGAAAATAAATTAACAAAAAGCACTCATTACTATTATTCTTCAGGATGGGTAGCGAACGGACAAAGAAGTTATACATATACAGGTGGAAATAAAACATCTGAAGTATATTCTTATTGGAATGGTACAACATGGGTAAATAGCAGCCGTTCTGATTATTCATATAACAGTAATAATGATTTGCAAACATACAAATACTCTTATTGGAATTCTGTTAGTAATTCTTGGGATTCAAATTCAAGAAGTGATTATAGTTACAATAGCTCTAATATTGCGTATGAAATTGAAAACTTTAGCTACAATAGCGGAACTACTTCTTGGGATAATTCGAGTAAATATACCGGAGAATATACCGGCTCTAATTTAACGTTATTAACCATTTCATACTGGAATGGTACAGAATGGATTAACGACATGAAAGTAGATTATGAATATAACACCTACGACCAATGTACCTTAGTAGAAGTTTATGGTCATTGGAATAGCGCAGATACTGTATGGGAAAAAGCTGACTATGATGAATTGTATAACCTTTACTACGAATTATTCGATGATGGAGTAATCAATATTAAAACTGTAAACAAAATTGATTTCAATATCTTCCCTAATCCTACTAACGAAGTGCTTAACATTAATACAGGCAACGAGCAAATAAGCTCTATTGCTATTTATGACAATGCAGGCAGAATAATTACCCAACAAAATTACAATTCACAAGTACAAGGAAATTTACAAATAAATGTATCTAACTTAGCTACTGGTGCTTATGTAATTAAGTTACAAGGAAAAAATGCTACAGGTACTAAAACTTTTGTAAAACAATAGTATCAGATAAAAAACTTTTAGTTTTAAAAAAACACAAAGGGCTGTTTCTCGATAGAAGCAGCCCTTTGTGTTTTCCAAATTTTTTAGGGAAAATAGTCCTAATGGATCAATGGACTCAATGAAAAATGCCAAACGGAATTACTTAATGCTATTCATGTTGTGTATTGGGATAATAAAATAACAAGCATAGCGTAATTACCATTTTTTGCAAAAGTAATTTTAGCATAAAAACTAATTTATCCCAAAATGTTCATTGGACTTATGCGTCAATAAAAGAATGCTTAATTTTTTGGTTGTTGCTCACAAAATTGTGATGTCGGGTCGTGCGCTCCCAGCCAAACAATTGTTGCAACTCACCATCAAAGCGTGCTACTTCTAAATGTTCGTGTCTATTGGCTCCGTTCTAAATCAAAACAATAAATTGCAAATTATCTGTATTGGGTCAATATCCTCAATTAGAATCAGACTAAGGACACAGCGATATAGCCTTGGATACTTTATGGGCTATTTAAATATTCGCTTTAGTATCCCGGTCAAACGCCAATCTTTTTTTTCATAAACAATTCCAATTTGTTCCAAAACCTTAAACGAGAAAGTAAAAATAGGCTTTATAGAACGCAAGCATTTACCTAAAACTCCAGTACTAATCCATCATAAGCTAAGTGTACATTGTCGTCGAGGATTGGCTCCATTTCTGTGTATAAGCCTAATTGGTGGCTAATGTGTGTAAAGTAGGTTTGTGTTGCGCCTATTTCTTTCGCAACTTGCTTGGCTTCTTCGAGGGTAAAATGTGATATATGCTTTTCGTGGCGAAGCGCATTGAGCACAAGTGCTTTACTGCCTTTTGCTTTTGCCAATTCGGAATCTGCAATATAATTAGCATCTGTAATGTAGGTAAAGTCGCCAATACGAAAACCATACACTTCTAATTTATAGTGCATTACTTTTATCGGAATAATTTCTAAATCGCCAATGACAAATGGCTCTCCCAACATTGGTTGTATATGGAGCACCGGAATGCCCGGATAGTTATCGCCATTAAAAACGTAATGAAATTCTCTTCTTAATACTTCTTCTGTAGATTTATTGGCATAAAGGTCTATGGAGCTATTTTGCCAATAGTTAAATGCTTTTATATCATCTAAACCGGCTACGTGGTCTTTGTGTCCGTGGGTGTAAATTACGGCATCTATTTTGTCGATTTTGGCACGCAAGGCCTGATACCTGAAATCGGGTCCGGTATCTATAACGATAGAAGTATTTTCTGTTCTAATCCACACAGAGCAGCGCAATCTATAATCTCTTTTGTCTAAAGAAGTACATACACTGCAAGGACAACCTATAAAAGGCACTCCTTGTGATGTTCCCGTTCCCAAAAATTCTACTCTCAAAATATATGCTTTGCTTAATTATTGTTTACAAAATTAGAATATTACTCTGGTGCTTCATCTAATTCTATTTCCGACTGAATTACCCCTTCGTTATTATTAGATTTGCCGATAAGGGCGGCGTACCACTTTTGCATTTCGGTACTTAGTTCTTCTGTATTTACTTCTATTGTCGGTAGTATTTCTACTAATGCATTAATACGCCCTTCTATGTTTAAAAATTTATTGATGACCGCAATTTTTTTATCTTCTATTATGCAGTAGCCGGAATTGAAATTGCCTTTCTCGTACCGCACCCTATATCTGGCTTCTTCGTAAAGCTGCTCTAACTTTTTTAATGTATTGGCTGTGTATTTTAGGTTCATAATTTTTATTCGTACCGATTTCTTATTGGCAAATCCATTATTTTACTTAAACTTTGCATTAATAGAAAAAACAAATCTGATGCCAAATATTTTAATTTCAAAGGCTAAAATTATGAAAATAGCCCTAATAGTAATTATTTGTTTATCCACATTTAACATTGGAAGTAAAGCGCAGTACAACGACGAATACAATTTATTTGTAGGGGGCTTAACTGCTGGAGCAAGTTTAACACAGGTCGATGGCGACAGTTACAGAGGTTACGATAAGTTAGGCTTAATAGCCGGAGGTATTGTGTATATTCCTTTTGGCGACGATATGAATTTGCCTATTGAAGGCACTATGGCTTTAAGTATGGAAGTGCTATACAGCCAAAAAGGGTCTAAAGGAGGCATTAACCAACATCAAGGTATAAAAAGCCATAGCATTAATCTGCATTATGGCGAAGTGCCCATCTTGCTTAATTTTTATAGAGGCTCGCGCAAAAGTATTTATGGCTTAGGCTTGAGTATTGGTTATTTGGGTTTTAACGAAGAAATAATTGACAGAGGTGCAGGGGGCACAAGAGTAAACGAACCACCGTTTAACAAGTTCGATTTAGGGCTTGTGGGTAGTATCAACTTTCATTTGTACAAAGGTTTTTATCTCAACCCTCGATTAAATTACTCTATGATAAGAATAAGAAACAACAAAGATGGCTTAGGTAGAACCGACCAATTTAACAATGTAATTTCGTTAAGGTTAATGTACTTATTTAAGCGAGGATAAGCTGGTAGCACAGAAGATTTAGAAAATAATTTTGTAATATTCAATTGCCTCCTCGTATTCGAGGTCTTCGGCTACAACTTTTTGCCAAAGCTCTTCTGCCTCTTCTTTTTTGCCTAATTTATATTTGATTACACCCAAGAAAAAAGGCATATCTAACAAATCTCCGTATTGTTTATTAAGGGTTTCGTAATGTAGCTCTGCGTCTTCTAATTTTCCAAGATGAAAATAGTTTTGTCCTAAGATTTGCTGCGAAATTCTATCTACGTTTATTTCATAGGTTTTTTGGTTGTATGGCAATGCTTTTTCGTAATCTATATAATCTTCGTTGTAATAGCCCATATAGATTATTCCTAAATTATTGTTTACGGCTAAGTCGTTAGGTTCTAACTTATACGCACGATTTAGCAATACTATTGCGGTTGGTATGTTTTTATTTAATAACTCTACATCAGCTTTATTCACTAAGTAGTGGTATGTGTTTTTTTCGTATAGCTCTGCTACAATATTAAAATAGCGAAGAGCAGAGTCGAGGTCTCCTGTTTCTACGTAAGATTGCGCTATGTTTCGGTAAATTGTGGTTTTGCTGGCTTTAGACAATACAGTACTTGTAGCTGCGAGTTTAAATTTATCTATTGCATTTTGCATTCTACCGTGGTTCATTTCTGCCAAGCCTTCGGCATTTAATTTTATGGCTTCCGATTCGGGCATATATGTACCACAAGATGCTGCTAATACCACAACAAGGAGTATGGACAATAAATATTTACACATAAATGGTTTAATTTAATTGGTTCAAAAGTAGCAAAAAAGCTGTATAAATTAATTTTACACAATATTTACTATTCCGATGGAGTTTTTAAGAAAGAGTGGCTTAACTTAGCATTGCTAAACATTCAAAACACTAAACTCAATGACGTATCATATAACCGAAGGTGTAAGTATAACGGTAGAAACTTTTTACCAAAGCCAATACAGCAATCCGTTAGTAGGCGAGTATTTGTTTGCTTATCGTATTACTATAGAAAATCAATCTGCTTTTCCGGTGCAGCTACTCAGCAGGCATTGGGATATTACAGACAGCAACGGCATTTTTAAAGAAGTAGATGGAGAGGGCGTAATAGGCGAGCAGCCGGTAATCGAAAGCGGCACTTCTTATCAGTATTCTTCGGGGGTTAATCTTTATACAGATTTAGGCAAAATGAAAGGTTACTATAATATGCGCAATATGTACACTAATAAATTGTTTAAAGTTATTATACCCGAGTTTGATTTAATAGCACCGTTTAAAAACAATTAAAACTACGAAGAAATTAAATTTTACTTTTTTTAAAGAAAGTTATAAGTTTGTGCTTTAGATTTTCATAATATCTAAAAGTTTTAAGTGAATAATAGTTCAAAGGTTGCTGGGGGGCAGCCTTTGGATTTTATAATGGATTCCGTATTCTGGTCTTGCTAAAAGTCAAAATGAAATAAGCATAATTTGATAAATAATTTGCCACGAATGCACGAATAAACATTCGTGCATTCGTGGCATTCATACTTCATTATATGCAACCAACGAACAAAGCTAAAATACACTATGTAAAAAATGGTTCAATATTGTCATTGACTTATTTAGCAAGCCTTGTTTATCTTGTAGATTTTGCTCTAATCTTAGCATACTTTATCCATTTTTCGTAAGCTGCCAATTTACAAAATACATAACCGTAATAGCCATCTAAAAAACCCAAACGTAAAAAATATCGGTTGAAGAAAAACCATTTAGGAGCAAAGAATAGTTTAAACAAGCTGCATTTTTTGCCCATTTTGTGCGCCATATCAGCAGACAATTCGGAGTAAGTATTTATTTTTACTATGTGCTGCGCAATGGAGGTAATGGTATAATGGTGCAAATCGTTTTTTAAAATACCGTATTGGCTATCTCCACTATTAAATGCCCAATATTCGTGAATATTGCCGTGTTGCCATTTCCCTTTAGTGCGATTAAATAATCTTGGTTTGGGGTCGGGATACCAACCTCCATTTCTAATCCATTTGCCACAATAATTATTCAGTAAAGGAAATTTGTATGCAGCATAGTTATCTATTTCATTGCCAGCTTTGAGTTGGTTTATTTCTTCTTGTAATGCAGGGCTTAGCACTTCGTCGGCATCTATACAGATTACCCAATCGTAAAGCGCATTGTCTATGGCATAATTTTTTTGTTGTCCATAGCCTTCAAATGTATGGGTTAGTGTTCGCGCTCCTAAATTAGTGGCAATATCTACGGTGTTGTCGGCAGAAAAACTATCTACAACTAAAATGTCATCTGCAACAGATTGCGCTGCTTCTATACAGCGTTGTATATTAGCAGATTCGTTGTAAGTAATAATGACTACACTTAGTTTCAATTAGTAGAATTAGTTTTTTTGTGTTAGCAGCAAAAATACTATGAATATAATAGATAAGCAGATTTTTTCAAATACCTTTTTATTACTCTTAGTCTGTGTGTTCTTTTTTGTCGTCTAAGGCTAATAATACCTTCGGAGTCTATTTTGTCTATTACTACACAGCCCGAAGTATCGGTGGAGTGTAGTATTTGGTTGTTGTTGAGTAATATACCTACGTGGTTTATTTTTCCGTCTTCATTATCGAAAAATGCCAAATCGCCGGCTACGGCATCTTGTAGAAAAGCAACGGCAGTACCTTGTAGTGCTTGGTCTTTGGCATCTCTTGGCAATCGGAAATTAATAAGTTTGTATGCCATCTGCGATAATCCGGAGCAGTCTATGCCCATTATACTTCTGCCGCCCCATTGGTATGGAGTGCCTAAGAATTTATGTGCATTTTCTATTAGAGATTCGGCGTTTTGTTCAATTTTGCTCAGGTTAATTTTTTTTCCCTTATAAGTGGTGTTGCAATCGTCTGTATTGTTTAACCAATTTAATTTAGTGCCTTTGAGTTGGTATAGGCTGCTTCCCGGGCTAATTAAGCAGCAGTGGTTTTGTTGCAATATTATTTTATCGCTGATTTCGGCAGAGAAAAAATGTAGCCTTTTTAAGTATTCTTTTTTACTAAGAAAGTGGAGCTGGCTTTTCTTTATCCAACCTGTATATTCGTCCCATTCGCAAGAAATAAAGAGCCAACCCTTCTGATTGTCAGAAAGTATTGTTACTTTTTCTCCAAAAAGCAATTGAGAAGTTTGCTCAGATGCGTGCTTGGGTTCTGCCCTCAATGGAGCAACCGATACATTGCAGACGGCAAACGAATTGTTCATAAGTATAATGCTTATTTATTGTTGGCATCAAGATATGCCGTAAGTGCCGATACCATTGATGGCTGCCCCGGCATAGGGGCTTTAATATTGAGATTAAGTCCGGCATCTTCTATGGCTTTGGCAGTATTGTTACCAAATGCTGCTATCATAGTGCCGTTTAATGGTTGTTTTTTTGCAAAATCTATTAGCGTATCTACACTAAATGGACTAAAAAACACTAATAAATCGTGGTGTTCGTCCATTACTTTTTTTATGTCGGTAGCTACATTGCGGTATAATACTACTTCTCTAAATTCATAGCCTTTCTCTATAAGCAAGGGGGCTATGTCGTTTTTGGTATTTTCGGATACAGGTAATAGAAATTTGGCTTTATCCTTGTACTTTTGGAGCACGTCTCTTAATCCTTCAGCGGAACCATCTGCGGAGAAAAATACTTTTCTTTTTCTGTACAATATAAATTTTTGAAGGTATAGGGCTACGGCTTCGGATATGCAAAAATATCTAAGGTCTTGGGGTACTTTATATTTTACCTCGTCACAAATTCTAAAAAAATGTTCTACTGCATTTCTGCTTAACATTATGATGCCCGTATATTCCGATAATTCTATTTTCTGTCTTCTAAATTCTTTTGCCGTTAAGCCTTCTAATATAATAAAGGGGTAAAAGTCAATTTTAATATTGTACTTTTTAGCCATATCGAAATATGGTGATTTGTCGCTTTCCGGACGAGGTTGTGTAATTAAAATAGATTCAATTTTTTTATTTACTATCGTCTTTTTGGTCGTTTTTTTAGCCGCTTTTGCCATATTAATACAGAAAGAAAATTGAGAACAACTTATTATATACTTCGATGAAATTATATTATTGCCAATTAGTAATAAGTTTAACTAATATTGCCATAGGTATAATTTCTGAGGCGCAAAGGTAAAGAAAAAAATGCAATTTGCCGTATTTCATAAAATGGCCCCAAATACTCCCCGATTTAAAATATCTATTTATCAACAAAGCAACTATTAATATGCAAGCGATAACTAATATAGCAGTACGCCACCGGGCATAACCTAACGCTAAAAAAACAGTAAAAGGAATAACCGCCAAAGACAGTATACGGTTAAAAACTAATGTTTGAAACAGATATCCTTCGGTCTTTTCTTGTATGCCAAATACCCAACCGGTAAGTTTAAGAAATCCGTATTTTATTATAAACGCAAGACTGATAATGGCAAAAAGGGTAAGAATGGTAATGCCCGAAATGCTATTGCCGCTTTCGTTGGCACTGTTAAAAAAACCAAAATAAAGAAATAAAGAAACCGAATAGCTGTAAAATAAATAAAACAATGCACTTGTTTGGCCGTTTTGATTGAGATGCTCTTTTAAATTCCGTACACTTAACATTGGATTTTTAAAAATGGCAAACAAACTGCTAAACTGTACCGGATATACATACTTGAAAATAGCAGGAAAAGCTATTAATATTAATAATAGGAAAAAAGCAAGGTTGCTGTTATGAAAATTAGACGTTTGTTCTACAAGTTGTAATTCTTCCGATGCTGCAACTATTGGTTTAACTATTGGTTGGTTTTGTACAATACTATTACTATCGGTGGTAGTGTCTTTTATTGTTGCTAATGTATCGGCATTAATAATGAGAGTGTCAGACGGTGGGGTTGTAATATTTGATATAGCAGAATCTTGAGCATATATATTATATGTGCTCCATAGAAAAACTACAATGCTCAAAACTACCTTCAACAACTTTTTATTAAAATAATTTCTTGCAAAAGTATCTGTATTGATTGTATTATGGTAAAAATGTTTTTAACAAAACTTAATTTCTAATGGTATGGTGGAAATAGAAAAACCGACTTACATAGAGTAAGTCGGTTTTTCTAAGCATTTAAAATTTTTGCTTATTTAAGCCCACATTCAAGTTTAGTAGTAACTCCAGCGGTCTCTGTAGTGCCATTTTTACTTTCGCAATCAGATTTAGCATCTTTTTTGCTCATTTTCTTTTCAGATTTACCAGAAGCAGATGAAGTTGTTGTTTGTCCACCTACGGTTACGGAAGAAGTACACTCGCACGTCCAAATTTTTTTACAAGAAGTAAAAGAAATAGCTACCAATGCAGCTCCAATAAGAATAAGTTTTTTCATAACTATATTTTTTTTTGATTAAAAATTTCCGCTAAATAAATAAAAACTATCTATTTTACCAAATTTTTTGTTAATTAAAATACCAAGACATTTAAAATACGTTAAATGTGAGGCTATTTCGTTATCACGATTTTTTCAATTTTACTGACTTTTGCACTTTTAAAATGCAAAGAATAAATACCGGCAGCATAAGCAGATGTATTAATTGTTATGTGTTTTTGGTTTCCGGTATTTTGTTGGTAAACCAATTGTCCTAAAGCATTAAATATTTTAATCTCTCCATCGTATTGTAACCCGCCGATTAAATCTACAGTAATCATATCCGTTGCCGGATTAGGATATACAAGCATTTCTACGTTTTCGGAATATACCATTTTATTACCTATAGAATTAGCAACTGTAAAATAGTGGGTAAAGCCTGAACCGAAATTACCTTCTAAACCAGACGCGCCTAAATCGGTAAGCGGTAGGGGGTATCTTGTACTATCAAATTTATTAAACACTCTTACATATCCTCTGGGGTCAAATAGTCCAAAAAAGTTCATTCCATAATCATCGGCGGTGCGTACTACTAATTTATAACAGCCGTCCGGAATATTAATGGTATCAATATTTAATTTTCCTGTGCTCGAGTTGCCATTTCTTTGTTTTACCACAGCATCTGTTGCAAGGTCTATTATTTGCCAATTAGCTTGCATCGTATAGTTTTCGTATTTATGGGTTTGCATTTGTATAATATAATTACCTCCTTCCCATGTAGGTGATGCGGTAAATGTGGTCGTTCTTTCGTTGTTGTATTCATTTTCATCGGGATTGCCATTTACATTTACAATTTTTACATTAAATGTATTATTATCTCCGGTAAGACTGCTCAGAGCATCTATTGCCGGCAATGAAATATTGGTTTCTGCCAATGATTCGAGTGAGGTAGTATGTGTGTAGGTTTGTGCACTACCGCCATTTACACTATACTCTATTTCGATAGAAGTAATGGTTTCGCCTCCATAGTTTTTAACTACGATTTCTGGGTTGCCACATATAGGGTTGCTTCTTCTGTGTTTAAATTCGTTGGTAGGGCTTATTACTTCTTCTATGCCTGCATCTACCGCCATATTAAATGAGTCGTAATAAAACATAATACCCGATAGTTTGTAAGATGCTTCATTACTATTATTGTAAATTTGAAAGTTTAAATCTACAGTAAAGGCATCGTTGGGCTGAACAGAAGATGGTACTTTGTGGATTAAAGTATGTACTTTATCTCCCGGGCACCAGTTAGCTCTATCGTGCACCCAAGTACCAGATTGAGGATACATATAATTAGAAGCACAATCGTCTCTCCATATATATTGGGTTTGTATGGTATCGTCGTTAATTACATAATTGTAAAATTTTCTGCAAAATTCAGCACAATTTTGTAAAGTATCTCCTCCGTGCCCTGTAATTATAACTTTAGTTTCTGCATATTTGGCTTGCGCAGGGAAAACTAAATTTTGCGCTGTTACTTCATCGTCAATAGGAGCTGCTGTTCTGCCATAATTAAATCCGCCATCCCAAAGTGAAACATACGATACTACATCGCGTGGTCTTGTACCTTCTATAAAATGAAACTTGGTAGTTCCTGTAAAACCACCCGAATAACCAGAATAGAAAATACGGATGGTAACATCATCTTTTAATACGTGATAAAAATCCGTTACGTCGAAATAATAAGAATGTTTCCACGTCCAAGGGAAAAGAGGGAATGTGGTATTGGCATAAGGAGTAATGAGTTCTCCTAATTTTAACGTGTCGCCACTCGGAGTACAAGCAATTACGTGTACATCGTAATCCCAATCGGCACACCAACCGGTTCCGCCATTGCTTATCTCTCCTGCATTGGCTGGATTATAACCACCACCGCAATTATATTTACCTAACTCAAACTCTAAAGTTATCTTATTGTAACTTACAGACCCATCGGGAAAATTAGCTAATTGGTCGTAAGTATTATACCAAGGCAATTGCACTTCGTTATGTACCACAACGATTGTAGTATCGCCTGGTGTTGCTGTTAAATTGTACTGCATTAAGGACAGAAATACAAATAATAAAATGTTGATTTTTTTCATACTCTAAATTTATTTATAGATGCTAAATTTATTAAAAAAGAATTGCTTCCTTGTTATACTACAAAGCTAATAAATTAAGTTAATAAAAAATTAAAGCAATTTATTTTTTACTTAGGCATTATACCAATGTGAAAAATAAAACAAATACCATTACAATCACTCCTCCGCCACAAATTTCATTGAAATAGAATTGACACAATGTCTTGTGTTTTTTGAAGTAAATCCTTCTCCTAAGAAAACGTGCCCTAAATGTCCTTTGCAGTTAGCGCACACTATTTCGGTACGACTTCCGTCTGCATCGGGCACTCTCAAAACTGCATTAGGTACTTCATCGTCGAAGCTTGGCCAGCCACAATGCGATTCAAACTTATCATCGGAATGATAAAGTGCTGCATCGCATTGTTTACAAACGTAAGTACCCTTAGTTTTATTATTGAGCAAAGTTCCGGTAAATGGTCGCTCTGTACCTTTGTGCAAGATTACATATTCTTCTTCCTTGCTCAGTTTATTGTATTGTGCCATTGTGTTATTATTTATATTTTCAACAGTCATTCTATTATCTATCAGAGCATTGTTAATGGTTTGCCTAAATGCTTTGTAATATTTATCAGAAACTTTTAGCAAACTATCGTACTCCTTATTGCCAATGATATTATACTGCTCTGTACTATCTTGCGGATACACATAAGTAGCAATATTTTGCGCATCTCTGTACTGCAACATTAAACCATTTTGCAACCAAGAATAATTGTTACTATTTCTATTAATTACATAAGGATTACTTGTAGTGTCCCAAATACTATTGCCTAATGAAAAAAACGGTTTTTCATATTCTAACATCTGCATTACCGTTGGTAAGATGTCTATTTGCTGCACTAAACGATTATTATTTTGCGCTTGAATATCGCCCGGAGTATATACAAGCAATGGAATTTGATACCTTCCGCTTTGCGCATAATAAAAATGCTCGGAACCTAAGGGCGAACAATGGTCTGCCGTAATTACAAAGATTGTATTGTTAAACCATTCTTCTTTTTGTGCAGCTTTAAAAAACAATCGCAGTGCATTGTCTGTATAGCGCACTACATTATGAATGGGCAGCGCACCATCGTTGAATTTATCTTTATATTCTTTGGGCAATTTATACGGATGATGCGAACTCAAACTAAAAAATGCAGCGTGAAAAGGCTGTGGGAGTTCTTTGATTTTGTTATTAAAATATTGAAAAAACGGCTCGTCCCAAATCCCCCAATTGCCATCGTAATCTTTGTCGTTGGCATATTCTTTTCTACCTAAATAATAATCGTAACCGGCATTAGCAGTAAAGACGTCGAAGCTCATACTGCCATTAGTACCACCGTGAAAAAATGCAGTAGTATATCCTTTGGGTTTTAGTAATGATGCAATACTATTTATTTTATTATTAGCATATACCGATGTACTAAACGATGGCTCTGTAACCGCTGGAATGCCGGCTAATATTGCAGGTATCGCCGACGAAGAATGTAATGCATTGGCATAAGCATTGGTAAAATTTACACTTACACCCATCAGGCTATCGAGAAATGGCGTATAGCTTTTCTTACCGGATAAGCTCGTAAATTCTTTAGAAAAACTTTCTAAAATAATGACTACAACATTTTTGTTGAGAAAGCCATCAGAATGGTATGTTTTAATAGGGTTGGTTATTTTTTGCGCTTCGTTTTCGGGCATAAAATCTAATCTTTCTGCGCGCTCACCACCAATAGTAAAGGCTATACTAAATGGTGTATTGAGTATGATTGGCGTATTTCGGTTTTCGGTAACGGAAATTACATTGCGAATATTAATGGGTACTAATTGTATGCCGCCTCTAATACCGACAATACTAAGTCCTATTGCCAAAAAAAATATTATGCTTTGGGAAAAAAAGGACGTTTGTATTTCTCTTTCGGAAAACATTTTCTTGCTTCGTTTACTGATGGTTTTATACATTTTAAATAAAAGAAAAAACAAAACGACAGCTACAACAAACAAATACCAATACATCTTAAAAAAAGCAGGAAGTAGATTAATGAAATCGCCTTTGCGGGTTATCAAATCTAATACTTCCGCAGTGGCGCGTTTGTGGTTGTAAGGAAAATAAAACCAATCTGCCATTTCGAATAAAAAAGCCACTCCATTTATCCCTACAAATAATACAGCTTGTATTTTTTCTTTAAATTTTTGTGATAATATTTTAAATGGAATCAATAAGAAAATAAACAATGGCAGATTTAAAATACAGATAATGCTTACATCATAACGGATGCCATAGAGCATTAATTGCACCAAACTTTGAGTTGTGTTTAGTTCAAACAAAGATTGATTTAGAAAATAAAAAAATAAACGTGCTATGGAGTACAATAACAATAACGATAAAAAACATAAAAATGCTTTTATACAATTAGATTTAAAATCATCTGCAACAATGTTAATTTGATTATTCAAAGCAGCAATTCGTTATTTTGTAAATAGAAAAAGGTCGTTATTCTTCTACATTCATTTCTTTCATTTTGGCTTGTTTAGCTCCTCTTAAAAACTCTGATGCAAAAATAAAATCGTTGAGTAATTGATCTTTACTAAAGATAATGTCTTTGTTAGAACCCTCCCATCGTTTTTGTCCTTGGTGCATATAAATAATTTTATCGCCACTTTCCATTACGGTATTCATATCGTGGGTATTTACTACCGTTACCATATTGTATTCGTGGGTAATTTCATTAATCAGTTTATCTATCACTAAAGAAGTTTGCGGGTCTAAGCCGGAGTTGGGTTCATCGCAAAAAAGATATTTAGGATTAAGCACAATGGCTCTGGCTAATGCTACCCGTTTTTTCATACCGCCACTAATTTCGGCAGGCATTTTTTTATTGGCATCTTTAAGGTTTACTCTATCTAAAACTTCTTGTACTCTTTTTAGTTTTTCATTATAAGTAGATTTAGTAAACATATCGAGCGGAAACATTACATTGTCTTGCACATTCATACTATCGAATAATGCAGAGCCCTGAAATAACATTCCAATCTTTTGCCTTAGTTCTTTTTTATCGCCCTCTTCCATTTGTACCAAATCTTTACCTTCATACAATATCTTTCCTTCTTCCGGTTTAAAGAGACCGATAATACATTTCATCATTACCGTTTTGCCGCTACCACTTGTACCTATTATCAGATTAGTTTTACCTGGTTCTAAGTTAAAAGATACCTCTTTTAATACCTGTTTATCACCAAAGCTTTTCGATACATTTTCTATTGCAATCATTTAAAAAAAATATTTTATGGTGGGTAAAATGTAAAATTAGTGTTTAATCTACAATTTAAAATAGAAAATTGCATTACACGCTCCCTATTAAAATACCATTATCAGGGTATTGTGCCCAAGCGCTATCCATAATACCTTTGCGCCATAAATAAACAATCAACAAAAAAACAAGAGAATATGAAAAAGCAATTTATTTTATTAGCATTAGCCGCTACCATGATTGGATTTACTTCTTGCAATCCCGATGATGTACCTACTCCTGACCCAAAACCAGATCCACCAAACAACTCTAACCCTACCGCCCCTACACCACAAGTAGATAACGCTTTTGGCGTAATGGTTAGTATAAAAATGGATTATACGCAAGTAAACTCTATGATTCCGATGCCTATAGTTTTAAAAAGCGAAATTGGTGTAGCTACTTTCCCTGTAGATTTGGGTGGCTCTACCTTTAAAGATGTAGGTGCTGTTTCGGTAAATGATATAGCATTAGAAAAAGCCGAAAACCACTCTTATTACAAATTAGCGACCACAGGCATGACACCTTCTACTTTTGAATTTAGTGGTGGCTCTGTATGGAAAAACAGTGAGTTGGGTATCAATTATACTCATTCTGTTAGTTTCCCTGAGTTTAAAGGAGAATTACCAGGCACGATTAAAAAAGCAGATGGCTTTAGCATTAATTTATCGGGCGATATTACGAACAGCCCCGATTCTATTTACGTATTGGTAATAGCTAATAACGAATATGTACAAAAAAGCTTTGCCGGCAATGCTACAACCGCAGAATTTAGCAGCAGCGAATTGCAAAGTTTAGCTACTGTAACCGATAATACCGCCATGATTCAAGTTGTTCCATTCACTATTACCATGGAGAACATTGGCGGTAAAGATTATGCGTTTATTAAAGAACACGCAGCAGTAAAGTCTATTAATATTGAATAATATTGTAGCTATTGACAAAACCAATAAGCCGCAGAAAAAAGGGTTGTCCATAAATTGGATAACCCTTTTTTATTGAAATTAATTAAAAATCCCTAAACTTTGACATCAAATTCTATTTGTTATGTCTAAAGGCATTATCACTATTTCGTTATTAGTTCTGTCTAATATTTTTATGACTTTTGCCTGGTATGGGCATCTTAGATTAAAAGAAATTTCGTGGTTTTCTAATCTTAGTTTAATCAAAGTAATTGTATTGAGTTGGTGTATCGCTTTTTTTGAATATTGCGCGCTTATTCCTGCTAACAAAATTGGTTATATCGGCAATGGCGGACCATTTACTTTGTGGCAATTAAAAGTAATTCAAGAAGTGATTACATTATTGGTGTTTACTGCATTTGCTATTTTTCTTTTTAAAAGCGAAACCATAAGGCTTAACCATCTTATAGGATTGGTATTTTTGGTTCTGGCGGTTTATTTTTTCTTTAAAAAGTAATTGACTTGCTATGATGACAAATTCGCAAAAACTGTAAAGCCCTAATTGATACTATTAGAATATACAAATCCATACTTCAGATAACTCTTTTGTAACCATATTTCAACGAAGCTCAATAATTGCATAGGAACATAGAGTCTTTAAGAATACTTCGACAACACTAAGAGCTATAGCTAAAAGGCTACATAGAATTTCATCGAAGATGAAAAAACTATGTAGCCTTTGTTTTTACAGTAACAATACTGTGTTAATTCCATATTTCTTTGTGATTACTGAGTGTAATCGAAGTATGGTTTTGTAGTTTAGCAAGCCCTAATTAAGTGCTACTTTTTGCATTTTCACTTTTTTTGTCTTAGGCTTCTTTAGCACCTTCGAGCAATACCATAGTTTTGTTTTGTTTGGTCTCTACAAAACCACCAGATATTTGCAATGTAGTTGCTACACTACCGTTTTTGTCTTTTAAAACTTTCATTTTACCTTCTCCTAAGGCAGCCACCATAGGGGCGTGATTTTGTAAAATTTCGAAAGACCCCTGTATGCCCGGCAATTGTACGCCATACGCTTCGCCTTCAAATATAGTTTTATCGGGGGTTAATATTTCGATAAGCATAATTGCTATTTATTTTGGAAAATATGGAGTAGTAAATATACCACTCCATATTTTTTTGTTATTTAAAAGGTTGTTTTATTTAGAAGCCTCTTCCATTAGTTTTTTACCTTTTGCAATGGCATCATCTATGGTACCTACAAGGTTAAATGCCGCTTCGGGGTACTCATCTACTTCACCGTCCATAATCATATTGAACCCTCTAATGGTTTCTTCGATAGGCACTAACACCCCTGCAAGACCTGTAAATTGCTCTGCTACGTGGAATGGTTGCGATAAGAAACGTTGTACACGACGAGCGCGAGATACTACTAATTTATCTTCTTCGCTTAATTCATCCATACCAAGGATAGCGATAATGTCTTGTAGTTCTTTATAGCGTTGTAAAATTAATTTTACTCTGTTAGCACAATCGTAGTGCGCATCGCCTACTACAGAAGGAGTAAGGATACGAGATGTAGAATCTAATGGATCTACCGCCGGATAGATACCTAAATCGGCAATTTTACGAGAAAGTACCGTAGTAGCATCTAAGTGGGCAAATGTAGTTGCCGGCGCAGGGTCGGTTAAGTCATCTGCAGGTACATATACCGCTTGTACAGAGGTAATAGAACCACTTTTGGTAGAAGTAATACGCTCTTGCATTAATCCCATTTCGGTAGCTAATGTAGGTTGGTAACCCACCGCAGAAGGCATACGACCTAAAAGAGCAGATACCTCAGAACCGGCTTGTGTAAAACGGAAGATATTGTCCACGAAGAAAAGAATGTCTTTACCTTTTCCGTCGCCTTCACCATCGCGGAAATATTCTGCCATAGTAAGACCCGAAAGTGCTACACGTGCACGTGCTCCAGGAGGTTCGTTCATTTGTCCGAATACGAAAGTAGCTTTAGATTCTTTTAAACCTTCTAAATCTACAGCATCTAAATCCCAACCGCCTTCTTCTAAGCTATGTAAAAATTTGTCGCCGTATTTAACGATACCTGCTTCAATCATCTCACGCATAAGGTCATTACCCTCACGTGTACGCTCTCCCACACCTGCAAATACCGAAAGACCACCGTGCCCTTTGGCAATGTTGTTAATTAATTCTTGAATCAATACTGTTTTTCCTACTCCGGCACCACCGAAAAGACCAATTTTACCACCTTTTGCATAAGGCTCAATAAGGTCAATTACTTTAATACCGGTATATAATACTTCTGTAGAAGTGCTTAGGTCTTCAAATTTTGGTGGTTTAGCGTGGATAGGTCTTCCGTTTTCTTTAGAAGGTTGCGGAAGTCCGTCGATAGCATTACCGGTTACATTAAATAAACGACCATTAATTTGCGGACCGGTAGGCATTGCTATAGCTTTACCTGTATCTACAACTTCTAACCCTCTTACCAAACCTTCGGTAGCATCCATTGCTACGCAGCGTACGCTGTCTTCTCCAAGGTGTTGTTGTACTTCAAATACAAGTGTTTCGCCATTATCGCGTCTAAGCTCTAAGGCATTATAAATTTCAGGTAATTTGTTGTCTCCTGAGAAATACACGTCCACAACCGGACCGATAATTTGTTTGATTTTACCTACGTTGGGCATATCAGAAATATTATAGAAATAAATGATTGAATTGAAATTGGCTGCAAAGGTAAGGGTAGAATTTAATAAAAAGAAGAAAAATATAGTCAAAAATGTACTAAAACGTTTAAAAATATTTACTTGTAATGGATAAAGTAGAAAACTTTAGTAATACTAAGTAATCTATATCCAGATTAAGGGTGGTATATTATGAATTTATTTCTTTGGGGTATTGTTGTGTGTAATGTAAACCATTAAAAAAGGTTTTCCTATCAATATAAAAAGCAGCTGTAAGCAAACTAATAACATTATCCACTATTACTGTTTGTGCTAATGTTGGTCATTTCGAGAGCCTCAATGACCGGGGTGTAGCGTGCCTCAATGACCGTGTACCGATGGCTGAGGTTCTCGAAGACAGGTAACAAGTTTTCGGACACTGAGGCTCTCGAAGTGGAATGAATTTTTTTGTTAAAACCCTTGGATTATTTATTTTAATAATTTAATTTAGCCGAAATCCTTAAACCAACACGATTTTTTTAGTTCATTATGTATAGTTATACATAGACGAATACAGAGACCACAACGAATATTTAACATACGCTATTTTAATTATTTATTTTTTCACTAAACACATAAATTTAGCTATTTGTGTGACGCTTTTTCTCGAAAATATTATTAACAAACTAAAATTTATTTATTATGAATTACAAACAACAATTAAGGGGCATTACCCCCCCCACCATACATTAATAGTAATTATATATATGATAATGGTAAATTATAGTGTACAGGCACAGTCTTTTCAGTCTGCCAACATTCCAGAAGATGTCTTTCCTTCTATTTCGACTTATGCCTCGCATACATCGGCATATTCTTTAAGCACCACAGGTAACAATTTTTTGTTTGTACATACTTGGGACGATACCGATAATTACCCTACAAGTTCGGGAGGTATAGCTGTTCGAGAAGTTGATATTACCACATCTAATACGCTATTTGAATCTGTTATACTATTAGATGATATAGCCAGCCTTGAGGCGGTAATAGTAGAAGACAATGGTGATTTTTATATAGTAGCTACCTATTACGACATAGCAAATCAAGAATTTACAATAGATATATACGAATGGGACAATATTAATGGACCTGCACAAGTAACAGGTTATCCGCAAAACATCGCACCATTCTTAACCAACCCCGATTTTGACTGGATACGGTTAGATGCCATTGACAGGCAGTTTTTTGGTATAGTATGGAGTTCCGAAGATAGTCTATATGCTGCCGGAGGAGATGCAACCAATAGCTTTACATTGAGCAATCCTTTAGTATTTGACCCACATTCAGATTTTCCTAATGGATATACGCAGCCCGACATTGCACTATCTGTTAATGTTAATTCAGATATAAGAGCCTTTATTGTAGTATTAGATGCAGGAAAACAATATGTAGCGTGTTTTTATTTAGACTTTATTAATGACATATTAAGTGCAACGACAGGTACTCCACCTTTAAATCAATCAATTTCTTCTAATTTATATGAATATCAAACTTCGGGAGAGTTTTTTTTACCACGCATAGATGCCTTAGACAACAGCCCTTCTGCTGATTATGCTTGGAGCTATGTAGTACGCGACCATACCGACAACGGCGGCTCCGGCACTTACCACGATTATATACACGCTTATATATACGATGCAGTATCGATATATACTGATGCAGTCTTTACTCTGAATAATGGAAATGTAGTTACTGGAGATATTTCTTTTATTAATCATCCCATAACTACAGATCCCCAAATTAATTCTAAACCTGTAGTTGCTCTTGAGGAGATGGCAGTAAGAACAACAGGTGAAACTGTAATAGGTATTTATTATGGTTGGTATCATCAGCATGGCGATGCTGTGACAGGGTTAAGTGCTAATGATGATGCCTATTTGGGCTTAAAATTAACGAGCTATGCCTTTCCTCTATGGGGGAACAATTATTATGTTATACCGGACGACCCCGACAATATATCACCCTTCCCTTCATTGGCATTTTCGGGCAATAACGACCCGGCTCTTGATGGACTATATATGGCATTTACGCAAGAAAACGCTACTTCTTTCGATATTAATATTGGCTGTAAAACAGTACCTTGGGGTAATGGAAGTTTCCGCCCAGCTCCGGTTAAGGAATTAGAACAAAGTGCTATTCCTTTAAACATTTACCCTAATCCATTTACCCATAGTTTTACTATTAGAGTAATAGAGGGCAAAGACGAAATATACAACCTAAACATTACCGATTTAATAGGTAGAAATGTATTACAACTTAATGGTACTATTTCGGAGCTAAATAATGAATTGCGTTACAAATCTACTAATTGGCAAAACGGACAGTATATTCTACAGCTTAAAAATGAATCTACAGGAGAATTATTTACTTCTAAATTAACTGCAATAAACAATTAAATAATAGGGTACTTAGAGTTACCAAACACAGCTCTAAGTACCCTATTAATATCGCGATGTATAATTCTTTAAATTTGGCAATTATGAAAAAAAACATAATTTATATTGCATTATTGTTTTTTACTTTTGGGGTTTATAGGGAAGCTAAGGCACAAATACCTCAATATACTAATGGGGGTTGGTCTGCTTGGTCAAGTCCAATGTCTTTTAACCCTTTGGCTGATTCTAATTATAAAGGAGTACAACAGGTAACATCCCCCATTCTTACGAATGGATATAGAACTTACCCTTACATTACAATGCCTGTATCAGTTGTTAAGATTTACTTATATACAAATGCATCCGTTGTAAACACTACCTATAGCGGATTTGAAATAAGATTAGGACATTCTGCTATTAGTTGGTATCCACTTCAAAATGCATTATTTTATACTACTGTTCCTGTGTTTGGTCCTACAACTTTTAATGTAAGTAATGTCGATTCATTTGAGTGGATACCTATTACCTTAGACGTTCCATTTGTATATAATGGAATACAAGAAATCGTTTTAGAAATGCGAAATCAAGGCTTTACGGGAGGTGGTGTTTATTTACGTCAGTTAATCTATAATCAACATAACATTGTTTATGCCAATCCTCCGTTTACAAATGCAGTAAAGTGGACTATGTATCCCTTTGTTTACGGTTTCGATATAGCCCAAGACTGGGATGCAGGTTTGGTAGATTTCTACCGCCCCAAAGATACATTGTGTACCGGCATTAATCCGGTAAGAGTTGTAGTACATAATGCAGGTTTTCAAGATTTAGACTCGCTGCGTATTAACTGGGAAGCAAACGGCGTGCCACAGCCTACTTATTATCATACAGGTACTATCCTGAGCAACGACTACGATACTATAACCATAGGTGCTTACAATTTCCCTGCTAATATACCCGTTACCATAAAAGCTTGGACAAGCCACCCACAAGGTACTTCTGATGTATTTAATGCCAACGATACATTTTCTAAAACGTATATAGCTACACACGATTTTGTAGATAACTTTACCGTAAATACAGGCAACGATACCACCATCTGCGAGGGCGACCCCATAACGCTCAGTGCAGGCTCGGGGAGCAATACCTTAGTTACCTTCCTTTGGGACGATAACAGCACCGCACAAACCCGAAGCGTAAATACAGGTGGTACTTACTATGTAACCGTAACCGATACCAGCGGTTGCGAAAAAATGGATACTGTAATAGTTACATCTAATCAGCCTATTGTAGATTTAGGCAACGATACTACCATCTGCGAGGGCGAAGTAGTAATTTTCGATGCACAAAATATAGGAGCTACCTACCTTTGGGACGATAACAGCACCAATCAACTGCGCTATGCTACTAATGCACAAACTTACTACGTTACCGTTACCGACAGCATCGGTTGTACGGGTAGCGATACGGTAAATGTGAGTCATATACCGCTACCATCGGGGCAGATTACGGCTAATTTAGTACAAGGGCTACAATACAATTTCGATATATTTAATCCGGTAAATGTAACCTCTGCACTTTGGAACTTCGGCGATGGTAATACCGCCAACGGATTATTTGTAACCCACACTTACAATGCCATAGACACCTACAATGTAACAGTAACTATGTACGGTGTATGTAATATAGAAATGAGCGGACACGACGAACACCAACTCATCATTGGAGATACAAGTACCAATAGCAATAAAACTATTTACAATCCAAAAGGTATAGAAATCTACCCCAACCCCTTCGACAAAGGATTTACTATAAAAATAGCACAAGACAAAGGAGAAACATACAACTTAAAGATTACCGATATTCTCGGCAGAGTTATTTTAGAACAGAAAGGAACAATACAACAATTAAACACACAACTAAGCACCGAGCCGACTAATTGGCAAAACGGACAATACATTTTACAGCTTAAAAATGAAGCAACAGGAGAAGTATTTACTACTAAACTAACAGCATTAAGCCATTAAGGATATAATTGGGGTAGGCATATATTGATATACCTACCTATTTTGTTTAAGTATAATGTTTAATTACACAATTATGAAAAATATAATACTAAGTATAGCGGTTTTTATTGGTTTAATTAATAGTGGTATAGCAGTTAAAGCACAAGTACCGCAATATGCAAGTGCTCCTTGGGGAACTTCTTCAGGGTATCAAATGATTGCATATCATCCTTTAGCAGATTCAACATATAAGGGTACTCAACACTTAATATACAACAGCAATCAAGGATATACTACATTACCCTATATAACAGTACCTGTAAATATTGTCAAAGTATATTTATATACACATGAACCTGTAATTAATACCACATTTTCCGGATTTACAATAAAACTTGGACAAACGACTCAAACGCATTATGGAACAATGGGCTATGGAAGTAGCAATATACCGTTTTTACCAACTACTACTGTATTCGGTCCTTCTACTTTAAATGTAAACAATGTAAATGCTTTAGAATGGATACCGATTGCTTTAAATACTCCATTTGCATACAATGGTGTAGATAACATAGTTGTAGAAATGAGATATCAAAGCTTTACGGGAGATGGAGTATATTTGTATAAACATGGACATACTCAAAATCATATTATTTTTGGCAATTCGCCTTTTACTACAGGTACTAAAATAATGATGCATGGTTTCCTTGTTGGTTTCGACATAGCCCAAGACTGGGATGCAGGTTTGGTAGCTTTCTACCGCCCCAAAGATACATTGTGTACCGGCATTAATCCAGTAAGAGTTGTAGTACATAATGCAGGTTTTCAAGATTTAGACTCGCTGCGTATTAACTGGGAAGCAAACGGCGTGCCACAGCCTACTTATTATCATACAGGTACTATCCTGAGCAACGACTACGATACTATAACCATAGGTGCTTACAATTTCCCTGCTAATATACCCGTTACCATAAAAGCTTGGACAAGCCACCCACAAGGTACTTCTGATGTATTTAATGCCAACGATACATTTTCTAAAACGTATATAGCTACACACGATTTTGTAGATAACTTTACCGTAAATACAGGCAACGATACCACCATCTGCGAGGGCGACCCCATAACGCTCAGTGCAGGCTCGGGGAGCAATACCTTAGTTACCTTTCTCTGGGATGATAACAGCACCGCACAAACCCGAAGCGTAAATACAGGTGGCACTTACTATGTAACCGTAACCGATACAAGCGGCTGCGAAAAGTTAGATACCATAATAGTTACCGCACAAGAACCACAAGTAGATTTAGGCAACGATACCACCATCTGCGAGGGCGATGTAGTAATATTCGATGCGCAAAACACAGGTGCTACCTACCTTTGGGACGATAACAGCACTAACCAACTTCGCTATGCAAGTAATGCCCAAATGTACTATGTTACCGTTACCGACAATATCGGTTGTAGCGGTAGTGATACGGTGGTACTGTCGCATTTTCCACTACCGTCGGGGCAGATTACGGCTACTTTAGTACAAGGGCTACAATACAATTTCGATATACTTAATCCGGTAAATGTAACCTCCGCACTTTGGAACTTTGGCGATGGCAATACCGCAAGTGGACTCTTTGTAACACATACCTACAATACCATAGATACCTACAATGTAAGTGTATTAATGTACGGAGTTTGTAATATAGAAATGAGCGGAAACGACGAGTACCAACTCATCATCGGCGATACAAGTACTAATAGCAATAATAATATTTACAATCCGCAAGGCATCGAAATCTACCCCAACCCCTTCGACAAAGGCTTTACTATAAAAATAGCACAAGACAAGGGAGAGATATACAACTTAAAGATTACCGACATTCTCGGTAGAGTTATTTTAGAAAACAAAGGAACAATACAACAATTAAACACACAATTAAGTACCGAACCAACCAATTGGCAAAACGGGCAATACATTTTACAGCTTAGGAATGAATCTACAGGAGAAGTGCAGATAAAGAAATTAGCAGCGATGAGATAATTATACAATTTCGCAATTTGACAATTCGACAATTTGCAAATGATTTGTCATTCAATACCTCTGGTATTTAAGCTAAAATTATACCAATTAGGGCTTGCTAAATAACCCAAGGCACATTATTTACGAGTATTTCAAGCGGTTTTAGGTATTTTACCTGCAAAGGATTTTGCAATAATACCCAAAAAACCTTGCAGCACTTGTGTTTATAATAATAATTTAGACATCTAATTTGAGTAACCATATTTCGACAACTCAATAACCTCATAGGGACATAGAATTTCATAGAATATTTTATGAAAAATAAGACCTATAAGGGCTACATAGCGTTTTTCATCTTCGGTGAAATTACTATGTGAACTTTATTTGCCTTGATAAAATTATATAATTCCTATGTATCTATGTGGTTGAAGAAATAGGATTGTAGTTATTTAGTAAGCCCTAAATAGTTGGGGCTTTACAAACCACAATAAAATATAATAAATTTTATGTTATTTCGCATAATTATGTTAATTTTTTTACCTTTATTGCAATATGTATTGTAAAACATTAATTTTGCAAAAACTGTGGGGGCATTCCGTTGATTGTGTGTCTTAATTATTTTAGATAACATTTTTAAGGTGTTATATTTCTTATAAAACAAAGTATTATGCCAAAAGTAACCTATAACAACAAACAAGCTACTTTTTTCCCGGCACTTAAAAAAGCTGTAGATGAGTATTTTAAATCAAATAACATTAAGAAAACAGGGAATTGGCGCTTGTACACAAAAACATTAGTGCTTATACCGAGTTGTATATTGGCGTATTGCCTTTTGCTTTTCTTGCCAATGCCTAATGTGGTTGCGGTTTTGCTAAGTGGCTTATTGGGCTTTATGCTGGCTCTAATAGGTTTTAATGTAATGCACGATGCCTGCCATGGCAGTTATTCTACCAATAATAAAGTCAATGAACTTCTTGGATACACATTAAATGCCCTTGGTGGCAATAGTTTTATGTGGAAACAGAAACACAATATCATACATCATACTTATACCAATGTAGATGGAATGGATGACGATATTGCCAAAAGCCCATTTATTAGAATGTGCAGAACGCAAAAATGGGTACCTGCACACAAAATTCAACACATTTACCTTTCCTTTCTATATGCTATAAGTACATTGTTTTGGGTTGCTTGGCAAGACTTTCAGAAGTATGCAACCAAAAAAGTGTACACCAGTAAATTACCCGCAATGTCGCGTAAAGAGCATATTATCTTTTGGGTAAGTAAAATTTTGTATGTCGTATTTTATATTGCCATTCCAATATGGCTGCACGGCTGGCAAGCATGGTTAGTGGCTTACCTTGCTTTAAATGCAATAATGGGGCTAACGCTTTCTATTGTCTTTCAGTTGGCGCACGTAGTAGAAGATTTAGAGTTTACTTACGTTGGCATAGACGACAGCATCGTTATAGAAAACGAATGGGCTGTTCACCAAGTAAGAACGACTGCTAACTTTTCTCCAAAAAACAAGATTATATCTTGGTTAGTAGGCGGCTTAAACTATCAGGTAGAGCATCACTTGTTTCCGAGGATAAGCCACGTGCACTATCCGGCTATAAGCGAAATAGTTAAAGAAAAATGCGAAGAATTTAACTTGCCATATATGAGCAATCCAAGTTTTTTTAGGGCAGTACATTCGCATTACAAGCTCATTTACGAATTGGGGCAAAAACCATAAGTTAAGTTTGATAATATCAAACACATTTACTTACCGTACTTAATACCACACACCTAAGATGTTAGTATTATGAACGAAGCCTTGTTTCAGTACCTTTGGAAAAATGCACTATTTCTGCCGCAAAACCTTAAAACTACTTCGGGAGAAGCCGTTACCGTATTGCATACCGGAATGCACAATACCGATGCAGGTCCCGATTTTTTGGAAGCCAAAGTTAAAATTGGTAATACAATATGGGTAGGTAACATAGAGCTTCACTTAAAATCTTCGGATTGGACAAAACACAAACATCATACCAACCCTGCCTATGCTAATATTATACTACACGTAGTGTACGAAGACGATAATATGCAAGCCGAAAAACAATCGTTTGAAACCCTAGAGCTAAAAAATAACCTGCCAAAAGAAGTAATAGAAAAATACTATCTTACTTTTTCTTTAACAACAAAAATACCGTGCGGCATACGCGCCAAAGAGGTAAAGCCAATTATATGGAAACTATGGGAAGAACGGTTATTGGCAGAGCGCTTTGAAAGAAGAAAAATAGAATGGCAACAATTATGGCAAGCCCAAAAAAACGATTGGCGTAAACTATTGTATTACAGATTAGCCGCTAATTTTGGCTTTAAAACCAATAGAGATGCTTTTCTGCAATTAGCCCAATCTATACCTTTAAGCATTTTAGAAAAGCACAACGATAACCTATTGCATATAGAAGCCATATTGTTTGGGCAATCCGGATTATTGCAAACCTGCAAACACGATGAATACACCCGTACATTAGAGCGCGAATACAATTTTTTTAGAAGAAAATACGAGCTCACGCCGTTAATGCCTACGATTTGGAAGTTTTTGCGGTTGCGCCCATCTAACTTTCCTACCATTCGTATAGCACAGCTGGCACAAGTCATTTATAAAAACAAAAACCTATTCGCTAAGTTTATGGAAATACGAAAAGTGCAAGAATTAATACCCCTTTTGCAAGTTACTGCAAGCCCATATTGGAGTACGCATTATAGATTAGGGGAAGAAAGTACAGAAACCGCTCCTAAAAACTTAGGAGCAGACGCTATTAATAATATTGCTATTAATACCATAGCGCCAATGCAATATATATATGCCCAACTGCAAGGAAATAACAATCTTATAGAAAGCAGTAGCGCCTTATTATCCACTACGAAAACCGAAAACAACAATATAATAAAAGAATGGAAAGAGATAGGAATAGCATCGAAAAGCGCAGATACAAGCCAAGCATTAATAGAACTATACGAACAGTACTGTGTTCCTAAAAAATGCTTACAATGCAGCATCGGAAACAGCCTGATGAAAAGATAAAAAATTATGTGCATCTTTAGCCTAATTTATAATGGCATTGGTTTAATATCAATTAATAAAACACAATAAATTTAAGAATGAATATATACGCAATAGTAGCAGCATCAGAAAACAATGTAATTGGCATTGGCGACGAACTGCCTTGGCATCTTCCCGATGACTTTCAGTTTTTTAAAAATACCACGCTTAACCACCCTATAATAATGGGTAAAAACACTTGGCATACATTTCAAAAGCCATTGCCCAAAAGGCTTAATATTGTTATCTCTCGCACGCTAAGTGAAGACTTGCCCGAAAATGTTTTGCATTTTAGCAACATAGCAACTGCATTAAATTATTTACGTTCAGAGAACTATGCAGCGTGTTTTATTATCGGGGGCGGAATGGTATATGCCAATACTTTGAATTTAGTGGATAAAGTATATCTTACAAGAGTACATACCATCATCGAAAACGGCACGGCATTTTTTCCCGAATTAAATAATAATGAGTGGCAATTATGCAATGAATCCTTTCACGATAAAGACGAAAGGCACGAATTTTCTTTTACGTTTCAAGAATGGGAGCGTGTGCAAAAAACAACAGAATAGTATTTATTGTAACTTCGTGGTAAGAAAACAAATTAATAAAGGATATTATGCAGGAAAGTAAAAGACAAAAACAAGTAGCGCGCCTTATTCAAGAAGAGCTAACTATAATCTTTCAGAAAGAAGGGTTAAATATGATACAAGGCGGTTTGGTATCTATTGCAGATGTAAAAGTAATGCCCGACTTGTTAGAAGCGCGTATTTATCTTAGTTTTTTTCAAGTCAATAATGAAGAAGAAGTATTACAATCCATAATAGATAAAACACCAACCATAAGAGGGCAATTAGGCAATAAACTTCGCCACCAACTAAGAAGAATACCGATACTGAGCTTCTTTACAGATAATACTTTAGAAGAAGTAGATAAATTAGAACAACTGCTAAAGAAAATAAACAATCCCGAAAACAATTAGCATAGTGCCTGCCGGTTTCATTAAAAGCTGCAAATAATAATTTGAAAACTGCAATAAAAATAGCGTGGCGATACTTTAGAGGTAAAAAATCTGCACAAGCAATAAACATTATCTCTTGGATTAGTATGGGAGCGATACTGCTTTCTGCTACAGCTATGATAGTGTTGTTTTCGGTGTTTAATGGTATAGAGTCAGTAACCAAAGACCTTTATGCAGCATTTTATCCTGACCTAAAAATTACAGCAAATAAGGGTAAGTTTATAGATTATGATGTACAAATAATTAAAGCAATAGACAACCTACCACAAGTAGCCCAACTCGGACTGAGCATAGAAGATATGGCACTGATTAGTAGTGCTGATTACCAAAAAGTAGTGGTAGTAAAAGGCGTGTCTAACGAATGGTTCGGCATTAACGGATTAGATAAGTTTATGCTCGAAGGCGATAGTTATTTTGAGCAGATAAACGATGGCGGCATAGTACCAGCCATAGTGGGTTTGCAAATAGCCAACACATTGGGTGCAGATGTAAATAATGTTTTTAATGAAATAAATATTTTTTATCCCAAACCGGGCGCAAAACCGGGTGTGCTGTACGAAAACGCTTTTAACCAAGTGCCAATAATAACTACCGGTATTTTTCAGGTGCAAGAGTTGTTAGACGAAAAATATGTATTGCTGCCCATTGCATCTGCCATAAAACTACTTGGTAGAAAAGACCAAATATCTTCTATAGAATTAAAACTAAAAGATGGAGTAAAACCAACACAAGCTAAACAAGCACTTTACGAAATATTGGGCGACAAAGCAATTATTCAAGACCGATACGAACAAAACCAGACGCTCTATATGATACTCAAAAGCGAAAAATGGGCGGTGTATGCCATTTTGCTAATGGTAATGTTGATAGCGAGTTTTAATCTTATAGGTGCTTTGTCTATGTTGGTTTTAGAAAAGAAAAAAGACATCACGATACTCAAATCTATGGGGGCAAATAATCAGTTAATCAGGCGTATATTTCTGTATGCAGGGTTTATACTGTCGATAATTGGTGGCTTAGCGGGCATTGTTTTAGGGTATTTATTGTGTATTGGTCAGATGACCTTTGGTTGGATAAAACTCGGAGAGGGGTTTGTAGTAGAAGCCTATCCTGTTGCTTTAAACTTTGCAGATTTTGTTTTAGTAATTACAACCATTGCAGTGGTAGGTTTTATAGCATCTTGGTATCCATCGTATAAGGCAGCCAAAAATCCATTAGTAATAAAAGAAGATTAATATTTTTAACAAAACAACATAACAATATGATGAAACTCACATTTACATTTTTTGCTTTACTTTTTTCGTTTACTATTTTTAACACTTATGCGCAAGTACAAATTGTAGGGGAGTCTGCATATTTCGATGAACCCGAAGCCGGAAGTATTAAAGTTGTAACACTCTAAAAAAAACGAAGAAACTGCTCTTGAAAAAGGGCAGTTTCTTCGTTTATAATCGAACTAAAACAGAGATTAAGGGAAAATACCCAACTCTTCGTAAGCTACTCCTATTTTATTAATAGAAGATATAAATGCTGCTGTTCTAAAGTCTTTAACTCCTTCTACGGTTTTAAATACTTCTCTAATTTCGTGGTAAGAACCAATCATAGTATCTTCTAATCCGGAATATACCAAATCTACTTCGCTTGGTCCGTGAAGCAATACTGCTCTTTCGGTACTGTTTATTTTTTTACCGGTAAGGCTTTCTACTGCTGCTACTATTTCGGAGTTTTGGTTTTCGCTAAAGCGCTTTTCCATACGTCCGTATCTTACATGGCTAATATTTTTTAGCCATTCGAAATAAGAAACGGTAACACCACCAGCATTTAGATACATATCGGGAACTACAATTATGCCCTTTTCGTTTAAGATAGCATCTGCATCGGGAGTAATAGGTCCGTTTGCTGCCTCTCCTATAATTTTTGCTTTTATGTTTGCGGCATTGCCTCCGTGTATTACGCTTTCTAATGCAGCAGGGATTAATATATCACATTCTTTTTCTAAACACAAAGAGCTTTCTTTAATGCTTTCTGCACCCGGGTAATTTAAGATAGAGCCTGTTTCTTTTCTGTGTGCCACTACTTTTTCTAAATCCAAACCATTGGGGTCGTAAATAGCACCTTCGTACTCGGCTAATCCAACTAATATCGCACCACCACCTTGGAAATATTTAGCAGCATGATAACCCACATTTCCTAAACCTTGTACGATTACTTTTTTACCTGCAATACCGGTAGTTAAACCAAGCGGTTTCATATCTTCCTCAATACTAACCATTTCCTTGATGCCATAATAAACACCAAGACCTGTAGCTTCTGTACGACCTCTGACACCACCTTGTGCTATGGGCTTACCGGTAACACAAGCTTGTGCGTTAATATCTAATGGATTTAAAGAAGAGTAAGTATCTACAATCCAGCTCATTTCTTTTGCACCGGTACCATAATCGGGAGCAGGTACGTCGATGCCGGGTCCGATAAAGTTTTTCTTTGTTAGTTCTGATGTATATCGACGTGTTATTTTTTCTAATTCAAATGGAGTATATTTTTTAGGGTCTATTTTTATACCACCTTTAGCACCACCGAATGGCACATTTACAACAGCGCATTTGTAAGTCATTAATGCTGCTAATGCCATTACTTCGTCTTGGTTTACTTCGAGACTGTAACGGATACCCCCTTTACAAGGTAATTTGTGGTGAGAATGCTGTACGCGGTAGGCTTCTATAACTTCGACTCCGTCGCCGATTCTAACTGGAAACTTAACTCTAAGAATAGAATTACAAGCTTTAATTTGCTCGAGAATACCTTTCTCGAAACGGGTAAATTTTGCAGCTTTATCGAAATTGCGTTCTACGCCTTCAAAGAAGCTATAGTGTGTGTTAGCCATAATAGTTAGTATGTGATAAATAAAATTTAGTTTGCAAAATTATTTGTTTTTTTCAATATTCCTTATTTTTCTATCCAAAGAAATTAGGTATATGACAATGCCGATAAAAACAGTGAGCATTACCAAAACGACTACATATATTTTCCCGTCTTCTCTAAACTTGTCTGCCATTTCTATTTGGGCGTTTGCATTAATATGTATCAATGATGCAAACAAAAGGAATAAGAAGTTTTTTGTGTATTTCTTTATTGTATTTAGTGTGTTCATTTGTAAAATAATATTTATTTAGTGGCAAATACTTCAGTGCTATCGGAAGGAAGTACATCGTCTTCTAACAAAGATTTATTTTTAACCAAAGAAAGTCTAGTAAAAAGTGTAGCAAGCCAAGTGCCCATTAGACACCAACCTAAAACTGCGGGCCAAAACACTAATCGCATTAGGCTGTCCATATCTCCAAAGGCGGGGTTACCTCCATTGCCGGGGTGTAGAGAGTCGGTAAATTTAGGAATTACAAATATTAAAGGTATCATTAGTGCAAAGGCAAAAATATTATAAACAGCACCTATTCTTGCTCGTTTCTCCCAATCGGGTAAAGAACCCCTTAAAACTATGTATGCAAAATAAATCAATAAACTTAACGCTGAAGTAAGTTGTTTGGGGTCGTTGCTCCAAGGATTACCCCAAGTAAATGCCGCCCATTCCATGCCGGTAAGCATACCTAATATCCCAAATACCACTCCTGCATTTACAAAAGAAATGGCAAAGAGGTCGTCTTTTAGATTGTTGTTTCTTAAATATTTAATGGAATAAACCACACTTACTGTAAATAGGCAAGTCATAGTAAACCACATAGGTACGTGATAAAAAGTATTACGGATAGTTTCGTGTACGATGCCCATTCTGGGTACGGGCATTAAAAGCCCTCCAACAATAGAATAGGCAATTAACAGTACACTTAATATTTTCCACCAAGATTTACGCATTTGAGGCTCTGATGCTTTTTAATTTATGGACAAATGTAAGAGATTTTATTAAGGTGCAAAAAGTATTTCGCATTAGTATTAGCCTTTGTTTATTTTAATTTATCGTTGTTTAAATGGCGCGTGGCATCTCGTATATCTTTTTTGTCAAAATTCTTTAATAGGGCATCATTAAGATTTATACCACACTGATTGGCTAAACACATCAAAACCCACAGCACATCAGCCATTTCATCGCCTAAGTTTTTTTCTTCTTCCTTGTTTTTAAAAGATTGTTCGCCGTACTTTCTTACCATTATGCGCGAAAGCTCTCCTACTTCTTCTACCAAAATACCTAAATTGGTAAGCTCATTAAAATATCTTACTCCTTTGGTGTTTATCCAATCGTCTATTAATTGCTGTGCTTGAGAAATGCTTAGCTCTTTGCTCATAAAATCGTTTAATTATATAGGTTTATTCTTCTGTAAGCAAATATTTTATGTCTTGAATTAACTCCGAAACAGAAGCGGTATCTGTGCCGTCATAAGCGTGTAATGTGCCGTCTTTAGATTCTTTCATTCGTATTTTTCCGTTTTTATCAATTAATACAAAAAGGTTAGAGTGTATAAAGTCTTCGTTTATATTTTCAGGTACATCTTCTACTGCTATCTTATAGCTGCGGCGCGCTTGGTCGTAAAGTTCTTTTTTATCTCCTGTAAGAAAATGCCATTTATTTGAAACGGCATTAAATCTTTGGCTATACGCCTTTAGCGTTGGCGCATCGTCTTTATCGGGGTCAACGGTATGGGAAAGGATTACAAAATTATCATTGCTTTTATATGCCTGATGTACTTTAGTCATATTTTCGTTCATTATAGGGCAAATTCCCATACAGGTAGAAAAGAAATATTCTACTACGGCTACTTTGTTTTTCATTATGGCTTCTGTTATAGTATCGCCGTTTTGGTTAATGAAAGCAAAGGGTCTAATGCCTTCTCCTGGTTTAGAGACTATGGCTAATTTTGGCTTTTTTATTTCTTTGCTTTTTTTGTAATAATAAAAACCAAACCCGGCACCTAATAAGATAAAGAAAATAACTAAAAAAATTGCAGAAAACTTATTGCGCATTACAATGTAATTTAAATGAGGGTTTTAATTTTTTGCAAAATTAAAATCCCTGCATTAATATCCTACATAATGGGTGGTAAGTTTCTGTTAATATAATGTTGGAACGAAGATAAATAATGTTTTTATTGCAAGCCTTGGATGCCTAAACAGCTTAAATTCCGGTATGATTATTCATATACACTATGTAATGGGTAGAGTATTGTACGAAAATAAATCCTCTAAAGAATGTGAATTATTAGACTTTAGACCTAATGCAAGCAACGTGTATAATGTATATGTAAGAACAAACATAACGAAAGGGTTAAAACCATAAAGGCATCTAAAGTTAAATAGCCAGTAAAATTTATTTACAAACAAGATGCATTTACTTAATCACAAGATATCCCACCATAACACTTATAGCAATTATTAAAAACGTTGTAAGCCCTACTAGTACATACCTTTTGTCTTTGATAAGCACAAAACCTATAATGGAAAAAATAATGCGCAATATTGGAGTTATCATCAAAAGCAACACGCCCAAAAACATTATAGCCGTACCTTCTAATCGGCAAAGGCTTTCGGCAAAAGCAGTAGCGTTAAATTTGTAGTCGCCCACAAAATCTTTAAAATAATATTGATGATTAGAAGCGTCAATAAAATAAATGATTAAACCAAAAATGGTTATGCCCATAGAAGACACTACGCCAAATCGCAATGTTTTAGCAAGAATATTATGAACAATTTTGTCTTTAGTATTTTGCATTTTTTTAGAGGGTTAATTCTTCGTAAACGCTACGTAGTTCGCCATAAGCATGCCTATCGCCTATTTGTTGTGCTATAGCCATTCCTTTTTGGTAAATGTTTATAGCATCTTCGGTTAATTGTTTCCTTTCTAATAAATGCCCTAAATGATAATAAGTGGCAATGTATTTTTCGTCATTTTCTAAGTTTTCCTCAAAATATTTTTGAGCAGTATCGTCATCGTTTTGTTTAATATATTCTAATGCCAAAGCGTGCTTTAAAAAACAATCTTTGGGGCTGTCTGCCAGCATAGATTTTAACTGTTCTATACGAGTTATCATTTGCTTTTATAATGTGGAATATGTGCCAAAGTTAAAAATTAGTTTTTATTAGGAACTATGTTTTATTTAGGTTTGTGAAAAATTCGATTTTTGTACTTTTTTTGATTTGCTAAATCGAGTTTTCAATAATCAACCGGCTAATATCAATTTGCAATGAAGCAACCCAATAATAAAAAGAAATCCGATTCTTATTTTCAAGATAAGTTTGGCAAAAAGACAAATAAAAAAGTATCGTCTAAAAAAAAGGACGATGAACTTACATACCGCGATTATTTAGAATTAAAAAAGGAAGACGCTCAAACCGAAAAAACTAAAAAAGCTGCCGCTAAAAAAACATTCAAGAAAAAGAGCGTAACTGATTTTGAAAAACAAGATAACCCCTCTCCACAAAATCATAAGCCCCGAAAATACAGCAATGAAGAAAAAATGCCCCTGAATAAGTACATTGCACATTGCGGTATATGCAGCCGTAGAGATGCCGTAACACTTATTAAAAACGGAGAGATAAGTGTAAATGGCAAGCCGGAACTTAACCCGGGATATAAAATACAACAAGGCGATAAAATTACACACAATGGGCAATACATTTCTGTACAGAAGAGCTTAGTATATATCTTAATGAATAAACCCAAAGGATTTATTACCACCACCGAAGACCCTAAAGGCAGAAGAACGGTAATGGATATTGTAAGCAATCACGTAGAGCAAAGAGTATATCCTATTGGCAGATTAGACAGAAACACTACCGGATTGCTCCTACTGACTAATGATGGCGATTTGTCGCAAAAGTTAGCACACCCCAAATATGATATTCGCAAACTGTACCACGCCGTTTTGGATAAAAAATTATCGCAAGCAGATTTTGATAAAATAGCATCGGGATTAGTATTAGAAGACGGTCCTGTACAAGTGGACGATATTGCTTATCTCGAGAGTAAAACCGAGATAGGTATAGCCATACACAGTGGTAAAAACAGAATTGTACGCCGTATATTCGAGTCTTTAGGTTATGTGGTAGAAAAATTAGATCGAGTAATGTATGCAGGATTAACCAAGAAAAATATTCCGCGCGGTAAATGGCGAATGCTAACTCCTCAAGAAGTCATTAACCTTAAACATCTTGCCCCCAAAGGAAAAGGCGATAGATAATACATATTAGCACAATACTATATTTAGCGTTGCGAGTACGATATAATACAAAAGGGTGGTTATTACAACCACCCTTTTTCAAAAAGCTATATCGAAATTCAATAATTATGATTATTAATTTCTAATCATTACTTTCTTGTTGGCAAAACCATTGCCATCAGATATTTTCACCATATACATACCCGAAGTTAGGTGAGATACATCTAAAGAAAATGTACCTGTAGAAATTTCATTGATGTATCCAGATTTTACTTCTTTACCAGTAATATCATACATTGTAACAGATATGTCTGTAAATTCTTTTAAATTAAACTGAATGTTCAATTTATTGTTTACTACAGGGTTAGGCTGAATTAAAATAGAGTTTTCTAAATCTTGATTATAATTATTAATTCTTGTTCCGCCAACGCCATCAACCGAATTACAAGACGAAGTAACTGACTGTATTACTGTAGCACCTGTATTTTCGGGGTCTAACCATGGTTTAAGTTTTCTGTTGTCTGCACTTCCATCTGTCATATAATTCCACGAAGTAGAAAACTTAGCATACGATACATCATTTGAAGGTTCTGCTGAATTAGCTTCATTTTTCCCATTTTTAAGACATTCTTGATCAGAAACATTAAAGAATGCAACAGAAGCAATACCAATCAATCTACCATCTCCATTAAACAACCCACTACCAGAAGACCCTCTCTCTATATAGCCTTCGTCAATTTCTTGCGACCAGTGTGTATGATTTTGCGCTACGCCATCAGAAGAAATTTTTTGTGAAGTAGATAACTTCTTAACATCCCCGGATGGGTGGTGAAATCCAATAAACTTTTTAGGTGCAGTATAAGTCTGTGGGGTTGTATTTCTATTGTCCCAACCTACTAAGGTTACGTTCCAGCTTTCAGGAATGTTTTGTGTAACTTCTAATAAAAGAAAATCACCAACAATTGTACCGGCATTACCACTTATATTAGAACGAGAAACAAACTTGGCACCATTAATTGTTTTAGCAGTTGGCACAGCCAAACTCACACAAGATGAAGTTTCGTAATTGTACCTTAATATAATTTGATTAATGTTTGGATTGCTTTGAGAAGTACTATTGGAACTTTCGCAGTGTGCTGCAGTTAGGTAATAAGTTTTGCAATTACCGGGGCTATTACCTACCATATTCACCATTGAGCCGCTACACATACCCAATCCTCCTCCTGATACTATTAATTGCTGTAAGGTTGCTCTTCTTTGAATTTGATAATTCGTACCTTGAGGGCAAGCAGCATTTAATTGGCATTTAGACGATCCTCCCAATAAAGCATTATCATAAATAAAGTCGATTCCATCTTTAGATTTATACGTCTCTAAGTATTCTACTGCTCTAAAGTAAACCGCCACTTGGTTTATGTGTAATTTAATTTCATTTTGATTCACGAAAGGCGGTATATTAAGCTCTAAATTTACAATACCTCCTTGTACAGCCTCATTTGCAAACATTCCAGATTCTGCATTATTATTAGATGTGTACGCTCCTAATACATGTCGTCCGTTTTCATTGGAGATAAAATAATTTACGCCTTTTGGTAAATTAAAGATGTCGTAATAAAAACCAAGGGCTTTAGCATCTGCCACTTTTACTTGTGCTTTCCAAATTACAGAACCGTCTTCAGCCTCATAGAATACTCCAGACTGAGGAAAGCTTATAGATACATCAATATTTCGGGCAACCAAATATGGGTTTAAATGTCTCTCATTACCTTCTTTATTATCATATTCTGCCAAGTAATTATCCCACTCCGGTAATGGATATTCGCTTATGGGGGCATAATAATCTACGGCACTATTTAAAGAACTCAAAGGAAACCCCCCTTGATTAATTTGTGCATTGGTTATTAATGCCGATAAGGCTAATAAACCAACTGAAAAAACTATTTTCTTCATTGTCTAATCTATTTTTTTATGTGTTTGATTATTGTATTAAATGTGTTTCTGCTACTTGATATACTCTTTTTGTTCCTCCGGCACTGCTGCTTACAAATGCTATTACATTCATATTTTCGGGATTCCAATATTTTTGTTGTTCGTGTGTTGGGTCTTTTTTTACTGTAACTCTGTATATATATACTCTTCCGGCTTCTTTCGTGGTTATGTCCGGTAAAATTATTTTACCTGTTGGTGGTGTTACAAAACCCCTAAATGTATGATTAAATTCGTAATCTTCTTTAATACCATTTGGGGTTAACATTGCATCTATTATTTTATCTTCGGTAAGATAAATGTTTAAAGATTGGTTTCCTACCATCTCTTGTGTGTATGCTACCTTTACTTCGATTTTATATTCATTATCTACATCGCCCACAAATGTAGCTATATCAATATTTAAAGGAGATTTGGTGTCAGAGCTATCTCGAGCATTTGACATAAAAGAGGACCAAGATGTGTACCTTGGCAGTAACAAGCTTTCGTTAGGTTTTATCTCTAACCTTTCGAATGCAGCACAAGGCTTGCCTGGGTCACTACCTAATACTACACTCAATAATTGCTCTGCGCCAGATACTACAAAATTTTGTTTGCTTTTTCCGGGAATAGGTTCGGTAAATGTGCCAACATGTATGCTCGCTATGATTAATTTTCCGGCAAATTCGCCAGAAGCGTTCATTTCATTTAATTTAGCTATGCCTTGCGGACAGTTTACACATTGTGCTCCACTTAATTCTTCTATTAAATATTTTTTGTCTTGAGCAGTCTCTATATTGGCAACATAAGAAGTGTCTTCTGACACGCTATCATCTAAATTAATATAAACAGGCACTTCTTTGCAAGCAAAGAATATTAGTGATATAGTCAATAGTGTTACTACTATGCGGTACATATTTTTAAATTATTCTGTCAAAGTTAAACAAAATGTTTTCTAATGACAAGTAGATTTTTTATAAATAATATTTTTTTGAAATACAAAATTGTCTTTGTTGGAAAATTTGAAAGATGCTTCAGATTGTTTTATTTTTGCCCTCTGCAATATTAAAGCATCTAAATTTTCATGTTTCAAAACGAATCAATTAGTTCCGATAAAAAGAAAATAATCGTTCTGGGCAGTGGTCCTAACAGGATAGGTCAAGGCATAGAATTTGATTACTGCTGTACACACGGCTTAATGGCTGTAAAAGAGTGTGGTTACGAAGCCATAATGATTAACTGTAATCCAGAAACGGTTTCTACCGATTTCGACATTGCAGACAAGCTATATTTTGAGCCTGTATATTGGGAGCATATTTGGGAAATTATTGAATACGAAAAACCCGAAGGAGTAATAGTACAGCTTGGTGGACAAACTGCCCTTAAACTTGCCAAGCGATTGCACGAAAAAGGTATAAAAATAATTGGCACTTCTTTTGACAATATGGATATTGCAGAAGATAGAGGCAGGTTTTCGGATTTGCTGAAAGAGTTAAACATTCCTTACCCTAAATATGGAACTGCATTTTCTACCGACGATGCCATAGAAGTTGCTAACGAAGTTGGTTATCCTGTATTGGTACGCCCATCGTACGTATTAGGCGGGCAGCAAATGCGTATTGTAATTAATGATGATGAACTCGAAAAAAGTGTATTAAGCCTTTTAAGAAACTTACCGGGAAATAAAATACTGATTGACCATTTCTTAGACCGCTGTCAAGAAGCTGAAATAGATGCAATCTGCGATGGAGAAGACGTACACATTATGGGTATTATGGAGCACATAGAGCCGGCGGGTATTCATAGTGGAGACAGCCATTCGGTATTGCCGGTATTTAATTTAGGTCCACTTGAAGTAGAAGAGATGAAAGATATTGCTAAAAAACTTGCACTTAAATTGAATATAAAAGGTTTAATCAATATTCAATACGCTATTAAAGAGGGCAAGGTGTTTGTAATAGAAGCTAACCCGAGAGCAAGTAGAACCACTCCTTTTATAGCCAAAGCTTACGGCGTACCCTATCTTAATATGGCTACCAAAGTAATGCTTGGGGCGGCTAAAATAAAAGACTTTTCCATTGATAAAAAATTAGAAGGCTTTGCTGTAAAGGAACCCGTATTTAGCTTTAACAAATTCCCGAATGTAAATAAAGAACTCGGACCCGAAATGAAAAGCACAGGAGAGGCTATTAGGTTTATTAAATCGCTTCGCGACCCTTGGTTTCGCCAACTATACAAAGAGCGCAGTATGCACTTGAGTAAGTAGGGCAGTGTTATATTTCATATTTGGTATGTATTACTGCATACAATTATTATCATTGGCAACAGCTACACTACATTTGAAATTTACTCTATAAAACAATTCCGGTTCTTGTAATGCAACTTTCATACAAGAACCGGAATTTATTATTAGCATTAAGATTATCACTTATAGCATTTTACAATTTCTGTATTTTCTCAGTTACAACGCCTCCTTTGTCGTTAATAATGCTAATGTAATATAATCCTTCTGGAAGTGAGGATAAATCTAATTGGTATTCGTTTTGTGTTTGTTTCGACTGCTCGGAAAGTACAATTCTACCTATATTGTCTATAACTCGTATAAGATTGTTTCCGGTAAGTCCGCTAATATTAAGCGTGCCTTCTGTAGGATTAGGATAAAAAACAATACCTTTATTCTGACCTTCAAAATTTACCATTCTTATTACACTATACTCAATTTTACCATCATAATCTATTTGTTTTAAACGGTAATAATTGTCTCCTAATTGAGGATTTAGGTCAGTATATTCATAAGCAAGGTTGAACATACTAAATCCATTTTCTGCCAAGCTTTTTACAAATCCTAAATCTATCCATTCTTTACTATCTGTACTTCTTTGTATTTCAAAACCTTTATTGTTTTGTTCGGAGGCTGTTTGCCATAATAATATCGCTGTTGTGTTGTGTAACTTAACATCAAAACTAATTAGTTTTACGGGCAGTGGTGTAATAGTTTCTATACTATAACTTACAGGACTACTTGTAGCTCCGGCAGCATCGGTAATGGAGTATGTAAATCCTATCTCGTTGCCTAATGTACCACTACCTGTTTGTCCATAAATTACAAGATTAGCTACATCGAAATTTTCTATGCTCACCGCTCCTCCGGATACGTTTATCTCTTGCACTCCTGTTGCTCCGCCAAAATCATAAAATAATTTAGTATTGCTATTAATCGTTTCAATATTAAAGGTGGTACCCGTACCTGTATTACAAGAAGATGTAGTAGGGCAATCTTCGGGGTCGCTGCCGGATAGAGAACCTCCGGTAGAGTAGCCTGTTAATGCAGTTGAACTCATTGGTATAGCCTTATATCCGTACTCGTAAGGGTAACCCGTAGGAGGGTTTATGGTAAAAGATGATTCTCCTATTGTAAATTCTTTTTCATCGGCGATTGGGGGTTGTTGGATGCCAAAATTTATATCTATATTATTCCTTGAGCCGCTAACAGTTATTAATCCATTGGTGGGAGTAGAATCTGTAGAGCTAACATGTACAAATCCACTGGGTAATACAACACTAATAATATAATCTTCAACAGTATATGGTACGTTTTCAAAACTATACAAACCATTTGCATCGGTAGTAGTGCTATCTATAACAGTAATACCATCTGCGGCAAACAATATAACCTTAACCCCTTGCATTTCAATACCATCTACACCACCTGTCATTCCATCAGAATCATGAAAAACAAAACCGCTAATATCAATTTCAGTTGGCAATGAGCAAATAACCTGAAAAACAACTTCGTCTGAACTAACACAGCCTCCCAAAGGGCTGGTAATCGTCCATTCAAAATGATAAAATCCAATAGAATCTAAATTATTTGCTACTGTAGAAAAACTGTTAGAAGAAGCTATTGTAGGCATTGCACCCAAAGGAGCAGATACCAATGTCCATTCTCCGTTACCTGCACCAGGTGAGTTTCCTAATAGATTTACAGTTTGGGCACATACTCCATTTTGGTTAGAACCTGCATTAGCATTTACCGGATTTTCTACATGCAATGTGAATTGCGAAGTTAATGAAGCACCAGAACAAGAGTATTCTTGTTGCAAAAAAGGACCAACACCGCCAGTTGTATGTACTGCCGTAATTTGAAATACATAATCTCCTGCCCTATCTAAGTTGCTAATAATGGTACTTGTATTAGAAATAGTGCGTTGATTATTAGGCGTATATACAGGATTTGCAGAGCCGGCAGGTTTAGACACTACTGAGAAATTGTAATGGGCATTGAAATCTTGAAAATAACTGGTATTGACTTCTTGTTTGTAAACATCAGGTAAAGGAATGGTTGCAGATATAGCTCCAGTTCCCGGATAGCATATACTTTGATTAGGAATACCAACATCAGGTCTGTTATTGTCCGAAACATGAATAAAATAAGATTGGTTAATACTGCAAGTCCCATTTGATGTAGCAACTAAAAATTTATAGGTACCAGCCTGCCACCCACCCGATGGAGGAGTAACAGTAGCCATACGATTATATGTACCAGCTCCCGATAATGTAACAGAAGGAGCACCTCCCGGTGGGAAAATACCGGTAGGGGTAACAGAAGATATGACAGAAGATGGATCTAATGGATCTATATCAAAATAAAAGGTTTCAGCTGCCATACTACCAATTTTACTACTACAATGCAATTCTCCTCCACTACCAACTGTAGAGAAGACCATAGATTGCTCTGGCTGTGACGAGATTACAAAATTTACCCTGCGAGGAGAAGTTCCCGAATAGGTATAGGAAATGGTAGGTGTGGTATGTGTATCGCACTCATTTGCAACAGTTAATGTAAATTCATAAGTTCCATCGATATTCATTCCTGTTAAAAACACCCGTCTTGTTTCTATTTCTTCGTATGCCAAATTCGCTCCTATTGGTTGGTTAATTACATCGAGAGATACTATTGTTCCCGCAGCTATCGTACCTGCCGAGCCTATATAATTTGAAGAAAAGGCAGGAGAAGTTGACGATAAATCTATCCAATGGCGTGTATTCAAAGGGTTTCGACATTGATTAAAGTTTAAGGGTGAAATAATTTCCGGATTAGGAATAAATCTTACTATTGCTGTATCTTCATAACTACATACATTATCTAAAGATGTAATTCTTAAAATTACAAAATATGCTGGATCTATTTCATGATTAGATTTGTTGAATATTGAAAATGTAGGAGTAGCAGATGTGCTACTACTGAATCCGGAATTAGTAGATACAAGCGAATTAAACCTTTCTAAACTATAAATATTTACCGACCTCCACGTACCTGTAAAACCCGCAGGAATAACACCCGATAAGTTGGTTGTGCCAATAGTAGCACAAATATCGGTTACATCTGCACCAGCTGTAAAACTGGCAGGTCTTGGATGGGCAGTAATAGTTACTAAAGAAGTAGCTGTACCTGTATTGCAAGGATGACTAAGCTGAAATACATAATTTCCATCATCTATCATACCCGTAACATTTGTAGTAAAGCTATTAGGAGAAACAATAGTGGGTGTAGTAGGGCCGGATATAAAAGTCCAAGTAGGTGTACTTGCCGTATAGCTGCCAGATATACCACCATTCAATGTAGTAGTGCTTCCGCAAACAATACTATTGCCTCCGGCATTTACAGTACAACTTTGAGCGGAAGATTCTACAATATTAAAAATACATAATACTATACAAATAATTGGTTTTAAATAGATAGAAATAAATTTCATAATTTATAATTTTTCATCATCATTTGTACAAATCTCGTGCTATTTTTTATCTATATTTAAAACTACAGTATAGGTTGAATGTATAAATAGTAATAACTCTATTAAAATAAACTACATTCATTTTTTATATCTTGCCACTTGGCTATATGTCAATACAAAAGACAAATAAACTATTATACAATAACAAAAAATAATATAAATTGCTACATACATTCCACATAAAAAATGGTTGCCCCAAATCAACTAAATATTGATTTGGGGCAACCGTTAAATTCAATCAATAAATTGATTATTTGTATATTGTTAGTATTTACATTTTTTGCACCTTTTCGGTTACGAGTTCTCCTTTTTCGTTAATAATACTTATGTAATACAAGCCCTCGGGTAAGGCAGACAAATCTAATTGATATTCGTTTTGACTTTGTTTCGGCTGTTCTGTCATTATTATTCTACCGATATTATCTATTACACGTATTTGATTATTTCCGGTAAGCCCGCTTATATTTAATGTGCCTTCGGTAGGGTTAGGATAAAAGACAACTCCTTTATTCTGACCTTCAAATGCTACCATTCTAATTACACTATACTCAATTTTACCATCATAATCTAATTGTTTTAAACGGTAATAATTACTACCAACCTGAGGATTTAGGTCTGTATATTCATAAGCAAGGTTGAACATACTAAATCCATTTTCTGCCAAGCTTTTTACAAATCCTAAATCTATCCATTCTTTACTATCTGTACTTCTTTGTATTTCAAAACCTTTATTGTTTTGTTCGGATGCGGTAGTCCAGTTTAGTTTTACTGTCGATTCTATTTTTGTGGCTGTAAAATTCGATAGTTTTATAGGAAGAGGAACGTCATTATATACAATAAAATAATCTTCAACTTCTCCATTTTGTACCGATACAGCTCCATTTTGTAATTGTGTAAATGTAGTATTAATGGCTGTTGCTACTATTCTTAAAGCAGCATGAGTGGCACCGGTATTAGTACCGTTTAATGCTACAGAGAATGGAACTTGTACCGTTACAGGACTACCGTGATTTGTAATGTCGGTAACAAAAATATCATTAGTATCTGTAAAGTTTCCATTATTGTTAGCATCCATCCAAATAGCCCAATAAACAGGTGTGTTAGGAGCTCCGTTGCCATTAACTGTAACCGAAAACTCAAAATTTGTATTGGAAGTTGAATTTACAGTAAGCTCCCAAGGGTCTATTGCTGTTCCGGAACCTAACACAGGATTACCTGTAAACAATATTTGAAGTCCTCCATTTTTGCTTTCATTTGAAATACAAGTTGTATCGGGATAGTCATTATCATCACCTAACCAAACTCTGGTAGCCGATAAATTTAATGATGTCAACTGAGCACTTGCAATTGGCCAAACTATTGAGTCGTTTTCACTCGGTAGATTACCATAATCTAATGAAACTACAGGAGGTTCCCAGTCTACATAATAGTCTTCTACCTCTCCATCGCTCGCTGCTAAATGGCTACGGTCGTCTTCATTAGTTCCAATATTATCTACAAGCATATCAGTAGTTAATCTTAATCTTAAGAAACTACGTTTAATGTTGTTTAAGCTATCGCAATTGGCAGCAGATAAACCCGGATCTGGCCATGTAAGCGCAATGGTTTGCTGACTTGCAGACGAATTTACCATTTGTATCTGAGTTTCACTTTCAGACAACACTCCATCTCCATTCCAATCGACAAAACCATATAGATAAGCTACTGCTCCTGTATTATTGGTTAATGGCACATTGATGGTATATGGCATTCCTGCTGTTTTTACCGGTAAATTGCCGCTAAACGCATCTTCGTCGTCTCCTGTACCGTCAGTATCATCTCCATCTGCTTCGTTATCATTCAGATGGCCGGTAATTTGCGGTTCCTCATCACTATCTGCTGCAATACTTCCTAATTTTAATGGATTATTAGATTGTCCATGTCTAATTTGATGACGCGCTTTGGCTCCTAAATTATATCTATCATCTAAATCTCCAAAATCAAAGGCTTCGATGCCACATAGCGGTCCTGTGGAAGGGGTTTTGTTAAATTCATATTCCGTTGGGCTTCCGGTGCATCCGCCGCATCCGTCGGAACCACTAATAGTATGTCCTACATATCCATATCTGTCATTACCTTCTTTTGCTAATACACTTATGTGCCCACCGGCTTCCGCAAATACCATTTTACCTTCTAACATTCTTGCGCCGTTTCCGGCGGTCATTGCGGTAAGTGTATATCTGTCGTTGGCACTTACTGTTCCCGACATATTGCCGCCATTGCTTCCTGTATGGTATGCTATTTTTTCTGCGGTAATGGCTATAAAATGCGGTAGCATTGCGTCGTGGTTGTTTGCAGATATTTTGGTTACAGGTCCTATTGGTCTGCTAACATCTGCTTGTACCCCTGCGGCATTTGGCTGTTCTTTAATTGTAGTAATTTCCTGCCATGTAGTTTGGGCTGTTGTATGTCCAAGCCCTAATTGTCCGTCTGCATTATTACCCAATACATGCACTACTCCATCATCATCGAGTATATAGTACGAAGGAGAGTTATTGTGGCTAAGATCTACTTGGCGGGCAGGAGCTACAAAACCTGTTGGTAAGGTCATTTGTTGTGCATAATGCTGTGTAGTGGCGGCTGAGCCATCTCCAAGATATACACTAACCCCCCAAGTATAGAAGTTGTTTCCATCTGTTGCAATAGCACCGGCACCGGCTGTTCTTACATCTAACATACCTGTAAGCGGTACGTCTTGAGCGGTCTGTACATGATGCCAATCTGTGCTGCCATTGTTACTTAATAAATTTCCATCGCCTTGTATTGCATTTGATGTATTGCTTGTATTATTAGCATTATTATTAGTTCGTACCCATACTTCTCCTGCGGTAGTTAGTAATACAATTGAACCTACGCTTAAATTGCCCGAACCCGCATCTATCATTTTTACTCTTCCGGGTGTAATACCGGGAGGCAGGTTTATTTGCTTCATAGTAGTACCTCCGGTTACGGCTGATGCAACCATTGTATTATTAACTCCCCACATATAAAATCCTGCCGTAGTCAGCATTGCATATTGGTGGGTACTAATATATCGTGAGGCTAAAGTAGCCATTACGGCATCTCCAGCAAAGTTAAAGCCATTGCTTCCGGAAACTAATAGAGCAGGAGTATTTAAGTTAGAAGAACCATTTCCATGAGCACTTTCTCCAAATACAAGAAACCCTCCGCTCGCTGGTCTTACCATAGTAGCATGAAATCCTGCTTGTATGGGGTCAATAGCACCCAATCCATCACAATTTGGAGCAGAGGCAACACCACCCGTGCTATCTACATCTATATAATAATCTTCAATTTCTCCATTTACAGGTGTTCCGTAAATACCCGTAGATAATCCATCTCCTATGCTACGCTCATCTATATTAGTTGTAGCTGCATTATCGACAAGTGTATTAGTTGTAAAGCGCAATCTCATATAAGCATTATTACTCGCACTTGTATAAGGTACTGCACTCCAAGTTAATGTTGCACTTTGTGTGCCAGTTGCAGCGGTTACTGTGGTAACTGCATATTCATTAGCCGAGAATTTGCCATCTCCATTCATATCTATCCAACCGTGTATGCTTCCTGTACCGGAAATACTTTTAAATACATTAACACTTACACTGTATGAGCCGCCGGGATAGAGTAGCGGTAAGGTAGTAATACCGTCTTCTTCTGTGCCGTCTCCGTTTGTACCATTATTATCATTGCCCGAAGAAACATTAGCTGCATTATGCTCTACATCGTATGTACTTCCTAAATATAAGGTTGATGCTGTCAAATGGCGTGCAGGAAAAATGTCGTTATTATTATTAGCCTCGTAAGTTATCGGTGCATCTCCAAAATCAAATACCGGTATAACTGTTAATTGATAATCTTCAATTTCTCCACGAGTAGGAGCAGTACCATAAGCACCTGATGAAAGTCCATCTCCTATTGCTCTTTCGTCGTAAGGAGTAGAGGCGTTATCAAAGATTCCACTTGCATTAGCTAGTAAATCTGCAATTCTTAATCTTAAATAAACTTTTTCAGTTTGTATATTTCTGGTTTGTGCTGCCGTCCAAGAAAGATTTACAGTACCATTATTAGTATTGTTAACAACATTAACGGTAGCTACTTCTCCAAGCTCATAAATTCCATTGTTATTAATATCGAGCCAGCCAAATAATACTTTTGTAGCACCGGTAGTATTAGTAACTGTTACCGGTAATGTAAATATAGAGTTTACCGTTACGGAGTGGTTAGCGGGAATAATACCATCTTCATCTTCTCCATCGCCATTAGTGCCATTATTATCCATTCCTGCTCCTACACTTTGTGGTCCCGACTCTACATCTGGAGTACCCCCAATTTGAAGGGCAGCACTGGATATTTGTCTTGCGGGTAATAAAGTTGATGGCTGTTCGTAGCTTATTGGTAAATCTCCATAATCTAAATCTGTAGTAACTATTATTGCATAATCCTCTATTTCTCCGTTTCCAATAATTGGGGTTGCTTGGTATTCACCACTATTATGTCCGTCCGCCAAGGCTCTTTCATCTACAAACAATCCCGGAGCTCCAGTAGTAAAGTCGCTTAAAGTAGCTTCTGAAACTCTTAACCGCATATATAATTGATTTGCAGTATTTGGAATTACATTTGACTGTGCTAAGGACCAAGTTAAAGTTGCAATGCTATTATTGTTATTATTTGGTAAACTTACTGTAGCTACTTCTACTGCTTCAAATCTTCCGTTATTATTAAAGTCTATCCATCCGTAAAGAGTTCTTGCTGCACCGGAATTATTGGTATAAGTAACATTAAGTGTATATCCGCCCCCTGCAGTGATAGGTCCTGGTATTGCACCATCTTCATCGTTCAAATTATTGTCATTATCTCCATTAGCTTCTGATGAAGTTTGTTTGCTTGCTTCTGCATCGGGGTACAGTTGTCCTAAATATAGCCCTTGGCTAATAGCTTGGCGTGCCGGAGAGTAAACATCATTTCTGCTTAACTCATAAGAAGTAGAATCTGTATCACCATAATCGTAATCTGAAATTACTGTTATTTGATAGTCTTCTATTTCACCTTGTTGTAATACGCCATAATCACCGGTAGATAAACCGTCTCCTATGGAACGTTCATCAATTAATGCCGGATTTACGCCTACTGTTCTATCCGCAAGTGTTCCTTGAGATACTCGTAATCTCATATACAGTTTATTATTAGCCGGCGGAGTAAACGATTGTGCCGCCCAGCTCAAGGTAACTGTTTGCTGATTAGCAGAACTTGTTACATTTAATGAAGTATATTCAGATGCTTCGAATCTACCATTATTATTAAAATCTATCCATCCGTGTAAAATTCTTGTGGCACCTGTATTATTCATTACGCTTACCTGTGTACGATATGGCACACCAACATAAATTGGCGATAAATTTACAATACCGTCTTCATCTGTACCATCTCCATTAGTTCCGTTATTATCGTCTCCCAAAGTTACAGAATTTGCAGCAGACTCAATATCTACTGTATTACCAAGTCGTAAAATAGATGACGGTGCTTGTCTTGCCGGTACCGAGGCAGGAACTGTGTTTGCATTCATTTCGTAATCTAAAGGCACGTCTCCATAATCATAGAGGTTAGAGACTATGAATTGATAATCTTCTATTTCTCCGGAGGCATTACCCGGACCATAGCTTCTTGTGTCAATTAATGCAGTATTACCGCTATTACCATTATTATGCACTACAGCAGATAGTCTAACGCGGATATATGTTTTTCCGGCTGCAATTACTGCTGCCGTAGTAGTGCCTGTTTGTACTCCCGTCCAAGTAAGGGTTTGTGGTAAACTTCCTGTTCCTGTAAAAGAGAGGGTTTGTATTTCATTTCCATTGAAAATACCATCGCCATTAAAATCAATCCAAGCATAAAGATATTTTGTTCCGGTTAATGTGCTGTTTATAGGAATTGTAACAGAAAATGGAGCACCTACTACAATAGTTTCTTGTATTTGAAAACCGTCTTCGTCTTCACCATCTCCATTACTGCCATTATTGTCATCACCATCGTTTACAGAAGCCGCTAAGAGTTCGTAATCTACACTATCTCCGATATACAATTCGGGAATAATGGTGTTAGACTGAAATGCAGGACTGCCATTTTCGTAAGATAGCGGGACATCTCCAAAATCTCTGATTACGGTTAATTGATAATCTTCTACTTCGCCTATTGATACCGAAGTATATTCTCCCGATGCCAATCCGTCTCCTATTGCCCTTTCGTCCACATAAGCATTGTTAGTACCACTGGTAAAGTCTGCAATGGCAATTTCGGCATTTGCTTGAATTAAACGGAGACGCATATATAAATGCGTAACACTTGCCGGTATATTATTTGCTTGAGTAACAGTAAATGGAAGACTAACTATTCCACTTGTATTATTCGGTACATTTACAAATGCATATTCTGCACTTTCGAAACGCCCGTTATTATTAAAATCTATCCAACCGTGTAATGTAGCTGCAGCACCTGTAGTATTATTAACCTCCACGCTATAAATATTTGTGTTACCGACGCCACCTAATCTTACAAACAATTGTTCGTTGCTTATTCCATCTTCTTCCATTCCTTCGCCATTGGGTGTATTATTATTATTACCTGTAGTTACAGAAGAAGGTCCTGTTTCTAAAATATATGCCTGACCCAAATAGAGCTCTTCGTTTGTATAGTTACGGGCAGGACGAGAATTATTATCTCTGTTTTCTTCGTAGCTAATAGGTGCATCTCCATAATCAAGCTCTTTTACTACCGGAAAACGATAATCCTCTATTTCTCCTATATAAGGTATATTATATGCTCCGGAACTATGTCCATCTCCTATACTACGTTCGTCTATATCGGTAGTTGTTGCGTTATCTGTGCTTTGTGATGTGGTAGCAGCCGTTAATCTTATTCTTACATATACATTTGTAACTGTATCCGGCAAATTATGGGTTTGCGAACCTCTAAAGTAAAATGTAATGTTGTTAGTTCCTATCGGGGCAGTTTGATACTGCTGTGATGTGCCCGTTGCTGCGGTATATGCAGCTTCGCTTAGCTGGAATTTACCATCATTATTAAAATCTATCCAAGCCAATATACGAGATGCAACATTAACTGTTACGGGAACGGAAAAACTAAAGGAAGCACCTTTAGTTACTACAGGCATTGTGCCTACTATTCCGTCCTCCTCTTCTCCATCTCCGTTAATTCCATTATTGTCAGCTCCCGAGGGAACACTATTTGGAGTGCTTTCAAAAAGCACAGCGGTACCAATATGTCTTGTAGGTAATGCAATTTGCCTTGCCGGCACACTGTTTTCATAAGTAACGGGTGCATCTCCAAAATCGTAGTCATCAACGGGTAATTGATAATCTTCAACCTCTCCCAATGCGATTGTAGATACTAAAGTTGCATTTGTGGCTGAGGTTGCGCCACTGCTTATGCTACGTTCGTCTATAATAGCCCCTCCCGAAGCAACAGTAGTAAAATCAAAGAGCTGAGTTGCGGACAGTCTTACTCTAAGATAAATTTGTTTTGTATTTATCGGTATCAAATTTGTTTGTGCTGCAGACCAGGTAAGTGTTCTTACAAAACTTCCGGTTGTAGTAAAGCTTAGGGTTGCGGTAGTTAGTTCATTAACTTGAAATCGTCCATCGTTGTTAAGGTCTAACCAGGCGTACAAATATTTAGTTCCTGCGGGAGCATTTATATTTATATCTATACTATATTCTACACCTCTACTCACACTTGGCATTTCTTCAATGCCATCTTCGTCTTCTAAATCGTATTCATTATCCCCCTCGTCATTGTTTTCTTCGGGTGATGTCACCGACAAGGGAGCAGACTCTATATCTATAAGGCTTCCTAAGGTTAAATCTACACCTTCGGCATGTAATGCCGGGGCTAAATTATTGTCTTTATCATATTCAAAGGTAATAGGCACATCTCCAAAATCATATAGGCGTACTACATCTAATTGAAAATCTTCGACTTCTCCTTTGGGCACTATTCCATTGTCTGACGCAACAGATGCGCTTATTGCCCCATTGCCTATACTTCTTTCATCTAATATGGTGCCACCAATTGCTCCGGTAAAGTCTATTAATGCCCTATCAGTTAGTCTTAATCGGATATATACTTTATCTATGCTATCGGGTATTAATGCAGTCTGTGCGGCACTCCATGTTAAAGTTCTAAAGCTATATCCGACTGTAGTAAAGTTTATGGATGCTGCGGTTGTAAACTCGTTTAGCTCAAACCTTCCGTTATTATTAAAATCAATCCATGCGTATAAATATTTTGTGGTAGCAGCAGGGTTATTTACAGGAACCGTAAGAGAATATGCTAATCCTTGTTTTATTGCGTCCATGGGGATTACCAGCCCATCTTCTTCTATCCCATCGCCGTTTGTACCATTATTATTGTTTCCGGCAGTTACACTATTAGGGCTAAATTCGGTTTGGGGGGGTGTATCTCCTATATACAGACCTGTTAATATAGCTTGCTGTGCCGGAACGAAAAAGTTGTCTTTTGACTGTTCGTATGTATTAGGAGCATCTCCATAGTCGTACTGCGCTGTGGCTACTGAGCTCCACGTAGCCCCTACGTTTATACCATCAATTTGTAACGTAGGTGCATTGGCTGCGGTGCCTTGATAAAGATTTATCGAAGATAAATTTGTTCCGGCTGTATTACCAATATCCACACCAACTGTATTACTAAAAACTACATCTGCTGTACCCGGCTCGGTATTTAAAGGCAAAGGATTAACAAAAAGGTGTACAATATCGTTAGTGGCTCCTGTTACTACTTCGTATTTAAGCACTATAAAATATGCGGTATTAAAATTGCGTATAGCACTTTCGTATTCTGGGGCATTAGCTCCTTTTGCTACTCCAAAGCTATATCCGGTTCCATTAGACCTAAGATAAATTCTCGCACCATACGTTAGAGGGGAGGTGGTATTTCCGGTTACAAAAAAGTAATCTCCCGTAGCTTGTGCAGCACTTACATCTACTATCATTGACGAATATAGTGTAGTGGCAACGCCGGTAAAAGACCTATACACGTCTTGCCCTGTAGGGGTTAAGCTTACCCTATTACCAAAGTTATTAGCAATGGTGCTATTATAACTAAGGTTTCCGGCACTTACGCTAACCGTAGGAGTGCCCGCTGCCCTTTGTACCCAATTAGCTCCTGTAAGTAAGGTACCGGAATTGTAATTAAAGCTTTCTGTCAAGAGTGGCTGCGCATACATTTTATTAGAATGTATTAAAAATGACAGCAATAAGTACGCAAAGATACTTGAAAATGTAGATGTGTTCATAATACGTTGATTTTAAATTAACAATAGAATAATTTAATTCTTATTCAACTCAAATTCGGTCGGTTTATACGCTAACAATATTAGTAATTTAAAATCATAAAAAAAAACAAAGCATTAAAAAATAGTACAAATTGTATATTTTTATAGATAAAACCACATGATAATGTAGGTACTTCAATTACATATATATTTTATGTGTTGTTTTGAGTATGGGTATTTACAAAAAACATTTATCATAGATACAAAACATAATTTTAATGTTTTAGCCCATCGTATAAATAAAGATATATACTCCTGAAATGTTAGCTATTATTGGGCTCTAATTAAAAATAAAGGAAAATGCTTTTCGTATAAAACACAATTTTTAGAGTATAGGCTAATTATATACAAAGGCTAAATTAAAATTCCGTATTTGTTCAATATATTTATTGAACTTTTTCTGCAAAATTACAAACTAATTCAATGAGTTTGTTAGATTTGTGGCGAAAACCAATAAAACTAAAACGCTGCAACTATATTTAGTGCAATGTTTTTATGAAACGATTTATGTCTAATAAATTGTGCCGTATTATACCTACTAATTGCTCCGTGATTTTATTATTTGTAAAAAGAAATTATTGTATGCAAAAAACACTTGCTTCATGCCCAACTATATAATACGATTAATTGCATTGATTCTTTGTCTTTTTGTGCATTCAACTAACACAAAAGCAAATAATGCTAAAGACTCTGCTTCACAAGCTATAACTGCAATATCCAAAGCCTATACAATTGGAAACATTCCGGAAAATAAATACTTAGATTCTATAAGAGAAACTATGAAGTCTATTTTGTCTGCCAATATTTTATTTACGAACAAGGAATTATTAGATTTATTAACAACATACAGAATTACTATTTGGAACAATACAAAAAACGAAGAACATAAAAGAACCTATTATGGAATACTAAGCAACCAAGCACAAATGAATAATAGAGATGGAGAAATGCTTTATTATGCAGAAAAGTTAAATGAAACAGAAAAGGGAAAAAGCAATCAACCATCATTTTCGGCATTAACCATAATAGCAATATACTACAATTCAAAAAAAGCTTATACTAAAACCCAAGATACTTATAGTAAATATAGCCATTTTATTGCTATGCATTCGGAATCTTTATTAAAAGATTCTAAGATAAAAATGCCCGATTTAGTGCAGTTTTGTATGATGCTATATCGGTTTTCAGAATCAGCATATAACTTAAAAGATACTGTGTTGGGAAATGAAATGCTTGATAAGTTAGTGGCACTTGAACGTATAGCCACCAACAAGTTCCCCAATGATTTCAATGCATTATCGAATATACGCTATGTCAGAATACTTACACAATATGAAAAAGGATTAGCTATAAATTCACGTAAATTAATAGCTGAAGCTCTATACAATATTGAAGAAATGCTACAAGACGAAACGGTACCTACATATTTTAAAGGGTTTATGGAATTTATGTACACAGACAATAAGATTGTTTTTTTTATTAATGAAAAAAACGCCGACAGTGTTGCATACTACCTCAACATTCTTGATAATATTAACCAAAACAAAGACGAAGGTTATAGTGCATACATGATAAAAAAATACAAATCAATTCTTTTGTATCTACAAGGACATTACAAAGAGAGTATAGATACATTAATCAGCTCGGTAATAATTCTTGAGAATTACAAAACCAGTATTGTTCAAGACATTAACGAATTAATGTATGTTCAAGCAAAAGCCGACGAAAGCCAATGGCTATTAACAGAAGCTGAGATAACTCGCAAAAAAACAGAAAAAAAACTTTTAATGTCCGGAATTATCATCACCATCTTATTGTTTTCAAGCATATTTACTATTCAATTAATTAGAAAGAAACAAAAGCTAAAATTCTTAGAATTTAAATTGAATTTAGCAAGAAACATTCACGACGAAACCAACCCAGCATTATTATACGCTAAGGCTCTTGTAAAATCAACTTCTGCCGACGGGAAACATGACAAATATGAATTAGAACAACACATCAACAATACAATGGAAATAATCCGTAGTTTATCTCACGACCTTAAATCAAACAAGCTACACACCCTTGACAATTTAACAGAATATATTGAACTGCAATTAAAGAAACTAAACGTTAACGACACCTTTACATACAATATTACCAAAGAAATCGAGCCTAAAACCTTTATCAGTTATTATCAATACCAACAATTCAAAGCCATTTTAGAAGAGTGCATAACAAACTCTATTAAACATGCCGAATTTAATGAAATTAAAATTTTATTTATTCAAAAAAATAAATCTTTTTCAATAAAATATGCGGATAATGGAAAAGGCTGGGATAATCATACAATAGAATATGGCATGGGAATAAAGAATATAGAAGAGCGTGTAATTAACTTAAATGGCAAATTATTAATTAACAATGCATATCCTAACGGATATAACATTGAAATAAAAACAATGCTAAGATAGCAACTGCGCTTAATAAAAAACACCCATGGTTACCAAATGTAATTAACTAAAAATAAAAAACACATAAAGCCAATGTATAAATCAGTATTAGTTATAGATGATCATAAAATGGTAGCAAACGGAATAAAATTACTTATCGGTTCTATGTTTGAACAATTTTATATGGCTCACGACGGTGCTTCTGGCATTAGCCTAGCGATTCAACATTTTCCACAATTAGTAATAGTAGATTATACTTTACCGGATACCACCGGTGACCTTTTGGTAAGAGAGCTTAAATACAAAATTCCTTCGTTAAAAATATTGGCATATTCTTTTTCTTATGCACCCGAAGCAATTATTAAAATGTTGCAATCGGGAGTTAACGGCTACGTTATCAAAAAAGAAGATGACGAAGAGTTTAATCGTGCTGTACGTTACCTAATGGAAGGCAAAGATTATTTCTGCAAAGAAGCAAGAATTCATATTGTCAATCGATTTGCCGGTATTGAAAGCGACTATTCAGTTAAATATTTAATAGCTAATACTAAGTTTTCGGGTAAGGAAATTGAACTCATAAAACTTTTATGCAAACAAATGACCACAAAAGAAATTAGCGGATACTTGCATCTATCTGAACGTACAGTAGAACAGTATAGAAGCAATATAATTCGTAGAATTGAAGCAAAAAACCTTGCTGGCGTTATTAAATTTGCCCTCCAAAACGGCATTATTCAGTTAGATGAATTGTAGCGCTTATTCCAAAATTAATTAGGGCTTGCTAAATACCTCAAGGCACATTATTTACAAGCATTTCAAGCGGTTTTAGGTATTTTACCTGCAAAGGTTTTTGCAATAATACCCCAAAAAGCTTGCAGCCCTTATGTTTATATTAACAATTTAGATATCTAATTAAATAACCACGTAGGTACATAGAATTTCATAGAATGATTAAGAATTACTAAGACCTATAAAGGCTACATAGTATTTTTCATCTTCGATGAAATTCTATGTGAACTTTATTTTCCTTAACAAAACTATGTCAATTCTATGTACCTATGTGGTTACTGAGCGTACGTCTAAAAAGGGTTGAAATGATAATGTATTAGTTGTTTAGTAACCACTAAATACAATACAAATATAAATATGTCATTATGTTTATAGGCGGTCGCGTTATTAAGCAAGCCCTAATTAAACCCTATTTTATACCATGCTTGCTTGCTGCAACTTCGCGCCTATGTCTAAGAATGCTTTTTCCCATTCTGCACTAATTGTATTATCATTTGCCCACTTAGGTATATTCTCTAAGTGGCTAATAGCCCCAAGCGTCAGAAAAAAATTTGGAGGTGCCCATAGCCGCCTTTTGTTTGCCTATATTTATAGCAAATTATACCAACATAAAATATAGAGAATAAGATTATTTGGCAAACCCTAAGTAGTGGTAGTTTGTTTACCTATGCTATTGTAAAAACAATAAGAAAAGTAGATTAAGCTAGACTGCTAATCTTGCATTTCGAATTTATATCCTACTCCTTTTACAGTGGTAATAACATCTATTCCTAACTTTTGTCTTATTTTACGGATATGTACATCTATAGTGCGGTCGCCAACGATTACTTCCGCCCCCCAAACTTTTTGTAGAATTTCGTTTCGTAAAAATACTCTTCCGGGTTTTGCGGCAAGTAAATTAAGGAGTTCAAATTCTTTTTTGGCTAAGATTATCTCCTCTCCATTGTAGCTTACCGTAAATTTATATTTATTGATTTCAAGATTACCAAAAACTATTCTATTTCCTTCTTCTTCGTTAGAGATTGTAGGCTTGTGCCTACGCAAAGCAGTACGCAAGCGGGTAAGCAATAGCTCCGGTTTTATTGGCTTGGTAATATAATCATCTGCTCCGGCTTTAAGCCCTTCTATTTCGGATTTTTCGTCGCTAAGTGCTGTCAGAAAAACAATTATCGTTTTTTCTAAGTCCGGATTGTTTCTTAACTCTTTTAGTGTTTGCATACCATCTTTTTCCGGCATCATAATATCTAAAAGAATTAAGTCGGGTGCAAATTTTTTAGCTACCCTTATAGCGTCGCTTCCATTAGATGCAGTTGCGGTTTCGTATCCGGCACCTTGCAAATTGTAATTAATAAACAAGACAATGTCTTGTTCGTCATCTACTATTAGCACTTTCCCCAAAGAATTATCCATATTACTCTTTTTATTTCTGCGGCAAAAGTAAAAATGCTTTTCATAAAATTTATATTATATTATTGTTAAGTGCAAAAATTGTGTTTTTTTATTTTTACAATATTCCGACAGTTACTTATCTGTACTTTATTACCTTTGTGCGCTTTATATCTATAACACAACAAACAGCAACCATTTTATGTTGAAATATTTGTCTATTCTCATTGCATTTTTCTTTGTTTACAACAGTACAGCGGTAGCACAACAAATCGGAACAGATTTTAAAGTTTATAAAAGTTCCAATAAAAACGAAATACAACTAAACGACATTGTAGCAGATGTAAATACAGGCGAGGTACTCATCTTCGGCGAACTACACGACGATAGCATCGGGCATTTGCTCGAAAAGAAAATTTACGAATTACTCCACCAAAAACACAAAGCACAAACCATTCTTACCCTCGAAATGTTTGAAAGAGATGTACAGCATATATTAAACGAATATTTGAATGGGATTATTAGCGAAAAGAATTTTATAAAAGAAGCAAGAGCGTGGAATAATTATAAAGATTACAAACCATTAATAGAGTTTGCAAAAGAAAATAAATTAAAAGTAGTAGCCGCCAACTCCCCTGCACGACATACCAATTTAGTTACACGCAAAGGGCTTACCGAACTAAATACTTTAGATAAAACAACAAAAAAAAATTGGATTGCACCACTACCTGTAGATACGCTTACAGGAGGGTATCACGAGCGTTTTATGGAAATAATGGGAGGACATTCTGCTCCCGGTATGAACTTATACCAAAGCCAAAATTTTTGGGACGCGACAATGTCTTATTCTATCCATAAAGCATTAAAACAAAACAAAAACAGCATAGCCTTTCATCTCAATGGAAAATTTCATTCGGACTTCTACGGCGGAGTAGCAGAAAGATTAATAAAAGATTATAAACGAAAAGTAAAAACAATTGCTTGCCTTTACCAAGAAGACGTTAACGCGCCCGATTGGGAGCAATTAAAGGGAATGGCAGATTATATAATCCTTACCAAAAAGAAAGAAAAACCAATAGAGTAAACAAAGAATAAATAATTATACCACAAATAAAACAAAATTTGTAATCAAGTATAATAGTGTACCTTTGCCGACAATTTTATAAAAAACATCATAATACAAGCAATGGCTACATTTGAGCAGTTTGGTTTGAAAGAAGAGTTATTAAAAGCAGTAAGTGCATTAGGGTTTACAACTCCCAGCCCCATACAAGCAGAAACAATTCCGTTATTAATCAACGAAACCACAGACATTACCGCATTAGCGCAAACCGGAACCGGCAAAACTGCCGCATTCGGCTTACCCCTTTTGCACCAATTAGATTACAGCAATGCCGATGGCATACAAGCACTCGTGCTTAGTCCCACCAGAGAATTGTGTATGCAGATACAAGAAGAGTTAGAAAAATACGGTAAATTTCTTCCTTCCTTCGATTCAGTAGCAGTATATGGTGGCGCACCAATAGCTACACAAATCCGTAACCTGAAAAGAAGTCCGCAAGTATTAGTAGCCACTCCGGGTAGGCTTATAGATTTGCTCGACAGAGGTATTGTAGATTTATCTGTACTTAAAACAGTAATATTAGACGAAGCCGACGAAATGCTCAATATGGGCTTTAGAGACGATATAGATTTTGTACTTAAAAATTCGCCCGAAAGACAACAAACTTGGCTCTTTTCTGCTACAATGAATAATGATGTGCGCAAAATTGCCAAAAGGTATATGAAGTCGCCAAAAGAAATTGCCGTAGCGAAAGAAAATGTAACCAACGAAAACATAGACCACCAATACTTTGTTACCAATGCGCATCAGCGATACGATGTATTAAAACGATTACTCGACTTCGCTCCCGATATTTATGGTATAATTTTTACCAGAACCAAACAAGACGCACAAGACATTTCCGAAAAACTAATGCGCGAAGGCTATGCAGTAAGCCCATTACACGGAGATATGGATCAAAAAATGCGCACCAAGGTAATGGAGCGTTTTAAAAGAAAAAGCCTACAAGCCATTGTAGCTACCGATGTAGCCGCAAGAGGCATAGACGTAAACGACATTACGCACGTAATTAATTACGAACTCCCCGACGATATAGAAATCTATACTCACCGCAGTGGCAGAACAGCGCGTGCCGGAAAATCGGGCATTTGTATGTCAATAGTTACAACAAGAGAAATAGGAAAAATCCGTCAGATAGAACGTATTGCCAACAGCCGTTTTCATAAAAGAGATATACCTGATGGCGCAGAAGTTGTAAGAAAAAAACTATTCCACTATTTAGAACAAATAGAAGCCGCAGAGCCTATTCATAATTTTGGAGAATTATACCAAAAGTCTATTTTCGACAAACTACAACATTTAGAAAAAGACGAACTCATTAATAGACTTATTTGGTTACAATTAAAAGAAGCAATAGTAGAATACGAAAATGCACCAGATTTAAATATTGCGCTTAAATCTTCTCCGTCTTCGAGAGATGAAGGGCGCACCAAAGGCGGATATACTCGTTTATTTATAAATTTAGGCACTAAAGATGGTATTAACCCAGGCAAATTAGTACATTTTGTTGCCGACAGTATAGATATCGACCCTAAATTAATAGACAGAGTAACGGTAAGAGAGCTGAGCAGCTTTTTTAATGTACCGGACAATGCAGTAGAATACGTAATGCAAAATATTTCGCAACAGAAATTTAAAAGCAGAAAAGTAAGAGTAGAAGAGGCGGATAAAAAGCCAGCATTTAAAGATAGAGGAAATAATAACTTTAAACGCGGCGATGGCGATTTCAATAAAAAACCATACAAAAGACAAGAAGGAAGCAGAAGCGATAGCCCTAAATTTAATAGAGCGCGTAAGCCAAACAACAGATATTAACATTTCTTTACTTGCATTTGTGGAAAAATAGAGTACCTTTGTCTCCGAAACTAAAAATTTGAAATGTGTTATGGGAATAGGATTAGTTCTTTGGTCTGTTATGACATTTGGCGCGCCTATGCAGTCAGATGATGTGTGTGTAGCATTAATACCTAAGGTACACGAGGCTGCACAAACCACAGACTTGAATACAAAAATGGGTATTGCAAGCTTTTATCATAAAAAGTTTGAAGGCAGGCTTACAGCAAATGGCGAGGTTTTTGATAATACGCTATTTACTTGTGCCAGCAATTATTACAAATTAGGAACCTACCTTAAAATTACCAATATGAACAACCAAAAAGTTGTTTATGTAAAAGTAAACGATAGGATGGGACACCCCGGCAGAACAGTAGATTTAACTGTAGCTGCTGCCGAGCATCTTAGTTTTGTAAATAGAGGACTTACAAAAGTAAAAATAGAGAAAATATCTTCCGATATAGCCAAACAACAGATTGTGGCACAAAATAATTTAAGAAACAATAAAGAAGAAGATGTAGCCCAGCCAAAAGAAGATAGCCTTAAAGCGATAATGCCAGGCAAGCTGTAATTTTAAAAAAATATAATCCACTATTTAAAACGCTCATTGGAAAACAGTGGGCGTTTTTTTTACCCTAAACGACACCATTTGTCTCTACGCTACATTTATACCAATATGAAATATAAATTAGCCCAACGCCGATGTACTCAATTTCCAAACTATTTGCACATTCAATACGAGTGTAGATAATATAGACCAAGCATTGCTACGCAAAGACAGACTTATAGCTGCTTACTAATTTGCAAAAAATGCAACACCGAAAAGTCTAACATTCTCGCTAAAGCAATAAGGAAAGATATAGTATATACCGCCCCCCCAACTCTTAACAGATATATACAACGGACACGAAGTGGCGTATCATATTGGCAAAAAAGACAAGAAAATAGGATTTAATGCTATTTAGTACGTTTTGTGTCCGCTAAAAAAAGGAACACTGCATTACAAAGTTTCATTTAACCATTTGTAAAATTCGCTTTGCCATACTATACCATTATGCGCTTTTAACACCCAATGGTTTTCGTTAGGGAAATACAAAAACCTACTCTTAATGCCTTGAAGTTGTGCTGCTTTGTACGCCTCTAAGCCTTGCTCCGTAGGCACTCTAAAATCTAATCCACCTTGGATAATGAGTATTGGAGTATTCCATTGCGATACATAATTAGATGGGTCAAATTGCTGATAGCTTTTGGGTTGTGGTTGTTGCCAATAGCTACCACCTAAATCCCAATTAGCAAACCACATTTCTTCTGTAGTACCATACCAACTTTTCATATCGAATAAGCCGCAATGAGAAATAAAAGTTTTAAACCTATTTTGATGTACACCGGCTAACATAAACACGCTATAACCACCATAGCTTGCACCTACTGCTCCCAATCTTTTTTCATCTACAAATGGTTCTTTAGCCATATAATCTATTGCAGACAGATAATCCCTTATGGGTTGTCCGCCCCAGTCTTTGCTGATTTCTTCGTTCCAAGATACGCCCCAACCCGGCAAGCCTCTGCGGTTAGGAGCTACTACTATGTAACCTTGAGCTGCCATCAACTGAAAATTCCAACGAAGACTGTAAAATTGCGATACTGCAGATTGTGGTCCACCTTGACAATATAAAAGTGTGGGATATTTTTTAGAAGCATCGAAATTTGGCGGATAAATTACCCAAACTCCCATTTCTTTATTGTCGGTAGTGGGCACCATTTTCATTTCTATTTTGCTCAATGCTATACTGTTGTATATTTTATCGTTTACGTGTGTTACGGCTTTCATTTCACCGGTATAAATATCTACTTTAAACAATTCAGTAGCGTGGTTCATATCGGTACGACTAACGATAAGATTATTTTTAGCCTGTGCTGCTATTCCGGTAATATTATGTACGCCGCTCGTGATTTGTTTTATTGATTTTCCGCTAACATCTTTAGGCGATACGGAAAATAATTGTTCCGTTGCTTTTACCGTAGCATAATAATAAATTAAGTTATCGTATTCACTCCAAGCAAAGCCTCCATCTACACTTTCGTCCCAAGTAGCGGTAATATTCTTTTTGCTTTTTTTTGCAATGTCCATAACAATAATATCGTTTTTATCTGCTTCGTAACCATCTCTTTTCATACTGAGCCAAGCAATGCTTTTGCCATCTTTGCTAAATGCTGGAGCCATATCGTAACCTTTCATTCCTGCGCTCCAATTTTCAGTTTTGGCACTTTTAATATCGTAAGCATAGATGTCTGTATTGGTACTGGTATAATAATCTTTGCCCAATTTTTTCTTACATACATATACTAATGTTTTGCTATCGGGACTCCATATAAAATCTTCTGTACCGCCAAATGGTTTTTGCGGACAATCGTAAGGCTCTCCTTTCATAATATCTATAGCTGCCGATACTGCATTGGGGCTTGCTATAAAAAGATGTGAAACTTTACCATCGTACCACGTATCCCAATGGCGAGTATTGAGTTCATCGTAAATCTGTGCTGTAGTATTAGGCGCATTGGTATAAATTTCTTTACCCAAAACCTTGTGTGCAGATACGTGTTTAGAAAATGCTATTATTTTTCCGTCGGGAGCAATGCGAATGTTTTCTGCCTCGGCTAAGCCTTTAGCAAACACTTGCCAGCTATTGCCCTCGTCTTTACTGAGCCATAAGGTTCCGGAATTGTCTTGTGCATATAAGCCATTATTGTCCCATTGAACAAAATGTTTGGTGTTGAATAAATTTGTTTGGTATGTACTTTCGTTTTTTATATCCAGTATGTAAAAAACAGAATTGGATTTTTCGGTTTGCATATCGGTAGTAGCTACTCTGTACAGTAATTTATTCCCATCTGGCGATTGTGCTACTGCGCCTACTCTGCCTAAGCTCCAAAGCAATTCGGGGGTCATTACGTTTTGGGCGGTAAGCGTAATAGTAATAATGACACTTAATGCTAATAGAAAAAATCTTTTCATTGTTTTTTATTTTTTTAATATTAAACTGAAAATATAGAACGTAATTGTAAACATAATAAGTTGAATTATTATTACAGGTAAAAGTCCTTCTGGTTCAAAAAATCTATATCCAAAACTAAAAAAGCTAACAGGGCAAGTTACTAATATAAGATAGACAGAATTATCAAAATAAAAAGGATCATCAGGATAACCCGAGTATACGGCAATTGTTCCAATTAATACATAAATAAATGAAATCAAAAACGACACCTTTCTTCTTCTTATCATCAGTAGCATTTTTATATTTTTGTAAATGCATCTTATTCATCTAACTTCAGTACAGCCAAAAACGCTTCTTGTGGCACATCTACGCTACCGATTTGGCGCATACGTTTTTTACCTTCTTTTTGTTTTTCTAATAGTTTTCTTTTACGAGAAATATCTCCACCATAACATTTTGCGGTAACGTCTTTACGCATAGCACTTATGGTTTCTCTGGCTACAATTTTAGCACCTATGGCTGCTTGTATGGCTATCATAAATTGCTGGCGGGGCAATAGTTCTTTGAGCTTGACACACAGTTTTCTACCGAAATCTTGCGCTCTACTACGGTGTATTAAAGCACTTAGAGCATCTACATTATCGCCATTTAGTAAAATGTCCATTTTGGTAATGTCGCTCTCTCTATAATCTAATGGTTGGTAATCGAAAGAGGCATAACCGCGAGTAGATGATTTTAATTTATCGTAAAAGTCAAAGACGATTTCTGCTAATGGTAATTCAAAAATTAGCTCCACCCTGGAAGTGGTCAGGTAATTTTGGTTAATGAGAATACCTCTTTTGTTGAGGCAGAGGTTCATAATATTGCCGATATAATCGGGTAAGGTTATTATTTGCGCTCTAATAAATGGCTCTTCTATTCTGTCTAAGCGACTTGGCTCCGGCATTTCGGACGGGTTATTTACTACTATTCTTTTATCCGGCTCTTTGGTAGTATATGCGTGAAAACTTACGTTGGGAACAGTAGTAATTACCGTTTGGTTAAATTCTCTTTCTAACCTTTCTTGGATAATCTCCATGTGCAACATTCCTAAGAATCCGCAACGAAACCCAAAGCCCAAAGCCTGAGATGTTTCCGGCTCGAAAGTAAGCGAAGCATCGTTGAGTTGTAGTTTTTCCATACAATCGCGTAGCTCTTCAAAGTCGTCGGTTTCTACCGGAAATATACCTGCGAATACCATTGGTTTTACGTCTTCAAAACCTTTTATAGACTCTGTACTCGGATTATTTACCAATGTAATGGTATCGCCCACTTTTACTTCTTTGGCATTTTTAATGCCGGTAATAATATAACCTACGTCGCCTGTTTTTACTTCCGGCTTAGGTGTTAGTCCTAATTTAAGAATACCAATTTCGTCTGCTTCGTACTCTTTTCCCGTGTTGATAAATTTTACTTTATCGCCTTTTTTAATAGAGCCGTTGAGTACACGATAATAAACTATAATGCCTCTAAACGAGTTAAACACCGAATCGAAGATTAGTGCTTGTAATGGTTTTTCGGGGTCTCCTTTGGGTGCAGGTATGCGATCGATAATGGCTTCTAATATTTCGTTGATACCAATACCGCTTTTACCGCTTGCAAGTATTATTTCTTCGGGTTTGCAGCCTATTAAATCTACTATTTGGTCGGTAACTTCAGGAATCATAGCACCGTCCATATCTACTTTATTGATAACGGGAATAATCTCCAAATCGTTTTCTATAGCGAGGTAAAGGTTAGAAATGGTTTGCGCCTGAATGCCTTGCGATGCATCTACTAATAGCAATGCTCCTTCGCAGGCGGCAAGCGCGCGGCTTACTTCGTAAGAGAAGTCCACGTGCCCGGGAGTGTCTATAAGATTAAGCGTGTAAGATTCTCCTCTAAACGGATAATCTATTTGTATGGCTTTACTTTTAATGGTAATACCTTTTTCGCGTTCGAGGTCCATATCGTCCAAAACCTGATTTTGCATTTCGCGTTCGGTAATGGTTTTGGTTTGTTCCAAAAGGCGGTCTGCCAAGGTGCTTTTACCGTGGTCTATATGTGCAATAATGCAAAAATTGCGAATGTTTTTCATCTCAAAAATAAAATCGTTGCTTCCTCAGTTAGTATAGCCTGCGAAGTTAGTATAAATACGGATTATGTGCATTTAATTTTAATGGGGAGGGATTTGAAAAACAGCAAATTTAAAGTTGTATAATTATTCAATATATTTTATATAACTTGCACTGAATAATAGCTATAAGCGATATGGTAACTTTTACATACCCTTAAATTATGAAAAACATTACAATAACATTAGCATTATTACTATGTGGAATAATAGCAAAAGGGCAAGTCCATAACCTTGATTTTGAAGAATGGGAGTACCCAAGCTGGTCAAGGTATGATAGCATACACAAAGCAAATAGTGCCTTTGGTATGCACATAATACCTAACCCAAGGTTAGCAATATTGAAAGGGTGGAATGGGTTAGGCTATTGGGTACAAACAACAGATGCTTATTCTGGAAACTATGCTGCGGTAGTACATACATATTATAATGGTACGCCTACTTATTTGAGTATGGGCGAATGTGGGGAAATTACAAAATGTAAAATGTCTTTTCCGGAAAAGCTGTACGGACTTTCCGGATTTTACAAACATTATTTGGACTCTGTAGAGCTATTCGACACTTATGGCAAAGTGGCAATGCTGCATATCGTTACTTATCAAAAAGATACAATATCGGATAATTTAGTAGTCTTAACCCACGATTCTTTGCAGTTTGAAAGGACAGGCTTTTACAAAGAATTTTATCTCCCTATTAGCAATGCAGACGGAAGCGTACTGCCGGACTCTATAAGTATTTGGTTCGAAAGCAAAGGCTATGCGGGTTATGCTGCCACTCATTACGTTTTTGCTAATTTTTTGTATTTAGATAATTTACAATTACATTTTAAGCCATATACATTACCCCCTCCTCAAAACTCTGTTGATTTAAAACATAAATTAAAAATTTATCCAAATCCTGCAACTGATTTTATAATATTAGCACAGGCTGGAGATATTGAGGTGCTATATGTGCAGCTTACAGATATTACAGGGCGAGTAGTTAGTTCTTATCCATATAATCTTAGAATGGTTAGTGTTGCAGGGCTTTCTGCCGGAATGTATATACTCCAAATAAAAACAAACGAAGGCTCATTAATGGAAAAGATAATTATACGATAAAAATTATACTCGTATTAAAAGCAACTAAACTACAATGCCATTTCCCCTCCTTCCCCAAACAATAATTAGTAAGAGTTATTAATTCTTATTAATTTGCAGCACTGTTGTATTTTGTAACCAAATATTAATTTATTGTATGAAATTTACATTTTACGGACACGCTTGCTTTGTGGTAGAAGTTTCCGGGAAAAAAATCTTGTTCGACCCATTTATTTCGGGTAATCCATTAATAGACAATGCACAAGATATTATAGAAAAAATTGAAGTAGATATTATTATGGTATCGCACGGACACGCAGACCATATAGCAGACTTGCTCGCCATAGCGCGCAAAACCAATGCTTTGGTTATTGCCAATGCCGAAATTGCAGATTGGATAAGCCAACAAGGATATACTAATGTACACCCAATGAATTTTGGCGCAAGGGTATTTGATTTTGGCAAAGTGCATTATGTACCTGCGGCGCACAGCAGTGGCTTACCCGATGGTAGTTATGGCGGCAATCCGGGTGGTTTTGTTGTCAAAACAGATGAAATAAATTTTTATTACACAGGCGATACTTGCCTTACTATGGATATGCAGCTGATACCGCATTATGCAAAATTAGATGTGGCAATTATGCCAATTGGTGGTAACTTTACAATGGATGCCGAAGAAGCGGTACTTGCATCAGATTTTATTCAATGCAATAAAGTCATTGGCGTACATTTCGATACTTTTGGGTATATTGTCATTAATCACGAAGAAGCGGTAGCAACATTTAAGAAAGCAGGAAAAGAATTGATAATACCCGGTATTGGGGAAAGTATAGAATTATAAGCATTCTATTATTACAAAACAACACAGAACACACATATACAAATGGCAAAAGTAATTGCAATAGCAAATCAGAAAGGTGGTGTAGGAAAAACTACAACGGCTATTAACTTAGCTGCAAGTTTGGCGGTATTAGAATACAAAACACTTTTAATAGACGCAGACCCGCAAGCAAACAGCACTACGGGCAACGGTTTCGATTTAAAAAATATACAACTGAGTATATACGACTGTTTGGTAAACGAGACCCCTGCCGAACAAGTAAAGCTCCAAACCGAAACTCCCAATCTGCAAATTATACCCTCGCACCTCGACCTCGTAGGTGCAGAAATAGAACTCATTAACCACCCCAACAGAGAAAACATACTCCGGCACGCACTATCTAAAATCCAATCGGAGTTCGACTTTATAATTATAGACTGTTCTCCATCGCTCGGCTTAATTACCGTAAATGCTTTGGCAGCAGCCGATTCGGTTATTATTCCCGTTCAATGCGAATATTTTGCATTAGAAGGATTAGGAAAATTGCTCAATACCATAAAAATAGTGCAATCGCGCATTAATAAAGCCCTGCAAATCGAAGGTATATTAATGACGATGTACGATGGTAGATTAAGACTGAGCAATCAGATAGTAGAAGAAGTTAAAAACCATTTCGATTCGCTGGTGTTTAATACGATAATTCATCGCAATACACGCTTAGGCGAAGCACCAAGTTTTGGTAAGCCGGCATTAGAGTACGATACCGACAGCACCGGAGCGGTTAATTATATAAATTTGGCAAGAGAAATTTTGCAGAAAAACAATATGACTAAAATTAAACAAGAAGAAAGAATACTATAATGAGTGCCAAACCAAATACAAAAAAAGGATTAGGCTTAGGAATTAAAGCCTTGTTGAATAATATTGACGAAGAGCTAAAAGCAGCTCCCGAGCGCATTCCGGCTATTAACGACAAAGACGGAAACAATACGGCTGTGGCAGTAGGTGGCAGAATTCCTATTAATCAAATAATAGTAAATCCCAAGCAGCCCCGCCACGATTTTGACCCACAAGCACTTAAAGAACTTTCAGAAAGCATAAAGCTACACGATATTATACAGCCGATTACGGTAGTAAAATTATCTAACGGTAAATATATGCTTGTATCGGGTGAGCGTCGTTGGCGTGCATCGCAAATGGCAGGACTTACAGACATTCCGGCTTATATACGCACCGCAAACGACCAAGAGCTATTAGAAATGGCTCTACTCGAAAATTTGCAACGCGAAAACCTTAACGCCATAGAAATTGCCCTCAGCTACAAACGCCTAATGGACGAGTGCGAACTTACACAAGAGCAATTAGCAGAGCGAATGAAAAAAGACCGTAGCACCGTAGCCAATTATATGCGCCTTTTAAAACTACCACCAGACATACAATCTTCGGTGAGAGATGGTAGCATTTCTATGGGGCACGCACGCTCTATTATAGGTTTAGAAAATGTAGATGAGCAGCTTTATGTATATAGAGAAATTACAACAAAAGGCTTGTCGGTAAGGCAAACAGAGCAATTGGTGAAAAATATGCTCCAAGAGAAAAAACCCGATGCTACTCCAAAAGATACTTACAAACTACCCCCTGCGTACAAAAGAATAGAAGACAATATGGCTTCGCATTTTTCGGCTAAAGTAGTGCTCAACAGAAAGAAAAACGGGAAAGGTAATATCTCTATCGACTTTCATAGCGATGAAGAATTAGAAAGAATAATGGAGTTAATGAACTTGTAATTCGGCAATAAGCAACGCCATATATTTCAATAACTTTGCGGTAAATAATAATTCTATTCGCATTGTTACGCTATTGGTTACATATTATAGTACCGTTGATTATCTGTTTGTTCATTTATCTCTTTTACAGAACAGACCATACCGCCATTAATCAGTTAATTCTTTTTATAGCACCCGAAAAATATAATTACTTAAAGGAAAGCATTACGAATACTATTGCCTTGCCACATTTTGTTATTTACTCTTTACCCGAAGGGCTTTGGGTGTATAGTGTTACTGTTGCTTGTGTACATTTGTACTTTCCTTTTTTGAAGCAAAAAATATTTTTAACCATTGCGCCATTAATATTTTCTTTGGCTTTAGAATGTATGCAATACTTAGAATGGATAAATGGTCGATTTGATGTTTGGGATATCGTTAGTGCATTGTCGTTTTCTCTGTTAGCGATGTATATATTTAAAAACCATTTTCCTAAATACAACATAATGCAAGGAGTTAACTTTAGAATGGCAGTAAGCGTAGTGTGCTTTGCAGTGGTATATTTAGCACACGTATTTGGGTAATGTAGGTTTAAAAGTAAAAATTTTGCTTCGCAAGAGAAAAGTTCAAAAGTAATACTTCGACTACGCTCAGTAACCTATGTTTTATAACATTGAAATTCTTAGACTTAGAAATTCTTTTGTGTAATTTCCAATTAGTATTAATGTAATTATAACTTTGTACTAATTTTATACCGCAGCACACAAAGTTTTTAGTGTTACATTTAGACTGTTTAATTTATGCTAATACACATACACCCCGATAATCCGCAAGAGCGCAACATAAAAACCGTAGTAGAGTGTTTGCGCAATGGTGGCGTAATTATATATCCAACAGATACTATTTACGGTATTGGTTGTGATATATACAACAGCGATGCCATCGAAAAGATTTGTAGAATAAAAAACATCAAACCCAAAGATGCTCAATTTGCATTTATTTGCAAAGACTTAAGCCATATCAGCGATTATGCTCGTAATATCAGCACACCATTATTTAGAATATTAAAGCAATACCTACCCGGTCCTTATACTTTTATAGTAGAAGCAAGCAAAGAAGTGCCAAAGCTGTTAAAAACTAAAAAAAATACCGTAGGCATAAGAATTCCCGACAATAATATTTGCAAAGCCATAGTAGCAGAATTAGGACACCCATTGATGAGCACATCGTTACCTATGGACGAAGATGTAGAATACTTTACCGACCCCGAAATAATACACGATATTTTCGAAAACAGAGTAGATATGGTAGTCAATGGTGGGTACGGAAACATCGCAGCATCTACGGTAATAGATTGTACGGGAGATGGTCCCGAACTGTTACGTCAAGGAGCTGGCGAGTGGCTCGAAGATTAAAAAACAAACAAAAATCTCTAATAAAATAAAACAACTAATGCACTATATACAATTAAATTTTTCGCCATTAGCCAATAATAATAAAGAAGTATTAGAAGCACTATTGCACGAACAGGAAAGCATTTCCGGATTAGAAGAACAAGACGAATTGGTAATAGCCTATACTTCTCCTCAAGAAAATTTTGACCAAAATATTTATAATAATATTGCTAAACAATGCAATTATGAAGTAACCTACTTAGAACTACCGGAGCAAAATTGGAATGTAGTTTGGGAAAGTAATTTTGAACCAATTACCATCGGAGGATTTTGCCATATTAGAGCCGAATTTCACGAACCCAACCCGGCAAAAACGCCTTACGAAATTATTATTACCCCAAAAATGTCTTTCGGCACAGGACACCACGCTACTACCCGTATGACGATGGAACTGATGAAAGATATTTCGCTACAAAACAAAACGGTTTTGGATTTCGGTACAGGCACCGGCATCCTTGCCATATTAGCAACAATGCTCGGCGCATCGGAAATTAAAGCCATAGACAACGACCGTTGGTGTATAGAAAATGCTACAGAAAATGCTCAATTGAACAATGCAAATTCCATTGAAATTTCAGACGAAGACATTACTAATATACCTCACAAAAACTATTACGATATTATCTTAGCAAATATTAACCGACAAATACTTTTGGATTATTTTCCGAAAATGAAAGAATTGTTAGCTAAAGACGGAACTCTTTTACTCAGTGGCATTCTCGAAGAAGATATACCTATTATTAGTACCAAAGCAAAAGAGTGTGGTATGCAGCATATAAAAGAAAAAAGGTTAAACAATTGGGTAGCATTACAACTAACACCAATGGTTTAACCATAATTTCTAAGATAAAAACCTTCCGCTTATTTATGCTGCGATTTCCATTTTTTAATGTAGCTTTTTTCTACATCTTTAAAAATATTGAAATAAGAAGCAGCCCAATAATTACGTAAGCCAAAACCGCCCGGCTTGCCTAATGCGCGTTCGTGAATAAGTATTTCTTTGTTGCTTGTGTTTACCACTACAATATGAAAAGTTCCTTTTTCGGAGCTTCTGTTTAAACTCTCTGCGACCATTAAAATAGCAACACCACTTACTTTATCGAAATTATAAGATTTTACAAACTTCTTAATGTCATCAATCGTATAATTTGGGTCAGTAGATGCTTCCATATTTTTTACATCTGCCTTGCTGTTTCTGGCATTAAAAAAATCCGTTTTGTATGTAACATTGGATTGTTTAAAATACTTTGCCACATCATACTTTTTAGGTTCGCGCTCGACAATATTATTCCAATCATTAAAATACTTATCTCTTATATCTGATGCATTAGCTTCGCCGGCACCACCAAACTGGTTAAAATCTCCTATTAATTTTACTTGTGAGTAATCAATACCCAACCACGTTACGTTTTCGCCGCCGCTTAAAAAACTTTTTGCAGATTGAGCAGAAACACTAAGGCTTAAAAATATTACCGATGCTAAGGATAACAATAACTTTTTCATTTTATTACAATTTTTGTTTTAAAAAAATACTGAACCACAAAGGTAGTGATAGTTTATAAATTCAAAATTGTTAAAGCGAAAAATGGAAAGATAATTTTTTTCCCTTACTTTGAAGTCGCAAAATTATCTTTATGGCACAAAAGCACAAATGGGAAATACGATACATTGCTTTATTGCTGTGGTTGGTGTTGCTAATTTTTTTGTTTTACCAATTTACTGAATATTGGCAATGAGTACTTTAGATTGGATAATAATGCTCGGTGCAATGGTGCTGATTATGTTGTATGGTCTTTGGAAAGGCAAGGGACAGACAGGAACAGACAGCTACTTGCTTGCGGGCAGACAAATGCCATGGTATGTAGTGCTAATAGGTATTATGGCGACTCAGGCAAGTGCCATTACTTTTATTTCCGGTCCCGGGCAGGCGTATAGTGATGGCATGCGTTTTGTACAATATTATTTTGGCTTGCCTTTAGCTATGATAGTAGTGGCGGCAGTTTTTGTTCCGGTATTTAAAAAAATAAATGCCTATACCGCCTACGAATATTTAGACAAAAGATTTGACCGAAAAACACGATTGCTTACCGGCATTCTATTTCTTTTTTCGCGTGGTATAGCCACCGGATTTAGTGTGTTTGCTCCTTCTATTGTAGTGTCTTCTATTTTTGGGTGGAATATTTTTCTGACCAATATTTTGGTGGGCGGTTTTTTAATTATTTACACATTTACCGGAGGTGCAAAAGCCGTAGCGCATACCCAAAAATTACAGTTTTGTATTATTATTGCCGCAATGGCATTAGCCGGATATATGGTGGTGGGCTTGCTTCCGGAGCATATCACCTTTAAGGATTCGCTTTATCTTGCCGGCAAATCGGGGAAGCTAAATGTAATTACGACAGACTTTCAATGGAACGATAAGTACAATATTTTTTCAGGAATTATTGGCGGTTTCTTTTTGGCATTGTCTTATTTCGGCACAGACCAAAGCCAAGTAGGGCGGTACCTAACCGCCAAAGACACTCGAAGCAGTAAAATAGGATTATTACTTAATGGTTTTGTGAAGATTCCAATGCAATTTTTCATTTTGTTAATTGGTGCATTGTTGTTTAGTTTTTATACGATCAATAAAGCCCCATTATTTTTCAACGAAGCGGCTGCAAGTAAAGTACAAGAGCATTTTCCGGAAAAATATAACGCACTTTATATTGCCAATCAAATAGCAAGTACTGAGCAGCAAGACGTTGCATTGCAATTGCTTTATGCCAAAAACAACAACCTTAAAGATAAAGAAATTGCCTTAGTGCAAAAATACCAATCGCTACAACAGAACATTAATGAACATAGAAAAAAAATCAGTACGATTATAGACGACAACCCTTTAACTATAGGCGCGTCAAAAGATGACTCCAATTATATTTTTCTGCATTTTGTAAAAAATTATTTACCTGCCGGAATGGTCGGATTAGTATTTGCTATTGTGTTTTTAGCGAGTTGGGGGTCTATATCGGCTGCGCTTAATTCCTTAGCCTCATCTACTCTATTAGACTTTCATCAATTAATATTCCGAAAGCAAATGAGCAGTCAACAAGAAGTGAATTGGGCTAAGATTTATACATTATTTTGGGGGATATTTGGCATTGGCGTAGCTATGCTGGCAACAAAGATGAAATCTTTAATAGAAGCGGTAAACGAATTAGGCAGCTTATTTTACGGACCTATATTGGGGGTCTTTTTGGTAGCTTTCTTTTTCCAAAAAATAAAAGGAAACGCTGTGTTTATAGCCATTTTATTAGCAGAACTTACGGTATTTGTTTTTTACAAAATTAACCTTGTGTCTTTTTTATGGTTAAATGTAATAGGGGCAGCTTGTGTAGTAATAGCAGCATTGATTTTACAATTAATTAATCCTAAGGCAATAGAAAAATGACAATGCTATGACAAGCAATAAAAACTTATGTTGCACCTTTGTTGCTCATTGCATTTGGTTTGTATTACAACACTATGTTAATGTGGTTTTTTTCATTTCATGGCAAATTTAATTGCTAAAAGGGGGCTTGTCTAAGTCCCTTTTTTATGTATTCCCTAAGATTTAATTACTTTTGAGCATTGTAGCAAAACTGTTAATACATTTTACAAGTGGACACAAGTCAAATATTAAAATCATTCGAAGGCTTACAAGTATTGGTTATAGGCGATGCCATGCTGGATAAATATCTATGGGGCGACGTAGAGCGCATTTCGCCCGAAGCACCCGTACAAATAGTAGCAGTTAAAAAAGAAGAAATTAAATTGGGAGGAGCCGCTAATGTTGCACTGAATTGTAAGTCTTTAGGCGCACAAGTTACCATAGCCGGAATTGTAGGTGGAGACAACGATGGTAATATCCTTCGAGAATTGCTTAACAACAACAACATTAACACGCAACTTTTACTCAATAGTAAAATAAGAAATACCACTGTAAAAACAAGAATATTGGCGCGTAACCAACAAGTATTACGATACGACCAAGAAACCAAAGATGAATTACACACAGAAGAAGAACACGTATTTATAGATGCTGTTTTACGCTATTTGCAAATACACAAACCCAATATTGTTATTTTTGAGGATTACAATAAAGGTGTACTCAAAGAAAATGTAATTAACCGCATTATGGAGCATTGCAAAGTGCTGCAAATCGTTACTGCCGTTGACCCTAAAAAAGACAATTTTTTTAGTTACAAGGGCGCAGACATTTTCAAACCCAATCTTAAAGAAGCTAAAGAAGCTCTTAATATCGAATTAAAGGATACAAACATAGAGCAGTTAAATGCTATTCATTCAAAATTGCATAACAGGCTACAACACAAAATCTCGCTCATTACCCTTTCGGAAAAAGGCGTATATGCCAATAACGACAATAATGGATTTATTGTTCCTGCACATTTGCGCAATATTGCAGATGTAAGTGGTGCCGGCGATACGGTAATTGCAGTTGCTGCTTTAGTTTACGCCGTAACGAAAGATGTTCAACAGATGGCTTCTTGGTCGAATATTGCAGGTGGCTTAGTCTGCGAAACAGTAGGGGTCTGTCCAATTGATAAATTAAATTTTGAACAAGAACTGAACGCAATTATTGACAATAAATAAATCCCCCATTTCGCTAAAAACGCAATGCTATGTTTGGCTCTAAGTTCAACACACTAACAGTTTATACCATACTATTAATCCTTACTCTTATTGCAGGAGTATTGTACAATGGCTACTCCCCTTGGTGGATAGCGCTTACAATAGTTGTTTATCTCATTATTGTTATTCTGGGTAGTATAAAAATTCAGTGGAATTTTTATTTGCCTTCCGTAAATAGTATGAGCAAAGTTTATGCAGCATTAGAAGATGGCAAGATGACCATTAAGTTCAGGGGAAAAGATGTGGTACTTACTTTCGACGATGGTCCTTCGGAAAACACAGAAGCGGTTTTAGATGTTCTTAAAAAAGAAAAGGTAAAAGCTATATTTTTTGTAATTGGCAAGAACATAAAAGGAAGCGAAGCGATACTCAAAAGAATGTCTGACGAAGGGCATATTATCGGTAATCATTCTTTTGCTCACGGTTTTAATTTTGATTGGCAGAGCAGTAAAAAAATGGCAGCAGAAATAATAGCTACAAACGATGCCATTTCTGCGGTTACGGGCAAAGTGGTTACAATGTTCAGACCTCCTTATGGTGTTACTAATCCGATGCTGGCAAAAGCAATAAACCAAACCGAGATGAAAAGCATTGGTTGGAATTTACGCTCTATGGATACCGTAGCCCAATCGGAAGAAAAACTTTTAAACAAAATTATATCTCGTACAAAAAATGGTTCTATCGTTTTACTACACGACAGATGTGATATAACACTTAAAATTTTACCACAACTAATTAGTGTATTGAGGGAACGAGGGTATAAATTTGAGCTGTTGTGATGGTTAAAAACAAAACCATTAAGGAATGAAGAAAATGAAGCCTACTCACTTCAAATAAAATACGCTACTCCTTAACTAAACTTCACTTCTTAATGGTAAAAAACTACTAATGGTTAAAAGAACAAAACCATTAAGTAATAAAGAAAAAGAAGCCTACACACTTCAAGTAAAATACGCTACTCCTTAACTAACTTTCACTTCTTAATGGCAAAAAACTACTAATGGTTAAAAAAACAAAACCATTAAGGAATGAAGAAAATGAAGTCCGCACACTTCAAATAAAATACGCTACTCCTTAACTAAACTTCACTTCTTAATGGTTAATAAAAAATTATTATTTTTACTTTTTATACCTATTACATTATGACCAAAAAAGAAGTTACACAATTATCTTACGACATTACAGGATGCGCTATTAAGGTACACAAAATTCTCGGACCGGGATTGTTAAAAAGTGTTTATGAAAAATGCCTTAAATACGAATTGCTTAATAAAGGCTTTAGTGTGGCGCAACAAGTTATAGTGCCCGTACATTATGAAAATATAATAATGGACACAGAACTACGTTTAGATTTATTAGTTAACGACTGTGTAGTAGTTGAATTAAAAGCGATAGAAAATATTTTGCCGGTTCACGAAGCACAACTATTAACCTATATGAAACTATTACAAAAACCTCAAGGACTACTAATCAATTTTTACACAGATAATATTTCCAAAACCTTTAAGCCATTTGTTAATGATTACTTTAAAATGTTAGATGATGAGTAGATATTTTTATTTTTAGCAAACTGTAAAATACAATAGCTTTGTATCATCATTATTATTTTTCGGCAATGTTTAGATTATTTATTTTCACTATGGCATTTTCTCTATTCGGCTTTGCTTGTAAAAGCCAACCCAAAACCGACATACCCAAAAGCATATACGATTTTAAAGTAGCCGGATTAGAAGGCGGCGAAATAGATTTTGCGCAATTCAAAGGAAAGAAAATTTTAATCGTAAATACCGCCTCTAAATGCGGGCTTACCCCACAATACGAAGAGTTAGAAACTCTGTACAAAAAATACAGCGATAAATTAGTTATCATCGGTTTTCCGGCTAATAACTTTATGTGGCAAGAACCGGGCGACAATGATAAAATAGCAGAATTTTGTAAAAGAAACTATGGCGTTACCTTTCTAATGGCTGCAAAAATTTCGGTAAAAGGGAACGATAAAGCCCCTATTTATCATTGGCTTACCAATAAACGGTTCAATAATTTTGAAGACAGCGAAGTAAAGTGGAATTTTCAAAAATACCTGATAGATGAAGAAGGTAATTTAATCGCTCATTTTGCACCGAAAACAAAACCATTAGACGAGAGTATAATACAACTTATTGAAAAGTAAATTTTGTTTGTGGTCTAAAAGGCTTTTGTATCTTTGTCGATAAATATTTATTAATTTTTTTATCTCATTCCATTATATGATAACAAAGTTGCTTACTGCACTCAACATAAATACAGATACTGTAAATCAGATTATAGACTCTTTACAACAAGCAGCATCTACCACCGCTGCTGCCGAACCAGAAACACTATCGGTATGGTATCTGCTTAAAGAAGGGGGTATATTAATGATACCTTTATTAGTATGTAGCATACTTACTGTTTATATTTTTGTAGAGCGTTACTTAGCCATTAAAAAAGCAGGCAGCACTCCTCCCGATTATATGTTGCGCATAAAAGACCAAATTCACGATGGCAATATTTCTTCGGTGATTACAATGAGCAATAATTATCAGGGGGCATTACCAAAAGTAATAATAAAAGGAGCTAAACGCATCGGCAAACCCATAGACCATATAGAACGCTCTATGGAGAATGCAGCCAAACTCGAAGTATATCAGATGGAAAAAAACATAGACATTCTTTCTACCATTGCGCGCATAGCACCAATGTTTGGGTTTTTGGGCACGCTTACCGGAATGTTGATTTTGTTTTTTAATATCCAACACTCTGGCTTTACCATTGAGAGCTTTGCGAGTGGTATCTATACCAAAATGGTAACTTCAGCAGTAGGACTAATCATTGGGCTTTTGGCTTATGTAGGCTACGATTACCTCAATGCACAAATCAATAAAAATGCCAACAAATTAGAAACAGGCGCAATGGACTTTTTGGATATGCTGCACGAACCTGCGAAATAATAAAAATGTGTGTAATTTTCTAAGGATGAGTGTGAATTTTAGAAACTGTACGGATTTGTAATTTCAAGGGTTTTAATGTTTTTAAAATCATCAATGTTACGTATAAGCAAAACAAAGTTATGGGTTATGGCTGATGCTGCAATTATTGCATCTGGGAGTTTAATTCGATAATTTTTACGTAATTCTATTGTTTTATCTAAAATAGACTCATCAACATAATATACTTTCGCCAAATCAATAAATTGTTTTAACTTTTCCAATTCATCATTCTGCCCATTAAACCCCAATACTTCTATTTTTGAAATAAATGAGATATTGAAGCTATTATTAAAGCATTTGTCTAATTTTAATAGTGATTTTTCAGGTAAGGCATTTCCAATGTAGTCAATTATTACGTTAGAATCCACTAAATATTTTTGCTCCATTCTTTACGAGATTGTTCTACATATTTATTCATTTCAGCGGCTGTTTCTTTTGTTATAGTGCCCCGAAAATCAGATGGATTCATTTTAACTTTTTCTGTTAGCTCGCTTTTTTTTAATTTATGCAAACGTATAAGCTGTAGCAATTCCATATCCTGCAATAGTCTAAGGGCGTTTTTGTTAATTATGTCTATGGTAATCGTTTGCATTTTGCTGTTTTTTGTCTTTCAAAGTTACCATTTATGGTTGAGATTTTAGTTAAATTATTGTTTAATAACTATTCAATTAATGTATTACTATCATTCTAATCATACAAAAGATACTTTGCTCTGATTTTTTTAAACGCTTCTAAATCCTTTTTCCACGAAGCGCGTATAGCATCTTCGGAAATATCATCTATTATTTGTTGCTGTAAAAGCGTATTGCCGGCAAGTTTATTTATAAAGTTATTTTTCAGAAAAAAATTGTCTTTATCATCAAAATTTCGATACGCAGCAATAAGCCATTTTATCTGTAACTTTCCTGCTATCGCATCAAGGGCTTCTTGTGGCGTGGTAGCAATTATTTCTCCATAGCACAATTCATCTTTTAGTGGCGGATTGGTAGCTCCGGTAACACTTTTTGGAGTAAATGTAGAGTCATATTTTTCTGCAAAAGAAGGATGTCCATATTGCTGAAAAGGAAATTCTGTACCTCTGCCTAAGCTTATTACAGTACCTTCAAAAAAACACAATGATGGGTACAAATAGACGGCGGTCATATTTTTTAAATTTGGCGATGGCGGTACCGGCAATTCGTAAATCGCATCGTGCGTATAATTACTACAGGGGATTACAGTAAATTTTAAGTTTTTAGTACTTACCCATTTTTCCCCTATAATCATTTTTGCATATTCGCCTACGGTCATACCATATACCACAGGAATGGGCTGCATACCCACAAAAGATTTTTGCGTTTTTTCTAAAACAGGACCATCTACTATATTGCCCAAAGGATTGGGTCGGTCTAAAACAATCAATTCTTTTTTTTGTTCGCTACAGGCTTCTATAAGATATTCTAAAGAAGAAATGTAAGTATAAAATCTTACGCCTACATCTTGCAAATCGTAAATCACAATGTCCACACCTTTAAGTTGGTCGGCAGTAGGTTTTTTGTTTTTACCATACAGCGAAATAACAGGAATGCCCGTAGCCGAATCTACTCCATCTTTTACTTTAGCTCCTGCATCTGCAAGCCCACGAAAGCCGTGCTCCGGCGAAAAAATCTTTACGATGTTTACACCTAATTTTAATAAAGTATCCGGTAACAAAACGCCATTTATCTGCGATGTTTGGTTGATGAGCATTGCTACTTTTTTATTTGCCAATAGAGGCAAATATGCTTCTGTATTTTCTGCGCCGGTAGCTATATAGTTTTCCGGAAAGGGATTAGGAAATGTATCATTTGCTTTAGGGCTTTGTGCCATACAAGCACTTTGACCTAAAAAGACATTCATCATTAAAAAGACAAATAAGTTGCGCATTAGAAAAGACGATGGTTTATATTTTTATTTAAAGCAAAGATAGTAGCTTAGTTTGGTTGTTTGTGATTTGATTTGGATAGAATAAGCCTATTCTAAAAAGTTTAAAATTTGGGTTAAACAAAAAGCTAAAGTACCTTAGCACAAAGAAAATAAATCGCTTTTGTCGGAAATAAAAAAACTCGCAGGACAAACACTTTGGTATGGAGCCAGCAGCATTGGAGCCAAAATGCTCAATTACTTGCTCACTCCAATACTTACCTATTTAATGGCTTCTACAGCAGGGGTAGCAGAGTATGGCGATTACAGCTTACTCTATGCCTGGATGGCTGTTGCCAATATTATTTTTACTTACGGCTTCGAAACAGGATATTTCCGTTTTTCTAACAATGAAGGTATAGACAGAAAGAGTTTATTTCAAACTACGTTTGGTTCCCTATTATGTAGCAGCGCCATTTTGGTAGCCATCATTTCTTTATTTAGTAAAAATATTAATGATTTATTGGGCTTTAACGACCACCCCGAATATATTGTTTGGGCATTAATCATCATCGGTTTAGACACCGCATCGGCAATACCTTTTGCCAAATTACGACAAGAAAATAAGCCGCGAAAATTTGCATTTATTAAGATTGGGGGCATTCTTATCAATATTGTGTTGGTAATACTTCTTGTTGCTTTACTGCCCCAATATTTATCTAAAGAAAGTGCATTAGGACAGTGGTATTACCATCAAAACAAAGTAGGATTAATCATCTTAGCCAATTTAATACAAAGTGCTTTTGTGTTTTTAATACTGTACAAAGAATGGAAAGGTTTTAGGTTTAAAATAGATTGGAGCATTTGGAAAAAAGTGTTTCGGTTTAGCTCTCCTATGATAGTAATTGGCTTGGCAGGAATGGTCAATGAAGTAATGGACAGACAAATGCTACACATGTTTTACGATGCTCCCGAAGAAGAAGTAAAAGCTACTATCGGCATATATTCAGCAAACTATAAATTGGCGATTTTCATTACCCTTTTTATCAATGCTTTTAAAATGGCGGCAGAGCCTTTCTTTTTTGGTAAGGCTAAAGACAAAAATGCTAAAGAAACTTATGCCAATGTAATGAAATGGTTTGTAATAACCCTGTGTATTGCATTTATGTTCACAGCATTTTTTATAGATATATGGCAGATAATGATTGCCCAGCCATATCGAGTAGGATTAGGGGTTGTACCCATTCTTTTAGCGGCTAATATTATGTTGGGTATTTATTACAATCTTTCTATTTGGTACAAACTCACAGACCGTATGCGTGCCGGAATTTGGATAACCATCTTAGGTGCTATTATTACAGTTGTCGGCAATTATATTTTTATACCACAATGGGGAATGTACGCTGCGGCTTGGGTTACTTTAGCCTGTTATACTGTTATGGTAATAGCCTCTTACATAGCCGGACAAAAATACTATCCTGTAAATTATCCTTTGCAGAAAATATTTACTTATCTGCTTGCATTGGGCGCATTGTATTTTATGTATTATTCTATAAGCTACCAAGTAAGTACAAACATTGAGAACGACTTGTCTCAATTAGTTGCTAATATATCTTTAGGTGTGGTCTTAACTTGCATATTTTTGGGTTTGGTTTTTAGGCAAGAAAAAGAAGAGTTAAAGCGTTTTCCTTTGATTGGGAAATATTTGAAATAGCTGTTTTATGGGGTTTAAATAAACGCTACATCAAAGTCTGTTTTTTCTTTTCTCTTAATAATAAATAAAGGAAAAAAGGACCGCCGGCAATGGAAGTAATAATGCCAATCGGAATTTCGATAGGTGCAGCTATGGTTCTACTAATTAAATCTGCCAAAGTAAGCAGAATGCCCCCTCCAATAGCAGATGCAATACCGAGTTTTTTGTGTTCTGGTCCAATAACCATACGTATAATGTGTGGTACTACTAATCCTACAAAGATAATGATACCGGCAACGGCAACGCTGGCTCCTACACCAAATGCACATAGATACATTACTATGTTTTTAAGTCTTTCTGTATTAATGCCAAAGTAAGACGCATCTTGTTCGCCAAGGCTAAGTGCGTTAAGCTGTTTTCCTAAAAGAGGAATACCAATTATAGTAGCTAAACAAAATGGTAAAATGCTCATCACGCTTGTCCAATTAGCACCACCCAAACTACCTAAAGACCAAAAGGTAATAGTACGTAACTGTTGTTCGTTTGCAGATATGGTTATAAATCCTGTAAGCGCACCCGCTAAAGCATTAATGGCTATCCCTGCTAAAAGCATTATGGTAATATTGGTCTTACCGCTTTGCTTGCTTATGCGATATACTAATATCATAGCAATAAGCGCACCTATAAAGGTTACAATATTAAGACCATATTGTCCGGCGATTCCATTTATGCTACCGAAAATGTATTTGCCCAAAACGATAAATGACACCGCCGCTAACGATGCACCACTGCCAATTCCTACTATTCCGGGTTCTGCAAGTGGGTTTCTAAAAATGCCCTGCATACCTACACCGGAAATGGCAAGTGTGGCTCCGATAATTATCGCCATTACCACACGAGGCAATCTAATTACCCAAAATACTTTTTCTTGAATTTCCGAAAAATTTACAGTTGATGTAAGTCCGACTTTGTATAATATTATATTACCTATCTGCGCCGGACTTATACCTAATGCACCAATACTAATTGCCCCTATGGCAATAATAATAAGCAAAACAACGAGTATGGGAATCAACAACTTTTTCAAAAGCACAGTGTATTATAAATCACTCTTTGATTTTGCAGAGTAATTATATTTGGCACAATTTCCGATTATTTGTTTAATTTTTCGGAAAGTTCTTTTACTGCTTCTCCTACTCTTGGTCCAAAGCCAGAAAGCTTAAGCCCATCCATAGAAATAATGTTTTTGTTTTTTCCGGCATTGGTAAGCGCAACTCCCGGCACATTTAAAAAGGCATCTATGCCTCCTACACTTTGTAAGCCGTCTTCAAACAAAAGTATATAATCGGGATTGGCAGCAACTACGCTTTCGGCAGTAAGGGGTTTGTAGTTTTCAAATTCTCCTTCGGTTGCAGACACACCTCCTGCTAATTTTACAATAGCTACAAATGGGGTATTATCTCCCGCTACCTGTAAAGCACCTACACCGCGAGCATATACAAATATAACTTTTGGCTTATTTTCAGAAATGGATATTGCAGATAATGTATTGTCTATAGAAGATATAATTTCCTTTGCTTTGTCTTGTTTAGAAAAGCTGTCTGCTATGGTATTAATAAGCTGTTTGGTTCCATCTAAGCTAAATTCTTGGTCTATTGCCCATACATTAATTCCAGCTTGTTGTAGTTGGGTAACTTGTTCGGGTGTTAAACTCCTTACATTGGTAGTCATTACATATTGTGGGCTTAATCCTATAATGGCTTCAATATTATAGCTGTGATTGTGTCCCATTTGAGGGCGTGTTTTCATTTGTTCCGGATATACACTGGTAACATCAACACCCACTATGTTTTCTTCCATACCTAATGCACAAAGGGTTTCGGAAATAGTGCCGTTTAAAGAAACTATTTTTATATTTTCTGTATTTATTTTTGGCTGCTCGGTAGCATTGTTTCCACAAGAAGTAAAAAGGAAAAAGCCTATAGCGATTATCGCATAAATCAATTTAGATTTCATATTATTTTGCAATTATGATTTTAAATAATCGGCAAAGGTACAGTTATCGGCATTTTTCTTTTTCAAATAAAAGGAAAAATGATTTTAAGATGCGGAAAATAAACTTACTATTACTACATTCATATTGGAATAACTACAAAGATATAAGTACCGATGAAACAAGCGATGGCTTTGCGTTCAAGCAAACCCGTCTATTGACCTCCTCTACAGAATATAAGTATTACTGTTTTTGCTTTAAAAAGGTTTTCCAATCTTCATATTTGTCGCCTTTTAGCACTCGCGGGAACTTATTCATAGCACCAAACCTACCTTTGTGGCGTAGGTATTCTATAAATGTATCGCTTGGCAAAATTTCCACAAAAATATCTTTAAGTGCAGATGTGCGCTCTACGGCATAGTCGTCGTTGAGAGCGCATAAAGTGGCATCTATTATTTCTTTAGCTTTTGCCGAATCTATCGGGGTATCGCAGCCTAAATACCAAGTATGTGCAAATAGGTTTTGGTGCGGATATCCGGCAACCGTAAAGTCTTTAATGTTAACTCCTAACTCTTTATTGAGCGTATCTATTGCTTTGTTTAGGTTATCTACGGAAACGTGCTCGCCGCAGAGGCTAAGAAACTGTTTTGTTCTTCCTGTAATGGTAATTTCGTGTTCTTTGGCATTAGTAAATCTAACTACATCGCCTATAAGATAACGCCAAGCTCCAGAGCAAGTGCTGAGCAATATTGCATATTCGTGCCCCTCTTTAACCTCGTTGATTAAATATGTTTTAGGCTTTTTGGTTAATAGCTCACCGTCTTCGGTAAAAAACTCTGCGGTAAAGGGAATAAATTCATAAAAAATGCCTGTATTAAGCACCAATTTTATGCCGGCATCGGGGCGCGACTGAAAACCAAAAGAACCCTCGGAAGCCATATAGGTTTCTACATAAGCTACATTTTTGCCAAATAGTTTTTGAAAATTATGTTTATATGGCTCAAAAGAAACTCCTCCGTGTATATATACAGATAGGTTGGGCCATATATCATGAATAGAAGTAAGGTTGTATTTGTCTATTATTTTTTCTAATACTATTTGCGCCCAAGCCGGTACGCCACAGAGTGTGCCTACATCCCATTTGGGTGCATTCTCTACTATAAGCTGAATGCGGTCTTCCCAATTGGGTTGTTTAGAAATTTTTTGACCGGGTTTGTAATAAAAATTAGATAAAATACGAGGAATGTTTTTTGCGCTAATTCCACTCATATCTCCTTCGTAATAATCTCCCCTATCGAAAAGAGAAGTAGTACCTCCCAACATCAATACGCCTTTGTACCATACATTTGAGGGCAAGTCGAAATTGGTCATACTATAAAACTGCTTAAACCCTACATTTTTTATAGAGCTTATCATATCTTGAGTTACCGGTATGTGCTTGCTCGCAGACTCTGAAGTGCCTGAACTTAATGCAAAATACTTTACCTTTCCTGGCCAGCACACATTTTCTTTCCCTTCCTGACACTTGTGCCACCATTTTTCAAAAATGGAATTATAATCATATACCGGAACAGTATCTCTAAATGCATTTACAATATCTACCGAACCCGAAAGTATTTCATCGAATCCGTAATGCTTGCCAAATAAAGTATATTGCCCCTTGTCTAATAATTTCCTTAGCGTTTGTAACTGATAGGAAGAGGGGCTGCTGTTTCGGGTTGCAATTCTATGTCGTAGTCTGATTGACCTGGTTATAATATTTGATAGCAATGTCATAGCTTACACGAATTTTAGTTCAATTCGTATTGGCGGCAAAGATAACGTGCTAAATGAATTTTCAATATCATTATCATTTTTTATATGTATCTGCATTGCATTCAGCGTTCCTTAAATGCTGCAAAAACTTAGGGCTTACTAAATCCATTGCAGCTCAATTATTTAAGTCTATTTGAAGTGCTTGTAAATAAAGAGGTTTGGTATGTTTCGCAAACCCTAATTAACTGTTTTTCAGACTTGTCCCTTTTCGAATTATCGCGTTTTTAAGTTATTGATTATTAGTATTTTAATTATTTTGTAGGCTTAAAATACCGCACTAAAGACTATTTTTGGGATATGAAAATTATGGTAGTTAAAACAAGACAGACGGAACACCGCAAAACATATTATAAGTTAGCACCACAATATACTCACTTAACCCACATTGCGCACTACAATCACCTAAAATTGCTTAGATTGGGGCTTTGT
>CAYUXT010000006.1:0-99407 GCA_964448955.1 uncultured Taibaiella sp. | reverse complement strand
CCAAAGTTTTTTTAAATTTTTTTAAAAATGCCACTTTTGCGCAATGTGGGTTAAACTATTTTTTAAGAATTTTAAAATAGTTAATACGCCCATTTTTTTGAATAATATTTAAGTGATATAAACCGGATTGTAAGTTTTCTAAATTTACAATTAGGGTATTGGCATTGCTATTTATAGCTTGATTATATACTGCTTTGCCAAGTATATCTGTAATAGAGATGGTTTCGCCACCATTTAACCCATTAATGTTCATTATGCTGTTTACAGGGTTAGGGTATATTTTTATAGGAATATCTAATTCAGCAGATTCAAAAACTATCAATTTTACCTGACTATATTCGTATGCACCATCAAAATCAGATTGCAGGAGCCTGTACATATTTTTTCCTGCTATTGGGCTATAATCTGTATAATCGTATTCTATATTATAATTACTGATTCCATTTTTGCTTTTGCTGTTTACAAACCCTAAGTCGTTCCATTTGTAACCATCTTCACTTCTTTGAATGGTAAAGCCATAATTATTTAACTCAGAACTTGTGGTCCATTCAAGCAAGACGGTAGATTCATTTTTGGTAGCATTAAAGAGTGCTAATTTTACCGGTAAAGTAACATCTAATATACCGAAGTTCTGATTATATACATTTGCATTATTTACAACAATAGTAGTGATGCTGCCTGTTTGGTTAGCTATATCCGGTACTCCTTCAACATTGGTACCTGTATATTCCCACCCGGTTGGCAATGTAGTATTTGACGGATTAAATGCATCTGATGATTTAATGTTTATACCAACTTGAGAAGTAGTAATTTGTAATGTATAGGTTCCGTTTCTGGTAACGGCAATCGAATAACTTCCATCTAAACCTATGGGTTGTGAAGCAATTACACTATCTGAGCTGTTTACTAAATTAATCCATAAACCACTATATTGAGCAGTGCTTATGTTCGTTCCTACTTCTGTATTTTCTTGAATGGCATTATAGTTTGGATCGTTCCATACACGCCCTTCAATTGTATAATATATTGCACAGTTTTCTGAAATAAAACTTCGATTTGCTGTAACGTTTAGCCCGGGGCAACCATCAATATATACTGCATATTGTACTGTAACAGTTCCTACTCCGGTAAAACTAAGTTCGTTATTTACTATGCTACCCGGTCCGGAAACTATTGAAAATGCACCACCAGCAGGATAACCTTCTAATAATACTTTTGATGAGGTACAAATATTGCCATTACTGCCCATAGTTGGATTTGAAATCACATTAATTTCAGGTACAGTAGTAGCACCACAAATTTGAATATTAGCAGTATTATTAAAAACAAAAGTGTTTACGTATGCTTCGGAAGCAATACCGTTTCCAACACTTCCATTGATCTGATGACCAACATAACCATAATTAGGTTCACATTTTAAAGTTATCATTGATGTGTGTCCGCCGGTTTCTACTGAAAGTACTTTATCTGTCGGATAACTTAACCCCCCTGGAATTCCAGGGTTTACACTTGATGAAGTACCCCTTCCTAACATCCTATCGTCGTTAGCACCCCAATTATGAAGTTCTAATTTACTATTAATGACGTTAATAGCGGCGTAATTATTACCATCATGTTCGTTTGGAGAAATCCAAATGATGTCATCCATTGTAGCTCCTGATGCACTATTATATCTTGGACGTACCCAAGAATTAGAGTTAGATGTACTCCAATTACCTAATTGACGAACAGAATTGTTTCCAAGACTAAATAATTTTCCGTCAATGTCTAATATATAATAAGCAATACTATTTGAACTTGATTGGGTAGCACCAATCATTTTAATTGCATTTATTCCGGAAGGTAGCACCATTTGTGTAGCATAACTTCTATTACTTGCATTGGAGCCATTACCTAAATAAGTATTATTTCCCCAAGTCCAGACTGTATTATCAGATTTTAAGGCTATTAGAGCATTTGGACAGCCACGTACCGCAATTATGTCAGTAAGGAAGTCATTTGTGCCACTACCTGTCTTTACTCTATACCAACTAGTAGCGTTTCCTGAGTTTCCATTTCCACGTTTATTTCCTACTTGAGAAATAACCCAAACATTGCCGCTACAGGTTGTAATGGCAATTGTATTGCGTGTAACAAACATCATTTTAACATCTGTAGGATTTACGCCTGTGGGTAATCCTGTATTATTGCCGTTAATGGTTAATTTTTGAAAAGCAGTAGATGAAGTTAAGCTGTTTGCCAATACACTCCCTTGGTCTCCCCAAATAAATAATCCTGTAGTAGTTAATACAATACCCTGTGATGCCCCAAAACCTTGACTCCCCTGTCCAAATTTTAAAATTGTGCCGGTAAGATTGGCAAAGTTAGTTACATTAATACTTAGTGGAGTTGTTTGATTAGAAGATCCATTTGGTGCTTTACGTTCTCCCCAAACTTTAATATCTCCTGAATATTCTCTAATAATAGTAGAATGATATGCCGATATAAAGTTATCGTACTCGATGGTTTCAGGGGTATTATACTCTATGGATCTTGCCCCAAAATTATTGTATTCCGTATTACTACACCCTAATCCTGTGGCATACCCACATTGAGCATTAGTAATTGTAGAATCAAAAATATTGTATAAAAATACTGAACATAAAGCTAAGGCTTTAACTGAAAAACGCATAATGATTTAAGTAAAAAAGTAAAATATAATTTATATAATATATACAAATATTGCAATAACAAACAATTGAATTACAATTGCTTACACCTTATCAAATTTCGTGCCAAAAACATTTTTTGGTTAATAAAAAAGATTATTTAATGTTAATTTTTTTAAATAATTTAAATACATATTACAATTATCAAGAAATTAAAATTTTATATCACTACAATTCATCCTAGTAATAGTAGAAAAACGCCATCTTATTGCTGTTATATAATATACGTAAAATGTAATAACTATTTTCTTTATTACCTTTATTAATACTGCAATTCAAAAAAACAATTAAAGCTATACTTTCGATAAAGTAACTTTGTAGTTATAATCAACTTTTAATAACATTTATGAAAATAGGAATAGTATGCTACCCTACTTTTGGCGGAAGTGGTGTAATGGCTACAGAATTAGGATTGGCATTAGCAGAAAAAGGACACGATATTCATTTTATTACATACCAACAACCTGTTAGACTTAACGTATTTAGACCCAACATTTACTACCACGAAGTAAGTGTACCCAAATATCCATTATTCGATTTTCCTCCTTACGAAACCGCATTGGCAAGTACAATATACAATGTTGCTGTTAATAACGGATTGGATTTACTGCACGTACATTATGCTATTCCGCACGCTTCTTCTGCATATTTTGCAAAGCAAATGTTGCAAGAAAAAGGCATTAATATACCGGTAATTACTACATTACACGGTACAGACATTACATTAGTAGGCAAAGAAGCTACTTATGGCTGTGTAGTTAGCTTTTCGATTAATAATTCCGATGCGGTAACTGCCGTTTCTAATAACCTAAAAGAAGAAACATACAATAACTTAAACATTACAAAAGACATCAAAGTAATTCACAATTTTGTGGACGAAAAACGATTTAAACTTTCCGACAAACAACATTTTAAAAAGCTATTAGCACCTAATGATGAAAAAATTTTGGTACACGTTTCTAACTTTAGAAAAGTAAAACGGATAGAAGATGTGCTTTTGGTTTTTGAAAAAGTGAGAAAACAAATTCCGGTAAAACTACTAATGATTGGCGACGGCCCCGAAAGACAAAGTGCCGAAGATTTATGTAGAAAATTAGGCACTTGTAACGACATTAGATTTTTGGGCAAACAAGAGCAGTTAGAAGAAATACTCAACATAACCGACCTATTTATATTACCTTCTCAATACGAAAGTTTTGGATTGGCAGCACTCGAAGCTATGGCTTGTGGCGTGCCTGTAATTTCCTCCGATGCGGGAGGATTAAAAGAAATAAACGAAAACGGATTTTCGGGTTATCTTAGCCCTATCGGTGATATAGAAGATATGGCTAAAAATGCAATGTACATTTTAAAAGACGAAGCAGTATTAAAGCAATTTAAAGAAAACGCTTTGGTCCAATCTCAAAAATTTTCGATAGAAAAAATAGTACCACAATACGAAGAATTGTATAACTCAGTAATGGAAATGGTGTAAGAGATGAATACATTAATGATTACCCTTGTGCCCCCTATCAATAATGATATAAAATATCATTAGCAAAATAATTAAGCCTCCGGTAATATAAATGATAAAAAGATGGTTTTCAGTTTGGTATATTGTTTTAAAATTCTCAATGTATCTTTCGGCACTACTTAATGAATCTATTGGAATAATTGCTTCTGTTTTTTGAATACTGGCAGCAATAGTGCTATCTGCCGATAAGGAATCTGTTTTAGGAGAGCTATTTATGTCAGTAACTGACCGGCGAACCGCATCTTTAACAAAAATTATTTCAACTAATTTGAGGAATAAGTATGAAATAAGGCTGATTATAAATAGTTTTTTTGTTAAATGAAATATAGCGATGGTATTATTTATTTTTTCTTCATCCACGTCGTCAACATAACCTTCTATATATCGTTTTATTGACCTCTCGTAAAATACATAAAGTCCAAATACGATAAGTGTAGGCAAAAATGCAATAAATAACCTTTCGGCAACTATAATAGCGTTTAATTTACTTGCATATCCATAACAGATAATATCAATCGGTGCAAGGCATAATAAAATAAGCGCTATTATTTTCAGCCACATACCAATTATGTTTGCAATTCGTGCTTTCTTTCTTTTTGCGATTTCTTTCTCATTATTTCGTCCATCATTGTATCCCTTATAATAGTATGTATTACCCGATTCGTTCGCTTGATTATTAGTGTCTTCCGCAGATACTACATTACCTATTTCATTATTTACTTGCTGTGATATATCGTTAAGCTCATATTGATTGAATACAGTATGCAATATTTCTTTTTTTAAATCTTCAGTAAGGCTTTCATCGGATGGCTTTACAATATGCTTCTCTACTTTCCAAGTATGGGAATTGTTCGCATAACTAAATCTGGAAAGAATGTATATATCCAAGTCCTTATTTTCGGCTAATAATTTTTCATATAATTCTTTTCCGAAATGACTATCATTGCTGCTTTTCTCATAATTCAAATTCAAATCTATCATTACAATATCATTAGATTTAGTGCATTTACTAATAATTTCATTTTTTATATTATTAATAATATGTTCTTGCACTTCTTCTTTAAGCATTCCCATTTCCTGTGCTAGTTTATATTGGTCGCTTTTTTTTGGAAAAAAAGATATTTGCTGTCCATATTTTTTTTCTAAAAAAACCCGCATTGAAGCAACAAATTGTGTGTTATCGTCTATCACAAAAACGTTTTTGATATTATTTGCAGTTCCCATTTTAATTAGATATTATATCGTTTTTTGGAAAAATTATTACTTGGTATTTTTTTATTTGTACACTTTTATTTGAAAGACCAATTTGTACAAATTTATCGGTATCAGAATTGCTGTACTCTATTTGGTATTTTAGTTTGGCACACTGTTGTTTACAAATTTCCTTTCCTCTTTTTGTGCTGTTATTATTAGTGTGTTCTTCGAAGTATGTATTTGTTATAATTAGCCTTTTGTATTGGACCTCATATTTGATACTATATTGAGGTATAGCTGGATACATCTTGCAAGTATTTTTTCGTATGTTGTAAAACAATTCAGGCAAAATATAGTAATACATACCTTTGGGATATTGAAAACTCTCCCCTTCAATCTCATCTATATCAAGTTTATATTTCTCGTTACCTTCTTCATCCAGTTCTTCTATTGTATTATATTCCATCCCATCAGCTTCCAAAATTAATTTGAATAGTATTTTAATACTATCTTTTGTAATAGAAATCAGCTCTAAATCTTCACTTGTGATACTAGAATTTTTTCTATTCCTATCTGGTATTAGCGATTTCAGATAATATTCCATAATATTGAATCTCAATAAACCAATAATATTATCTGTTTCCGGATTACATGTTGCTAATCCTTCTATATGTTTTTTTGTTGAGTAAAAAAGTGGCAGCACATTATGTTCCATTGTTCTGATATGTCTGTCAGCTTCTCTTGTATTCAACCAATCCGCAAAGCTGTCATTATCAATAATCTTTTTGTTCAGGTATTCAAGTATATCGTTTTTAATAAGCGAAATAAGCCTTATCTTTTCATTGCTCATAAATGCCTTACAGTCGCCAATAGCTAATTTTCTGTTTCCCTCTATTTTATATGTAATTATCAATACCGCTTTTCCGGTTAGGATGTTGTTTCCATCTTTTACAATATCTGAGTATTCCAACTTGCTTTCGTCTAATTCAGACAGGCGGAAAAACAATGCCATATCGGCATCTTTTAGTATATCTACCGTATTTATATCTTCTTGATACAAATCGTCAAACTTCTTGCTGTTATATTTATCATTATACGAATGATATTTATATGTATCATCTTTATCTTTTATCCTAATAGCAGCCATAAACGACTGCTCGCCTTTCATACCAATACTTGTTTTTTCTTCAGAAACCGTTAATCTTTTTATCAAGTTATATACCAAGCCCTGTGTCCTAAACTTTATATCGCTCCTCAATTTTTCTCCATTGCTGCCAGCCTGAAAATATACAATATCATCGGTTTCTTTTTCATCACCTCGTGTAGTTTTCCTATACTCTATACATAAGGCATAGTTTACCTTTTCCTTTTCTTCTATACCGGGCTTTATTATCCCGCCAATTGCTTTTAGAATATCGATTGTATTCTTTTCTATAACATTACCTGTTTGGTTATTTTTCTCAAATGATTTTGTATTTATCTCACCTATACATTCAAGCATTTTAGCAACAGAATCTTTTATATGCTTATGTCTTTCTTCTTGATTAAATATTGAATTTTCAACCAATTTCCGGGCATCAACAATTATGGGATCGTTTTTTTGGGGGGCAAAGTAATAGGTTTGTAAATTATCAATTTTCACTGAGTTACCAAGATTTTTTTTATGCAAATTTTTTAGATTGTTTAGTAGATAAACGTTTTCAGACTTTATCATTCCTATAAGTATATAATACGGGGCTTTAATTATACTATTAAAACTTTCTTTATCAATAAACTCACCATCTTTTTTCTTAATATCATAGGTTTCTTTCGGAAATAATTTAGGTAATCTTTCATTTAAAAGTTTCTCTAGCACTATGGAGCGGTAATGATTCTTAAAAACACTCTCTTTATAGCAATCTATAACAAACGAATGAAAACATTTGATTTGTTCTGTTTTGTACTGATAGTTACTATTTATGGTATTTTTATAATTTATTTTATCTGTATAAGCATTATATTTCTCACTTTCTTTTTGCTTATATTCTTCTATTTTCTTTTTACATTCTTTTATTTCATTTTTTATTATTCCGAGCTTGCTTTTCAATTTAGATTTTTCCTGCTGCTCTTTATCAGGTTGCTTTAGTTCTCTATTTATCCTTTCTTGTTCTTTATTTTTTTCTTTTTCTTCGTCTTCTAACTTACGGTATGTTTCCCCCAATTTGTTTAGCTCATTTTCTAAGAACTTGCATTCATCCTCGAATGCTTTTCTGAGTTTATTATTTAGTAAACCTAACTGATTCTGATTCGAATTGGCGTCATTATTTTCAAACAATATCTTTAACACATCCAGCATTTTACCTGATACTAAAAAAGAAGAATCTAAACTTACAAGCCTACGCATATAAAACTTAAGAGAACGAAACTGTTCAAAAGTGCAAATACTATTTTCTTTAGGTTTATCCTTTTTATGTTTATACTCTATTTGTTCTATTATACCATCAACCTTTTCAAGGCAATACTCAAAAGTTTTATGACTAATTTCTGCCGAATAAACAAAGGGTGCTTTGGTTAATGTTTTTATTATTTCGTCTTCGAGCAGCCTTTTTTCTGTCTTTTCTTCTCTGCCCACAATTTTGTTGTTTGGGTTTTCATTCCATTTTTCCTTTTGAATAAAAAATATTTCTTTATTTTTATTCATTTCAGCCCATACCCAATTTGTAATTTTTTCAATGTCAAAGTTTGTATCATCGAATAAATACTCATTTACTTTATGGGCGGCATATAGCTTTAGCATTTCAAAATTTTTCAACGTTAAATGCTGGTACAAGAGATAAGTCGTTGCATCTATGTTACCGTTTTCTTTTTCAAAAGGAAAATAATTAATATCATTGGCTTTGCGTTCATCTTTCTCTAACTCTAATGGTTTGCCCGTTTTCTTTTTTAGTCTTGATGCTAATTGCTGTTTGAGTGCATCTAAATGCGACTCTTTTATCATTGCTTTCAATTCTCTTTCTTTCAGCTTTAGGGGTTCAGACATATGATAGGCAGATACCACAGGTACATTCAGCCGGAAAAAGGATATAAAATGTTTTTTGGGTTCACTATTAGTTTTAGAAGCTAATTTTTTCAGAATTTCGTTATAGGTATAGGGTATTGTTCTGTCTATAAGTGTAAAAATATAATCAAAGCCATGCTTAGGGAAGTCTTCTTTATTTTTATCTTCATTATACTTTTCACTATAATGCTTCACATAATTGCTTAACAGCTTGTATGTCCTTGCTCCCGAAACAATATCTTCGTAAAAGATTTTCAAAGTTTTATTCTCTTGTTTACCACTCCCTTTATCCTCTTGTTCTTCCCAAATAATACTTTTACTGTCTGTCATAAAGTTATTGATAAACTCGTGTTTCATTCCGTATTTAAGTATATGAAATGAAATCTGGTTTTCTTTATCCTGTTCATAGCTGTGGTCTTTTTCACTCAATTCACCGTTATACTCCAATACAAAATCTTCTAAAAATGACGACCGGAATTTACTGGCAGAAGTAATAAATATAACCTTTGTGATGTTTTCATTCCCATCTTTTTTTAATATTGTTTCTTTAAGTTTCCTTACAAAGAATTGTAAAATTTCATTTCTGTTTTGCTCATAAAATACTTTACCTCTTATATAAGTCATATAGCTTGTAGCCTCTATTTTATAATGACCATACAAAAGCGGACTTTCGCCCGGTTTAAGAAAATAATGCGAAAAATTTTCTTCCTTTTTTACTAATAGGGGGAGTTTTTTCAGCAGGTCTGCTGTTTCAAAAGCTTTAACAAAATAATGCGGAAATTTTTCTTTCTTTTCCTCTTCTTTTACTGCTAATGGGGGAAGCTTTTTCAACAGGTCTGCCGTTTCGGTAATATCATTAAACCTGAAAACAATTCTTTCTTTTGGCAATTCCGCCTTATTTTCGTTTCCGTCTTTCTCTTGCTTCTGCAATTTTGCCGGAAAACAGAAAGGACATTCTTCGGAAGGATACAGCTTTGATGGCAAACTGATTAATAAGTGTCCGGTAAAATTATTGTTTTTTGTCGTGGTAGCTTCTTCCATACCTTTAGCCCCCTCATTACCTATTCTAACAATTATCCCTTCTTCATTTTCTGTCTCTATGCTTTTCCAGTTAAAAGGCTGATAAATTTTTTCTTCTTCTGCTGCTGCTTGTTCAATATATTCAATAATAAGTTTTTTACCAGTAGCTTCTTTTACTTTTTTAATAGTAGCCTCATTTGAAATATGAAAAATACTGATAAAATTTCTTTGTACCTGATATTTTTTATCAAAGTCCTTTAGCAATGTTTTAATTCGTATATAAGTAATACAGGTACAACTTACAGGCAGTACGACAATTACTTTTACATTTTCATTTTTATATTTTTCCTTTATCTTATTCTTTTCAAACTCCTTATACCAATTAAAGTTATCTCCATTGCTTTCTAAAATACCATAATCTACAATATTGCTCCATTTTTGTTGTGCTATGTTAAGCAATAAGCCAATATAATCCTTATGGCCGATGAGCACACATTTTCCGCTTTCACCAGCTATGCTTTTTAATTTAGTTACCAATACGTCTGCAATTTGTTTACAATTATCAGCAGACTGCATATAATTTTTCGTCAGGTAATATCTATCCCCGTGCAGATGGTCTCCATGCTTAAAATGCCCCTGCCCTTTATCGACCTCACTGAGCATATATGGCTCACGAGAGATGTCATTTGTTATAATTTTAATTAATTCATCGGTACTCATCATTGGTTACAATTATATGGTTTATTTATGCTTCATTTTTAAATAACAAAGCGTAAATATAACATTAATAACTATTAATCCAAATGTATAATATGAAAAAATTGACGAACTTATTACAACACAACCAAATGTTCTAATTCTATTACCGTTTCCCCAACGCCATTACCAACTCCGCTGCCTTATCAGAACCGCCGCCACTTTGTAACAACTCCCAAAGGCGAGTGTAGTCTGTCTGTATTCTGTCTTGTAGGTCTTTATTGCTCACTAATTCATTAAGCGACTCATACAGTTTTTCTTTATTCAGGTCGTTTTGGATAAGCTCTAATACCGCAGGTCGGTCGAGAATAAGATTAACCAAAGAAATGTATTTAACCTTTATGAGTTTTTTGGCTATATAATAAGAAAGCTGATTGCCTTTGTAACACACTATTTGCGGCACGCCAAATAAAGCAGTTTCGAGTGTAGCCGTACCACTCGTAACCAAAGCAAAATCTGCACTACGAAGTAAGTCGTAAGTTTTTCCTTTTACTAAACTTACAGGTAGATTACCTATGAGCTTTCTATACACATCTTCGTCCTGACCGGGTGCTTGTGCCACTATAAAATGATACTGCGGAAAAAGAGAAACCATCGATAACATTATTGGTAATTTGAGATTAATTTCTTGTTTTCTACTACCAGGTAATAGTGCTATGATTGGCTTATCAGATAGCTTTTCGGGCAAAGGTCTTTGTAAGGCACTATTTACTACTTCTGTAAGCGGATGTCCTACATAATGCACATCGTAATGGTGTTTTTTATAAAATTCGGTTTCAAAAGGCAGTATGGTAATCATACAATCAACAGACGATTTTATGATATTTACTCTGCTTTCTTTCCACGCCCAAATCTGTGGTGAGATGTAATAACAAACTTTGATGTTTTGTTTTTTTGCCCATTTGGCAATACGTAAATTAAAACCCGGATAATCTATCAATACTAATACATCGGGAGCAAAAGCAAGAATATCTTTTTTACAAAAAGAGATGTTTTTAAGAATAACAGGTAAGTGTTTGACCACTTCTACAAAACCCATAAAAGCCAAATCTCTGTAATGCTTTACGATTTCTGCTCCTGCCTGTTGCATTAAGTCCCCACCCCAACCTCTTATGGTAGCATTGTTATCATTTTTTAAGATAGAATTAATAAGATTGCTGCCGTGCAAATCGCCACTTGCCTCACCGGAAATAATATAATAGCGCATTGAAGGTTATTTGGTTCAAAAGTACTCAAAAAACCTCGAAATTAGTTACTGAACCAGTCGAAGTAATCATTTTAAAGGTTTTAATTTTACCCCAACATTGTACCAACACCATGCTAACATATTGCATAACGCAAATTTATAGCTTCACTTCGCTCGGTTCTAATTCATAAGGAGTATTTCCTTTTGTAAAAATGCGTGCAGTAATATTACCACAAAGTTCTATCTTATCTGTAATGCGCAACCAACTTCCTTCTCTTAGTCCTATTACCGGAGTATCGTTTTGTGTATGAAATTCGTTTATTCTTGTTTCTCGTGTTTCTCCATTATGGTGTAACTCAGGCTGTGGGTCGAGGTAATGAGGATTAAGGTTATAAGGCATCAATGCCATAGTATCGAAAGAAGGAGGATAAACGATAGGCATATCGTTAGTAGTACACATATTTACACCGCCGATATTACTGCCTGCCGAAGTACCCAAATATGGTTTCCCTTTAAGGATTTCTTCTTTTAAAACTTGCATTAAACCCAAATCGTGCAGTTGCTTTACTAATAAAAAAGTATTGCCACCACCTGTAAAAAAAGCGTTGGCATTGTGCAAAGCCACAATCGGATTTTCGAAAGTATGTAAGCCTTTTACTTGGATATTAATTGTTGCAAAAAAATCTGTAACTTTTTGCGTGTATTCGTCGTGCGACAAGCCACTTGCACGTGCATAGGGGATAAAAACTATTTCATCAATTCCTTTAAATAATGCTATTACCTCGTCTTTAATGTAGCTCAAATATGATTGACCGTAAAGAGCCGAAGTGCTGGCTAATAATATATTTTTCATCAAGAAAATTTTTAAAGAAGAACCACTAAATACGCTTTAATTTTTCGATAGCATCTATTGGCGATGTAGCACTAAAAACAGTATTGCCTGCCACTAATACATCTGCGCCAGAATTAATGATGTCTGCTGCATTTTCTAATGTTACACCGCCATCAATTTCGATTAATGCTTTACTACCCGACTCATTAATTAGCTGTTTGAGTTGTTGGATTTTACGATGTGTATTGGGTATAAATTTTTGTCCTCCGAAACCGGGATTTACACTCATAATACACACTAAATCTATGTCGGCAATAATTTCTGAAAGCACATTAATAGGAGTATGCGGATTAATAGCAACTCCTGCTTGCATTCCTTCTGCTTTAATGGCTTGTATGGTGCGGTGCAAATGCGTGCTTGCTTCGTAATGAACAGTTAGAATATTTGCACCTGCTTTTGCAAATTCGGCAATATACTTTTCCGGTTCTAAAATCATTAAATGTACATCTAATGTTTTGCGCGCTTTGCGATGTATGGCACTAATTACAGGCAAACCAAAACTAATATTAGGTACAAACCTTCCGTCCATAACATCTAAATGAAACCAATCGGCTTCACTATTGTTTATCATTTCTATTTCGTCTTCCAAATGAAGAAAATCTGCTGAGAGTAACGAGGGAGCAATTATCGGCATAATATTAAGGAGTGATGATTTGTAAATTTTGGCAAAGTTAAGAATTTGAGTAGCTATTATTTTATTTTTTTAAAATTACTGTGTTCAAATAATAACTGCATAACAACCTTTTTATTTTTCGTTTTCTATTTGTTGCTTAAAAATCAATTTTTGTTGTTCTATTTCACGAATTAATTCTTCTTCGGTAGGTAAGTAGTGTAAGTATTTACTCGCAAAAAGTTGATTATTTCCATTCAGTACCGAATATTTTGCTACAACACTATCCGTATCTGTACAAAGCAAAATACCAATAGTGGGATTATCTGTATCTTGCTTTTTAAAATCATCGTACATACGTACATACATATCAAGTTGTCCAATATCTTGATGCGATAATTTGCGTGTTTTGAGCTCTATAATTACAAAACATTTAAGAATATAATTGTAAAACACCAAGTCTATATAATAATCAGAAGTCTCGGTTTTTATGTATTGTTGCCGCTCCACAAATGCAAAACCTTTTCCGAGTTCGAGCATAAATTGTTGTAGATTGTCAATGAGTGCTTTTTCAAACTCAGCTTCAGTATAACTCCATCCGGTTGGTAAGTTTAAAAACTCCAACACAGTCGGATTTTTAATAAATTCATTGTGAAGTTGAAGGGTTTCCGTTTTTTGCTGCATTTCTGCAATAACTTCAGTTTTATTTTCCGAAATCAACAATCGGTCATAATAAAGAGTTGCGATATTTCTGTCTAAAGTTCTTACCGACCACATATTATTTGCAGCTTCCTTTAAATAATACATTCTTGCGTTTTCGTTATTAACTTTTAAAACGCGTTGAAAATGAGTCCAGGTTAATTTGGAAACCAGTGATTTCCAAATCTCAATTTCATGAAAAATCAAGTAAAATTGTCTGAAATTACGAATATTACGCTCTGTAAATCCCTTGCCAAATTCGTTAGTCAACTCAATAGAAATATTTTTTATTATCTCTTTGCCATAAGCTGCGCGATCGCTCCCGTTTTGCTCTTCTTTTACAATGCGCTTACCGATATTCCAATAAGCCTCAACCATTGCTTGATTAATTGAAGCATATACTTTTTGTCGTGCTTGCGCTAAAATGGATTTAATTTCACTGATATAATTCATTGATGATTGACTTTTTTTTTAAAAAAATTTCAATTCGCTTATCGCTCCATTAATTTACATTTTGTAATTTCTTTTTGCTGCAAATTAATTGGAATTTCAGCTCCATTCTGTACAAAATTACCGCTCATTTCTTGTTCCGTTTCACTACTTATCAGCATACCCGATACTTTATCATACATTTTGGTTCCGTACATTTTCCCTGAAATATCAGCCTTGTTATTGCTTTTGTCCGTAAATAATATTGTTTGCATCCCTACAGCAACCTTATTCTGTACAATGCTATTTAATTTATTGGTATTCTGAAATGTGAGTTCAAAATTATTAACAGGTAATACATAGTCGTATTTCCATTCGTCTTGAACACGAATAACACTATCCGGCAAACCATAAAAAGCAGATTGGACTGAATAATAAATTACAGAATCGGTAAAAAAATCTTTAATTTCTTTTTGGGACCTAAATGATTGAGCAAGGGCTGCTAATCCTTCAATAGCAATTATTTTACCTTTAGGACTAAGTATTACTTTTATTTGTTTGTCCTTCAGTTTACCTAATTTGGAGAGATAGTCATTGTTATTAGATTTTTCAGAATCAAAACTGATGGTTTTATCGGGTGATTTTGATTTTAATTTTATTTTCTGAAAAGACATTTCCAACACTTCATTGCCATCTTGTTTAGGCAATACTTCCCAAAGCATTATTATATTAATTTCTTGTTCTAAAGGAATATTTAAAATATTAAGTTCTTGTTTTATAGTATTTTCGTACCAATATTTATCACCTGTATTGAGGTTAAGTTTTAAATCTAATTCTGTTACTTCTTTAGTCGGGTTATCATTGCAAGAAACATACGCAATAAATGAGAGCAAAAACAATAAGTTTAAATATTTCATATCGTAATAGTTAAATGAAAGAATGTATTAATTGTGTATTTCATAGTACGACCAAAGACAAATTTAGTTAAAAAATAAATACCTTTAGATTATCTAACATACAGACGAATTATTAACTATCTAAATCAAACAAAATTTACAATGCTACAAATAGTATCTTTTACCTTTAATCCTTTTCAAGAAAATACCTTTTTGTGGATAAACGAAAATAAAGAATGCTGGATTACAGACCCCGGAATGTATGGACATACCGAAGAAAAAATACTGTTTGACTATATAGAAAACAACCAGCTTAAACCACAACAAATTATTAATACACACGCACATATAGATCATATATTAGGCATAGATGCGTTAAAAACAAAGTACAATATACCATTCGGAATGCACCAAAAAGAAATGCCTGTATTATCCAATGCCAAAGGCTCTGCTATGATGTTTGGATTAAATATGGGCGCATCACCTAATGTTGACTTTTACATTAATGAAGGCGACAAAATACATTTAGGCACAGACGAAATAGAGGTGCGCTTTACACCAGGACATTCCCCCGGAAGTATTGTATTTTACTATCCCGCAGGTAAATTGGTAGTTGCGGGCGATGTATTATTTAATGGCTCTATCGGCAGAACAGACCTACCGGGAGGAGATTACGAAACATTAATGGAGAGTATCACAAATCAAATGTACACACTGCCCGATGAAACAACAGTATATTGTGGACACGGACCAAGTACAACTATTAGTAATGAAAAATTACATAACCCTTATATAAGAGGATGATTAGATTAGAGGAAAATGTTTTTCCAAAATTTTGTAGAGACCTTGCATTGTAATTTCTCTACAAATGAATCCCCCATAAAAGTTTGGCACTGTATTTCTTTTCGCTTTGCAGCATTTTGTATAGTTTCTAATTAAAAAAAACACAATGAAAACTCTTAACTGTCGCGTTTTTCAAAAGTTTCTTTCTTTTTGTCGTTTACTCTTTTTACAATAAAATAAACCAACAAAACAAGTGCGGCTACTATAAAAACAAAATATACAATACCTATTATGTAGGGTATAATTTCCATATTTTAAGTTTTGAATTTTAGTACAAGAACATTAAATCATTAAGACAACTTTACAGCAGTACCATAAGCTAATATTTCAGATGCTCCCTGCATTACCGTAGATGTGGTAATCCTAATTTCAATGATAGCATCTGCACCCAGGTCATGCGCATCTTGAATCATTCGTTGCATTGCTTGCTCACGAGAATCTGCCAAAAGTTTAGTGTATTCAGATATTTCGCCACCTACTATATTTTTTAATCCGGCAAAAATATCTCTACCTATATTCCTTGCTCTTACAGTGCTACCTCTTGCTATACCTAATATTTCTTTAATCTCTTTATTCGGAATGGTATTTGTGGTACTGAGTATCATTTTAATATATATTTTATTGTTCCTTGCAAATGTAATCAATAATTACTACAAAATAATACACAAAAAAACCGATAGCGAAAAAGTTCATCTATCGGTTTCGATTTATGTAAAATAAATATTTTAAAAGGATAATGCCAATCCTACTCTTACAAAAGATACGTCATAACCCAACTCCGAAAAAGCTCCAAAATTCTCTGTAAATTTATAGCGAGCACCAACAAATAAACCATATAAAGGATAGGTATTATTCACAATCGTAGCAGCAGGATGATTATCGTTATGCCTTAATATGCGCACCCCTAATGTTACACCACCATAAGGGTCTAACTTACTTACTTTATCTTTAAGCAAGGTAAGGTGATAAGTACCTCTTACGCCTACAAATATATTAGTCCAATTAGCTTTATAACCGCCACTTGCATATTTATAACTCGAATTTTTAACCCCCAAAATACCACCAATTCCAATAGTACCGGGCCCCACATTCGATATTATACCTTGATCGTACTGCAAAGCAAATGCTGGCAACGATATTGGAGAATTGTAATATCCATAATCAATTCCAAAACCGGCAGATACACCTATTACTTTTGTGCCTTTTTCAAATGGTCCGTCTGAAGATGTTTCAGACGATTGCGCCAAAACTGTATTTGTAAATATTACAACAGTAGATAGCGCCATTAAAGTTAACTTTTTCATTTATTTAGTTTTTAGTTTTTAGAAAAAAAAATCGTAAACGAAGTTACAAGTCCTCTTGAATAAATAGATATAAAACTTCAATTTTATCAAAAAATTACCAAAACAATTAGCTTATTCTGCAAATAGAATTATCGTCTATAACTACATTTATGCTTACAAATAAAATTCTACTACCTTTGCCATCTTACATATTTCAAGTAAATTCTTACATTTAAAAGCAGTTTTAATAAATGAAAATAACAACAGCCTTAGAACAGTTAAATATTCTAAAACAAAACAACGGAACATCTACCGGAACCAAATGGTTGGCATCGGGAAAAGAAAGCGTAACATCACACTCTCCTGTAGATGGAAAAACCATAGCTTCTGTAACCATTTCTAATAAAAAAGCATATAACAATGTAATAGAAAAAGCGCAAGAGGCTTTTGCTGCGTGGCGTTTAGTACCTGCACCCAAAAGAGGAGAAATAGTAAGACAAATAGGCGATGAACTCCGACAAAACAAAGAAGCATTAGGCACTTTAGTTTCTTACGAAATGGGTAAAAGCCTACAAGAAGGCTTAGGAGAAGTACAAGAAATGATAGACATCTGCGACTTTGCGGTAGGCTTATCCCGCCAATTGTACGGGCTTACAATGCACAGCGAGCGCAGTATGCACCGTATGTACGAACAGTATCATCCAATAGGAGTAGTGGGTATCATATCTGCATTTAATTTTCCGGTGGCAGTTTGGAGTTGGAATGCAATGTTAGCATTGGTTTGTGGTGATGTATGTGTATGGAAACCAAGTTCTAAAACACCCCTTTGCGCAGTTGCTTGCCAAAATATTATCAGTAAAGTATTTAAACGCAACAGCATACCCGAGGGAGTAAGTAGCTTAATTACAGGCGAAGAGCCCGGAGCGTGGATAAGCGAAGACAATAGAATAGCTTTAGTTTCTTTTACCGGTTCTACTCGTGTAGGTCGTATAGTAGGACAAACAGTAGCTGCTCGTTTCGGCAAATCTTTGTTAGAATTAGGAGGAAATAATGCTGTAATTGTAACAGAAAGTGCAGATCTTAAAATGGTTTTGCCAGGAACTGTTTTTGGTGCTATCGGTACGGCAGGACAAAGATGTACTTCAACCCGAAGACTAATAGTGCATAGTAGTATTTACGACAAAACTATTTCCGTACTCAAAAAAGCATACAGTCAATTAAAAATAGGTAATCCTTTAGATAGCAAAAACCACATTGGTCCATTGATTGATACACAAGCAGCAGACACTTATCTTTCTGCCATAGAAAAAGCAAAAGCACAAGGTGCTAAGGTTATAGTACAAGGAGGTGTACTAAAAGGCAAAGGTTACGAAAGTGGTTGCTATGTTAAGCCATGCATTATGGAAGCTACAAACGATATGGAAATAGTACAAGAAGAAACTTTTGCACCTATTTTATATATAATGAAATACGATAAAATAGAAGAAGCCATTGCAATGCAAAACAATGTACCACAGGGATTGTCTTCTGCAATATTTACTAACAATATAAGAGAATCGGAACTGTTCTTATCACACGCAGGAAGCGATTGTGGCATTGCCAATGTAAACATCGGTACAAGTGGTGCAGAAATTGGTGGTGCATTTGGTGGCGAAAAAGAAACAGGAGGCGGTAGAGAAAGTGGCTCCGATGCTTGGAAAGTGTATATGCGCAGACAAACCAATACCATCAACTATGGCAACAGTTTACCTTTAGCACAAGGTATTAAATTTGATTTGTAAGCATACCTTATTTATTTATACACAAAAGCTCTCGAAAATATTTTTTATTGTTCGAGAGCTTTTATTTTTTACTTCCATCTTAAAAACTTGATGTAATCATCATTCTTACACCGCTAAAGGCAGGCTCGTAACGACAAACACCACCGGTACAGTTAATACCTTCTACTTGTTTGGCATAAGCAATACTAACCCTGTGTGGCCCTGTATTGTACGATACAAAAAAGTTATAATAATGACGGTCTTTATCAGTAGCTTTTGCAGGTTTAATATTGTACATATCGGATATGGCTACCGAAAAACGAGAAGATAAAGCATATTCTATTCCTGCAAATAACCAACTACCAAAATCTTGTTTGGTATGCATATATTGTACCTGAAATTTTGCAGAATTAGTTTCGGTGAGCATATAAGTTAATTCTGCAAATGGTGTAATAGCTTCTACAATAGGCACTCCCGGCTTAAACTGATAAAAGTCTTGATTGTATTGCATATAATGCACCCCTACATCTAATAAAGTATTTTTAATACTCCTTATATTGGTTTCAAAATAAATTTCTCTGTATAGTTTAACATCCTCTAACGTATTAATGTGCGTATAACTTAAAGAAATGTCGTAGTCATCGTTAGGGGAAACCAACACATTACCGTTAAATGACATTTCGCTAAGGTCTTGCGATTGTGGCATATAACGCGATATTACTCTTTGTGTTCTTATTTGTGCTATAATAGGTTGCCAATTCAGCATACCACCATTGGGTTGTGTTTCTTCCGGTGAGGTACGTAATAAAAAGTTTTCGGTACGCTTACCCATTATATTTACCGCAAATCCTTTTTGTGCATAAGAAAGTGTAGAAAACAATACTGTACCGTTTTTATTGATCAAATTAGCATCATAATCGCTTATAGCCTCTGAAGTTTTATATGCTCCTTCTGCATACCAACTTAAATTACCAACACTAAGCGTATTGTAAAGAGTAAATGCATAAGTATTGTATTTAGGGATAAATCTTTGTTCTATAGGTTTATTGTTAATGGTATTAATAATATTATCCATAGACTGCTTATCTAATGTTCGGTTCAAAGCCCCTACCCCTGTGGTTAGAAATATTTTATCTTTAATGTTATTGCTTGTTTCAATAGATAGTGCTTTAATTATTGGCTGAAAACGTTCAAAAACATTTTTTTGCTGCCCTGTAGCTCCTTTAATTTCAATATTGTCTTTCAGTTTGTATTTAAGTTGTACTCCGACCAAAGCATTGTCTATCAATAAACCTCTATCTTCGTAAGTTCTAAATAATATACCACTACCTATTTGGTCGTAAATATAACCAGCAGTCATATTTAAGTTATTTATTTCTTTATTTACATTCCACGCGCCAATGCCAAAACCACTCATACCCGCTAATGGATTTTTAAGATTAGAATTAGCAAATGCATCTATACGCATAAATCCTGTAAACCCATAATTAGAGTACCGTAACGACATCCACGACTCGCCACCGCTTAAAAAATTGTCGTATAACTCATTATTACCCGCACCTATAGCAGTATCTCTTTCAAAAAAATTGGTATTGAGCATTATATCGCCCGAAAGATGTCCGCCATCTTGCGCTTTGGACTGTATGCTAAAATTTAAAAGGAAAAGTAAGGGAGTAACTATTGGGAGTAAATATTTGTTCTTCACTTTGTAGTTGAATTTATTTTTGTGCAATTAAACCTTTAAGTTTATTAATAGTCTGAATGGTAATTATTAAAAAACTGCACTAAAGGTAAAAATATTTTTTATAGTTAAAATATATTTTTCATCGTGCAAAAAAAGAATAATTTATACATTTGCTTGAGTAATCATCTTTTAACAAAAATAAAAATCTATAATTAAAATGAAAAACTTAATCGGAGTATTAGCAGTGTTAGCAATAGCATTTAGTACACAAGCGCAATTGCCGGCTACACCCATTAAAGATATTAAAGGACAGACCATTGCATTCAACAAAACGGTAGAAAGCGGAAAAGTTACTTTAATCAGTTTTTGGGCAGATTGGTGTATTCCTTGTAAAAAAGAAATAAAAGCCGTTAGCGGAAAATTAGAACAATGGCAAAAAGAAGTAGATTTTAACTATATAACCATTTCGGTGGATAATTCTCAATCTACAGAAAAAGCTAAAACTTATGCTCGTCAGCAAGGTTGGTCATTCCCTGCATATTTCGACGTAAATTCGGATTTAATGCGCTCTATTAATTTCCAAAATGTACCATTTACCATTATCGTGGACCAAAACGGAAAAATCGTTTCTCGACATACTGCATACAAACAAGGCAGCGAAGAAGAATTATTTAAAACCATAAAAGAATTAGCAGGTAAAAAATAAAACACCCTAATATTATTAACTAAGTAAGAAGTAGTAAATTTGATTACAAATAAGCTACTTCTCATTTTTTATACAACACCTAACCTCTCATAAGACAAAGTGAAAACTATACTACTATTATTATTAATCGTTACAAGTTATATAGGTTTTGCTCAAGATACGATTAATAGAAATGATTATATCCGAATAGACGATACCGTTTATTACAATGCCAAAGCATATACGGGTGTCGCTGTTAAAAAAGATGCCAATGGCAGTATTGTATCATTAGAGCAATATAGAGATGGTGTAGCTCACGGTATATGGGAAGAGTGGTACCCTACGGGAGAAAAGCAAGCTCAAATGACTATTGAGTATGGTGTTCCCAACGGGTATTATATACTATGGGATACGAAAGGAAATATTATATCAAAACACAAATTTGTTAATGGAGAAATTGAGGATGAGTAATTGGGATATAGGTTTATATCATACTCACTCAGTATCACATAGAAATCTGTTATTCAAAAATAAAATTTATTTGAATTACCATAAATCTATAATCTTACTATTAATACCCCACTAATTTCTCTACTGCCTCCTTTAATCTTGCTTTAGCCAAAAAGTTTTGTTCTAAATCTATGGCAAATGGCACAGGAGTATCCAAACTTGCACAGCGTAATATAGGAGCATCTAAATACGTAAAACAATGCTCAGCAATCCAGGCACTCAACTCGCCACCGATACCACCTGTAAGTGTATCTTCGTGAAGAATTAATACCTTTCCGGTGAGCTGTACTATGGCTTGTATGGCTTCGTAATCTAAAGGCAATAATGTGCGCAAATCCAATATGGCAATAGAGTATTGTGGATTGTTATCGGCATAAGTTTTAGCCCAATGTACACCACTACCATAAGTTATTATAGATACATCTTCTCCCGATTGTATAAGTTTAGCTTTACCGATTTCTGTAGTATAATATTCATCGGGCACTAATCCCGAAATGCTTCGGTAGAGTGCTTTGTGTTCAAAAAAGATAACCGGATTGGGGTCTTCAAATGCAGCATTAAGTAAGCCCTTGGCATCTTCAGGCGAAGATGGATAGACTACCTTTAAGCCAGGCGTGTGGGTAAACCAAGCTTCGTTGCTTTGCGAATGGAAAGGACCCGCTCCTACCCCACCACCTGTGGGCATTCTAATAACCACATCAGCATTTTGTCCCCAACGGTAATGTATTTTAGCTAAGTTGTTCACTATTTGGTTAAAACCTACGGTAACAAAATCAGCAAATTGCATTTCCATCATAGCTTTAAACCCTTTAAGCGACAAACCCAGTGCGGTACCCACAATAGCACTTTCGCAGAGTGGAGTATTACGTACTCTTTCTTTGCCAAATAGCTCAGTAAATCCTTCGGTAACTTTAAAAGCTCCACCATACTCTGCTATATCTTGCCCCATCAATATTAGGTTGGGATACCGCTCCATAGATTGCTCTATGGCTTCGCTAATGGCTTTAATAAATTTCTTTTCGCTGCGTGGCATACTGTCTGTAATAGTGCTTACAGAAGTATGGGGCGCATATACATCATTAATTTCTTTGGCAATATCTACTTGTATTGGTGCTGCTGCAAAACCTGTGGCAACGCCCTCATCTATTTCTTTTTTAATCTCTGCTCTGTATTCGTTGATAATATCTGCGGTGAGAATATTTTTTTGGAGCAAATAATTTTCGTAATTGCTCAATGGGTCTTTTTTTGCCCATTCGTCGAAAAGGTGTTGGGGTACGTATTTTGTACCGCTTGCTTCTTCGTGTCCGCGCATACGGAAGGTCATTGCCTCGACGAGTATTGGTTTTTGTTCTTTTATACAATATTCTCTCGCTTCTTTTATAGTAGTGTACATTTCGAGGATATTGTTTCCATCTACAGTAATCCCCTTCATTCCATAGCCCAGCGCTCTGTCTGATAATTGCTTACATACAAATTGTTCATTTACAGGAGTACTGAGTCCATAGCCATTATTTTCTATTACAAAAATAACCGGCAAACCCCAAACCGCAGCAGTATTTAATGCTTCGTGAAAATCGCCTTCGCTCGTGCCACCATCTCCCGAAAATGCAAGTGAAACCTTATTTTCTTTGCGTAATTTATGCGCTAATGCTACACCATCTGCAATGGCTAATTGTGGTCCTAAATGCGAAATCATACCGCAAATGTGGTGCGCTGCACTTCCAAAATGGAAAGAACGCTCACGCCCTTTACTATACCCTTCGTCGCTGCCTTGCCATTGTAAAAATAATTTACAAAAAGGCATATTACGCCCTGTAAATACACCAAGATTTCGGTGCAAAGGCATAATGTATTCGTCTTCATCTAAAGCCAAGGTAGCACCTACTGCTATGGCTTCTTGTCCAATGCCACTAAACCATTTGCTTATTTTGCCTTGACGTAATAGTATAAGCATCTTTTCCTCAATCATTCGAGGCTTTAAGAGGTTTTTGTATAGCTGCAACAGCAGCGTGTCGTCGTATTTGTAATCTTGAAAATTCATTTCTTTGTGTTCAAAAAATAAATTAAAGTATTTTTTTATTATATAAAAAATAAGGTTCGCAACGTATTACGAACCTTTAGAGTTTTATGGATTAATGTAAAGATTAGTTGTTTTCAACTGCTCTCATTCTTACTTCATATCCTTTTCTAAAACCACTGCCACCGGGTTTGGGTTGGAATACCCAATACACTCTTTCTCTAAATATCATACCTACACCGTGTGCATATATTTCTTGAGAATAGTTGCGATAAGCATAAGCAGTAGAGTCAACATCAGGATTATTAAGTTGGTCGTCTATTTGGTTTATAGTAACCGTTTTGTCGTAATAATTATTACCCGGGTCAAATGGTCTGCCTACGTTAAGATAAGTATAAATCCAATTGCTGTTATTGTATTCGGCAGCATATTTTTCATCATCTATAGGCACCATAGCGTTACCATTCCAAGTTCTGCCTTCTGTTACCGGGATAATACCTTTAATAAAGGTTAGGTTTCTTTGGGTAACTTCTAAATTGTAATCTGTAGGAGTAGCGTAGAAAACTTCTGTAGGCTCAAATGGCTTAATTGTTTCTATTCTATTGGATACATTAATTCTGTAAGATAGTCTGTTATTAGCATCTCTGAATGTATCTGCAATATCGTAGCGTACTTGCGAAGAACGGTGTACCGATACTTGTAAAAAGTCGTCCCAATAAATGGAATCGACATTATACACAATGTACTTACCTACTTCGTAGTGAAAATAACCGTGTCCTTCGCCTGCATCAGTATCTGTTTTTCTTTTACAAGAAAACAAAAGAGTACTTAAAGCAAAAACAGAAATAATAGGAATAATAAATTTACGCATATCTTAATACTTTCTTTAATATTATTGTTGTGATATTCTGAGTTTTAAATTATATATCTGCACAAAAACGGATGTAAGATATAAATTTTTTACAAAAATGAGAAACTTTTAACAATTTTCAATATTTAATTTTTGGTACCGGAATGAATAATGCCTCCTGCTATTACATCATCTCCTTCGTAAAATACAGCAGACTGTCCTGGTGCTATACCTCGCACCGGACCTTGAAAAGATACATTTACTATACTCCCTTCTTGTGCCAAAGTGCTTAAAGTTCCGGGGTCTTTATATCTTATTTTGGTAGTCGCCTCCATTCCCTCCGGAATTGTAGCATATTTTACCATATTTAAACCGCCTACTGTCATTATATTTTGGTCTAATTCTTCTATTTCGCCCAAAACTACGGTATTTGTTTCCGGCTCTATTTTGGTTACATATACGGGATGCCCCATTGCTATATCCAATCCTTTTCTTTGCCCTATAGTATAAAACGGATAGCCTTTGTGCTGACCTACAATGGTACCATCGGCTAATACAAAATTTCCACCATCTACTCTTTCTTCTAAGCCTTCTACATTTCTACGTAAAAAACTTCGATAATCGTTATCGGGAACAAAACATATTTCGTAACTCTCTGCTTTTTTGGAGAGTTCTGTATAGCCCATATCGAATGCTATTTGGCGTACTTCGGTTTTGAGCAAATCGCCAAGTGGATAGATGCTTCTACCCAAACATTCTTGCGTTAAGCCCCAAAGCACATAGCTTTGGTCTTTGCTAAGGTCTTTTGCTTTGGATAAAATGTGTCTGTTGTTTTCTGTTCTAACTTTGGCATAATGTCCGGTAGCTATATAGGCACAATCTAAGGCATTGGCACGCTTGAGCAATGCTTCCCATTTAATGTGTGTATTGCACATTACACAGGGGTTTGGTGTACGTCCTGCTATGTATTCGTCCACAAAATTTTGGATAACAGAGCCGCCAAACTCTTCTCTAATATCTAATACATAATGCGGAAAACCGTGATCTACAGCCGCTTGACGGGCATCGTTAAAAGAATCTAAGTTGCAACAACCTGTCTCTTTACGACTACCGCCCGAAGATGCATAATCCCAAGTTTTCATCGTAACGCCGATGACTTCGTAACCTTGTTCGTGTAATAACAATGCAGATATAGTGCTATCTATACCGCCACTCATTGCTACCAACACTTTTCCATTCCTGCTCATTGCTTTATTAAAAAAATTATTACCTGCAAAGGTAGAGAAATAATTTAGTTAAGGCGATGGAATGATTATTGATGTAAGGATAGGGAAAATTGATTACTCCGCCATTTCTTTTTTGTTCTTTGCTTTTTCCATCCAGAGCATAAGTGTAGGTAATAATGTAAGATTAAACACCATAGAGAGCAATAAGGTTATAGAAGTAAGAAAACCTAATGCCTTAGTTCCATCAAAATTAGAAATCATAAATACCGCAAAACCAGCAACCAAAATAAGTGTAGTAAAGATTATACTCAGTCCGGTATCTTGAATGGTGCTGCGTAGTGTATATTTAATATTGTAATTGTGCTGGCTTAGTTCTTGTTTAAAATTGGTTAAAAACCTAATAGTTACATCTACCGTAATACCAAGTGCCAAGCTAAAGACCAATACCGTAGAGGGTTTAAGTGGAATATCTAAAAAGCCCATAATACCGGCAGTAATGGCTAATGGTATGAGATTAGTAATAATGGCAATAAGTACCATTTTCCAATTTCTAAAAAGCATCATCATACATACCACAATCATTAAAAATGCTAAAGCAAGACTTTCTTTTAAACTATTAATGATAAATGTGCTACCTTCTAAAAAGGTAATGCTTGCTCCTGTAAACGTTAAATCAACATCTTCGTCTGCAAAAATCGATTCTGCTTTGGGTTGAATTTCTGCTAAAAGTTTTGGCATTGCTACCGAGCCTATGTCGGCAATATTTACACTTAATCGTATTTTCTGTGCGTCTTTATCTAAAAATGATGTTAGTAGTTTGGTAAGCTGTGCGGTATCGGCGGTTTCTGATTTCCTCATCTTGTTTATAGAACTTATAAGATAACCCTTTATTTGTCCAAACTCCAAACTATTAGGCAATCTATATTGTTCCACATCTCCACCCATAAATCCTTGACGGGCAAATTTCACTCCCTTTATAAGCGTAAGTCCGGAACCTATTTCGGGATAGCTTTCGAGCATATTACCTAAAGAATCTATTTTTTGCCATAATGCCAATGAATTTACTGCGCCAAATTTTTTCTTTGTGTCTATAACAATTTCTAAAGGCATTACCCCTTTAAAGTTTTTTTCAAAAAATTTAAGGTCGGTATATATTTTATTGTTTTTGGGCAAATCATCTACTATAAATCCTTCTGCTCTTAATAATGTAATACCCCAAATAGCCAAAGCAGTAATAATGGTAGTAGTGATGTACACAATATTTCTCTTTTTAAACACCATTAGAGCTACCGAATCGAGTACTTTATTTACTATTTTACTATCGAGATAGCGAGTATGTCTGGTATTAGGTGGTGGTAACATACTGTAAATCGCCGGAATAATAATGAGCGATACAACAAACAAGACCATTAAATTTAAGCCTGCTACCAATCCAAACTCTTTAAGAATTACACTTTTAGTAAAAAAGAATACACCAAATCCAATAGCGGCAGTAAGATTGGTAAAAAGTGTTACAATACTCATTTTGCCTACCATATTTTTTAAAGACAGCATTTTATCTTCCGTAGCCGCATATTCCGAATGGTATTTGTTTAAGAAATACACACAGTTAGGAATACCTATTACTACAATTAATGGTGGTATAATTCCGGTTAAAATAGTGAGTTTATATCCCATTAAAGCAATGGTTCCAAATGCAAATATTACCCCTACTGCTACTACAACCATTGAGATTAATACTGCCAAAAACGAACGGAAGAATAATAGCAAAATAACCGCCGTAAGCACAAACGAAAGCACTAAAAATAACGTAAGCTCGCGCTGTACTATATTAGCAGTTTCGGTACGAATAAATGGTAGCCCCGAATAGTTAAGCTCAATATTATGTTTGGCCTCAAACTTATGCAAAACTTCTTTAATGTCATTAATGACAGTAGTACGCTCTTTCGTTCTTAGTACATCTTTGTCTATCAGAACTGCTATAATACTTACCGTATTATCATTGTTATACAATAGCCCTTTATAGAATGGTAAATTGTAGAACTCGTTTTGTATGCTATCTAAATTATGGTATTGTAAGGAATCGGCGTTTGGGTAAATTTTGGGGGCTGCTAATTTACCTAAAGAATCTTTAGTAATAGCTACTGCATTACTAAGCGAAAGTACATTAAGTACATATTGTACCTTTTTTAGTTCTTCGTTGAATTGTACAAAGTCTTTAAATGTCTCTTTGTTTTGCAGCTTTTCGGTTGGTACAGCTATTAATACTGTATTAGCATCTGCACCGAATGTTTTAATCAGTTTTTGGTATTCAATGTATTTGGGGTTATTTGTAGGAATAGCGTTGGTAAAATCATAACTTAATTCTACTTTCCTTGCCTGAAAACCCATATAAGCTGTAAGCCCAAGTATTATTACTAAAAGAATTATTTTATATTTTAAAATAAAGTCTGCTATCTTATACCACATCTGAGATTTAATTTACCAACGGTTATAGGTATATTTTCCAAATATAGAATTTAAAAAATAAGTTTGCGAAAGTACATTAAAAATTGCATTTAGGTGCAGAGAATTTTGGCAAGTATAAAAGCTCTTACACAAAAAAAGCCACCCGAATAAAACAGATGGCTTTTAAATTTTATTGTATTATTTATTTTAACGATACAAAATTAGATTTTTGCGGTGTCTCAAATACCACTTCTTTCGCTTCGGTATCTTTAACATTTTGCGAATGACTACCATGTCCGCCTGTGTTGTGTAAACTTGCCAAAGTTGGCGCAATTACCAATGCTACAATACTCATTAATTTAATAAGAATGTTCATAGAAGGACCAGAAGTATCTTTGAAAGGGTCGCCTACTGTATCACCTGTAACTGAGGCTTTGTGTGGTTCTGATTTTTTGTAATGCATTTCGCCATTAATTTCTACACCTTTTTCAAAAGATTTTTTAGCATTATCCCAAGCACCACCTGCATTGTTTTGGAACATTCCCATTAATACACCACTTACTGTAGCACCTGCTAAGAAACCTCCTAAAACTTCGGGGCCGAAAATAAACCCTACTATAATTGGAGACAGTATAGCAATAGCACCCGGTAACATCATTTTTTTAATAGATGCTTCTGTAGAGATAGCAACACATTTTTCGTATTCGGGTTTAGCTTTTCCTTCCATTATACCCGGTATTTCTCTAAACTGACGACGAACTTCTTCTACCATTGCCATTGCCGCTTTACCTACTGCTGTAATTGCCAATGAAGAAAATATAAATGGTATCATACCACCTACAAATAAACCTGCTAATACATCTGCTTTGTATATATCTATACCTTCGATACCCGACACGCCTACGAAAGCGGCAAATAATGCTAATGCCGTAAGAGCTGCCGAAGCAATAGCAAAACCTTTTCCGGTTGCTGCTGTAGTATTACCTACTGCATCTAATACGTCTGTTTTTTCACGTACATCTGCCGGTAATTCACTCATTTCGGCTATACCACCTGCATTATCTGCAATAGGGCCGAAAGCGTCAATCGCTAATTGCATTGCTGTAGTAGCCATCATACCCGCTGCAGCAATAGCCACACCGTATAATCCTGCACATAAGAATGAACCATAAATACCACCTGCTAATACTAATATTGGTAAGAAAGTACTTTCCATACCAACAGATAGTCCACCGATAATATTAGTGGCGTGCCCTGTAGAAGACTGACGAATAATACTATTTACCGGACGTTTGCCCATAGCAGTATAATATTCTGTAATAATACTCATTAATGTACCTACTGCTAATCCTACTAAGATAGCACCTATTACACCGTTTTGTGTAAACTCTGTACCTCTTAAATACATAGTTTCGGGCAAAAGATATTTTACTAAGAAAATAGAAGCAATAGCGGTTAAAACGATTGAACCCCAGTTACCCATATTTAAGGCTTTTTGTACCGGAGCAGTACTAATACCTGCATTATCAGATATTTTTACAAACCAAGTTCCTACTATAGATAATACTATACCTATTCCGGCAATTAACATTGGTAATAATATTGGAGAAAATCCACTAAAACCATCAGCTAATGAACTACCAACACTATCCCTTACTTCTTGCCCTAATACCATAGTTGCTAACACCGTAGCCACATAAGAACCAAAAAGGTCGGCACCCATACCTGCAACGTCGCCCACGTTATCGCCTACATTATCTGCAATAGTGGCAGGGTTACGTGGATCATCTTCGGGGATACCCGCTTCTACTTTACCTACAAGGTCGGCACCTACATCGGCAGCTTTAGTATAGATACCACCACCCACACGAGCAAATAATGCTATGCTTTCTGCACCAAGACTAAATCCGGTAAGCACCTCAATACTTTTTAACACAAAACGATGGTCTGCAGTAACATCAGGTGCAAATACACTTAACAATACCAAAAACACACCACCTAATCCTAAAACAGCTAATCCGGCAACACCCAATCCCATAACGGCACCGCCTGTAAATGATACTTTAAGTGCTTTGGATAAGCTGGTACGTGCAGCTTCTGCTGTACGCACATTTGCTTTGGTAGCGATACGCATACCTATAAATCCTGCAAATGCAGAAAAAACAGCTCCAATAACGAAAGCAATGGCTATAGACCAATGCGAATTTTCGTTAGTAGAACCCATAAATCCTAATAATAATGCTGCAATAATTACAAAGTAGGTCAATACTTTGTATTCGGCTTTAAGGAAAGCCATTGCGCCTTCAGCAATATAAGTGCTGATTTCTTTCATTCGGTCGGTACCGAAACCTTGTTTGCTTACCCAGCTACTCTTTGTGGCAGTATATAACAACGCCAAAACACCAAATGCGGGTACTAAGTAAAAAAGATTGTTCATAGATATACTTTGTATATATTTTTAAAATAGGGCGCAAAGGTAATAGTTCATTAGCAAAAAAAGTAAAAATTAAAAAGTAAAAATTAATTTAAGTAGAAGATAGATTGCTAAATAGATATACAAAGCAAAAATTAGGTTATTAATTACATCTTAAACAACAAAAATATATTTTTTAAAATTCAAATAAATAACATTACATTTGCATAAACTATAAAATAAGTTTTTTATGAAAAGTATAATTTACTCCGCCGTTTTTTTTATAAGCTCAAGTTCTTTGCTTTCTGCACAGTCCATTGGACCACAAACATTAAATGCAGCAGGCAATAGCATATCTTTAGCGGGCAATACCTACGAGTGGTCTGTAGGAGAAATGGTTTTAATTAATACCGCTACCGTAGGAAACTTAACAGTTACTCAAGGCGTATTACAGCCTTTGATTATCGAAGAAGATACTACAGGTATCTCTAATAAAGAAACTAAATTAACGCAATCACAATTACATATTTTCCCTAACCCCACAGAAAATATTATCTACCTTAAACCTAACCTTCAACCAAATACCAATCTTAGTATAACGATAATGGATATTCAATCCAGAGTATTATTAAAAAAAGAAATTTTCTTAAATAATGGCAACGAACAACAAGAAATAAACCTATCTGGTATGGCAGCCGGGATGTATATGTTAAATGTATTTGCCAAAGAGCCTAATAGGGAATTTTTCAATTCATATAAAATAAATAAAGTACAATAATTAAATTTTCAATCAACTAAATTAAGAAAATATGAAAAAGTTAATTTTATTCGCATCAATACTCCTATTTAGTATTTATGGTTTTGCTCAATCAAGTAACTTCAACTATCAGGGTATAGCACGAGATAGTGAGGGTAAGCCTTTAGCAAGCCAAAACCTTAAACTTAGAATCTCTTTAATAGATAGTATTGCTACCGGCACCACACTTTATGTAGAAACACATCCTGCTACCACTAATGCTTACGGATTATACAATGTCTCTATTGGTAGTGGCACACCTGTATCCGGAGATATTACCGCTATAGATTGGGGCAATAACGACAAATACATAAAAGTTGAAATAGACCCGGCAGGAGGTAATAATTTCAGCAATTTGGGTACAAAAGAGTTATTGAGCGTACCTTATGCTATGTATGCACATAATGGCAATCCCGGACCGCAAGGAGATCCGGGTCCGATAGGACCACAAGGACCGGCAGGAGCTACGGGACCACAAGGACCTCAAGGACCTCAAGGAGCTACGGGACCACAAGGAGCACAAGGACCGGCAGGACCCACGGGACCTCAAGGGCCGGCAGGAAGTGCCAATATTTCCGGTACCACAAATTACATTACCAAATTTACAGCCGCCACCACAGGAGGAAACTCCCAATTATTTGACAATGGCACTGCTATCGGTATGGGAACAACAAGCCCTAATAATGGATTTTTACACTTAAATGGTACTGCTTCTAATTACCCGGGAATACATTTCACAAATCCAGCCACAGGAACCAGTGCAACAGATGGATTCCTGTACGGACCTACTACATCAAATAGTATAGATGCTATAATGTGGAATTTTGAAAATGGAAATGCTATATTCGGAACAAATAGTACTGAGCGTATGCGTATTACTGGTTCTGGACAGGTAGGTATTGGCACTACTGCTCCCGGTCCTAAACTTCATGTTGAAGGATACACAACTACTTCGGTAACAATAGGAGGAGTGCCTTATCCACAAAATACCGCTGTAATAAATTCGGGAACTACAGCCACCTCTGCGACTACACGCGCTTTGGTGGTAGGGGGGTCTCCAAGTACTATAGAAAATCAGGCTTTGGCACTTCGTTTAGACGGAGGTGGTTCAAGTTATAATGTAGGATCTTTTGCATATATTGGCGGCACTACCACTACAGGAAGTAATTATGGATATTATGCCAACATTAGCAGTGGTACAACAAACTTAGGACTTTATAGCTCTGCTGCAATATATGCTCTTTCCGGAAGTTTTGGTACTAAACCATTTACCATAGACCACCCACTCGATCCTACAAATAAATATCTTCGCCATAGTAGTATTGAAAGCCCCGATATGATGAATATATATAACGGGAATGTTACCACTGATGCCAATGGCTATGCTACTGTTACACTTCCAAATTATTTTAGTGCATTAAACTACGATTTCAAATATCAACTTACCGTTATTGGTACTTTTGCGCAAGCTATTATTAAAGAAGAAGTAAAAGACAACAAATTTATAATTCAAACCAATGAACCTAATGTAAAAGTGAGCTGGCAAGTTAGTGGTATAAGACAAGATGCCGTAGCTAAGGCATATCCTATTATTGTAGAAGAAGAAAAAAATGCTAATGAAAAAGGTAAATATTTAGAACCTGTTGCTCATGGTATGCCCGAAGAAATGGGTATTCACTTTTTGCCAAGTATGAGAGAACAAAAAGAATTAAGTGGAAAAACAACTAATGAAAACCCTAAATCTGAAACACGACAAGGGAAGGGCGGTGTATTTGGAGAATAAATAAATTATTATTAATTGCACAAATGAGGCTAACCAAATTTTACATGGTTAGCCTTTTTCTTAAACTGTAACCTTTTTTAAGACGATGTATTCCTGTAAACGATAAGCCCCTGCTGCATGCAATTTAGCGTTTATGCAAATATTGATTTAGAGTATTAGTCATTAATTCGTGCGTGTCGTTTTTGAGTTTATCATATTCACTATTACCATATTTTGCTACATTAATTTCCGGTAAAAAAACAACCCTATTCCGCCCTGGCGACCAACTCCAAAAACTTTTATTATTCCACCGCTTTTTAGTATCGGGAAATAATACAGGCAAAATGTCTGTTCCGGTTTCTATTGCTAATTTAAAAGCACCATCATAAAAGTTCTTAATGGGTTTATCGGTATTATTAAACGAGCCTTCGGGAAAAATAAAAATACTCTTACCCCTTAATACCGTTTCTTTAAGTTTTCTTAAACTTGCAACTTTGCTTTTAGCATTGCTCCTATCTACTAAAATTGCCATTTTGGAATATAAAAAACCAAACAATGGCACCTTAGCTAACTCTACCATAGCTAATGGTGCAACTATAAATGGAAATGTGCGAAAAATAGTTGCAGTATCTAAGTAAGAATAATGGTTGGCTACAACGATATAGGTCTTTTTAGTTTTTGGCTTTTGTAAAAAAATTCTGCGGATATACATTCCTAATAGAAAAAACCAAATTACAGACCAAAACTTAATGATATACCAAATTGCCTTTTTAAGATTAAATATCCCTAATAAAAAAAACAGAGGGAACAACAATAGAAAAAATACCACAAATGTAAGCGTAGCATATATGGCATAGATATATTTCATTTCAAAAATACAAATGGGAATTTCCGTTATTCGGTAGTAGTAATATTTGTTTTTTTCTTACCCCCAAATATCATTCTTATAGCAACAGGAATAGTAGTAATAGCAATAAGTCCGATAATTATATACTCTAAATTATGTGCTACCCATTCGTTTTTACCGAGCATATAACCTGCTGCAGTAAATAGGCAAATCCAAAGAATTGCACCTAAAACATTATAGAAATAGAACTTTTTATATTCCATTTTTACCACACCCGCTATAATAGGAGCAAATGTTCTGATTACAGGTAAAAAACGCGCTATAACGATGGCAAATGCTCCTCGTCTATCATAAAAATCTTTAGCTTGATGTATATGTTTTTTCTTAAAAATCCAAGTATCTCGCCGCTCGAAAAGGTAGTTGCCGGACTTTTTACCAAACCAATAACCTACCATATTACCCACAATAGCACAAACAATTAATATTATCATCCAAAAAATTAGATTAATAAAATGGTTGTCGGTAGGTTGCATATTTTGCTCCGCTGAGCGTATAAAAATTCCGGTTAAAAAGATTAAATAATCTCCGGGCAAAAAGAACCCGATAAATAATCCTGTTTCTGCAAAAACAATAAATGCAATAAGCCAAAGTCCGCCGTTTTTTATAATCCAATCGGCATCGGTTAAGTTTCTTAATAAATCTATTATGGTATCCATTACTTAAATTTCAATGCGCAAGATACATCATAAAATTAATCTCAATTCTTAATAGTTAGTTAGTATATAGAATAATGATGATTTTTTTCATTAATTATATATAATAAATAATAATTTTAGCTTACTTTAGTACCCAAATTACAAGTAAATGCCCAAAATAACAGATACCCCACCTCTATACATACAAAAAGAACTTGCATCGCTTAATGCGAACTTAGATGCCATAATTCCTCCAAAAAAATTAGACAAAAACGTATTAATCTGCACTTGGAATATACGCGCTTTCGGAGGATTAACCGAGGAATGGGAAGCCAATAAAAATCAAAGTCCTAAACGCGATTTACAGTCATTACTATGTATTATCGAAATCTTAAAACGATTCGACATTATTGCTATTCAGGAGTTAAAAGGAGACTTCAAAGCATTAAGACACGCATTAAAAATTCTTGGACCACATTGGAGTTTTTTAATGACAGATGTTACCAAAGGAAGTAAGGGCAATGGCGAAAGACTTGCATTTTTATTCGATACCAGAAAAGTAAAACTTTCGGGACTCGCCTGTGAAATAGTAATTCCCGACGATATTTTAGATAAAAACAAAGTACTAAATAGCAATTCTTTGCAAAGACAATTTGCCCGCACACCTTATGGAGTAAGTTTTGCGGTAGGCAAAGATACTTTTGTACTTTTAACTTTACACGTATTGTTTGGTACTCCTGCAAACCGCATTCCGGAACTAAGAGCTATTGCAGATTGGATTAAAGATTGGGCAGACGAATTACATAAATGGAAACATAGTCTTATTACATTAGGTGATTTTAATATCAATAAAGCAGGCGACCCTACATACGAAGCGTTTGTATCTCGCGGACTGCACATTCCCGATGATTTGCAAGATATAGACAGAACGGTGTTTAAAAAATCTTATGCTTTTTATGACCAAATAGCCTGGTTCAAAGATGAACTTTCCTTAAAATATGTTAGAGGAGGTGTTTACGATTTTAGAGATTACTCTTTAATAGGGAGAAAATATACAGAGTCCGAAATATCGTGGCGTATGTCTGACCATTTTCCGCTTTGGGCAGAATTTGAAACAAATCAATAAGGGTTTAGATTTGCAGATTGTATATTTATAATCAACCTAACTAAAGCAAAGACACAATCGGTTATTAAGATAGTAAGAAATCCAAATTCAGGATTTCGAAATCCTTTTTTTATTACCACATAAAGAATATAAAAAGTAATTGGAACAAGCATTAGCAACCTAATTACATTAAAATACATATAATGATTAATTATAAAAAGCCAATGTGCTAATACAAAAACACTTATACTACCAATAACTATCTGCTCAAAAAATTTAAGTTTTTTGTTGATAAAAGCATACACTAATCCTAATAATCCACCAAGTATAAATAATATAATTCCAATAGTTCTAACAAATCCTACATCTATAAAAGTAATTAATACACCTGCTGTTAAAACAATTAAAATTACTTTATGCAATAACCCTTCACGTTTGAATGTCAAAGCTATCATCAATACACTAATTATTGCTAAAATAATTCTTTCGGTCATATTGAAATATAATTACAAATGTGATTTATAAACAACAAATCCACTCCTACCCTACCTCAGCTACCATATCTTTTTCTACACGCAGATTTTCGATAATAAAGTTTTGTCTGTCCATTGTGTTTTTGCCCATATAATATTCTAATAGCTTTTGTATTTGGCTGTCTTTGGATAAAAGCACCGGTTCTTTGCGCATATCTTCGCCTATAAATCGTGCAAACTCATCGGGCGAAATTTCGCCTAATCCTTTAAATCGGGTTATCTCCGGTTTGGCACCTAATGCTGCCATTGCCTTTTGTTTTTCTTCTTCGCTGTAACAATAAATGGTTTTCTGTTTGTTGCGTACTCTAAAAAGCGGCGTTTCGAGAATATAAACGTGTCCATTGCGTACTAAATCGGGGAAAAACTGCAAGAAAAAAGTCATAATCAACAAACGAATGTGCATACCGTCCACGTCGGCATCGGTAGCAATTACAATATTGTTAAAACGCAATCCGTCCATACCTTCTTCTATATTGAGAGCGTGCTGGAGTAGATTAAATTCTTCGTTTTCGTACACCACTTTTTTAGTTAATCCAAAACTGTTTAATGGCTTACCTCTAAGACTAAACACTGCTTGCGATTCTACATTTCTGCTTTTGGTAATAGAGCCGCTTGCAGAGTCTCCCTCGGTAATAAATATAGTAGAGTTCAACTGCTTATTATGAAACTCTTCTTTGTTTTTGGCAGGTGGAGTATCGTTAAGATGTATGCGACAATCGCGCAGTTTTTTGTTGTGCAGATTGGCTTTTTTAGCTCTTTCGTTGGCTAATTTTCTAATACCCGAAAGCTCTTTGCGTTCGCGTTCGCTTTGCTCTATTCTTTTCTTTAATGCTTCTGCTACATCTGCATTTTTATGTAAAAAATTATCTAATTCTTTGGATAAAAAGTCTAAAACGAAACTCTTCATCGATGGACCATTTTCGTATGTGGTTAAAGAGCCTAATTTGGTTTTGGTTTGCGACTCAAAAACCGGTTCTTGTACGCTTACCGCAATAGCTGCGCATATACTCTGACGAATGTCGGCAGCTTCGTAATCTTTTTTGTAAAAATCTCTTGCAACCTTTACAAAAGCCTCTCTAAATGCTTGCTGGTGTGTACCGCCTTGTGTAGTATGTTGTCCGTTTACGAAAGAGTATATTTCTTCTCCATAATCGCCGGTATGTGTAATGGCAACCTCTATATCTTCTCCTTTAAGATGGATAATGGGATAACGCAGACTTTCAGCATCGGTTTTATTAGTTAATAAATCCAATAAACCATTTTTAGAAAGATATTTTTTACCATTAAAAATAATGCTTAGCCCTGCATTGAGATAGCAATAATTTTGGATTTGGTTTACTACATATTCGTTGATAAAGTGGTATTTCTTAAACACCGTATCGTCGGGTACAAAGGTTACTTCCGTACCATTTGGCTCCGATGTTTTTACTTCTTTATGTTCTTTGGTAAGGTTGCCTCTTTCAAATTCGGCGGTTTTGGCTTTACCATCTCGTATAGAGGTAACTTTAAAATAAGAGCTTAAAGCATTTACCGCTTTTGTACCTACTCCATTTAACCCTACAGATTTTTGGAATGCTTTGCTATCGTATTTTGCACCTGTATTTATTTTACTAACCACATCTACCACTTTTCCGAGCGGAATACCTCTACCATAATCACGAATGGTAACTATGCCTTCTGCAATCGTAATTTCTATTTGTTTTCCGGCACCCATTCTGTACTCGTCTATACAGTTGTCGGCTACTTCTTTTACTAAGATGTAAATACCGTCGTCCATACTACTGCCATCGCCGAGCTTACCGATATACATACCGGGGCGTAGGCGTATGTGTTCTTTCCAATCGAGGGTTCTAATACTATCGTCGTCGTATGTGGCTAAATTTAGGTCTTCTGCCATATTTTTTTCTTAGGAGTTTTTTTTAAATGATGTGCAAATTTAACTAATGACAGTTAATTAGCCGTAGTAAATTACAGATGAATAGTAATTGTGGAAAAGTAGTTTTTATGAAAATTTGGTTTATTTACACTCCATTTTTTTAACTTTATGGTTTCTTTACAGAAACCCAACAAATGAAATATCCTGTTTTTTACCTGTATTACCATATTATTCGGCTCTTGGTTTTTGCAACTATGGGGCTAATCTTCTTTGCAAACACAGCCAATGCCCAATCTGCCGATACAAACCTTTTATATGAAACAATGAAGATTGTAAATTACAACCAACCAATTGTATATATCAAATCTATGTCCTCCTTTAAAAATTCTATTTATATTGATAAAATAAATTTCGGGAAGTTTTATGAAACAGAAACGGATAGCATTTCTATAAATCCAAATACTGGCGAAGAAATAGCGTTTGTACGTGACATAGACTCGCTTATATTAACCGATAAAGAAAAAAAATGGATTATTGAGGAGTTAGGTCAAACTACAGAATGGGAAAACAATTTGTTTACACAAAGTATATTAGTAAATGACATTTCGGAAGGTTTTAAGGAAATAGAGAACTTTAAAAATAACCCTAATTGTACTCCAATCAAAGGTTACAAATATGTATTTACATTTTCGAAACCAATTTATATAAGAAATGAAACTATCTCTTTAGTATGTATATCTGCGATGTGTGGTGGTTCTTGTGGCATCAATGATATTTCATTTTATAGAAAAAAAGATGGTAAATGGGAAAAATGGATAAAAATTGGTGGGGGTATTTTTTAATATTTGTTTTCAACATGTAATTTAATAGCTCAAAAACCTCTTTAACTCAAAACTTTTTTGCCAATAATACCAAATCCACAATTCAATAAGTAAGCTATATTTATAGTTTTGTCCTCAAAAACGAATAACTCATATAAAGTTTTTATTTTAAAAATAATATTTTCACAATTTTACAGCGAGATGTAAATTACCTTTCCTCTATTTTTTTCCAAAACTAATATCATAAAATTATGAACAAGTATTTTTACTTTATTGTGGTTGTATTATTAAATTATACAGCAACTAATGCCCAACATTCATTAGACGAGTTTAGAGTTCACAGCAATCAAAATGTTCGCTTATTAGATATCAACGATAATGGGATGTTGTGCGGATATTACAATAATCCCAATAATAGTAATGAAAGAGGTTTTATAGTTACAGGAAGAGGTATGTTTAAAGATTTACCCATTATTTCCGGATTTAATCATACTCGCGTTATTAGCATCAACGACAGGGATACTCCTACCATTATTATTAAAGCGTCTAATGCTGTGGGGCTTAGCGAACCGGCAATGCTTTACAAAGCGTATTACTTCCCAGTAGGAGATAGCATATCTCTGCCAACAAGCATTACTTTAACGCCCAATAATCCTAATCCCACAAAAGTCAACAATAAAAACTATATGGTAGGTTGGTACACAACAGGTCAGGGTTCTGTTAATCAGCCAAGGTACTTGTGGGTACATTTTGATAGTGCTTCAGTAATGCCAAGCAACCATAGCAACCAATATTATGCCACACGTTATGTAAAACCTCCTACAAATTATCAACCTACAAGCAGTGGCGGAGTTAACGACAACGGTATTGTTTGCGGTTATTATTACGACTTAGATAATACCAATTATATCAGTTATGTATTCGACCTCAACTCTAATACATTTACTCCATTTACATCTTCTATCAACAGACAATTATTAGATATAAACAATGCAGGATTAGTAGTAGGTAAAATCGTTAATGGCTCACAAGAACGACCATTTATGGGTACTTATAGCGGCAGTATGCTTACTTCTATCCCGGTTAGTATTTTTGAAACCGGTCTTAGCATACAATCTGAGTTTACAGGGATAAATAATAATGGAGAAATAGTAGGCAACTATTTACATCCTACAAGTGGAAAGTGGGTTGGCTTTATATATAGAAGGAATGCATCAGAATTCAGATTGCCCGGTTTCGACTTCGATAAACATACTTGGAAATTCGAAAATTATTATGATTACGACGACAATCCCTCTAATGATAAAATATGGACAAATAAATACTATAAAAATAACGATTACGACAACTACGACCCCGTTTCTAATCAGGCAATAAACGTACTCAACAACACTAAGTTTGAGGGTAAATCATTAATAAAATCTTTCACCTATTCTTGGTTAGGATTTGGAAAAGAAGCTGATCTTGATGATATGGGAGAAAAAGCCAATCAATCGCCTCAAGATAGCATAAATTATCAAACGATCTTTAAACCATTGACTGTGCTGAATTGTACCGAACAGTCTCAAGCTAGAACCCATACATCTTTGGTAAGAGTAGGTTTTTTGGGCTACTGTTATGGATTTACTTATACTGTTTTACAACGCTTATACGATTACAACACATACTTAAATTGGTTTGGACCACAAATTAATGCTCTCGCCGGCGACTCAGACAATAGCGATACAATATCTATTTTTGCTATAGAAAGAAGCCAAATGAAACAAAGTGATAAAAGAATTATAGACAAATACAATGTCTATAACCATGGTAAATTATCTGTTTGGGGGGGCATGCACAGGCTTAAAACAGAAATGCAAAAATCTATCAATCAAACTAACCCAAATGGTATTTCTATAGAATTTTATAGCGGTTGGCACTCTGTAATGCCTTACAAAATAAAAACTCCTCAAGCATTACCACTCGATTACCCCACACAAAAACACGATACACTTTTTATATACGATAGTAACATTCCTGGAGATTCAACGCAGTATATTTTAATACAAAACAATCTAAGTGTAATAAGTGATGTGTATAATTCGATTCAAGGAGGAGGCTCAAGCCCTATTGCTACAATTAACTTTAATACACCAGGAGTAAAAGACCTTCCATCTGCTTTTGGACATGGTCAAAATTCCAAATTTAAACCCAATGCTATAAATGATGAAGATGCATTATTTGCAATCAATATTTATGGTGCAAACAAATATTCTATTAAAGATAATAATGGAGATTCAGCAACTTTACAAAACAACATCTGGACAAACAACATCAGCGATATAAGCCCTAAAGTACCATATAATACCACCCCTATTGCTTATTCATATATTTGCGATACCACCAAAGAACTTAATTTTATTACTCAAGATTACGACTCACTTACAATGAACTGGTCTTCGAGTAATGACAATCATAACATAGGTATTTACAGAGAAACGAATAATCCAATTGAAATGGATTACGGAGTAGCCAAACATAAATATTGGGCATATAAAAATCCGGATAACACTACTAAAAACCTAACATTACATTATATTCAAAAAGACAATAATTACGATTATGGAGTAAATTATTTAATCAAAAATTTTAATGCTGCACCTGATGATTCGTTGATTACAAGCAGCCCTAATGAATATCAATACAAAATTGTAAGAATTAATGGAGATTCTATAAGCTACGACATTAAACTCTATATACTAGACAATGGATCTCTTAGAATTTTTGACACTACAATGAATATAAGCGGCAATTCAACTCAAATATATGAACCTTATTATGATGGACCTCAAGGTAAGCAATTAGTAGTTTATGTGGACAATGGTAATACGGGAACATTTAATGACACTTTATTTTTAGATCCTTCTGATAAAATCAACCAATACGAAAATGTAGATTATGTTTCTATTTACCCTAATCCGGCAAATGATATATTAAATATAAAAATCGGAAAGCATCATAATGCGGCATACGATATTAGCATTTCTGATCTTTCCGGAAAAAACATTATGAAGGGGTCTGTTAATCTTAAAAACGGAAAATCTCAATTATCTTTATCCAATTTAAGCACCGGACTTTATATAGTACAACTAAATAAAGACGGCAAATTAATATATAGAGATAAAGTATTGAAAAGATAATAGTTATGGAAAAAGCAAAAGGCTACCAAATTTGGTAGCCTTTTGTTATTTTGGGCTCTCCCTGTTGGACTTGAACCAACGACCCTCTGATTAACAGTCAGATGCTCTAACCAACTGAGCTAAGGAAGAATATGCTTTCCCTTTTCGGGAGCGCAAAGGTAATTATTGCTTTTATTTTTTCCAAAAAATATTGTGCAAATATTTTTAAGATTTTTAGTCAATATTTACTTTGTCGTATTGTTCGTTGTCCACTAATATTCTACCGCAATGCTCACACACAATCATTTTCTTTCTTTGTTGTACTTCTGTTTGGCGTTGAGGAGGTATTACATTATAGCATCCACCACAAGATTCTCTAACAATAGGCACAACAGCTAAGCCATTTCTGTAATTATTTCTGATGCGAAGATATGCGTGTAATAATCTTTCTTCTACCGAAGTCTGTGCGGCTTCAGATTTTTGCATCAATTCTTTCTCTTCCTTTTCTGTTTCTTTAATTATTTTGCCTAATTCTTTTTGTTTAATAGACAATGTTTTTTGCTGCGTAGCTAATTGGTCTTCGTTAGCTTGTATGGCATTGTTGCGCTCTGCAAGGCGAACCTCTGCATCTCTAACGTGCTTGTCGCAAAGTCTTATTTCTAACTCTTGTAGTTCTATCTCTTTAGTAATAGCTTCGTATTCTCTGCTATTTTTTACATTGTCTTGCTGCTTATTGTATTTCTTAACTAATTGCTCTGCTTCTTTTTTGGCATTTTTTCTGCCGTCAATATATTCATTAATGCTGTCTATTTCAGCTTTAATGTTATCTACTCTTGTTTGTAGTCCTTCTACTTCGTCTTCAAGGTCTTTTACTTCCATTGGAAGCTCTCCTTTCAAAATTTTGATTGCATCAATTTTTGAATCGATTTTCTGAAGTGATAGTAACGCAGATAATTTTTCTTCTATCGAAAAATCTTTAGCTTTTGTAGTTGCCATATATTGCTTTAAAATAAATAATTAACTGGATTCGTTTTTGTCTTAGACAAAAGAGTTGCAAAATTAGGAAATTTTTTATTGATAATTTCATAAAATATTTCTACGGTAAATTGCTCGCTCTCAAAATGTCCTATATCTGCTATAACTATTTGATTATCAGCATCAAAAAATTGATGATATTTGTAATCTGCTGTAATAAATATATCTGCTCCTGCTCTTTTGGCATCATTAATTAAAAAACTTCCAGCACCGCCGCAGAGGGCTATTCGTTTAATTTTATCCTTTAATACTGCTGTATGTCTTATACAATTTGTCTGCATTTTTTGTTGTAAATGTTGTAAAAATTCCAATGTCTGCATCGGTTCGGCTAATTCGCCTACCATTCCGGCACCTATTTGTTGATTGGTATTTTGCAATGCAATTATTTCGTAAGCTACTTCTTCGTAAGGGTGTGCATCTTTTAGTATTTGTATTATTTTGTTTTGCAAATGCACAGGAACTAAAACTTCAATTTTCACCTCTGTTACATTTTCCCTTTCACCACCGGCAATGCCAATAGTAGGATTTGCATTTTCCGAAGGTTTAAATGTGCCTATTCCATTAGTCTGAAAACTACATTCCGAATACTCACTTATTTTTCCTGCACCTGCATTAAAAAGTGCTTGTAATACCACGTCTTTATTATTTATCGGCACATAAGTATATAGTTTTAATAATGTGTTTTTTTGTGGCGATAAAATATTACAATCTATAAGACCTATTTTTTGAGCAATCTTATTATTTACGCCCATTCTTACATTATCTAAATTAGTATGCGCAGCATAAATTACAATGTCGTTTTTAATAGCTTTAGTAATAATTTTTCCGGTAGTATTATGCTCCGATACATTTTTTATACCCCCAAATATAAGAGGATGATGTGCTATTACAAGATTGCAATTATTAATAATCGCTTCGTCTATAACTGCTTCTGTAACATCTAAAGTAAACAATGCGCCCGTCGCTTCTATATTGGCATTACCTACCTGAATGCCACAATTATCGTAGCTTTCTTGATACTTTAAAGGGGCAAAATTTTCTATTTCATTGATTATCGCTGCAATCTTCATTACTTAAATGTTTAAAGATAAAATACTGCCAAAGATAAAGATTGATAAATACATTTTATTATAACTTTACCCCCGAAATGAAAATTTTACAACTCACTAATCGAATTCCTTACCCACTACACGACGGCGGAAACTTGGCTGCATTTGCATATACCGAAGGTTTGGTAGATGCCGGAGTAGAATTGAGTTTACTGAGTATGAATACGAAAAGGCATTTTGTAGATACTGCTTCCCTACCCGATTTTTTTCACAATAAATTAAAAAGATTTGATGCCGTATATGTAGATAACAGCATTAAACCTTTAGACGCTTTTCTTAATTTATTTACCGCTACATCGTACAATATACAAAGGTTTATTACCAAAGATTTTGAAGAAAAACTTATAGAAGTTTTACAAAATACCAATTTTGACATAGTACATTTAGAAGGTCTTTATTTAGTGCCTTATATACCTACCATTAGAAAATACAGCAACGCTAAAATAGCTTTGCGCTCGCATAATATCGAATATTTTATTTGGGAAAGATTAGCACAAGGAGAAAACAATTTTATTAAGAAAAAATATTTGTCTTTATTAGCAAAACGATTAAAAAAATTTGAATTAAATCATTTACAGGATACCGATTTAATTATTCCTATTTCGGAAAAAGATGAGGAAATATATAAATCCTTAGGTTGCAAAGTAGATAAATTATTCTACCAACCATTTGCCATAAACCTAAAAAAAATAGAAAGTGCTCCTATAGAAAAGCAGGAGGGCATAAAACTATATAATATTAGTGCATTAGACTGGCTGCCCAATAGAGAAGGTATGAATTGGCTATTAGAAAATGTTTTACCCTCTTTAAATCAACAGTTACCCAACATCAAATTTTATCTTGCCGGTAGAAATATGCCACAACATTATTTCGATATTAAATTACCCAATGTGGAAGTATTAGGCGAAGTTCCTGATGCTAAAGTTTTTGAATCGGACAAAGACATTTTACTCGCTCCACTTTTTTCGGGTAGCGGCGTAAGGATTAAAATATTTCAGGCAATGGCAGCCGGTAAAGCAATTATTACTACAAGTATAGGTGCTGAAGGTATAGATGCGCAAGATGGCGAACATTTAATTATTGCCAATACTGCAAAAGATTTTATTCAAAAAACCATTGAATTAGCAAATAATCCGCAACGTATTGCGATACTTGGTAGTAATGCCCAAAATCTAATAAAAGAGAAATACAATAGACAAGAGATTATCCAAAGCCTTTTGGAGAAATACCAATCGTTATCAGCATCTTAACTACTATTTTCTAATTATTTATTCATCAAATTTAGAATTTTGCAACAACGACTATTAGCTAAAAAACTAAAACTTATTACAAGCTAAATATGTAATTTTGCAGATACAATTATTCTAAAAATACTTTTAACAATGTTACAAATACAACAATTTCGACAAAACAAAGAACTAATCATTAAAGGATTAGAAAAGAAAAACTACAAAAACATCGAAATTGTATCGGAAATTATAGCATTAGACGAAGAAAAAAGAAATATTCAACAACAATCTGAAAGTGTTGCTGCTGCTATAAATAATGCTTCTAAGCAAATAGGACAATTAATGGCATCTGGCAATAAAACCGCCGCAGAAGAACAAAAAAACGAAGTAAGCCAACTTAAAGAAAAATCCAAAGAACTCAATACGCAATTAGCAGAAATAGAAAATCTGCTTACTGATAAAATATTACAAATACCTAATCTACCACACGAAAGCGTACCCGTAGGAAAAACTCCCGAAGAAAACGAAACCGTAAAAACTTTTGGCGACATTCCTCAATTATCGGAAAGTGCTGTTCCGCATTGGGAACTTACCACTAAATACAACCTTATCGATTTTGAATTAGGTAATAAAATTACAGGGAGCGGTTTTCCGGTATATATTAATCAGGGAGCAAAATTACAGCGTGCTTTAATTCAATTCTTTTTAGATAATAATACAAAAGCAGGCTATACCGAATATATGCCGCCACTTATGGTTAACGAAGCTACCGCTTATGGCACAGGACAATTGCCCGACAAAGAAGGACAAATGTACCACGTTACCGTAGATGGTTTTTATTTGTTACCCACAGCAGAAGTGCCTGTTACCAATATTTACAGAGACGAAATAGTAAAAGAATCTGCACTGCCCATAAAAATGACGGCATACACTCCTTGCTTTAGAAGAGAAGCCGGCTCTTACGGCAAAGATGTAAGAGGATTAAACAGACTGCACCAATTCGACAAAGTAGAAATAGTGCAACTCACTCGTCCCGAAGACTCTTATGCTACATTAGAGCAAATGGTACAACACGTAGAAGGATTATTGCAACAATTAGAATTACCTTATAGAATATTAAGATTATGTGGCGGAGATATGAGTTTTACATCTGCCCTTACTTACGATTTCGAAACTTACAGTACAGCACAGCAAAGATGGTTAGAAGTAAGTTCTGTTTCTAATTTTGAAACTTTTCAGACCAACAGAATGAAAATTAGATACAAAGACGAAAACGGAAAAACAATTCTATTGCATTCGCTTAATGGAAGCGCATTAGCTCTGCCACGTATTGTAGCTTGCTTGTTAGAAAACAACCAAACTCCGGAAGGCATAAAACTACCCAAAGCATTATGGCAATATTTTGGAAGTGAAATGATACAATAGCAAATAAAATATTGCTGTTGTTAGTTACTATTTCCTTTTTGTATAAAAAGGAAAGGCAAGCTTTAATTTATAGAGTTAATACCTATAATAATTTACATTGGTATTGTACGCTATTTTAACTCCTGCATTGTAACTAATTTTTTATAAAAACCTTGTAGCGTAATTAATTCGTCGTGTGTGCCGCGCTCTACAATCTGTCCCTTATCCAATACTATAATTTCATCGGCATAACGGATAGTAGAAAGCCTATGTGCAATAATAATGCTTGTTCTGTTTTTCATTAGATTTACTATCGCATCTTGCACCACACGCTCCGATTCGGTATCTAAAGATGAAGTGGCTTCGTCTAAAATCAATATCGGCGGATTTTTCAATACTGCTCTCGCAATGGTTACACGCTGGCGTTCGCCACCACTTAATTTTACTCCTCTATCTCCTGTTATGGTATCGTAGCCATTTTCTTTTTTCAGAATAAACTCGTGTGCATTAGCAATGCTTGCAGCCTCTTGCACTTGTGCTAAAGTAGTACCTCCCGTACCAAGAATTATATTATTGTAAATAGTATCATTGAACAGTACAGGCTCTTGCGAAACGATACCGAGTAATTTTCTAAGACTACTTAATTTTAAGTCTTTAATATCTACACCATCTATCATTATACTCCCCGAATCCACATCGTGAAATCGTGGTATTAAATCTGCCAATGTACTTTTTCCTGCACCCGAAGCTCCTACTAAAGCTATTGTTTTCCCTTTGGGAATTTCTAAATTAATATTGCTTAATATCTTTTTATCACCAAAAGAAAAGTTCACATTTTTTAAAACAATAGCATTATCAAAACTATCTTTGGATATAGGATTTGTATTTTCCTGAATAGTATTTTCTGTATCCAAAAACCCTTGCACTCTGTCTAATGCCGCCCTACCCTTTTGGATATTGTACAATGCCGAAGAAAGATTTTTCAGCGGATTAATAATAGTATAAAACAAACCGATAAAAGCAATAAATGCCGGTCCGGTTAAAGAACTTTTATTATTAAAAATAAGCCAGCCACCATATAACAATATTACACCAACAACAATAATACCGAGTGTTTCAGAAAGAGGCGAGCCAGCATCTCTGCGTGCAGAAATTTTGTTTCTTACTCTAAAAAGTATGTTGTTTATTTTTCTAAAACCCAATAAACGATGACGTTCGGCATTAAATGCTTTAACAATCCTCATACCGGAATATGTTTCATCAATAATGCTCATCATTTCGCCTAATTGTTCCTGCGCCTGATTAGATGGTTTCTTTAATGACCTACCTACCTTTCCTATCAGAAAACCCGCAACGGGAAGGAACAAAAGCAAAAACAATGTGAGTTCGGGACTTATAGTAAGCATTGTTATAAGTGTAAAAACAATCGTTATCGGTTCGCGAATTACCGTTTCGATTACACTCATTACAGACACTTCTATTTCGTTTACATCGTTGGTAATATGCGACATCAATTTCCCTTTTCTTTCTTCGTTAAAAAAACCGATAGGCAAAGACAAAGATTTTACAAACATATCGTCTCTTATGGTTCTAATTACTGCATTGCGTAGTGGATTTAAAACTCTTAGAGAAAGATAGATAAACAAATTTTTGAGAATCGTAAAGCCCACAACAATAATTACAGAATACATCAATGCCGTTTGTCGGTCGAATTGTAAAACAGTTTCGTTTACTTTCTTTGTTACCATCACTACAAAGCCCGAACTGCCTTGCGGTAAATCCTGCACACCAATAAATATTACCTGCAAAACAGGCATCAGCATAGAGAAAGAAAAAACAGAAAAAACTACAGCCAACACACTTAAAAGCAAATACAAAGCAATTTTACTTTTATAGGGCGAGAGATAGCCTAATAGTTTGCGAATATTTTTCATTGTGCAAAGTAAAGGTATTCGTCTATAATTTTGGTTGAATAAATTAATGTCATTTAGTGTACCACCTCACTTAACGCATTATACAATACATCTAAATCTTCTTGTGTATTAAATGCTTGAATAGAATATCGTACATACCATTGTCCGTTTTGCTGCATCACCGGAACTTGTATTTTGTATGTATCGTACAGCAAATCGTGTAGCCTTTCCGGATTTTTTGTTTGTATCGGAATACTAAACATTTGCCCTATAAAATCATCATTAATCATTGTTATTGGTGTAGTTTGGAACAATGAACAAAAGCGCAAAGCATTATCTTGCACTAATTTTTTACACGCTACACTTACTTTATCCCAATCGTAATTTTGCATAAATTGTACTGCTGAAGGGATTGCACAAAATGCCGATAAATCTCGCGTTCCTTGCATTTCGTGGTAATCTATAAACTGCGAATGTGAAGGCATATCGCTTTCGTAACCCCAACTTATTACCAATGGGTCGAAAAGATGTTGTAATGATTTTCTAACATACAAAAACGAAGAACCTTTAGGTGCCATCATCCACTTATGACAAGCTCCGGTATAAATATCTACATCCATCTCAGTTATATCCAAAGAAACTTGTGCCGGTGCGTGTGCCCCATCTACAAAAGTGAGTATTCCTTTTTCTTTCGCAATCTTACAAATTTCTTCTACAGGAAGTCGTATAGCAGTAGCACTTGTAATATGACTAATAAAAATGAGTTTGGTTTTTTCTGTAATACCGGCAGTAAATTGTTCTATAAAATCTTCTTTAGTTTGTAGTGGAAATTTTATTGCTTGTCGGATATATTTTGCCCCTTTTTGTTCGCAATAATATTTCCATACTCTATCGCAAGCACCATATTCGATATTAGTAGCCAGTACTTCGTCTCCTTGCGCTAAAGGTAAACTTTTGGCAATAATATTAACAGCATAAGACGGATTAGTAACACATACCACATCATCTGCTGCACAATTCAAGTAATTGCTCAGTGCAGTCCTTGATTGGTATAAATATTCAGGAGCTTTTCTTACTATAAAATGTACAGGGTCTTCTTCTAACTCTTTCTGAAATGCTTGATATGTTTGAAATATGGGTTTAGGACAAGCCCCGAACGAACCGAAATTTAAGAATGTAATATCCTCACGCAACTGAAACATTGATTTCATAATAGCAATATTTAATTTCCTTGCAAGGTAGTTCTTATTAGTATTACTTCGTAAGAAAATAGTGTTTACAAAGGAGTAAGGAATTTAAAGATACTTTTCCTTTTATTAAGAAAGAATCCCCTCTTCTACTTCAGTTGTTTTTCAAATACTTTTTTAAACTTTTCTAATTTTGGTTTAATTACTAATTGACAGTATCCCTGATTGGGATTGAGGTTGTAATAATTTTGATGATATGCTTCTGCAGGATAAAATGTAGATACTGGGCTTATTTTAGTAACGACCTCTTGATTATACACTTTCTCTTCATTTAACTTTTGAATATAAAATTTTGCCTTTTCCTGCTCTTCAGATGTGTTGTAAAATATTTCGGATCTGTATTGTGTACCTATGTCGTTACCTTGCCTATTTAGTTGAGTAGGGTCGTGCGACCAAAAAAATGCAGCAAGTAATTCTTCGTAACTAATCTCCTTTGGATTATACAATATTTTCACCACTTCTGCGTGCCCAGTATTACCGGTACAAACTTCGGTATAAGTTGGATTTTCTTTTGTGCCACCCATATATCCCGATATTATTTTTTCAACTCCATTAAGTTGCAAAAACTGAACTTCTACACACCAAAAGCAACCCGCTGCAAATACCGCAGAATCTATATTGGAACTATTTGCTTGTTCTGTATTGTTCATCATAATCGGATTATTTAATGTAGAAACTACTGTTTGGGATTGTAAATAAAAAAATGATACCAAGCCGATTACAATCAATAGTATAAAGAAATACGACTTTTTCATTTGTAACATTTTAAGAAAGCTTAAAGTCCTATAATACTCATTTCGCCTTTGTTATATTTTTCTAAATAGAGAAATCTATTTTCGTAATAGTCTATTACATTTTTATCGTTTAGTGTTGGCTTTACTTTGTAGGTTGTAAATGGTGCTCTACTAACATCTTCGAGATGTTCGTTAAAAATAGTACCATATTCTTTTAACAAATACGCGTACCAAACAATGGTTTCGTATCCTCTAAATACCATTTCTGATGGTGTACCACCATATTTCGCTTTATAATCTGTAGCTATTTTTTTACCTATAGCAGTTTGCTGATCATAATAAAAAGGTGTGGAAAGGTATATGCTAATATTAGAACCAAACTGTTTATTTTTCAAACCAGCCATCGCATTCCAGGACGGTAATCCAAAAATTTCAAACTTATAATTATCAGGTAATACATTTATGGCATTAATTACTTTTTCGGCTTCTTTAGGGTGTAGAATAGGAACAAAAACAATATTAGTTTCCGTAGCACTAAAAATTATTTTTAATGCTTCTACCGAAAGCGATGCATAAGAAATATCGAAGTTGAGTAAGTCTTTATCTGCCTTAAAATTACTTTTTATTAAGTCGTGCATTTCCTTTTCTCGCGGTTCGTTTCTATAAAAAATAAACTTAGGGTTTTTAACATATTCTTGCTTTACATAGTTTGCTATATACGCAACGTGCGTATTAAGCGTAGGCTGAATTACATGAAAGTATGGATTAGATTGAACACCCGCATCTGATGGCGAAAAAGCAGAGATAAAATTAATACGATTTTCTTTTGCAAAATTGGCTAAGGTAGGTATGGTTCTTGAATGTACTAAGCCTATCAAAAGGTCAGATTTATCAAGTTCTTTGTCGCTTTTTATCTTTTCAATATCTAACTTATTGTTCTTTTCATCGTGTATGTATATGTCTAAATGTACATTTTCATTGGATAAAAATTCAGATGCCAATTTAACACCTTCGTAAAAATTAATGTATGGCTGTATAGATTCGCTTTGCCTGCCTTTACGAACCAAAACTGAATTAGGGGCAAGTGCATCTAAATCTATAGGGAGAAGAATATCCATTCTGTATTTTTCCTTCTTTTCTGTTTTGGGGAACGAAAACTCTTCTTTTTTAGTAGATGTTGCCTTTTCCTTAGAGGTAGATTTGCTCGTATTTCCTTTAGCTTTTTGGGATTTTTTCCAAAACTGTGCAGATGTATTTTCCGAAACTACACTAAAGAGAATAAATAATAATAGAATTTTTGATAATCTAAAAAACATAACTGATTTTTACATTGATGTATAAGATTTGCAAAAGTAGTATTTCTATACAGATTTTAGTGGATTATTATTTACGATTGCAGACAAATTAATAACCGTTAATTATTTATAGTTCCTTACGCTTATTTCATCTTTTTTTAACTGCTCTATAAGTAACTCTAATGATGCAAATTTGAACTCCGGTCTTATAAAATCTATAAATTCGATAGTAAGTTGTCGTCCGTAAATATCATTGTCGAAATCAAGAATATGAACCTCTATACTTATACTGTCTATATCGGTAACGGTAGGTCTTTTGCCGATATTGAGCATACCTTTATATCTAACACTATTCCATAGTACATCTACATTATATACTCCATTACCCGGTATCAGTTGGTCGGAATAAAGTGGTTGTATATTAGCAGTAGGAAAACCTATTTTTTTCCCAATCCCTTCTCCTTTTATTATAGTAGCTGTTAAGGAATAATTACATTCCAACATAGAATTGGCTTCTTTCACATCTCCCGAAAGCAATGCTTTTCTTATTTTAGTAGAGCTTACAGTGGCATCGTGGATAAGTTGAGGCTCTATTTCTTCTATTGTACATATTCCTTGAGTAAGCTGCCGTAACAAGTTTATATCCCCTATCCTATCGTGCCCAAATTTATGGTCATAGCCTATTACAATTTTGGCAGGATTAAATTGTTTCAGAAGAAAATCAGAAATGTACTCTTCTGCACTCATCATTGAAAAATCTCTACTAAATGTAATAAACACTATATGGTCTATGCCTTCAGATTTTACTAAATTTATTTTTTGTTGCGGACTACTTAGCAATCCTAATGAGGTATTGGGATTGATGATTTTTCGCGGATGCGGTTCAAAAGTTATTAATATACTTTCTCCTTCTAACTCTTTAGCGGCTTTAACTACTTGCTGCAAAATAGTTTTATGTCCGTGGTGTACACCATCGAAAGAACCGATTGTGATTACCGGATTTTTGAATGTAGGCAAATTTTCTGTACCGTAATAAACCATTAATTTTAATTAATATTGAATATAGAATAATAGTTTTTACTTTACAATTACATCTTTAATTATTGTTTCCCCAAAATGCTCATTTACATTGGTAATAATTTGTTGTTTGCCTAATGTAAGCTCGTATTTTAATGGTGAGTGGTCTGTGTAAATAGTAAGTACACTGTTAAATAAACGTATGTTAGGGGCGTATTTGGCTATGATTGAACCCATTATTTCGCTCCACTTTTCTTTTAGTCTTATCTCATCTAATCTGTTTTTCCATCCTGTATTTTTCATCATTTGATGGAGTGAGCTTCCTATATGTTCCATTTTTTGTACTTATATTTTTCTTAATGAAATTTTTTCCTTGAAGTAATTTGTAATTTTCTTAGTAAGCGTAATAAATTTTTTCTCCATTTTCGATATAAAATGGAGGTTCAAAACCGGGCATCATAGTGGCACGTATTCTTCTTTCGGTAGTATCTAAATCGTCTTCTAAATTTATTGTTTTTAATGCATCTATTTCTTTCCTATAATGTGTTTGAGAAGGTTTAATATATTCCAATTCTTGTTGTGGTATTTTACTATAATCTCCTTTTACTACTAAAGGCATTTTATCTTTAAATAATGCCAATCCTTGCTCCACTGATAAATTATACAAGTCATTTACCCAGCATTTGTCCGGTATCGCAAACCGCTTTTCAAATAAAATATCTCCGTGGTCTATACCTGTATCTATCTCGTGCAGCGTAACTCCAAACTCTTTACGGTCATCGAAAATGGCAAAAGAAAATTGGTTGCAACCTCTATATTCGGGGAGTGGGGCTAAATGTAGGTTTATGGCTATCTTTTTAGCTTTGTCTATATGTTGTTGTTTTAATATTTTATGATACTGTACAGAGCATATTATATCACATTCGGGTATTTGGTCGGGGTGCTCTATAAGTGCAATATTATATGTGCTTGCTAATTGTGCAAGGTCATTATTTCCCGAAAATTCGCTTCTTGCTTTTGTACCGACGGCAATAACTTCTATGTCTAAATCTTTTTGGTTTTCTAACAAAAACTGTAAAGATTCGTAGCCAATAGGTTTAGAGCCAAGAAATACAATAGTTTGTGCCATTTCGTTTTTATTTTCCTGTAAAATTTGGTTTTCTTTTTTCTAAAAAAGCTGCAATACCTTCTTCAAAATCTTCTGTTTGTCCGCATCGGTGCTGATATTCTTCTTCTAAGGCTAACTGTTTAGTAAGGGGATTGTAAAAGCTTTCGTTTAGGGCTAATTTTGTATAGGCTAATGCTTGTGTGGGCAATTGCGCTAATTTATTAACTAATTCGTTAGTTTTTTCAGCAAAAACCTCATCGGGAAAATACTGATAAATCATACCTAATCTTTCGGCTTCTACGGCTGAAATATTATCTGCAAGCATCATTAAAGCACTTGCTTTTTGCATACCTATTAATCGTGGTAAGAAAAATGTACCACCACTATCGGGTATTAAACCAATCTTACTGAATGCCTGAATAAAAACTGCACTTTCTTTGGCTACCACAATATCGCAAGCGAGTGCTATATTAGCTCCTGCTCCTGCTGCTACACCATTTACGGCACATACTACAGGCTTTTCAATGGTTCTTATTTTTTCTATAATAGGATTATAATGACCGTGTACTATGCTTCTTAATTCGGGTGCATTGGTGTCTGTAGCTTCTGCCAAATCCTGCCCGGCACAAAAGGCTTTTCCTTCGCCAGTAAGTAATACCACACGCACATCATCATTACGCATACACTCGTCTAATCTTGCTTGTATGCCAAGTGCTAATTCTCTATTGATACTGTTAAATTTATCTGTACGGTTTAGCGTAATGGTTGCTATACCTTTATTTATTTCAAATAGTAAGTGCATTGTATATTTTTAAAATTTAGCTTTCGTTAGCAAATATAAAGTAAATTGGGAGAATAGTTTTAACCCAAATTTAGTCTTAATCCTTCACAAAAAATATAATCTAATACAGAACAATGTTTTTGAAACCCATTTTTATCGGCAAAGAGTTGATAATATGTAATAGGCGTAAAATCATCGGGCATATTATTGGGTTGTAGCAATCGAGATATATCTGTGTGTTGTGCTATTTTAATATCGTTTGGGTTAGTATATTCTATTATGTTGATAGGGAGTTGTAATAGCTTATTTATAGCTGTTAATCCATCGAAATTCCATTGGTGTAGTTTTTCATATTTGTTTTCATAAAGAGGCAACAGAGTAGGTATAATGTATTCGTAAAATGGGGAACGTCTGTATAACGTTTCTATAGTTTTTAAATGTTTTTTTTGCCAATTTTCGGTATTGTCAATAAGCACATTTTGCATTGGTGTATGTTGGTTTCTTCCGCCTTTTACCGGAATAGTCATTATCATTTTTCCTTGTACTCCGCACAAATAATATCTATTGCGATAACTCAGCTTAGTATAATTATCGTACAATGTTATTGCTATTTCGGTATGAGTATCTTTAAGTGCTTTGTAATACCAACCCAAAGAAGGAAAAGGCAAGCTATATGAAATCATCTCTTTTTTTAAAAATGGATATGCAAATATAATTGGTATTATTTGCTATACTCTTTTTGTTTTACATTGTAATAAAGCTTATAAATTACGAAAGGCTAACCATTTTAGGGATAGCCTCTCGTAATATTAAAGAATATATTACTTAGAGCTTGTTAGCTTCTACGTGTAATTTTAATTCTATTTCTTTATTAATAAATTTATCTTTAATGCTGGCATCGCTCATATAATTGATGTTCCAATCTGTACGGATAAAGTTAAACTCTGCATCGGTAGTTACTTTATTATCGGTTACATTAATTTTAGCAGGAAAAGAAATGCTTTTTGTAATACCTTTTAGAGTAAGGTTTCCGGTAACTGTATGGGTAGCACCTTCTAATTTTGCAGTAGAATCCACTCCTTCTGTTACAGTTATAATTTCAAAATTACCTTCGGGAAATTGCGCTACATCTAAAAAGTCAGGAGCTAATAAATGGCCTTTTAATTTTCCATTACCTTCTTCGTCTTGGTCTGTAGGCGTTAATGTATTAAAATCGAAAATAAAATTACCACCTGTAACTTTATTGTTTTCTACAGTTACAGTAGAACCATCTTTTAAAGCTAAAGTTCCTACGTGTCCATCACCTACGGGTTTTCTACCACGCCAATTAATAGCGGTAGCAGCATTATCTACTGTTAATGTAGCACCAGAAGCATCGGTATTAGATTCGATAGCATCACCGGCTGTAACTTGGTCAGAATCGGGAGCATTACCACAAGAAGTAGCAAATAATAATGCCGCTGCTGCAATAGTTAATTTTACTTGTTTCATATTTGTTTGTTTTAGTTGTTAATAAAAAATTTCGGCAAAGCTAAAGCACATATCTATTCAAAAGTGTTATTGTTTTAATAATGTTAATTATAGTGTTATAAATATTTTTTATCGAATAATGCTAAAGCGAAGTAGCATAAGCGTAAAAAGACTATAAAAAATACAATCAGTAGTATTATCTTTGGCAAGTATAAAATAACATTATTCCAAATGAAGAAAATAATATCTACCCTTATATCATACTCAATAATATTTCTCTTTGTAACAGCTTGTAACAATACCAATAATCCTCAAAATACCCCTGATGTGGTTGCTAATAGCGAAATTCAGCGCGACCACCACACCTTGAGCAATTCTAATGCTGTACAAGTAAATCACCTTAATTTGGATATAAAAGTTGATTTTGATGCAAAAAAAATTACTGGGTCAGCACAATGGCTTTTCGACATTAAAGACACACAAGCCACCGAAATTATCTTAGACACATACGACTTAAATATTGATAGTGTAGTAAATAGTAACGGCAACAAATTAAACTTTACACTCAAAAATAAAAATCAAATATTAGGCTCTGCTCTAATAATACCCATTCAACAAAACGACAAAGAAGTTACTGTATTTTACAGCACCAATGATAATGCAACCGCTTTACAGTGGCTCACGCCATTACAAACTTTCGGAAAAGAAAAACCATTTTTATATACCCAAAGCGAATCTATTTATGCACGCACTTGGATACCTTGCCAAGACGGACCGGGTATAAGATTTACTTACAATGCAAAAGTAACAGTACCTAAAGGTTTATTGGCATTAATGAGTGCTACAAACCCACAAAAGAAAAACAATGAAGGCGTTTACACTTTCGAGATGAACAAACCCATTCCGGCTTATTTAATGGCTTTGGCTGTTGGCGACCTTTCTTTCCAACCTATCTCTAACAGAAGCGGCGTATATGCCGAACCTAATATTTTAGCTAAAGCATCTAAAGAACTCGAAGACTTAGAGCAAATGATAAAAATTGCAGAAGGCTTATACGGAACATATCCTTGGGGCAGATACGATGTAGTGTTTTTACCTTCCGGTTTTCCGTTGGGGGGTATGGAAAATCCATTATTAACATTTGCCACACCTACTATTTTAGCCGGAGATAAATCTTTAGTAAACTTAATTGCACACGAATTGGCGCATAGCTGGAGTGGTAATTTAGTAACCAATGCTACGTGGAACGACTTTTGGCTCAACGAAGGTTTTACCGTTTATTTTGAAAGAAGAATTACAGAAGCAATGTATGGCAAAGACTATACCGATATGCTATGGACGCTTGGCTACGAAGATTTAAAACATACAGTAGAAGATTTAAAAACCCAAAATAGCGATTATACAAAACTAAAACTATACTTAAAAGGAAAAGACCCCGATATAGGTCTTACAGATATTGCTTACGAAAAAGGTTCTGCTTTTTTATTACTTATAGAGCAAAATGTAGGCAGAAAAACCATGGATAGCTTTTTGATACAATATTTTAATACGCACGCATTTACTACTATTAATACCGAAAATTTTCTTACGTTTTTAGACGACAACCTACTCAACAATCTACCCGAAGTAAAAAATAAACTCAACATTGGAGAATGGGTATATGAGTCGGGAATTCCTAATAATTATCCACAAATAAATAATGTGAAATTTGCTAAAGTAGATAAAGAAATAGAAGAATTTAAAAATAGCGAAAAAGTACAAAATATTCAATCCGGAAATTGGAGCACTTACGAATGGTTGTATTTTCTCAGAAATATTAAACCTTTTGCAGACTCTACTATAATGAGCCATTTAGATAAGAAATACGATTTAACCAATAGCACTAATTCCGAAATTGCTTGTATATGGTTTCAGCTTGCAGTAAGCACTAAATATATGCCTGCATTTTCTGCAATGCGAAGTTTTTTAAACACCACAGGAAGAATGAAATTTTTAGAACCTATTTATATAGCATTAAAAAATGAAGATTTTGCGAGTAACCTGTCTTTAGAAATTTATTTAGAATCCAAAAACAACTACCATCCTTTAGCTCAAAAAAGTATAGAGGGAATTTTGGGCTTAAAATTATGATGCAGTAATCTTTACTCTAAACATTTATTGATTAATACAGATAAATCATCTTTGCATATTGTATCAGTTTAGGGCTTGCTAATTAACTCAATGGCAATTATTGTATTAATTTTTATACAGTGTATTATAGCTTTGTTAATCCTTTTATTTCGTTGCTTAGATTTTATGTAAATAATATAATGAAGTATGAATGCCACGAATGCACGAATATATATTCGTGCGTTCGTGGCTAATTATTTATCAAAATTTGCTTATTTCATTTTAGCTTTCCAAATCATTATTTCAGACACATGTGCTGCAAACTTTTTTGGGTATTATTGCAAAATCCTTTGTAGGTAAAATACCTAAAACCGCTTAAAATACTCGTAAATAATGTGCCTTGGGTTATTTAGCAAGCCCTATTTAAGCTAACAAATCCGGATTTTCTTTTTCCAATCTTTCGTACACTTTTTTTACATCTTGCGACATATTCTTGGGCATTATTAGCACCGCATCTTCTGTTTCTACATAAATTAGGTTTTCCAAACCGATAAACTCAATGTGCTTATTGCTACCAATTACCAAATTTGGTTTTCTTGCTTCGGGGGTATCTTCGTTTTTTTCTAAAAACTCCCAAAGTGCTTCAAAAGAACCTAAGTCGCTCCAATCGAAAGTAAATGGAACCACTTTTATTTTTTTACTGTGCTCCATTACGGCATAATCCACACTAATAGAAGGTATTACCTGCATTGCTTCTTCGGGAAGAAAGCCATTATTTTGTAATTTCCAGCAGTTTAATGTATTTTCATAAACTTCGGGAGCATAAATTTTTAATTCTTCTAAAAACACAGATGCTTTAAAACAAAACATTCCACTGTTCCAAAGATAATTTCCGCTTTCTATATAGTATTGTGCTACTTCTTTATTGGGTTTTTCTTTAAACGAAAGCACATCGTTATCGTTATTGTATTCTATATAACCGTATCCTGTTTCGGGGCGTGTAGGTACACAGCCAAAGGTAACTATATTGTCTTGTTGTGCATATTCTATAGCCTTATTGATTGCATTTTTATAATTTTCCGTACCATTTATAACGTGGTCCGAAGGAGTAACGATTAGTATGTCGTCGGGTTGCGAAGCTAATGCTGCTAATGCAACCGATGCGGCTGTATTTCGTGGTACGGATTCTATTATTTCTACAAAATTTTCAACTCCAGTAGATGCTACATCTGTTCTCGATAATCGATAATTATCTATACCACCAACTACGATTAATTTTTGGGTTAGTTCTTTATTACGTAATACGCACATTTTAAATAATGTGTCGTTTCCGAAAAGCGGAATATATTGCTTTGGTCTCGACTTGCGAGAGAGAGGCCAAAGTCTGCTACCCACACCACCGGATAATATTACATTTACTATTTGCATTTAATTGTTTTAGGGTTAATTAGTTGATTTTAATTGCTCGGCTACTACTTTAAAAGTAGGTAAAATCGCATCTTTTTCCGAAAGGATAAACTCTTCAGCACTTAATTGCCAATCTATATTCAGGTCTTTATCTAAAACATGAATGCCAAATTCTGCACTTTTATTATAATAGCCATCGCATTTGTAAGCAAATATTGTATCGTTTTGGAGTACAATATATCCATGCAAAAATCCTCTTGGTACTAATAATTGTTTTTTATTATTTTCGTCTAATAACACAGCCACATGCTCTCCAAAAGTAGCAGAGTCTGTACGCATATCTACTGCTACATCTATAACAGCACCTTTTATTACTCTTACCAATTTAGCTTGTGCTGCTGCTCCCATTTGTCCGTGCAAGCCACGTATTACACCCTTTTGGGCAGAATAAGCTTCGTTATCTTGTACAAAATCAGGAAAGTCTGCAATGTTATTTTTTAATCTTTCTAATTGAAAACTTTCAAAGAAATATCCTCTGTTGTCTTTATGTACAGTAGGTGTAATTATGACACAACCTTTTAGTTTTGTTTCTTGTATTTGCATTGTTGTTGGGTAAGTGAAAAAAAAATTATTTGCTACTGTATTGCTGTTCGTAATATTGTTGGTATGCACCGGAGGTAACATTTTCGAGCCATTCTTCATTTTCCAAATACCAATCTACCGTTTTTTCTAAGCCCTCTTCAAAGTGAAGGCTTGGTTCGAAACCGAAATTATTTTTTAGCTTAGTAGCATCTATGGCATATCGCCAATCGTGCCCTGCGCGGTCTTGTACAAAAGTTATTAATTGCTCCGAAGTACCTGTGGGGCGATTGAGTTTTGTGTCCATAATAGCACACAATAGTTTAATTAAATCTATGTTTTTCCATTCGTTGTTGCCGCCAATATTATATCTGCTACCTGCTTCTGCTTTATGAAAAAGCAAATCAATAGCTCTTGCATGGTCTTCTACCCAAAGCCAATCACGTATATTTTCTCCTTTACCATATACAGGTATGGATTTGTTGTTTTTAATATTATTAATGGCAAGTGGTATTAGTTTTTCGGGAAAATGGTGTGAGCCATAATTGTTAGAGCAATTAGATAAAACTGTGTTTAGCCCATAGGTATCGTGGTATGCTTGTACAAAATGGTCGGAACCGGCTTTAGATGCGGCATAGGGACTGTGTGGATCGTAAGCTGTTTGTTCCGTAAATTTTCCGGTAGCTCCTAATGCGCCATAAACTTCGTCTGTGCTGATATGATAAAATCTATATTTACTATAATCTTCCACCCATTGTTTTCGTGCTTCATTGAGTAAATTTACAGTGCCTACAATATTTGTCATTACAAATTCTGTAGGATTTACGATAGACCTATCTACGTGCGATTCGGCAGCAAGATGAATAACGCCATCGGGCTGAAATTGTTGAAATATTTTTGCTACATTTTCAGCATCTGCTATATCACCTTTTATGAATTGGTAATTAGGTAACCCTACTATGTCTTTAAGGTTATGTAAGTTGCCGGCGTAAGTAAGTTTGTCTAAGTTGACTATAAAATACTCGGGATAGTTTTTCACCAATCTTCTTACTACGTGAGAGCCGATAAAGCCTGCACCACCGGTAACAATTATACATTTTTTAAAATCCATAAATATTCAAAATTGAATTGCAAATTCAAAATTACGAGAAATAGACATTACAGCAAGTAGTAAATTTAAAGCATAAAATATAGATAAAATATTGATTTAACAACAAATAATACTTTTTGTAAAAAAATAATTTATCAAAAAGCGACACTTTGGTAAAACTTTTGTATTAACTAATTTATTTTTTTTTCTTTAATTTCGCCGTTTCTTTCTACTTCCAAGAAAACAAATTAAGACATTGTATATATAATTGATGTTAATAATAATGAATCAATACTTATCTAAAATTACACAAATACTTTTAATCTTATCGGTAGGGATTATTATAAGTTTTAAAATGAATGCGCAAAGCCGTATTTACGTAAATGAGTACCTTAATATAGGTGTAGGAGCGAGAGGTTTAGCAATGGGAGGAGCACAGACTGCTTCTATTAATGATGTTCATTCCGGTTTTTGGAATCCTGCCGGGTTAATGAATATAGAAGATGGGCTACAAGTTGGCTTAATGCATGCCGAATATTTTGCAGGTATTTTTAAGTACGACTATGGTGCAGTAGCCTTACCAATGAAAAACAAAAAAAGAACATTAGGCTTATCATTTGTAAGGTTTGCAACGGATAATATACCTTATACATTAGATTATGTACAGCCTGATGGTTCGTTAGACGAATCTAAACTTAAAGGTTTTTCGGCAGGAGATTATGCATTAATGTTGTCTTACGCACAACCCATAAAGTTACTAAAAGATTCTAATTTAGTAACTAATATAGGAGCAAGTGCTAAAGTATTATATAGAAATGTAGGCTCTATGGCAAATGCTTGGGGTTTTGGATTAGATATCGGATTACAAGGAAGGTATAAAGAAAGATTAGTTTTTGGATTAATGATGAAAGATATTACTACTACTTATACATCTTGGACATTTAACTTAACAGAAGCAGAAAAAGACATATTTAGAAATACGAATAATGAAATTCCAATAAAATCTTATGAAATTATGTTGCCCAGATTTAATTTAGGTATTGGGTATCATTTATTAAAGCCCAAGCGGAAAATTCAAGTATTGGCAGAAGCGGGGTTTGATATAACAACAGACGGTAGAAGAGCTACCCTTATTGCTTCTAATACTTTAAGCGTAGATCCAAGGTTAGGTATAGAGGCAAGTTACAAACAAACTATCTTTTTAAGAGCAGGTGTAAATAATATTTACAGAGCAATGGATAATAGTGACACTACAAATAAGAAAAAATATACAATGTTCCAGCCATCCGTTGGAGTTGGTTTCTTAGTTAAGAGTATTAGTGTAGATTATGCATTTACTTCATTGCAAATGCAAGACAATCCGCTTATGTCTCATATTGTTTCTTTGAGAGTTAATTTCAATAAACCCAAAAAGAAAGTAGATGCAGAAACCGAAGAAATTCTAAACACCATTCAACCGATTACCAATTAAACTTTCAATAGAAACACAGACAATGAAAAAGAGTTTATTATTCAAACATTTATTGATTTTTTCTGCCACAGTATTGTTGAGTTTGGTGCATAATAATACTGCTGCACAAACCTATGGCAACGAGTGGATAAAACCAGGTAATACCTATTATAAATTTAAAGTAGGCAGAAACGCTATTTGTCGAATAACACAAGCACAGTTAGATAATATTGGCTTAGGTGGTGTATCTGGTAGCGAATTTGCTATAATAAGAGAAGGAGCAGAAATACCCCTATACGTTACTACTAATGGCGTTTTTGGCGCTAACGACTATATCGAATTTTATGGTGAAATAGCCAATGGTGCAATAGATACAGATCTATATACACAAGCAAACTATCAACCCAATATCAAAAAGAATTTGATTTCCGATACTGCTTATTATTTTTTAACGCATGATAATACTACGCATTTAAGATTAACACAAGCTGATAATATAATTCCAGGTACATTACCCACGCCAGCCCCATATTTTTGGGTTACTATACCTTCAAACCGTAACCTTACCACATTGGGCTTAGGTCAATCACATAATTTTTCTGAATATTACTACTCATCCGAGTATGATAAAGCAGAAGGTTGGTCTACAAAAACTATGAATGCAGCCACAGAAGATTATATGTTTTATACAAAGCCTGTATATACATCAGACCCAAACTTACAACCTAAATTAGAATTTACTATTTCTAATCATTCCAGATTGTTAAGTACGACTTCTGCAAAAATAATGATCAACCAAACAAACCAAATTTTCGACACCGCTTTCAGTAGATTTGAAATGGTAAAAAAAGAGTTGGTTTTACCATTTACCTACTTCAACCAAGGAAATGCTGCACTAAATCAAACCAGAGTAGATATAACCACCAATACCAACTTTTTGAACCACGGCATATACCTTACATTTCCACGTACATTTCAATTTTCGGATAACGTAATGACAACCTTTGCAGAAATGAAACTCCCTGCAAATGAGAGATATTTACAAATTACAGGATTTAACAATGGAAGTGCTTCAACGCCAGCAAAATTATTAGATAGAACGCAAGGCAAAATATATAATGGTGTAATTCATGCACAAACAGGACAACTCAGATTTTATTTAGATAACTCTACAGTAGAAAGAAATTTAGCATTAATATCACCTCACATGGTACTTAATATTACATCTTTTGAACCAATTGTATTTCGTAATTATGATTTACCCACCAATCAAGGTAATTATTTAATCTTAACGCACACAAATTACATAAATGCATCGCCAAGCTATGTTACAGATTATTCAAACTACAGAAAAACTTCTCAAGGAGGTAGCTATAATGCCCAATTAATAGATGTAACGGAATTATACAATCAGTTTGCTTATGGATTTGAATTCCACCCTAAAGCTATTAAAAACTTTATTAAATATGCATTAGACAAGTGGGCTACTACTCCCGAGTATTTATTTATAATAGGTAAGGGTATTCAGTACCATACTTATAATAATTACAAAACTAACATTTCAAGTTTTACTTTCCCTCCGGTTCCTACTTGGGGGCATCCAGGGTCCGACAATCTTTTTTCATCGTTTAATAATGATAACAAGCCGATGTTGGCAACGGGTAGATTATCTGCATGGAATAATAATGAGATTGGATTGTATCTCGAAAAAACAAAAGCGTACGAATTAGCCGCAAAAGTTTCGGGAGTGCCCAATACAACCAATGATAGTTGGAAAAAAAGAGCATTACATATTGCAGGTGCAACCTCTCAAGATTTGCAAACAAGTTTATTATCTTCTTTAAATATATGCAAATCCATTATACAAGACACGCTAACCGGTGCTGTTGTTACCACTATTTACAAAAAAGATACCGACCCTGTAAGTAGTGTTGCTGACGCTCGTATTGATTCTCTTATTAACGAAGGCGTATCTTATATATCGTTTTATGGACACGCATCGGCTGCCGGTTTCGACTATAATCTAAATGTACCATATCAATATAATTCTACACCTAAATTGCCTGTATTTTATGCTTATGGTTGCGATGTGGCACAAATATTTTTATTGCCTAATGCCAACGCATCATTACAAATAAAAACAATTAGTGAAGACTACTTAGCAGCCCCTAATGGAGGTTCTATTGCGATGATTGCAGGAAATAACATTGGTTGGACAAGTATATTACCATCATATATGCAAAATATATACAGAGAGGCTTCCTTTAGAAGCTATGGTAAAACATTAGGAGAACAATACAAAAACAACATTCATTATTTACAAAACATCAACAACTCTAAAATGATGGATATACACACTCAGTCCTTATTACTACAAGGAGATCCGGGTTTGTATAGATATGGTCCAGAGCAGCCCGATTTTGTAATTGAGAGACAAAATGTAACTACAAACCCTCCTAATATTAGCACCTCTATAGATTCTTTTGAAATAACAGTACCTGTACATAATTTAGGAAAAAGTATAGACGATTCTGTAATGGTTCGTCTTACACATACTAGACCCGGCAATAATACAATTTTGCATAACGACTCCATTTACACGAAAGTTTATTTTTCAGATACTTTAAAGTTTAAAGTACCAGTTGATCCAAATCAAGATCCGGGATTAAACATATTTACACTAAAAATAGATGCTGACGATAGATTTGTTGAAATTTCAGAACAAAACAATCAGGTGGTTTTAGAATTGTATATTTTTTCTGAAAATTTAATGCCTATTTACCCAAAAGAATATGCAATAGTATATCAACAAGGAGTAACGCTTAAAGCCTCTACACTTAATGCTTTTGCTCCATCAAGGAGGTACAAAATCGAAATAGATACAACCATTCATTTTAACAGCTCTATAAAGCAATCTACCGACATTACGAGTTTAGGAGGAGTAATTCAATGGAAGCCATCTATAACTCTCCAAGACAGTGTAGTATATTATTGGCGTACTGCATTAGACAGTTTAATTAATGATAGTATAGTTTGGAATTACAGCTCATTTGTATATCTACAACATGGAAGCGACGGTTGGAACCAATCACACTATTTCCAATATTTAAACGATAAGTATAATGGTATAGCAATAAATTCAAATAGACAATTTCAATTCACACCATATACTAATAATTTCCATTCATTTAATAGAATAGTTCCTGATCTTACTCGATTATCTGATGTTGCAGATAAGCTAAACGATATACAATTAAATTCTTGGTCTTGTGGATCAGGAAATACGTTACAGATAGGTATTATAGACTCTATAACAGGAAGACCAATTCCACGACCTGCCGGTTGTAACAGAGTTTCTACGAATTACGAATTTAACCTTACCACTTTAGCTGGTAGAAACAATGCTCGTATATTATTGGAAAGCATAGAAGACGGTCAGTATATTCATATAAAAAACATTACGTTTTTGAGTTATTGGAATGGTGCAAAACAACATCTTAAACCTACAAACTGGATGAACGATACCTTAACCTATGGTTCCGGTAATTCTCTATACCACGCACTAAAGAATGTTGGTTTTGATGATATAGATTTAGTAGATACAATGCAATCTTATATTTTCTTTAGAAGAAAAGGCAGAACAGATGTACCTATAGAGCAAGTAGTATCAACAGGAATAGAACCAATAAGCATTTTAACAACATTTAACTCTTACCCTGATACCGGCTTAGTAACCGGAACTATTATTGGACCAGCTTTAGAATGGAAAGAACTCAAATGGAGACAATCTGCTTTAGACAATCAATTACAAAACGACTCTTCTTATGTAGAAGTGTTTGGAATTGGTACGAATAATATAGAAACTTTACTATACACTGGCTTTGCAAAAGATACTACTCTTTCGTTTATACCTGCAAATACCTACCCTAATATAAGATTAAAATGGAATAGTGTAGATAACATAAATAGAACAAGCCCACAATTAGATTATTGGAGAGTACTTTACGACCCAGTACCGGAAGCCGCATTAAACGCAGCGAAACACCTCACTTTCAAAGATACTTTTCATGAAGGGGAAAATGCAGTATTAAAATTAGCTATCGAAAACCTAACTCCTAAAGCAATGGATAGCATGTTGGTAAAATACCAAATAATAGATGCCAATAATATAATTCATAATTTACAAAATGTGCGTTATAAGCCATTAGCAGGTAACGACACTATTATAGCTGAATTACATTTTAACCCTGCATTATTCAAAGGTCGTAACTTGTTATTTGTAGAGGCAAACCCTAATAATGACCAAATAGAACAATATCATCCTAATAATATTGGATATTTAGCATTTAATGTTGTAGCAGATATGTATAACCCTGTATTAGATGTTACTTTCGATGGAATACATATTTTGGATAAAGATTTGGTTTCTGCAAAACCATTAGTTAAAATAATATTAAATGATGAAAGCAAGTTTGCCTCACTTAGCGATACATCATTATTACAAGTACAATTAGCTTATCCGGATAACTTACAAAATCCTGTAGATATACCTTTTGATGGTACTAAATGTAAATTTATATCGGCTAACCTCGAAGATGGTAAAAACGAAGCTGTAATAGAATACAGACCAGAATTAGCAATAGATGGCATCTATAAACTTATAGTAAAAGGTAAAGATAAAGCAGGCAATATAGCTGGAAATGCTCCTACGTATGAAGTACATTTCACAGTCGAAAACAAATCTTCTATTACCAATGTACTTAATTACCCTAATCCATTCTCTACATCTACAGCATTTGTATTTACACTTACAGGGTCAGAAATACCATCGCAGTTTAAAATTCAAATTTTATCCGTTACAGGTAAAGTAGTAAGAGAAATTACTAAAAACGAGTTAGGGAATATACATATAGGAAGAAATATCACAGAATATAAATGGGATGGCAGAGACCAATATGGTCAGCTTTTAGGCAATGGAGTTTATTTGTATCGAGTAGTAACTTCTATTCAGGGAGAAGATGTAGAACATCGGAAAAATGCTAGCGTAGATAAATACTTTAAAAACGGATACGGTAAGTTGTATATAATGCGATAAATTACATCAAGTTTAATTTTAACTATTAGAGTGGCAAAAATATTTTGTCACTCTATTTTTTTTATTTTAAGGAATGCGAAAGGCTCAAAATTCCTTTTGTATTTAGGGCTAATACCAATGTGAATGATAAATTAGACTAAAGAAAACAATAAGAGATAGGTATTATAAACAGGAAAGCCTGCCTAAGAATAGGCTGGCTCCTTTAAACCCTATCACCATGAAAAACTCTTTATCTATATTTAGAAACCCAATTTTTGGGGTATTTTATTTTTTCTTTTTGGGAGTGAAGATGGCAAACATCCTTCTTCCTTCCATTTTAGGCATTGATTCTAACGAACCAACTTCTGCTAATCTTTCAGCAAATTTAAGCAATAATAACTCTCCTCTGCTTTGGAAAAGTATTGTACGACCTTTAAATTGTACAAAACATTTCACCTTATGCCCATCTGCTAAGAACTTCTCTGCGTGTTTCGCTTTGAAGTCGAAATCGTGATCGTCCGTATTGGGTGTAAATCTAATTTCTTTAATCTCAGCTTGTTTAGACTTTGCCTTCTGCTCTTTGTCCTTTTTCTTTTTCTCGTAAAGAAACTTATTGTAGTCTGCTATACGACAAACAGGGGGTTCTGCATTTGGCGAAATTTCAATAAGGTCTAAACCTAAATCTTCTGCTATTTTTAATGCTTCAGAAATACTATAAATACCTTGCTCTACATTTTCCCCTGATAATCTAACCTGTGCAGCTTTAATAAACTGATTTATTTTATGTTCAGGTTCTTTTTTAAACGGGAGTCTTGGCTTTCCTTTTTTCTGCATTAAGTATTAATAGTGTAAAATTGCAGGGCAAAGTTAAGGGGCTTTTTTTATTAAACAAATTTTTTTTCATTTTTTTATAGTTGCACAAAGTATTAATTATTACGCAAAGAAAAAATATAGCTACTTTTGTCGGTCTAAAAGGGAGTTTTTCTCTTTTGAAATATCTATCAACAGTAAATTATACTATCAAACTAAAATATTAAAATAATTACAATAATTAAAAACTATATGACAAAAATAAAATTTGGCACAGATGGTTGGCGAGCCATTATTGCTCAAGAATATACTGTAGATAATGTAGCAAGAGTCTCTGTAGCATTAGCCCAATGGCTTTTGAACAATCATCAAAAACCTACAGTAGTTATTGGACACGATTGTAGATTTGGCGGTCAACTTTTTGCAGAAACCACAGCAAAAGTGCTTTGTAATGCAGGTGTAAAAGTATTATTAGCTAAAGATTTTGTAAGCACACCAATGGTTTCTTTTGGGGTAAAACAACACAATGCTCAACAGGGTGTGGTAATTACGGCTTCGCATAATCCACCTTCTTATAATGGATATAAATTAAAAGGAGCGCATGGTGGACCTTCGAACCCCGAAGATATAACAGCCGTAGAAGACCTTATACCGGATACTGCTATAGTGCCAGAACAAAATTTGGCATTTTACGAAAACAATGGAATGCTACAATACGTAGATTTAGAAAAAGAGTACATACATTATTTGCAGACAAAATTTGATTTTAAAAAACTACAAAATGCACCTTATAAGTTAGCTTACGATGCAATGTTCGGAGCAGGACAAAATGTAATAAGGAAAACTTTACCTAATGCTGTTTTGTTACATTGCGAAAACAATCCATCATTTTTAGGAACAGCACCTGAACCCTTGCACAAAAATCTATTAGAATTATCGGATACTATTAGTAAAACACCCGAAATAAAGATAGGATTAGCTACCGACGGAGATGCCGATAGAATAGGGCTTTACGACGAAGACGGCAACTTTGTAGATGCACACCATATTATCTTGTTACTGATTCACTATTTGCACAAATACAAAGGACTTAGCGGAAAAGTAGTTATTGCTTTTTCGGTTACAGACAAAGTAAAAAAACTTTGTGCATTGTATAATTTGCCTGTTGATGTTACTAAAATTGGCTTTAAATATATTAGCGAAAAAATGGTAACAGAAGATGTATTAGTAGGAGGCGAAGAGAGTGGCGGGATTGCGGTAAAAGGTCATATTCCGGAAAGAGATGGTATATACGACGGTATGCTTATCTACGATTATATGATAGAAACCGGCAAAACACTTAAAGAGCTTTGTCAGGAAATTTACGACATCGTTGGTACGTTTGTATATGAGCGCAATGACCTTACACTTGAGGAAAGCGAGAAACAAAGAATTATCAAAGAAGCTGCCGAAGGTAAATATACTACATTCGGTAAGTATGCCATATCCGGTACAGAAGATATAGATGGTATGAAATACTATTTGGAAAATGGTGGTTGGGTAATGCTACGCGCATCGGGCACAGAGCCCGTACTCAGAGTTTATGCAGAAGGTAGTAGCAAAGAAGAGACATTAGATATTTTAGAAGCAGTAAAGAAGACTATTTTACATAGATAATTAGCATATATCACAAACTAACTTTTTTTTAACTTTTTCAAAACAATGTTTTGATGTGATTTTTCGTCTATAGTATTGTATTAGTCTATCTTTGCCGGCTAATTTTTTTTAATTATTACACAATAAAATGAAATGAAAATGAAAAAACAACTAATTACACTTTTTGCTCTTGCAGCAACAACCGCAGCCACTGCACAGATTTCCGTAACCTCTTCGGATTTAGTTTTCCCGGTTGGAAACGATTCGGTATTAATAAGAAACATAGATGTTAGTGCTACTATTGCATTGCCTCAGGACGGAGTTAATCAATTGTGGGATTATTCTACTTTAGTTGCAACGGATAGTGCAAATTTCGGATTTTCTACAAGCGATGGTTTGCATACCTTTACTAATGCTACAAGTATGGATAATGAAGCATTAGAATTTGGTAACTTTTCGGTAGAAAACACTACGTATTTTACGCAAAATAATAATGGATTTTTCACTTCTGGGTATTTTATTCCAGAACAAGGATTTGAAATAGGCGATCCGGGAGATACATTAATTTTAACAGGAGATACTATAGATTTAATTGAAACTAATCCAATGATAAATTTCCCTGTAACTTATAGTGATATAATAGAAGAAGAAGGAAGATATCAAATTAATTTTGAATTAACTTATGGAGCATTCCCTCCTAACACTCCCGGTTATTTACAAAGAGATTTCTATATGGATGGTAGCGTAGCCGGTTGGGGTAGTTTAGTGTATCCTGGCAGTGAAGATACGATAGATGTTTTGTTAATATACAAGGAAGAAGGTTATGAAGATTCAGTATATGCAGGTGGTATGCCTATCTCTAATACTATACTTGCTGGTACAGGATTAGAACAAGGTATGTTCACTCAAATCAACACTATGGAGTTTGTGGCATTAGGTACACAAATGCCTGTTTTGTCTTTTAGACTTAACCAAGATGCAGATACAATAGTTTCAGGATATTACACTTCACCTATCGAAGAAGATACAACAATCAGTATTCGTAAAATAGAAAACTCTAAACTTAACTTTTATCCAAACCCTGCTAAAGAGTATGTGAGCATAGACTTATCCGGTAAAAATATTGCTACCAATAATGTTGTAGCCGAAATCTACGCTTTAGATGGCAGAAAAGTAGCAGACAGAAAAGTAGCTAATGGTATGTTAGCAATTAAAGACTTATCTAATGCTGCTTATGTAGTTCGTATAGTTGCTAATAACGAGTTTGTAGGATATTTTAGATTAGTAAAAGACAACTAATTTCCTTAAAAATATTTACTGAAAAATGGAACTTGCTAATAGCGAGTTCCATTTTTTTAATACCGCTTTCAAAATTTCTTAAAACTATATTATCTTTGCCGACAATTTTTTAAATATTATGTCAGAAATAAACAATACGCTTAAACTACAAATTATCGAAGCCCTTAACTTAGAAGGTATGAAACCCGAAGATATTGACGATAATGCACCACTTTTTGGAGATGGCTTAGGATTAGATAGTATAGATTCTTTAGAGTTAATGGTTCTTTTAGAGCGTAACTATGGTATTAAAATAGAAGATGCAAGTAAAGGCAGAGAAGTGTTAGTTTCTATACAATCTATGGCACAATACATAGAAGCAAACAGAAAGTTTTAATTAATTCGTTTATAAAAGAGGCTTGATGATTTTCTAATAAAACTATAAAATATTGGAATTGAATTTTGTTAAGTTTCAATAAAAAACCATAACTTTGCAACTCTTTTTAAAGAAACGGAGGTTCCGTAGCTCAGTTGGATAGAGCAACAGCCTTCTAAGCTGTGGGTCATTGGTTCGAATCCAATCGGAATCACGAATAAAAAAACTCCCGATATATTTCGGGAGTTTTTTTTTATTTTACCAATCTTTATCCAATATTATCGGTCTGCCTTTTTGTTTGTTCTTTTTCTCTTGAATTTTTTTCTCTTCTTGTCTAAGGGCATTCAAAATGTTCTCGGCTTCTTTTTCGCTTAACTTAGAGGGTTGCCCTTGTGGTTTGCGTTCTTCATTTTCTTCTTTGTCGCCTTCTTTATTTTCTTGCTGCTTATCATCTTTGTTATCTTGCTTATCTTGCTGGTCTTTATTTTCTTGTTTATCTTTTTGGTCTTCTTTATTGTCTTTGTTTTCGTCTTTGTTCTGTTGGTCTTTTTGTTGGTCTTTATTTTTGTCTTCGTTTTTGTCGTCTTTGTTCTTGTCGTCTTTATTTTGCTGTTGTTGTTGTTTTAATTTAGCATTGGCATAAGCCAGATTGTATTTAGTATCTTGGTTATTTGGGCTATTACGCAGCGATTCTTTGTAAGCATTTACCGCTTCTTGCCATTTTTCTTCTTTCATATAAGTATTGCCCGCATTGTGCCAGGCTTTAGCTTTTTCTTCTTTAGAAGTAGCATTATTAGCACCGGCTTGGTATGCTTTACGGGCGTTTTCTACATCATCTAACTGATACAGCGTATTGCCCATATTATACAACCCGTGGTAAGAATTAGGGTTTTTCATTAACGCTGCTCCATAAGATTCTTGCGCTTCTTTGTATTGTTTGTTTTTATATAGTTCGTTACCCGATTTTATTTCTTGTTTGGGTATTTTATTATTTTTCGGAGCAGGAGGGTTTGTTTCCTGTGCCGAAATATTGCTAACTGTGGTAATAGCAATAAAAAATATGATTATCTCTTTTTTCATTTTTCTGCTTTGAAAAAATAAAATTTTATTAGCTGTGTTTGTTTTTTCCATATTCCGGAAGTAAAAAATCTATGATTAATAATACCAAAGATGCTAATAAGAAATATTGGAAATAGCTCGCATAAGCTACATACGACAATGTGCCTAACTCGTCTTTTTCCATTCCTTCTATTTTATCTATTAATTTGTCCGACACGCTATTTACATTATATAATAATTGGTACGAGCCACCACTTGTATTAGCGATGCTTTTCAGAATATCTTCGTTGAGTTTAGTAACTACGGGCTGCCCGCTTTGGTTGTCTATTTTAGGAGTTTTGCCATCGGCTTCCATTAGCATAGTACCTTCGGGCGAGCCTATACCTACGGTATATATTACAGTACCTGTTTCGGACACTGTCTTTGCAGTTTTTAATGCATCTATATCGTGGTCTTCGCCGTCTGTAATTAATATTATGGCTTTAAATTTTCTTTCTTTTCTGCTAAATGTTTCATTAGCCATTTCTATAGCTTCAGATAATACAGTGCCTTGCGATGGTACAATATCGGGAGAGGCAGTAGATAATATCATTTTGGTGGCACCATAATCTATGGTTAGTGGTACTTGTAAATAAGATTTTCCGGCAAAAACCACTAAACCTACTCTATCGGTTTTCATCTTATCTATCATACGCGCTATAAACTGCTTGGCACGCGATAGCCTATCGGGCGATACATCTTTAGCAAGCATACTTTTACTCACGTCTAATGCAAAAACCACATCTATACCTTTGCGTTTTACCTCTTCGGTTTCTGTTCTTTTTTGCAAATTGGCTAATCCGAAAATAACGAGTAATAAGACAAGTGCTGTAAGTATTAATTTAGACGTTTTCCTACCTTTAATATGCCCGCCGATTAATTGTTTTACTAAATGTTCATCGCCTATTTTTTGCAGTTTCTTTTTGGTTCGGTATTGATAATAAATATATGCAAAAGCAATAAGGATAATAACAATAAGTAACCAAAAGTATGTGTAATGCTGAAATTGATACATAGCTTTTTATAGAAAATATTATGGTTGCCAAAGTTAATGAATTCATTTATTTTCTCTTTTAAAATGTGGTTAATTTATATTTCAACTTTGTCTGGGTTTAATTGTTATTTTTGCTGCAACAACAAAAACAAATTATTAGTGAACATAAGAATAGGTTACGGCATCGACTATCATCGTTTAGAAGAAGGTATTGACTTTTGGATGGGTGGCATAAAAATGGCACACCATAAAGGAGCAATAGGTCATTCTGATGCAGATGTTTTATTGCACGCCATTTGCGATGCGTTGTTAGGTGCATTGGCTTTGGGCGATATTGGCACGCATTTTCCCGATACGGACAATAAATATAAAGGAATAGACAGTAAAATACTTTTAGCAGAAACTTATAAGCTAATTAGCGAAAGAGGGTATAAAATCAATAATATAGACAGCACCATTTGTTTAGAAGCACCTAAGGTAAAACCTTATATACCGGAAATGCAAAAGACTATCGCAGCTATACTATCTATAAGTATTTCGGACATTTCCATTAAAGCTACTACCACCGAAAAGCTGGGCTTTGTAGGTAAAGAAGAAGGCGTAGTGGCACACGCTGTGGTATTGCTAGAGAAAGAGTAAGAAGCACTTACTCCTTACTTCCCGAATCTGAAGTACTTTCGGTATTGGATTCGTTTTCGTCCCATTTTACGTCTGCTTCGCTAACATTATTAACTATGCTGTAAATAGATTTTGCGTGTCCGTAAATTTTGGGATTATATTTATTACCTAAAACAATTATGGTAAAATTATCGGCAATAAATCGATAAAAAACGGTATTGTTTCCGTGCCACCAACCATTATGAAAAATTATTTTATTGTCTTCCATCTCTAACATACGCCAGCCTAATCCATAATTTTTTTCCCCTACTTTTTCAAATGAATAACCGGCGTAAGCCATTCTAATTGTTCTATTCGTTAGTAAGGTGTTTTTATAAAATGATTGGTCCCATTTATACAAATCTCTTACGGTACTATAAATGCCCTTATCTCCATAAATACCATCGGTATGATTATTGGGGAAAATAGACCAATTACCTCTATAACTTACAGTAGTTAATTCGGGTGTGTTATCGGCAGGGTCAAATACAAATGTATTTTCCATACCAAGCGGCTCAAAAATAAATTCTTTCATAAACTGCTTAAAGGGTAATTTAGAAACACGCTCCACGATTAGTGCTAAAAAGGCGTAGTTGGTATTGCTGTATTCAAATCTGGTATTGGTAGCAAAGCGTTGTTTAAACTTGTTTTTGACGAATATTTGCAATAAATCTTCGTTGTACATCGGTGCTGCAGATTTCCAATATTTACCGCCCATTTTAGTATAATCGGGCAAGCCACTTCTGTGGTTGAGTAACATTGTAACCGTAATATCCGAATATGGAAATTCCGGAATGTATGTTTTTACCGGTTTGTCTATATTTAAGTAACCACTTTGGTGTAAAAATAATACTGCTGTTGCGGTAAATGGTTTTGATGTAGAGGCTAATTGGCTTGGTGCTTGTTGGCAAAGCATTGTGCCGTCTGTTTTGTCGCAATAGCCTAAATATCTCTCAAAAACAATATTGCCTTTATGCCCTACTAATACACTACCATTAAAGCCTAATTTTTGTTGTAATTGATAGAACGAATCTAAGGAGGCTATAATTCTTTGTACTTCTACATTATTGGTATCGCTATAATCTATGTTTTTAAGTGGTGCATATCCTCTGTCTGGGCTTATGTCTAAAGGATAGGCATTACTCTCTTGTTGAAGAATAGAATAACTACCCAACAAAACAATGCAGAGTAAAAGGAAAAATTTTGGTATGGTTTTTAATGTTTGGTTCATTATTCTTTTTAAATATTAATCTTAAAATTAGGTTACTAATAATAATAACTTTTTTTGGCTAAAAATATTATACCATATATATACGGTAGCCAAGCAAAGATAACAAATTCATAGTATTTTCAAGTCATTTAACTCCTTTTTGACATAGTTATATAAATCATCGATAAGGTCGAAATAGCGTTGGTTAAGCTCATAATACCCTGCTACAAAAATCTCGTATGCCTTATGTGGGTCCGAAATATATTTAGCTCTGTAAGTAAGTCCTTTAAATGCTTTGAGCATAACTTTGAGGGTACGATAATTGTAAAACCAATTATCTCCCTTCATATACCCAAACAAATTTTTAAAACCATTGGGACAATGATTAAGGTGTTTTTCTATTGTAGTATAAGCGGTTTGACTAAAATCGAAAAGTGATTTTTCGTTTACGAAAAAACGAGGGTCGTTAGCTAAATAATGGTCGAATACAGTATCTACAAAAATACCGGAATACTTGCCATAGTCTGCTCTAAACAAGTTTTGTGCAGCCTTTACAGCAGGATGTGCGTCGGTATAAAAGTCGATTTTGCGATGTAGAATAATTCCGTGTTTAATGTTTTCTGGAAATTGTGCTAATGCTAATGTGCCTTTGATATAATCGCCAAGCATATTACCCACTAATATTTGCTCATCGTCGAAAGACAAGTATGCGTGTGCTAAATAATTCATCGGTTAGCTGTAATGTAATTATAGTCTAAAATTAGTGTTTCAAAAAAATCGAAGGGGTCGCTTTCTTTCATTTTTACTTCCATTACATTCTCTATTCGCGATACTATATTGTATATATAATCTAAGTTTTGCTGTTGGTGTCTTTTGTCTAATAAGTTTTTAATACCGTTAATGTCTTTGTCTTTGATTTTCGTTACTTGCGGATATATTACTTTGTAATTGTCTAATTTTTCTAAGGCAATATGTATGGTTTCGTCGATATGCGTTTTGTATCTTGTGTCTATTACTATTGTACCGGCAGCTATATCGCCTATCTTTTGGCTGTATTTATTAATCAATAAACAAATGCCATCGGGTATCGAAAGTAAAAACAATAACAATATTATATACAATAGCAGCGTAACTGAATTCATATATATAATTAACAACAAAAAATAATTAGGTATATACAGCAAACTCCTTATCAAAAGCTGCCCTAATGATGCGGAGGCTCCATCTATATTAATTACTTTCAAGCCCATTATTTTCTTACCAACACTTTGTCCTTGGGCAAAATACTCAAATAAAAAATGGTAAAACATCACAGGTAATACCACTGTAAATATTACTACCAATATTTCGAAACCTCGTTGGAAATCTGAGCCTAACCTCCAATTTAATATTTCTCCATAAAAAAACATTAATACAATATAGCAGTAAAAATAGATAATGACAATATCTATAATCCAAGCCAATAATCGCTTGCCAAATGTAGCTAAGGCAAACTCTACTTCTATATTAAATGGCGTATTTACAGTAAATATATTCATATTTATTTTGAATAACTATTAGACCTCAAACATAATTTCATTTTTTCATTAACCTCTCCTTTTTTTCCCTCTCTATATTTCAGCTTCGCTTAACAACCAATGGAGAAGAAATGGAAAATTATCGATAGAGTTCTATTGTATCATTTTCACTAAATCTTCGGCTACTACCGTGCTTAAAGCCACTCCCATACCTCCTAATCTAAATGCACCATATACGTTGTTTCCAAAGTTTTTCATGATGGGTGTTTTATTTTTTCCAAATGCCATAATGCCCGACCAATGCATATCTATTTCAAATTCGCTGTGGGGCAAAATAAGATGCTGCAATTTAGCTTTTAAATCTTGTAAAATAAAATCATTGTCTGCAATATCGGTTGTGGTTTCTGTCGCAAAATCTAAATTACGACCACCGCCAAAGAGTATTCTGCCTTCTATTTCTCTAAAATAATAATATCCTTTATCGTAATGAAAAATGCCTTTGAGTGGCATATTTTTTATTGGTTTGGTAAGTACTATTTGCCCTCTTCCTGGCGATACATCTTCATTTTTAAGTAAGGAATTAGCAAAAGCATTGGTACAAATAATTAACCTTTTACAGCTAAGTTGTATTTCCGAATTTCGTACATTGTCGTTAATGATTACTGTATTTTTATCGGTTTCATTTTCGAAACGCTGTACCATAGCACCCGTTTTAATTTCTATACCCAAAGACAACACATAATCTGTTAATCTCCTCATCAGCATACCGGTATGTAGTTGCCCTTCGCAAGTGGTTTCTACTAAGGCTTTTATTTTAGTAGTATCAAAACCAAAAGCGTTTATTTTATCATTTGCGAGTACATACACCGGCTTGTCGGTAATAACATCTTTTAGAGCATTATTATAAAAATCTAATTGTTCTAAAGCCGATAAATCCTCTTCTGTAAGTAGTTCGTGGCTGCCATCGGCTCTATATCCAATATGCTCGTCTCCTAATCTGTTTCTTAATTTATCTAATCCTATTTTTCTTTTTGTAAAAAGATTTATTACCTCGTCTTGCAGCATATTTTGGCTATCGTCTATTAATTCTGTAAGACTGCCCATACACACAAACCCTGCATTGCGGGTACTTGCTCCGAAGGGAAAAATGCTACGCTCTATTATTAAAATTCTTTCGTGCGGAAATTTTTTGTGTAATTCGATTGCAGTATTTAAGCCCGTAAGTCCTGCCCCTATAATAATATTAGTGTAATGTAAAAACGACGAACGCTCCCAATAACTTAGCATTTTATTTAGTTGATAATTGAAAGTTGAAAGTTGAAAGTGTTTATCTATTCAGCTTTGTGTTTGCTTTTGACGTAACTTTGCCAACATTTACAAAAGTATAGAAAATTAAATTCAAAAATAATGAAGAATTACTCTCCTCAACACTACAAACTCTTAAAGCAGTTTTGCACTATTAGTATCTTAGAAGGTGTTTCGTATCTTTTATTATTAGGAATAGCAATGCCTTTAAAGTATATGTTCGATATGCCACTTTATGTAAAATACTTAGGTTGGGCACACGGAGTGTTGTTTGTATTGTATGGAATTTATGTAGTCTTATGTTGGTACAAATACAAATGGGCATACGAAAAAGCTGCATTAATATTTTTAGCGTCTCTCATTCCTTTTGCTCCTTTTTATGTGGACAGAAGGCTTAAAAAAGAAGCCGGAATAGCTTAATTTGACTTAATTGTTAAATCAAACCTATTAATAGCTTAGAATGATTGTAAGCTATTCTTTAATACTATATTTGCTAAGGTCATTTTTTTGTAAAATAAATATTGTAATAATGTTAAGTAAAAGTGTTTCTTGGCTTGTAATTTTCTTTTTACATTTAGCTTGCATTTCTTCTATTGCACAAACCCAAACTATGCCCAATCCTCATGGTTATTGGTTAGCATATTCCGGAGATAATAAGTTGAACAGTAGATTTGGGTTACATACCGAAATGCAGTGGCGCAATATGTATTTAGACCATTCGGTACAATCTATACTTACTCGAGTAGGGGTAAATATGTATATCCATCCACAAGTTATGGCTACAGCAGGTTATGGCTATATTTATGTAGAGCCTACATCTAAAAATGTAATCGGCTCTAAAGTTTTAGAAAACAGAGTTTGGCAACAATTGGTTTTACGCAACAAAAAACGAAATTTTTCTCTCGAACATCGGTATAGATTAGAGCAAAGATATTTACACAATACTACCAAAGATACTCGACTCAAATCCCATAGATTGCGATATAGATTTCAGTCATTAATACCCTTACACCCTATTACGCCACATTTGAGCCAATATTTTGTAGCCTTCAACAACGAAATATTTGTAAATTTCAAAAACGAACCCACTAATATCTTTGATAGAAACAGATTTTTTATTGGTTTAGGGTATCAGGTTAGCCCTAATATGAATTTGCAGTTGGGCTATATGAATCAGTTTGTGAATTTTACAGGCAACCCCAAAGCTCAAGTAGATCAACTTGCATTGCTTGCATTTACTTACAACACAAATTGGTTTAGAAATTACAGTGGAGAATAATATACCATTGTAATTTTAGTTAATTTTCTAAGATATTTTAAAAAAATAATGGTATTTTATTGCAATATATTAATACCCTATCCCCCTAATTTGTTTACATTTGCAAAAAATTTTCGCAAATAGTTTGATGACAAATATGGCTTTAGTAGGGAAAAATGCCTTGTATTAAATTGAATTATTATAAAAGCAACAAATCAATACGAAATTGAAACCTGTTTACGCTATATCATCTTCAATAATTAGTCCTTTAGGATTTACTTCTTCAGAAAATTTTAATAAAATATTAGCTGCACAATCGGCTGTAACGTTACATAGCAACAAAGCAATAGCGCCTTTCGATTTTTGGGCAGCTACATTTTCTGATACCCAAATATCTCAAATTACAGATGGCTTACAAAATACTTACACTGTTTTTGAAGCAATGATGATACGAGCCATAGAGCAAGCTATTGCCGATACCGGTATTGCTATTTCGAGCAAAGATTGCATTGTTTTAATTTCTACAACAAAAGGAAATATAGAACTCCTTGCAGATAATGATGTAAGCATAAATCACTCAGCTATTAAAATTGCCAATTACTTTACATTAGCACATACACCCATTGTAATATCTAATGCTTGTATTTCTGGTGCTTTGTCTTTAATATGGGCAAAAAGATATTTAGAAACCAATAAATACAAGCACGCCATTGTAGTAGGAGCAGATAGGGTAAGTGGTTTTGTGGTAAGTGGATTTCAGTCTTTTTTGGCGATTGCTCCGGAGCGATGCACCCCATTCGACAAAGACCGCAAAGGCATAAACCTTGGCGAAGCAGGTGCTTGTATGGTACTCACTAATGAGTTGCCGGAAGGGGCATTAAATTTTTCTTTTCAACTAAAAGGAGGTGGAGTAAGCAATGATGCTAACCATCTTTCCGGTCCATCGCGTACGGGAGAAGAATTAGCACAAGCTATATCCGATGCTATAAACGAAGCCACTGTTAATAAAGATGAAATCGGTGCTATATCTGCACACGGTACCGGTACTGCTTATAACGACGAAATGGAAGCGCAAGCAATTAATGTAGCTCAATTAAATAATATACCTATCCATAGTTTAAAACCTTTAATAGGGCACACACTCGGCGCAGCAGGAATAATAGAATCTATTATTGCTTGTATGGCTATGCAGCAAAATGTAGTATTAGGCTGTAATGGCTTTAAAGCATCGGGCGTATCTGTTCCTATAACTATTAGTGCCGAAAATACCTTTAAAGAGTATCGTTATTTACTCAAAACAGCTTCCGGATTTGGGGGCTGTAATGCAGCTCTATTGTGGGCAAAAGTGTAAAGGCAATTTTTTTATTTAATTTTACCCCAAATTTTTTTTTATCAAACCAACAATAATGAGTCCCGAACAGTTTTTTGAACTCTTTTTAAAAGAATTAGCTACAAGAGAAGATTTATACCACTATTATAAATTTTTGAATGATGATAGTTCGTTTGCTTTTCGGAAAAATTATTTTTTAGAAAGGTTACGTTATATATCCCGTCATTGTTTGGATAATGATAAGTTGATATGGGATTGTGGTTCGGGCTATGGTACTACCTGTTTGTTTTTGGCAATGAATGGCGTAAAATCTCATGGTACTACATTGGAGTTTTATTACGACCGCATACCGCAGAGATTAGAATATTGGAAGCAATATGGCGATGTGTCTTTGTTCAGTACATCTTATGAAAACTTATTTGATAGCCAACCACCTGCCAATACTTACGATATTATTTTGGTCCAAGATACGTTACATCATTTAGAGCCAATAAACGATGCGTTACAAATTTTTCATAAAACACTAAAACCTAATGGTAAAATTGTAAGTATTGAAGAGAATGGCAACAACATTATTCAATCTCTTAAGCTATACAAACAAAGAGGTAGCAAAAGGGTAATTACCATTTACGATGAAACACTGAAAAAAGACATTTTAATCGGTAATGAAAATATCCGTAGCTTAAAACAATGGGACACATTATTTACTGCCAATGGTTTTGAAATTCCTAAAGATAAGGTGCAATATGTGCGATATTATTTGCCCTTTTATTACAAGGATAAAGATGCCGAATTATTATTACAAAAAGAAAGAGAGATCCAAGGCAAAAGCAAATTCCGAAAAGAGTATTTTTTCTTTGGTGTGAACTTTATAGCTACCCAAAAGTAAATATTCTTTTCGGAATTCGGTTAGTTAGACGATGTGGTCGTACAAGAAACAAATTGCATTGCAAATTGTATAATTATCTATCCTTTACTCGCTCTTCATCGCTGAAATGCTAAACATATTTTTATAGTTATCGGCGATCTTAGCACTGTTAGAATCTACGGCACTTTGTAAGCTAAAATCTGTAAAATTAATTAAGTGTGCTCCCGAAAACCATTTTAGCAAATCGGAGCGTAAGGTAATTGCAGGTTCGTTGTTTTTAGCAACTTTAATGTTTTCGCTAAAGTTCATAGTTACTTCTCTTAATGCAGAATACTGCCCCGAAAAACCTCCAATATGAATGGATAGAATGTTTCCTGAAGCGTCTGGTGCTTCGCCTTCTATCAATGCCATAATATATCCAGTGTTCCAATCCCAAAACATTTCCCAAAGTGGGTCTAAAGCTCCGGTTTGCGCACCGCTTACATTTCTTGCACTATCTACACCGATTAAAAACTTTACTGCTTTATATTCACCTGCCGGAACGTCTATTATTTTAAAATCCAAATCGCCATCTGCTTGATTAACTAAATAATAGCTTTCGGGTTGTTTGTATTCTGCATTGTCGGATTTTACTAATTTAAAGTTAGTAAGATAATACTTATACTTTTTCACTTTAAAATCGTTTCCGGCTGTATTAGTGTAGTATTCGGTATGATCCAATACAAGTGGCTCAGCACCTACATAATTTTCTACCTTAAAAGATACCGTGCCTACTTCTTCTACTTTTGGAGGGTCTTTTTTATCATCATCTTTTTTATCATCGTCTTTAGGTTTTTTACAAGCGGTAAATAATATTGCAGAGGCAATAAAGGCAATGAGGAAAGTGCTTTTTTTCATATTCTTTTTTTATATTTTTATTATTAAATATATTTGTTGTCTTTTGCTGTTTTTATAGCATCGGCTTTAGAATGAACGTCTAATTTGGCATAAATATTTTTTAGGTGCGATTTTACAGTTTCTACATCTATAAACATTTCTTTTGCAATTTTACTCCTTGTTTTCCCTTCTGCTGTTTGTTCTAAAATCTCTGTTTCTCTTTTAGTTAATGGTGAATGATTACTTTTTTGAAAAGAATTAACAACCATTCTGGCAATATTGCTACTCATAGGTCCGCCACCTTGCAATACTTCGTGCATTGCTTCTATTAATTTTTCTGGAGAAGAGTCTTTTGTTAAATACCCCGAAGCACCATTTTTTAATGCTTCAAAAACGGTTTGTTGAATATCATAAACGGTAAGTATAATTACATACACATTATCTACTAACTGTTTAATTTTGGGTAAAGCCTCTATACCGTTCATACCTGGCAGCTCTACATCTAAAAGTATAATATGCGGATCTATATCTGATAGCTTGGGCAATGCAATTTCTACACTCGAAAAAGCAGCTACCACTTCAAAATCTTTATGCTCGTTGATTAAAAAAGTATAAGCCTCTCTAATTGTTTTGTCATCTTCGATTAAGACTACTTTTATTTTATCTAATTGCATTGGGGGTAATTTTTTAAAATTAGTTACCATTAAATATTAGCTCAAATATAGTGATATTAAATGTTTTCTAAAACTTCTGGTTTTACTCTTGGTTTAATATTTTGTACTGCATTTTTAATTGCATTTATATGCTCTGGAGTAGTGCCACAGCAGCCACCTACCACATTTACCCACCCTTGTTCTGCAAATTCTTGTATTATAGATGCAGTAGTTTCGGGAGTTTCATCGTATTCGCCCATAACATTGGGCAAGCCTGCATTAGGATAAGCACTTACACTACAAGTTGCTAATTTGGATAATTCTTCTATATGCGGACGCATTTGTCTTCCGCCCAATGCACAATTAAATCCAATACTTACCGGATTAGCGTGCATTACCGAAATATAAAATGCTTCTAAAGTTTGTCCGCTAAGTGTTCTGCCCGATGCATCGGTAATAGTACCCGAAATCATTATGGGCAATTCTATTTTATGCTCCTCAAAATATTGTTGAATGGAAAATAAAGCTGCTTTTGCATTTAATGTATCAAAAATTGTTTCTACTAATAAAATGTCGGCACCGCCATCTACTAATCCTTTAATTTGCTCGTAATAAGATGCAGCCACCTCGTCGAAAGTAACGGCTCTATAACCAGGATTATTTACATCGGGCGATAAGGATAATGTTTTATTCATTGGTCCTATGGCTCCGGCTACAAAATAATGGTCGGGATTGTTTTCAGGATTATTTTCTAAAAATATCTTAACCGCTTCTTTAGCACATTGTACAGATGCTACATTAATATCGTAAGCTAACGATTGCATATCGTAATCTGCCATAGATACCGATGTGCTGTTGAAGGTATTGGTTTCAATAATATTAGAGCCGGCATTGAGGTATTGTAAGTGAATATCTCTAATAATGTGGGGCTGCGTTATAGAAAGTAAATCGTTATTGCCTTTAAGGTCGGTATGCCAATCTTTAAAACGCTCGCCTCTGTAATCTGCCTCTTGTAGTTTATGTCGTTGAATCATTGTGCCCATTGCACCATCAAGAACGGCAATTTGCTGCGCTAATAATGATTCTAATTTTTCCTTTTTTGTCATCTATTTTTTCTTTTCTAATGAAAATATGTACAAAGTTAAGCCCAAATTGCTTTAAAATAATCTAATCCGATTGTAGTTCTATTATTTTTATATCCATTTTCAAAATTCTAACAAAGACTTTAAGTAATTTTGTCCGAATATAGCAATACATAAAAACACAAAAATGGATTCAACTGTACCAACGCAAGAAGTTTATATTTACAACTCTTACACACGCCAAAAAGAAAAATTTACAGCCATTACTCCCGGTCATATTGGGCTTTATGTTTGCGGACCTACCGTAAGCGGAGAGTCGCATCTGGGGCACGCACGCCCATATATTACTTTTGATGTAGTACGCAGGTATTTCGAGCATTTGGGTAATAAAGTAAGATATGTCCGCAATATAACCGATGCTGGGCATTTCGAAGAAGAAGGAAGGGAAGCGGAAGATAAAGTTGCCACTAAAGCTATTTTAGAAATGCTCGAACCAATGGAGTTAGTACAAAAATATACCAACCTTTTCCATTGGGGAATGAGAAAATTTAATTGTAAATCTCCATCAATAGAACCCACTGCTACCGGACATATCATTGAACAAATAGGAATGATTCAAAAAATTATTTCGGAAGGTTATGCTTACGAAGTAAATGGCTCTGTGTATTTTGACGTAAAAAAATATGCAGCTAAATATCCTTACGGAAAATTATCGGGCAGAATATTAGAAGACCTTTTAGAAACTACTCGCGACTTAGAAGGGCAAGACGAAAAGAAAGAAAAGGTAGATTTTGCACTTTGGAAAAAAGCACCACCGGAGCATTTGATGCGTTGGCAAAGTCCTTGGGGCGAAGGTTTTCCGGGTTGGCATATCGAATGTTCGGCAATGAGTAGTAAATATCTTGGTAAGCAATTCGACATACACGGTGGTGGTATGGATTTGCAGTTTCCACACCACGAAAGCGAAATAGCACAAAGTACCATAGCACACGGCTGTACTCCAGTAAACTATTGGATGCACAATAATATGATTACCATTAACGGCAAGAAAATGGGTAAATCGTACAATAATATAATTAAACTTACCGAACTTTTTTCTGGCGACCACCCTATTTTAGAGCAGGCTTACCACCCGATGGTTATTCGTTTTTATATTTTACAAACGCACTACCGCAGCACTTTAGACTTTTCTAATGAAGCCCTGCAAGCTTCGGAGCGTGCATTAAAAAGGCTGTGGGAAGCTTACGAGACTTGTCAAAAACTAAATACAGACAATGCCTCCAATACCGCAGAAGATGCAGCATTAGACGAAAAAGTCAAAAACTATTCTCAGGCTTGCTATACCGATATAAATGATGATTTTAATACTGCTAAGGTAGTAGCCAATCTTTTTGAATTAGCACCAATCATTAATAGTATTAATGGCGGACAAATAAAAGTTACGGCATTGTCTAAAGAAACATTAACACTACTCCAAACTACTTTTTCTACTTTTATGGAAGATGTTTTGGGCTTACAATCCATTACCGAAACATCGAGCAATACTTTAGATGCGGTGCTGCAATTAGTAATAGACATCAGAAAACAAGCCAAAGTACAAAAAGACTATGCTACCTCCGATAAGATAAGAGAGCAATTAACCGCAGCAGGCATTGTACTTAAAGATGAAAAAGACGGAAGCGTGAGCTACTCTTTTAGTTAAGGGTTGAGAAGTGGTTGTTGAGCAGAGCCGAAGTAAGGTTGCGAGCCTGTCGAAGTATCGCTTTTTAGTATTTTCTTCTATTTGGCATAATGTTGGCAGTAGTTTTATTTTAGTCTGTACTCGAAGTCAAATTCTGATTTATTCTGAATAATTAGCGTTCTAACTAACGAAAGTAAAATACTTGTCGCAAAATGTACATATACATAGTATTCACTTTCAAAGTTGTCATAATCAGAACTAAATTTAGCAGGGAAATCTATATCTCCGTGCACGAATCTTGACCTGTAATTGTAAAGTTTATTCAATCTCTTTTTAAATTCCTTTGGTTCGCCTAAAATAAGGGAGGTTTTGTCTTTAATTTGGTTAATAATATTTGTATTTCCTTCAGCCAAAAGTGTTTCAATTCCTAGCATAGTCCAAAACAAAATAGAAGTGTCTGTCTCAAAAAGTGTAGAAAATTGATATGAGAATGAATTTATTGCCCTGTGAAGCTTGTTTTTGCTATTGAAGTCTGGATGCAAGTTGTTTGAAGAATACCATTCTAATGTTTGCATTAAATTTAAGCCAAATACTTTTGGCCACTTTGTTTTAAGTTGTTCTTCATATGCATAATCAAGAGAACTTAAAATCATTTCTGTCTCGCCTAAAAACTTAATGTCATCAGAGTAGATTGCCCCAGTAAGGAAGTCTATTTTTGTTGCATATGTTAAGTTTAGCAGTAAAGCAAGTCTTGAAAGTATAAAATTTAAGGTAGTTCTTGCATATTTATTAGTTTCTCTTTGTTCATTTTTAAAGACAATGTCAAATAGTAAAAAATCTTCAATATACTTTACGTGAAAGAACTTATGTTTTTTTGAAAGGTCTTTAATTCTTTTATCTTCCTTTTTTTCAAATCTTGAACTATAAATTACTTCAAAAGTAATTTTGTCAATTTGTTGATATTTGGGTTCGTAGCTATCTATTAGTTTTTGAAGTAATGAGGTGTCAGTCAAGTTTTTGAAGTCATTTAAGAACCGATCATATTCGGGGTAAATTTGTTCTATTTCTGGACCTCTTACTGGAATATATACTTGCATTTCTTGAACTTAGGTGGGTCTCGAATAATTACTGCCAATGGTAGTCTGTCTAAAACCACCATTTCGGCAAAAATACCATTTTTAACTAATATTACAAGCATTATAAGTTGCAATATGGAGGTTTATTTTTAAAGATGGATTTTCTAAAGATATAGAAATGTCCGATAACTTTTATATTACACCAAAAGGTATCACATTTTCTTATTACCCTTACGAAATTAGGGTTTACAACAGGCGAACTGTCATTCTTTAGTATCTTTTGAAAAATTAAAACCCTTTATTAAACAAGGCTCTTTTTTAGATAAATATGTTAATTGGAGCTTGCTAAATAACTACTATATTATCATTTAAACCATACTTCAACTTCATTCATTAACCAATTATCTAATTGTCGAATTGCCAAATTATCGACTTTTGACTTTTTATTTTTGACTTTTTAATACTTACTTTTGCCAGATATTAATAGAACAAGCAAACAATGCCATTAGATACTTCCATAAAATCAGTTTTGATAATAGGTTCGGGACCAATAGTAATCGGACAAGCCTGCGAATTTGACTATTCCGGTTCGCAAGCAGCACGCTCATTGAGAGAAGAAGGTATAAAAGTTACCTTAATCAATAGTAATCCGGCTACGATAATGACCGACCCCATAGTAGCAGATAAAGTTTATTTACTGCCTCTTACAGCCGAAAGCATTGAGCAGATATTGGAAGAAAACGATATTGATGCCGTACTGCCTACAATGGGCGGACAAACTGCACTTAATCTGGCTAAAGAAGCAGACGAATTAGGGATATGGGAAAAGCACAATGTTCGACTAATAGGTGTAGATATTAAAGCTATCGACAAAGCCGAAGATAGAGATTTGTTTAGAGATTGGATGATAGAAATGAATATTCCTGTAGCACCTGCAAGGGTGGCTAACTCTATGCTCGAAGGTAAAGAAATAGCACAAGAAATAGGTATTCCATTAGTAATTCGCCCTTCATTTACCTTAGGTGGTACAGGTGGTGGTTTTGTAAAAGCCAAAGAAGAATTAGAAGCCGCTTTAGATGCAGGTCTTAAAGCCTCGCCTATACACGAAGTATTGGTAGAAAAAGCCGTTTTGGGTTGGAAAGAATTTGAGTTGGAGTTACTTAGAGATAATGCAGATAATGTAGTTATTATTTGTACTGTAGAGAATTTTGACCCAATGGGCATACATACCGGCGACAGCATTACGGTAGCTCCGGCGATGACCCTTAGCGATACCGCTTTTCAACTTATGCGTAATACCGCTATAGATATGATGCGCAACTTAGGCAACTTTGCCGGAGGTTGTAATGTACAGTTTGCTCTTAATCCAGAAACAGAAGAAATAATAGCCATAGAAATTAATCCGCGCGTTAGTCGCTCTTCGGCATTGGCATCTAAAGCTACGGGCTACCCAATAGCTAAGATAGCTGCTAAACTTGCTGTGGGTTACAACTTAGATGAATTAGAAAACCAAATTACACGCTCTACCTCAGCATATTTCGAGCCGGCATTAGATTATGTTATTGTAAAAATGCCACGTTGGAATTTCGATAAATTTAAAGGTGCAGATGATACATTAGGCTTGCAAATGAAATCGGTAGGCGAAGTAATGGCAATAGGCAGAAGTTTTCCCGAAGCATTACAAAAAGCATGTCAGAGTTTAGAAAACAATGCCACCGGACTAACTTCTATCAGTAGAAGTAAAATGCGCCCCGAAGAATTAATAGAATACTTAAAACGCCCAACTTGGGACAGAGTATTTAGAATAAGAGAAGCATTAGAAGCAGGTATTTCCATAAAATCTTTAAGAGAGCACACACAAATAGACCGTTGGTTTTTATATCAAATTCAGGACATCGTAAATTTTGAAAGTAAAATAAAAGTCTGTCATAATCTAAACAATATCACCAAAGATATAATGCTACAAGCCAAACAAATGGGCTTTAGCGATGAACAAATAGCTGCTTTGCTGCAAGACTGCTCACCCGACGATGTGTATGAAAAAAGAAAAGAATTAGGCGTAACAAGAGTATTTAAAATGGTAGATACTTGCAGTGCAGAGTTCGAAGCCAAGACACCTTATTTTTACAGCACTTTCGAAAGTTGGGCTAAATAATGATATTTCTTTTATGTAATATTGTGCAATCATTCTAAATAAGGAAAAAAATGCGCAAGTTTATTTCATATACCGTACTCATAATTTTGTTAGTAGTAAGCGGATTTGTTTATTACAAATACTATTTTGTTTTTGGAAAAGGTGTAAAATCCGGTTATTTAAACTACGTAGTAGAAAAAGGTTATGTCTTTAAAACCTTTGAAGGCAAATTAATACAAGAAGGTATAAAAGCCGGTAAAACAGGCACCGGAGTTCAGAGTAATGAATTTGAATTTTCGGTAGCAAATGAAAACATCTACAATCAGCTACAACTCAATAGTGGTAAATTTTTCGACTTACACTATAAAGAATACAAAGGTAAGCTGCCTTGGCGCGGTCATAGTGTATATGTGGTAGATTCTATTATGAATATTAGAGAGAAGGAGTAGGAGAAAATAGCAATTCATCATTTCCAATTCAAGCCATACTTAACTTTCAGGTAAAAAATACAGGCGCAATTTTAAAAACTGCGCCTGTATGATAACATTTGATGTTAAAAAAATTATTCTTTGACTAATTTATGTAGAAATTTTTTCATGTTTTGGGTATCTGTAATTTCCAACAGATAAATACCGGAAGATATATCGAGAACATTTATGGTTGTTGTAGTCCCATAAAGATTACTTTGTTTTATCATTTTTCCGCTAAGGTCGTATATGCTTATGTGGTATAACTGGAGGTTGCTCGTTTCTCTTATATTAATGTTCACTTTGTCCATAGCAGGATTAGGGAAAACCTCCACATCCAGGATTGCTGCATTTAAGTCTTTTAACGACAAAAAATCTTCGTAGTAATTGAAATCTATTGAATGGGAGTTTATAGCACCATTATTGGTATTGTAATCTATTCTTTCTTGTTTGGTAATGTTGTCAAAATTACTGTACCAATATCGCTGTACATTTCCAAGTCTAAGGCTGTCGCTCTGCCAATCTAAGAAATAAATATGGACACTATCCCATAAATCTTTTGTATTATGAAAATATAACTCTTCCATCAATACATAAAATTGATTGGTAGTGCCATTCAATTGATAGTTAATCTTCTTTGAAGTATTACCATTATTATCGTACTCATAATCGACTCTGTAGTTTTCGTGCCAGTTATTTCCTGTGTCGGTGTATGTAAACCTCGAGTGGCGTATAAGCTCATCGTTGCTATTGTACGTATAAGTGAATTTTCCGGTAGTATCTCCGGAATTAAAATTGACGGTTATGCCTTCTGTCATATTTCCTGCGGCATTGTATTGGTAATAGGTATTTGATGAATCATAGTTTGGAGGGTTGTTGTTGAAAATATTTATATGCAGCAAACTATCTTTGTATTTGTTTGCAGATGTGCCGTTGTAAAAAGACCATCTTTTGTAATCATCTTTAAAAGAAGGAGAACCATAGCCCTCTTGGTCGGCTTCATAATATGTCATTCTGTTTTGTGCATCGTATTCGTACGTAAGTCCTCGTGCAAACCAATATACTGACCCCATAGAGGGTACATGTTGCATTATGGTATCTTTGACTATATTGCCTTCTGCATTGTATTGCTTGTCCATATACGTATATTCATCGCCATTGCCCCGCAATGGGAAATATTCCATAGAGTTATAATGTTGCATTTTACCATTGGTATGGTAAGCTATTGTGATTGTTTTTAGGGTGTCCCCATCATTATTGTAATTAAAGCCTTTTACCAAAAGGTTGTCATTATTGAAGTTTTGTGTAGCATTAATATAAGGTACTGTAAGGGTGGTATCTACGGAGTACACTGTGGTAGCAGTATCGAAATTCGATTTTACTCTTACTAATCCGTTGTCCACGTACTCCGGATAGCTACCTCTGGAGTTAGAGTAGGTGTATATTATGGAATCTTTTAACTCTAAAACGCTGTTACCTAAAGAGTACTTGGAGCTTGCTACCATTCTTTGCTTTACTTCTGTTGGTCGCTGTCCCTGTTTTTTTGCTACGGGAGCGTTGGGGCTTGTCCATTCCGAAGTTTGCGGTATGGGCATTAATTTATTGTCGGTCTGTCCTTGGGCTTGGTGTGCTGCAACCGAAAGCATACCTGCTAATCCGATGGTAATGAATTGCTTTTTCATTTTCTGTTTCTGTTTTGTTTTTATTTAAAAATTAGTATTTATTGTTTTACAAATCATCAAACCTCATTTACCTCATCAGCATTATATCTCCTTTGCGTATCACTTCCTTACCATCGCCACATTTACCCATAAAAATATAAAAGTAACTACCTACATCGCAGGGTTTTCCCGAATAGGTACCATCCCAATTATCGTTCATTTTATTGCTTTTAAATACCTGTTGCCCAAATCTATTGTAGATGTAAAATGTATGGTTTTGGAGCGTTGTATAACCTATGGGACCTATCTTATCATTTAATCCGTCGCCATTGGGAGAGAAGGCATTGGGTATAAAAATATCGCAGCAATGCTCCGCATTTACAGATAAAGCTAAAGTATCGTAACAGCCAAATGAAGACCGACCTATTATGACGTAATGGTTTTGTACAAGGTGTGCCATTGTCTGATAATCGTCCGATTGCGACAAAAGCTCTTTTTGCTTATTGTAAAACCAATACTCCGATGCTCCCGAAGGAACAATAGTAAGCGTATCTCCCACACAATAAAAATCTTTTTGACCCGTAGGAAGGATAGAAGCGGTAAGCACAGGATTGGGGTGAACGGTAAGGTCTAATACCGTTACGGAATCGCAGCCCCATTGGTTGGTAAAAGAAGCACTATAAACGGTACTGTTAAAAAATTCGTTGCCCCCAAAATGATAGCTTTCGCCCTCGCAAATATCTGCCTTAACGGTATCTTGATTGCTATGCAGTATTTGTATAGAATGATAATGATATATGCTGTCGCAGCCGAGTGTATTCTTGAAAGTATCTATAATTAGATTTGTAGTAAAATAATCTTCGCCTCTGAATGAAACCTTGTTGCAATCTTTGTGTATAAATACTTCTTTCGGAGGAATAGCAGCAATGCTTACTTTCATTGTTACGTTACTGTCGCAGTTGTTGGCATTGGTAAAAGTATGGCTGTAAGTACCCGCAGTAGTAATTAGTTGGTTATGAAACGACATATGCCCTCCAAAGCAAAGAGTAGTGTCTATTGTAATATAGTTATTGCTATTTACGGTAAGAGTAAGCGTTCTGACACTATCACAACCATTGCTGTTTACAAGCGTATCTATATAAACGCCAGAAGCAGTATAACCCAAAAAGCTGTCACCGGAGCAGATAGCTTGACTGATAGAACTTGTGGTATGTGGATTTATGGTAAGCGTAAGTGTTCTGATACTGTCGCAACCATTACTATTTACAAGCGTATCTGTATAAACGCCCGAAGTGGTATAACCCAGAAAGCTATCGCCGGAGCACATTGTATGACTTATAGCACTTGACGTATGCGGATGAACGGTAAGCGTAAGCGTTCTGATACTATCACAACCATTACTATTTACAAGCGTATCTGTATAAACACCCGAAGCAGTATAACCCAAAAAGCTATCGCCGGAACAGATAGATTGACTGATAGCACTTGCGGTATGCGGATTTACGGTAAGTGTAAGTGTTCTGATACTGTCGCAACCATTACTGTTTATAAAGGTATCTACATAAACTCCCGAAGCTGTATAACCCAGAAAACTATCGCCGGAGCAGATGGTATGACTTATATTATTTGATGTATGCGGATGTACGGTAAGGGTAAGCGTTCTGACACTATCGCAACCATTGCTATTTATAAGCGTATCTATATAAACGCCGGAAACGGTATAGCCTAAAAAGCTATCGCCCGAACAGATAGCTTGATTGATAGAGCTTGCTGTATGTGGATGAACGGTAAGGGTAAGCGTTCTGATACTGTCGCAGCTATTGCTATTTACAAAAGTATCTATATAAACACCCGAAGCGGTATAACCCAAAAAACTATCGCCAGAGCAGACGGAGTGACTTATAGAAGTATCAGTTATACCGTGGATATTCACAACAATATTTGCACGAATAGCTACATTAGTAGAATCACCGGGCATACATCCGTATTCTATGATGTAATGATTGAGACTACTTGCACAAGATGTAACAGATAAATCATTTGGATAATCATTCCAATTACCTTGAGGAAGCATATGCAAATAATCCTCTGCATCACAACCGCAATTGTCAGGTTGTGCAGGATGCCAATTTGTATATATGCCAGAAATTGGTATTCCTCCACCTCCATTACAAAGAAAAGGAGAATCATTAAAAAATAGTCTTCCTTGACCTCCATCTTCCAAACCCTCGCAGCCTGTAACCCATCGCCATACACCTTCCTGGGCTGCATCACTTCCTCCTAACCAAGTATTAGAATTGATTAAACTTGTCAAAAAATCATTTTCAGCCTGACTTGTAATCGTTACTAAATATCCCTGCATACCAAAATAAGCTGAGGCAGCAGAAGAGTCACGTGCTGCTGTCCAGCTGATATTGCTTCCATTGTTTATCAACCGGTAATAATGTCCATTACCGGGATTATACAAAGCATCGCCGAGTACAATCACAATGTTTTTGACAGTATTAGAATTGTTACCCACAAGACTTTTATAACAAACACTTCGTAGTATTGTCTGCCAAGTTGCATTGCTTACATTGCCCGAAAGCGTAAGCACACCTGTAACAGCATTGAAAGAAGCCGTAACGCCTCCTATTGATACAAACTGAAGTGTGTCTTCTCCGAGCATATATCCTGATGTAAAATAAATTTTAACTGTATTAAAATTAAAGCAAGTGTCTATTGCTATGATGTCAAGATTGGGGCTTATTAATTGACAGTCGTTACAGTAATCAAGTGTATCATCGCCCATTAACACCACGCTTGCGTTATTACAAGTATTACAATTTAAAGCTAAAGAATCAACATAAACAGAATCTATTGCTACAGCAAAACAACTATTTAGCGTAGCATAACAATAGTAATATCCATATTGAGCACTGCTTAAATTGAATAACTTTAAATCTTGGGCATTACCCACTAAACCTTGAGGTCCAAACCATTCAAAACTAAGCAAGAGATTGGAAGAAAGTACATTTGCTGTAAGGTAAAACGTATCGTTATTACAAGTGGCGTTTATAATGTCAATATCTATCTCGGGGTTATCACAATTAGATACAAAAGTGCTAAGACTATCACAATGATTAAAATCTTCAAAAAACACCATACTGTCATTATTATCGTAAATTTTCACCCAATCGCAATACCCCGAACCCTTACTTAGAAAATTAAACCCATAAATGTTGCAAATATCACCCGTATAGGGGCTATTAAAAACCAATGTGTCATTAACATAGTAATAAAGTATATTATTATTAAATTTTAATTTTATTACAGACCAATCGTATAGTGAAGGAAAAATTAAGCTCGGGTGGTTGGAGAGTACGGTTGTATTCATTACATATATACTTGTCCAAGGCATTCCCCAAGCCGCCCCCATTAAGTTTATACCACAAGCACCATTGGTTGTTAATATACCAAAGTGTGTATCGTAGGCAGCAATACCCAATGGCGGACCCGTTTTTACTCTTAATTCTGCTGCAAAGTTGGAAGTAATACAAAGAGTATCTTGCAATTCAAATCCACTCCAGTAATAAGAAGCGGGAGGCGGTATATGAAACCAGTTGCTATCGGGATTTATAAAATCCTGGGGCGGATAATAGATAGTCGGTAGATTCAATTGATTTACAAATCCTCTCCATTTACCAATAGTTTGACAGTTGTTGGGGCAATCATCTTTAAGGTAAACCGTTTTCTCCACAGTATCTATACAACTCTGGCTTGACATAATCACCGCTTTAACTACCATTGTTGTATCGGGATAAATGCTTATACTATTATTGCCAATATTAGAATAAGTAGTATTCACTATCCAAGTAAGAACACTTCCCCCTGTTGCTGTAAATATTACTTCATCTCCTATACAAAACGAGTCTTTGTCTACAAAAAGATTTAAAGACAATGTGTCCATAAAGTTTCCAAAAAGCTGCTTTACCTGATTATCGGTAAGCGCAACATTAAATATATGTATATCGTCAATTACACCGCCGAAAGGATACCAGCTACCGTCCATCTTGCCAATATAAAGAGGTTGGGTATTGGCTACGGTAAAATTGGCAGGGGCATTGTAAACGCTTGTGTCTGCTAATTTTCCATTCAGATACATACGGGATACATTGCTATCAACGATATGCACAACGTGAATCCACTCACAGGAGTCGTAACAGGGAACTTCCGCACTTAATCCAAATTGATGGCAGGAAGCAGAAGAGCCATAGCAAAGCTTATTATTAAAATGATTGGTAACTTGACCGGAAGCATTTAAGTTTGTTGAGCTATATATACCAGGAGCGGCAGCGTAACCATCTCCGGCTTTTCCGTATAAAACATTCGAGCCATATTGAGAATAGTTTCCCCAACCGTCCATTCCACCGGGGTTACATTGTTTATACCAAAGAGAAATACTGAAATGTTTATTGAATTGTAAGCTTGTACTATTATTAACCAATATCCAACTTGGGCTATAATACCCACCAAACTGGTATGCAGCATTAGGGTTGCCAAATCGGTCTGTAGTTAATGTAGGAATATTACCGGCTAATGTACCATTATTGCCGTTCCCCGATTCGTCGTTTGCATTACCCGTAAAAGTATATTTAGCAACAGGTGTAGGCATCTGAGCTAAAACATAACAGCTTATTGATAATAAAATTATGAGTAGTAGAATTTTCTTCAATTTAATAAGAAATTTAAGTTAAGATTTCGTCAGTTGTACAGAATACCAACAGAGGTAAAGTCCATCGATTTTAAACCCCAAAGTACATATAGAAATTTGGCATTTCATAGATATGAAATGCTCTATTGGGTGGAATAGTAAATTTATTTAGTGTACAGTATAAAACAGCTGGTAGAATGATTGAGAGAAAAAATGATGTTTGCTGAGATTTGGCACAAACACATAACAATAGAAAAATTACAATTGGCATTATGCCCAATCTGTGCTTAAAATATCTACGACACCAACAGCACATTTCTTACCTTGTCGAGATAAGTGTTGCCAATAGGAATCCCTTCTTCGGGTAGTTTAGAATCGTGTAATGTAGTTTTTAGTATAATCTTTTTTTTCGTGGTATTCAGCATTTGCACAAATTTACGGTTTACTATATAGCTGTTATGCACCCTTACAAAATTAGACGGCAGTATTGTTTCTATATCTTTTAATGTTCGGGTTACAGTCATAGTGTTTCCGAACTCAAAATGTATGTTGCAATAGTTATCATTAGAACTAATGCAACACACTTCATTTAGATTGATGAAGCGATACCCCTCTGTGTTTTTGATAGTGATATAATCTTGTAATGAAAAAAAATGTTTTTGCACTTTACTCAATGCAATTGTTAATTCATTGGTGTCAATAGGTTTATCTAAAAAGTATAAAACATCTTTATTTACCGCTTCTTTGGCATATTTACTAAAGTCGGTAGTCATAATAAAAAAGGGTAAGGCTCCTGTGTGCTGTCTTATCTCTTTAAGTACATCAAAGCCATTGTCCGTTCCAAGCTCAACATCTAAGAAAACTATATGGGGCATTTTGCTCAATGCCAGTGCTATACCTTCTTTTGCATTGGCAGCGCACCCTAACTCTATCAAATGTAGATGGGCTTTAAGGGCTGTTCTTAGATTTGCCAATGCTCCTTTTTGGTCTTCAATAATAATGTAGTTAAAGTTCATAACCTATTCATATTTGTAATTATAAGGAATACGCACAGTTACTAAAGTGCCTTCTTGTTTATCTGTAATTTCAAGATTTGCTTTTGCTTTGTTGCGGATATTCAGTGTGTCGAAAAGGTGTTTGTAGGTAGTAGTACCTATACCGCTGTCTTTGCTTATGGCATTTGCCCTGCCCTTACCTGTATCATCTACCGTAATGTATAAGTAATCTTCACTTTCTTTTATGTGTACATTAATACTTCCGCCGCCGGCTTTACCTTTAATGCCGTGCTTTACCGCATTTTCTACTAAATTTTTCAACAGTAACCGAGGGATGGCAATATTGGTATTTTTTATCTGATTGTCTATTTCATAAGTTAGTGGTTCAAACATAGTTTCTTTCATTAAGGACAAATAATCCTCAACCTGCTTCAATTGAATGTTTAGGTTTTCTGTAATGGCATTATTCAGGCTCGATTTTGTGATGTTGAATAATCGCAACATTTTATGATAAGATTCAGGAGCTTTTTCTTGAATTTCGGGTGAGATACTTGCCAGCAAATTCTTAATTTCGTGAGGGTCGAGTTGCTTATTGAGCTTATTCAATTCAGATTGATTTAATTCATTTTGTAAGTTCAACAGACTGTTTTTAATGTTTAATTCTTTTCGCTTTTGCTTTTGCCTTAAAATCAAAAATCCAATGGCAGACAGCAATATAACAAAGAGTCCGCCACCAATGGCAAGATTTCTCATATTGTGTCCTTTCTGTATTTTCAATTGCTGCTGAGCTATTTGAGCTTCTTTTTGAGACGATTGGTATTTGGCATCAAGTTCCACAAAATGTTTACTAGAACTTTGTTCATTCAAGCTGTCGCTAATCAATAGATAGCGATCAAAGTCAGTAAACAATGATGGATGATTGAGTGACAAAAAAGTAGCGATATAGTTTCTTATAACTTGCTTTTCAATGACCATATCCTCTATGCTATGATTGGCAAATAAAGACTTCGCTTCTTCAAATTGTTTAAATGCTTCACTTTTATTGCCCTTTTTCAAATATAAAGTACCTAATTGATTAATGTCAGCAGCATAGGCATAATTATCTTCTAATTTTTTGTCTAACTCTATAGCTTTCTGAAGCATAAAAATTGCAGTATTCAAATCACCCATTCCTTTATGTGCATCGGACTTGTGTACATAATAAAGCGATAATAAACTTTCATTATTGGTATATTTAAAAGCAGAGTCTAAAGTTATTAATGACTTTTTAAATTGATTTGATAAATTATAGGATTCGGATATGTCAAGATAATTTTTAGCAATGTTATACTTGTTTTTTACCAATTTATATAGCTTATTTGCTTCGAGAAGATATTTTTCAGCTAATTCCGGTTGATGTAATACCAAAGTGAATTACAATAAAGACCAATAATTTCCTAAAAAGATATAT
>CAYUXT010000005.1:0-103580 GCA_964448955.1 uncultured Taibaiella sp. | reverse complement strand
GGCAAATTTGTTCAATTTCTGACTTGGGTGTCCCAGCGAGGAAAACAGGAAATAGTTTTAGTCGAGTTACTATGAGACTAACTTGCATTTGTAAACAGCATAACACTTCATTACCTTCACTTCTTAATAGTTTTAGAAATGTTTGGACTAATTTTTTTGTGGATAAATACCTAAAATATAATAGGTGCTTACCTTTATTTTCCGTATCTTTGTAAGCAGTTTGATTTGGACTAATTACTTCGTAATTTCTAATCAAATTCCTTATTTTAGCTACATATAATTCAATAAATGAGTTCAGAAATTCAAGAAAATTTAAATCCATCTGCGAGTGGTTATGGTGCAGATAGTATTCAAGTGTTAGAAGGCTTAGAGGCTGTACGCAAACGCCCTGCAATGTATATCGGAGATATTGGCATCAAAGGGTTGCATCACTTAGTGTACGAAGTAGTAGATAACTCTATAGACGAAGCTCTTGCCGGTTATTGTAAAAATATTTCCGTAACGATACAGACGGATAACTCCATATCTGTTCAAGATGATGGTCGTGGTATCCCTACCGGAATGCACTCTAAAGAAAACCGCTCTGCACTCGAAGTAGTAATGACTGTTTTACATGCCGGAGGTAAATTCGATAAAAACACCTATAAAGTTTCGGGTGGTTTACACGGTGTAGGGGTAAGTTGTGTTAATGCACTTTCCGACCCATTGCACGTTACTGTTCATAGAGAAGGCAAAATATTTGAACAAGAATATGCTATGGGTATTCCTAAATATGCAGTTCGTGAGATTGGAAATACAGATATTTCCGGCACCATAGTACATTTTAAGCCCGACGCTACTATTTTTACAGAAACAGTGTATCAACGATCTATATTAGCAGGAAGATTAAGAGAATTAGCTTATCTCAATAAAGGGATTAGAATTATTCTTACCGATGAAAGAGAACAAGATGATAATGGCAATAATATAAAAGAAGAATTTTACAGCGAAGGTGGTATCGTAGAATTTGTAAAAGCAATAGATGCCAATGGTAAAAGAGATGCTTTTTTACCCGAACCTATTTATGTAGAAGGTTACGACAAAGACACCAATGTTACTGTAGAAGTAGCAATGAGCTATAATACTTCGTACAACGAGCATATCTTTTCTTACGTAAATAACATTAACACGATTGAAGGCGGTACGCACGTTTCGGGTTTCCGTCGTTCGATTACGAGAATGTTTAAATCTTATGGAGATAAAAATAAACTTTTTGAAAAAGCTAAAGTAGAAATTACCGGAGATGACTTCCGTGAAGGTCTTACGGCAATTATTTCTGTAAAAGTACCTGAACCACAATTTGAAGGGCAAACCAAAACCAAATTAGGAAATAATGAGGTTATGGGTGTAGTGGATACGAGTGTAAGCAGGGTTTTAGATGCTTATTTAGAAGAAAATCCAAAGGTTGCCAAAACTATTATAGACAAAGTAATATTAGCGGCACAAGCAAGAGCAGCAGCCCAAAAAGCACGACAATTAGTACAGCGTAAAAGTGTATTAGTAGGTGGTGGATTGCCCGGTAAATTAGCCGATTGCTCCGATAAAGACCCACACAGATGCGAATTGTACTTAGTCGAAGGAGATTCGGCGGGAGGTACAGCCAAGCAAGGAAGAGATAGAAACTACCAAGCTATTTTACCATTGAGAGGAAAAATACTGAATGTAGAAAAAGCACAAGAACATAAAATTTACGAAAACGATGAAATAAAAAATATGTACACTGCGTTAGGTGTAACGGTAGGAACTGCCGAAGACCCTAAAGCGCTCAATATGGAAAAGCTTCGTTATCATAAAGTTATTATTATGACCGATGCCGATGTAGATGGTTCGCACATTGCTACTTTGATACTGACATTCTTTTACCGCTATATGACGGATTTAGTGCAGCAAGGGTATGTGTATTTGGCACAGCCGCCACTATATTTGGTAAAAAAAGGAAAAGACTCCGAATATGCTTGGAACGAAACACAACGTAAGCAAGCAGTTAGCAGATTAGCAGGAGGTGGTAAAGAAGAAAGCGTAAATATTCAGCGATACAAAGGTCTTGGAGAAATGAACGCAGAGCAATTATGGGAAACAACAATGAACCCCGCAACGCGTACATTAAAACAAGTTACCATAGACAGTGCAGCCGAAGCAGACAGGGTGTTTTCTATGCTTATGGGCGAAGAAGTAGCACCGCGTAGAGAGTTTATAGAGCAAAATGCAAAATATGCAAGAATAGACGCTTAAATTGTCTTTAATCTTCAAAAAAACAAATGCAGCTTAAATTAATCAGATACTTGTTAGGCATAGCAATAATAGCTTTGGTTATTTCTTGCGAAACAACTCAAGAGTGTTATCAGCCTACTACAGTTACTGTAAAAGCTGCATTTGTTGTAAAAAATACTTACGACAGCCTTATAGTTACCGATACATCGGCACGAGATACAACCATAATTTCCCATTACGATACTTTTATGGCTGCTCCGTATTTCCAATCCTTAGGTCTTGATTCTACTGTTGGTATATTGGGCGCAAAAGGAACTTCTTTGATGCCTTTGCCGCTTAACCCTGATGCAGGCAATATTCGTTATTTGGTAGTACCCGATACGGCAGATTTTAGTGTGATAGATACACTTACTATTTTTTATACCCCACAAGTGCATTTTATATCTAATAGCTGCGGCTATACTTATTATTACAATATAGATAGTGTACACAATGCTACAGCACTTTTCGATTCCGTTGCTTTGGCTAATAGAGAAGTTACCACGCTTGGTAATGTAAGGCATATACTTTTATATTTTTTCACTCAGTAAAATGGTATCAGATGAGAATCAGAAAATATTTTACTGTAATGCTCGTAATCTTATTACCGATAATTAGTAGGGCGCAAGAAATAATAACTCCCTTACCGGATAGTTTAACGCAAAAACAAAAAGATGCTTTATTGAAAGTAGAAGATTCACTTGCACTTAGAGTTGCAGACTCTTTAAAACAAGTGAATGATTCTTTAATACAACTACACAGTAATAATACTTTAAATCCGCTTGTAGATGCAGACACAGCAAAGGTTGTAACCGATATAACAGTTGCCGATACTACCGCAAAAATAAAGGAGCCTAAACCACCTTATCTACACCAATTTAGAATTGGTTTTGATATGGCTAAAGTGGTCAATAATTTTTTAAGTGATAATAATACTGCTTATGAAATACAAGCAGATTATCGTTTGCGGAAAGATGTATATATTGCTGCCGAGGGAGGTTGGGGTAGGGGTAAAGTGGATAAAACGGAATTGAGTTATACAACCAATAGTACCTATTTACGATTAGGGCTAGAAAAATCTATGCTCGATAGAATAAACAAAAGAGATTTGGATCTCGCATTTTTTGGGTTTCGATATGGATTAGGAATTGGTAATAGGAGCGATGCCGCTTTCCTTGTTCCATCGCCATTTGGAGTGCCCACCGAAGGTAGTTCTCCAGGGCAAAACTTTGTAATTCATTGGGGGGAAATGGTTGCAGGCATTAAAACAGAACTGTGGAATGGTATATATGCCGGTTGGAGTTTTAGAGCAAAATTTTTACTAAATCCCGGTGTATTTCCAGAGTTAGCTCCTAATTTTATTGCAGGCTATGGTAGAGCCGATAGGGCTACATCATTCGACTTTAATTTTTATTTAAGCTATGCCATACGTTGGGGGAAAGATGATTATGATGCTTTGAAGAAAAAATAGCTTTCGATGCTATGCCATACTTATTGTTACTGTTTTTTATTTATATTTGATGATTAATTGAGTTGAAAATTGTTCCAAATACGCAACATTTATAGATTTCTTTTTCCTGTTTTTATTGCCTTGGTTATAGGCAGTAATTTGTCTTGTAATAGCGCAAAAAGTAAAACAGATTGGAGAGTAAACTTTAATGTTAAAAACAAGCAACCGTCAGGATTATATCTTTATTATAATCAGCTCCAACACATTTTTCCATATACCAATGTAACCACTTTAAGGAAAGGATTTGATTTTACTAAAATATACAATAAATATAGCGAGGGAGGGATTACATTGTTGATGTTTACCGGAATGCAGCTTAATGTTTCGGAAGATGAGGTAGCTGAAATTATTGAATTTGTACGCAATGGTAATGAAGTCTTTTTTTCCGTAAAACATATTGATGATAAAATTCTCAACCAATTATTAATAAGTCAAAACCCTAATAATTGGAATTATTTTTACGACCATTTTTACAAAGATTCCGTACAGCAATTTAGTATTTACGATGGCGAGAAAAATAAAATAAATTACTCTTTTAAAGCAGGGTATTCCGTTAATAATTATTTTCAAAGATTAGATTCCGTTACAGTAGGAAATCAGGAGTATTCTAATTTAGGTTATTTAGGTGATAGACCAAATTATATGGTATTTACATTTGGGCAAGGACGGATATTTTTACACGCAGAGCCAATGTTGTTTAGCAATGTTAATTTGCTACATGCCGATAATAGAAATTATGTAGCAAATGCACTTTCTTTTGTTAGCGACAATGTAGAAAATGTTTATTTTGTTAGTTTCGATTATAGAACAGGAAGTACCTCACTTTTGGGAATTATATTTTCGGATAAATCTACTCACACTGCATTTCTTTTAGCATTAATTCTCCTTTGTCTATTTATACTTTTTAGTATCAAAAGGAAACAAGCTATTATACCCATTATTCCACAATCTAAAAACGAATCTGCTATATTTGCACAGACGGTAGGTCAGTTGTATTACAATACCGGAAACCATACCAATATTGCACAAAAAATTTGTAACCACTTTTTAGATAAAGTGCGGACAAACTACAATATGAATATTAATCATTTAGACAAAGAATTTATACACAAACTTGCCATAAAATCCGGTAATATAGAAGCCGAAGTAGATGAATTGATTTATCTTGTGAAATGTATTAGAGATGGTATGTCGGTAGATGAAGATATTTTGGCAAACTTAAACCACAAAATTCAAGTATTTAACAATGGAAAATAATCTAAACAACGAAGCAGAGAATATAAACAATAACGACACCGACACTTCTTCTGAAACAGGTGTCAATCGTATTGAAAGTGTGTTAATAGAGCAATTGGTTCGTAAAATAGCAGATGCTACTTCGCATGTAATTATTGGGCAGCACGAAGTGCAAGAGTTACTTTTGACAGCATTATTTGCCAACGGACACATTTTGTTAGAAGGCGTGCCGGGAGTAGCCAAAACCTTGATGTCTAAAGTATTGGCACGATTAATAGATGTAGATTATAATAGAATACAATTTACACCGGATCTTATGCCTTCTGATGTAATTGGTACTAATGTGTTTCATCCACAGGAGTCTAAATTTGTGTTTAGAAAAGGACCAATATTTAGCAATATCGTGTTGATAGATGAAATAAATCGTGCGCCAGCCAAAACCCAATCTGCATTATTTGAGGTAATGGAAGAAAGACAAATTACAGTAGATGGTGTTACCAATAAACTTGCGCCTCCTTTTATGGTTATTGCTACGCAAAACCCCATTGAACACGAAGGTACTTACAGGTTGCCCGAAGCACAGTTAGACAGGTTTTTGTTTAAGATTAATATTCATTATCCCAATTTAGAAGAAGAAGTAAAAATGTTGCATTTGCACCATTCTCGACAAGAATATTTGGATATACAAAAGATACAACCCGTAGTTACCAAAGAAGAATTATTGAAAGCTAGAACTGTAATAGCGCAAGTGCACGTAGAAGAAAAGTTAATGGATTTCATAGCTCGAATCGTTAACGCTACTCGTAACAATAGATATTTGTATTTGGGTGCATCGCCACGTGCATCTATTGCATTATTACAAGCATCTAAATCCTTAGCAGTGCTGCGTGGTAGAGATTTTGTAACACCCGACGATATATTATACATTGCTCCTGCTGTACTCAGACACAGAATATCGCTTACTCCCGAAAGAGAAATGGATGGAGCCACCACAGATGATATAATAAAAGAAGTATTAGCAGAGATAGAAGTGCCGCGTTAATATTTAGCTGTTCAGTAAAAAACAATACACTTCTTTAGGTCCGTGAACGCCTGTTACCAGGGTTTTTTCTATATCTGCGGTACGGCTCGGACCGGTATTGATATTTATCATAGAAGGTAAGCGGTTATTGTATTTTTGTTTCATTAGTTTCAGCGCGTCGCTTAGGTCGGGTAATATTTGATGCGGTTGCAGTACTATTAAATGCGCCGGATAATTAATAGAAGCCATTCTGCCATAATTTTGTTGGCTACTGAGTATAAAACTACCTGTACGTGCTATTGCTGCTTCGCAATCCGTAATAGCAGCAGAGGCATTCTTAAAGCGTGGGTTAAATTCTCTAATGTATTCTTTCTGATGATTAGTAAGGAATGTAAATAATTGTTTGTGTGCACACAAAACTTCTTTCCAACCTTTGGAGCGCACCAAAGTATCGAGTTGATGAACAAAATCATTAGCATCTTCACAAAAAATAAAAGTACCACCCGATTGTATAAAATGAGCCACAAAATCTTCTTCTAAGCTATTGCCTTGCGGCTGAGTGTATAAAGATTTAATATCCGGTTTTCCTACATCAGGGTAAGGCATTGCGGTCTGCGATTCGTTAAGCGCAGTTCTTATTTTTTTTAAAATAACCTCTTTAGCTGTGGAAGTTTTAAAAGTACTCATTCGCTGCAAAAGTAGGATAATTTACCGATTAGATGTAGTGTAAACAAGTTTATGATTCGTATTTCAATCGGTATTAATACTCAGCGCAGGTATCTATATCCTAGCCATTAACGAAATCGGCAAGAACTACACATAGAAGCAAGATTGCAAAACAATAAATTAATATAATGAGATTCCTCCTTCGTCGGAATGACAAGGGAAATGAGTTAGTGAACTATAAATATTTATCACAAGTTTTGAGCTAACATTGACAACGAAAGGTACTAAACGCTTGCCTAGTAATTCAGAACGCAGGGAGTAACTTTGCTCACCGAAGGTAATCTATTAAAATGCCATAATCATTCTCAGTAATTTCACCAACCACTTATACTATTTATTTTCTTTTTGTGTTATATTAAATCAAATATATTTACGTTTGAATTGTAAAAAAATATCCACAAATCCACATTTTAGCCCATTGCCAAATTGCAATATTATCTTTTTGTTTACTTTTGCCGAATGAAAATACAGGGCAAATTAATCATCATTGGGGGGGCAGTAGATAAAGGCAGTTTTACAGAAAACTCTTACGACGCTAATGTTGCCAATAATCTTAATTTTTTTGAAACAGGTATTCTTAAAAGAATAATCGAAGAAGCAAAATATAAATCCGATTCTGTTTTTGAAGTTATTACTACCGCATCTAAAATACCTGTAGAAGTAGGCGAAGAATACAGAAAAGCCTTTAACTATTTAGGCGTAGAAAAAATAGGTGTGTTACAAATCGAAAAAAGAGAACAAGCTTCTGAAGCATTTTATTTAGATAGATTGCGCAATGCAGATGTGGTAATGTTTACGGGAGGCGATCAGTTACGCTTAACTTCTATACTCGGAGGAACGCCATTCCACGATTTATTATTAGAAAAATACCACAACGAAGATTTTATCTATGCAGGAACATCTGCCGGAGCAGCAGCAGCTTCTAACGCTATGATATACCAAGGTAGTAGTAAAGAAGCATTGCTCAAAGGCGAAATAAAAATTACAAGTGGTTTAGATTTAATTAATAATGTAATAATAGATACACATTTTGTACAGCGTGGTAGAATAGGCAGATTATTTCAGGCAGTGGTGGCTAACCCCAAAGTATTAGGTATAGGGCTTGGAGAAGATACCGGACTGTTAATTAAAAATGGCAAGTATATGGAAGCCATAGGTTCGGGATTAGTAATACTTGTAGATGGTTTGCATATAAAAGATACCAATCTTACAAAAGTAGAATTAGGGCAACCCGTATCCATAAATAATTTAGTAGTACACGTAATGAGTATGAACGATACCTATGATATTACTACTAAGGAAATGCACATACACGACTCGCATTACGTTTAATCCATAAAATAATGAAAGTAATTATCCACGGAGGTTTTTTTAGTGAATCGCACAAAGACGATATTACCAAAAAAGCCAAACAAGACTCGCTATTGCATATTGCAAAGCAAGCACACAATTATTTGCAAACCCATACTGCATTAGAAACGGTAGTATATGCCGTAAGTTTATTAGAAGACGACCCTCTATTTAATGCCGGAATAGGTTCGCAAATTCAGAGCGATGGGGTAATCCGTATGAGTGCATCGGTTATGGACGGAGCATCACAAAAGATGAGTGGCGTTATAAACATAGAAAATGTTAAAAATCCAATATTTGTAGCCCATAAATTACTCCATTACGACGATAGAATATTAAGTGGAGAAGGAGCATTGGATTTTGCCCGAAAAAGTGGCTTTGAAAATTTCTCTACCGAAATACCCCAAAGAAGAAAAGAATACGAAGAAAAAAAGCAATCACAAGGATTAGGCACAGTGGGCTGTGTTGCCATTGACCAAAATGGAAAACTTGCTGCCGCTACTTCTACCGGAGGCAAAGGATTTGAAATAGTAGGGAGGGTTTCCGATTCTGCTACAGTAGCAGGAAATTACGCTAACGAATTTTGTGCCGTTAGCTGTACCGGTGTGGGTGAAGATATAGTAAGTGGTGCCGTTGCGGCTAAAATCGTTACCAGAGTTACAGATGGTATGGCTATTAGTGAGGCTTTGGATAAAACATTTGCCGAACTAAAACCTTACGATGGCTTTGCCGGAGCTATAGCCATAGATTATAAAGGTAATATAATGCATTTAGATAGCCACCCTAAAATGGTTTTTGCATCTTTTGATGGTGAAAAGGAAGTAGTTTTTTCGTAAATTTTTTGTAGAATTATAATTGTGAAAAAAAAATTATTATCCAAAAAAATACATATTACTGATAATTAGTCTGTTATGGATATTTTATTGTGCAATGAAAAATATTTTTGACTTTGGCACGTTAATTGCTATATAGATAGTATTCATAGTACGGTTTATTGGTTTTAAAAAGCTCTCTTAGTCTTAGGAGAGCTTTATTTATTTATAATACTTTATTTTTTGTAATGCCGTTAAACCTTTGGAAAATGTTAATGTCTATTAGAGGATTAGGTAGAATGATATTTATGTATTATTTTTGGTACAAAGAATTTATTGGAATAAATAGTGATTAGCATTTTAATCTAATTGAATAAAAAATTACAAAACAATTAAAATATTTTTAGCTATGAGAAAGGTATTAATTGCGATATTTTTGGTAGGATTTTCTACATCGTTGGCGATTGCCCAAAACAATGGTTATGACGATGTGTACTACAAAGGCTCAGATGCACAAGAAGATGCACAAAAGTCTGCTAAAAAACAAAAAGCTACATCGCAGCAGCAGAACGGAGTAGATTATTATAATTCTTCTAACAATGGAAATTATAATAATAATGGAGATAATTATTATTACGACGACGATTCGTATATAGACTACGATGACGATTCTTATACAAGTCGCATTCGTAGATTTAACAATCCTATGATGGGTATGGGTTATTGGGGCGGCATTTACAGTCCGTTTTGGAATAGTCCATTTTATTACGATCCATTTTGGAGTTGGGGTGGGTGGTATGCTCCTCGTTTTGGTATGAGTTTCGGAATGGGTCCCTATTGGAATAATTACTGGGGAATGAGTACTTGGTGTGGTTATGGTGGTTTTGGATGGGGTAATCCTTATTGGGGCGGAATGGGATATGGAATGGGAATGGGTTACGGTAACGGATACTGGAATGGTTACTACGCAGGTATGAATGATAGTTGGAATCGTGGTGGCTATAATAATAACTTCAATAGAAGAGCAAATTATGGAGCGAGAGGAATGTCTGCCCCTGCTAATAGTGTAAATACAGGAGGTAGAATTTCGAGAAACGGAAATTACGTAAGCAGTAGAACTGTTAGAAATAATGGCAATGGAATGGTAACTCCGGAAAGTGCAAGAAGTAACAATCTTAACAACCGTACAAATGCAGCTGTAGATAGTAGAGGTAATGTTAACCAAAATGTGGGACGTTACAACAACAACAGAGCTTCATCAGTTAATACTAATGATAATGGTTTAAGAGTAAACCCTAATGCATCTGGAAGAAATAATAGAGTAGAGTCTTCTGGTACATCAAGCAGAGGTTTCTTTAATAATAGGTCTAATGGTAGCAATGTTTCTCCTTCGAGAGGAGGGGGCTTTCAGCAAGTATCACCATCTCGTAGCAATAGCAATATGAGACAAAGTGCGCCTTCTAACAGTGGAAGAAGTTATTCTTCGCCTTCTCAAGGTAGAAGTAGTGGTGGTAGCAGTTTTGGAAGTGGTTCTTCTCGTTCTGGCGGTTCCGGTGGTGGATTTAGCGGTGGTAGCAGAAGCGGCGGCGGCGGAAGAGGTAGATAATATTTCACGAAATAAATTTTTATAAAAATAACAGGAACGATATTTGCTTTAGCAGATATCGTTCTTTTTGTTTTTGCTTATCGGTAGATATTCTACAATTGGTATTATCTTTGCCCAATGCACTATTTAGCTGTCGAAAACCTAACCAAATCTTTTGCCGACAAAGCACTATTCGAAAACATTTCTTTTCATATTTCAGAAGGAGATAAAGTTGCCATCATTGCGCCTAATGGAGGAGGTAAATCTACCTTGCTCAAAATAATTATGGGCAAAGAGTTTTCCGATGAAGGCTCTGTGTGGGTACATAAAGATGTAAGCGTGGTACTACTCGACCAAAACCCATATTTAGACGAAAGCAAATCTATTAATGATAATATTTTTGAGCATAATCACCCGGTGCTTAATGCACTCAAAAACTATGAAAGATTAATAAATACTGCCGATACCCCCGAAAGCGAATTGAATGAAGCTATAAAAGAAATGGACAATCTTAACGCTTGGCATTTCGAGTCGGAAGTACAACAGATTTTAGGCAAACTCAATATTAAAAATCTAAACCAAATAGCAGGAACATTATCTGGTGGTCAAAAGAAAAGAATAGCACTTGCCAAAATCCTAATTGATATGGATTTGGAGCACAGGCATACATTACTTATTTTCGATGAGCCTACTAACCACCTCGATGTAGAAATGGTAGAATGGTTAGAGCATTATCTCAATAAAGACAAAGTAACCCTCCTTTTAGTAACCCACGACAGGTATTTTTTAGATAATGTATGTAATAGTATAATAGAGTTAGACAATGGTAAACTTTATACTTGCAATGGCGATTACGAACAATATTTAGAACAAAAAGCAATACGAATAGAAAACGAACAAGCGAGTATAGACAAAGCGCGTAATCGTTACCGGAAAGAGCTGGAATGGATGCGCAAACAACCCAAAGCCCGAACTACAAAATCCAAAGCCCGTCAGCAAGAATTTTATAATTGGAAAGACAAAGCTACTCAGCGAAAAGCCGAAGACGAATTAGTTTTAGATGTAAAAATGAGCCGTATTGGAGGTAAGATTTTAGAGATTAAGAAATTATATAAATCTTTTGGCGACAGAGTAATCCTAAAAGGGTTTGATTATACTTTTAAGAAAGGCGAACGTATAGGCGTAATTGGGAAAAATGGAGTAGGGAAGTCCACGTTTATCAATATAATTTTAGGAAAAGAAAATGCAGACAGTGGAAAGATAAATACAGGAGAAACGATAGTCTTTGGCGATTTTTCGCAAGAAGGTTTAGTGTGGAAAGAAGATGTGCGTGTAATAGAATATGTAAAAAATATTGCAGAATTTTTTCCGCTTGCAGATGGTACTAAAGTGAGTGCTGCACAGTTTTTACAGAGATTTTTGTTTTCTCCCGAAAAACAATACACATATATTTCTAAACTTAGCGGTGGAGAAAAGAAGAGGTTACAATTATTGAGTATCTTATTCCGAAATCCTAATTTTTTGGTTTTAGACGAACCCACAAACGATTTGGATTTACCTACATTAGCCATTCTGGAAGAATTTTTGCTGCATTTTCCGGGTTGTTTATTAATCGTATCGCACGATAGATATTTTATGGATAGATTAGTAGACCACTTGTTTGTGTTTGAAGGAGAGGGTATAGTGAAAGATTTTCCGGGCAATTATACACAATACAGGATAGAATCTGCAATAGAAAAAAGCAAGTCGGAAAAAAAAGAGGAAACAATAAAAACAACTGAAGAAACGAAAATACAAAATAAACCCGTAGAAATAAAAAAGCTATCTTTTAATGAAAAAAGAGAATTAGAACAATTAGGCATTGCAATACCACAATTAGAGGAGGAAAAGGCTACATTAGAAACTGCTATGAACGATGGTAATTTGGATTTTGAAACTTTAGAAAAACACGCCAAAAGAATTTCGGAAATTATAGAAACATTAGATGCGAAAGAAATGCGATGGTTGGAATTAAGCGAGCGAGAGTAGTAATGCTAATATAAAATGTAAAAAAGGCTGCCAAATTTGGTAGCCTTTTTTTTGATGTTTAACCGAAAATGTATTGGTTTATGATAATTTACGTTTTACTTCCACTTCTTCGTAACCTTCAATAATATCGCCAACTTGTATGTCGTTATAGTTTTTAATGGTTAAACCACACTCGTAACCAGCATTTACTTCTTTTACATCGTCTTTAAATCGTTTAAGCGAACTTAATTCTCCTGTATGGATTACTATGCTATCTCTAATAATGTGTATTTTGGTATTGCGGGTAAATTTACCATCTAATACATAACAACCTGCAATGGTACCAACTCCCGAAATTTTAAAGGTTTCGCGAACTTCTATGTTACCTGTTATTTTTTCTTCGACTGTAGGCTCTAATAAGCCTTCCATTGCGCTCTTAATCTCTCCAATTGCATCGTAGATTACAGAGTAGTATCTTATTTCTATATTTTCTTGATCTGCTAAGCGCGATGCTTGTACCGATGGGCGTACTTGAAACCCAATGATTATGGCATCAGATGCACTTGCAAGGTTTACGTCGCCTTCTGATATTTGTCCTACGCCTTTGTGTATAATGTTAACAGCTACTTCTTCAGTAGATAGTTTTTGTAACGAATCGCTTAGTGCTTCTGCAGAGCCATCTACATCGGCTCTAATAAGAATATTTAGTTCTTTAAAGTTGCCTAATGCTAACCTACGACCTATCTCATCAAGGGTAATGTGTTTTCTGCTTCTTAATCCTTGTTCTCTTAATATTTGTGCTCTGTGGTTGGCAAGGTTTTTAGCTTCGCTTTCGTCGGCAAATACTTTTATCTTTTCACCTGCTTGTGGTGCACCATTTAATCCTAATATCTGTACAGGAGTAGAAGGGCCGGCTTCGGTAACTTTTTGTCCGCGCTCGTTAAACATAGCTTTAACTTTTCCGTAATGCTGTCCGCTTACTATCATTTCGCCACTATGGAGTGTACCGCCTTGTACTAATATGGTGGTTACATATCCTCTACCTTTATCTAAAGATGCTTCTATTACAGTACCATCTGCTATTCGGTTTGTATTTGCTTTTAACTCTAATAACTCTGATTCTATAATTATTTTTTCGAGTAAGACATCTACATTAAGACCGCTTTTAGCTGATATTTCTTGGCTTTGGAAGTTGCCTCCCCAATCTTCTACTAAAATGTTCATAGTAGAGAGTTGTTCTTTTATTTTATCGGGGTTTGCACCGTCTTTGTCTATTTTATTAATAGCAAATATCATAGGCAATCCTGCTGCTTGGGCGTGCGATATTGCTTCTTTGGTTTGAGGCATTATAGCATCGTCGGCAGCGATAACAATTACAGCTATATCTGCTGCTTTAGCACCACGTGCACGCATAGCAGTAAATGCTTCGTGTCCGGGAGTATCTAAGAATGTTAGGTCTTTGCCAGATTCGGTAGTTACTTTATATGCTCCAATGTGCTGTGTAATACCTCCTGCTTCTCCTGCTACTACACTTGCATTACGAATGTAATCGAGTAAAGATGTTTTACCATGATCTACGTGCCCCATTATGGTAACAACGGGTGCTCTCGGTGTTAAATCTTCTTCACTATCTTGTATGTCTTCTTCATCTGTGGTGTCTGCATCTAAATTAATAAATGAAACTTCTTTGTTGAACTCGCTTGCAACTAATTCGATTACTTCGGCATCTAACCTTTGGTTAATGGAAACCATAATGCCTAAGCTCATACATTTGCTAATAATATCTGCAAAGCTTACATTGAGTAAGTTAGCGAATTCGGAAACGGAGATAAACTCTGTAACTTGTATTACACTACCATCGTCAAATTCTTCGGCAGCGCGTTTTTCAGCCATTTCTTCGCGCTTATTACGTCTGTATTTGGCTTTAAGGTTTTTACTTCTGGCACCACCACCTGCAAGCTTAGCTTGTGTTTCTCTAATTTTATCCTGAATTTCTTTTGCGTCTATTTCTTGTGGTTGTTGCTGTGGTTGGTTTCTACCGCCACCACCTCTTCTGTTGTCGTTTCTACCACCGCCGCCACTGCCACCTCTTTGAGGTCTGTCGTTACGGTCTTTTTGTTGTCCACCACCACTTCCTTGTCCACCTTGACCTCCTTGTTTGGTTTCTGGTTTTTTATCTACCGGTATGCGTTTGCGTTTGCGTTTTTCTTTTCTTTCTTGTCTGCCACCCATAGTACCTGCCGGTAATTCTATTTTGCCGATAACTTTGGGACCCTCTAACTTCATCGTTTTGGTTTCGATGTGTTCGAGTGTTTCTTTTTCTTGCTCTTGTGGCTCTGCTGGCTTTGTCTTAGTGTCTTCTGCCTCTGGTTTAACAATAGGTTTTGGCTCAACTTTAGGAGTAGGGCTTTCTTTTATTTGTTTATCTGTCTTCTCTTTTGTGCTTGTTTCTACCTTAGTAGTTTTTTTAGCTGCGCTCTTTTTAGCTGCTTCTTTTTCTTTAGCAGTAGCTTTTTTAGGTCGTGTAGTTTGATTTATTGCATCTAAATCTATCTTGGTCAATATTTTGGGACCTTGTAATTTGGAGGCAATTCCAGATTTAGTAGTTTCTGTTTCGGTTTCTGTAGGCTCATCTTGTACAGGTGTTTCTACCACTTCTGTAATCTCTTCAGATTTCTTGGTTTCGACGGCAGGAACAACTACTATTGGTTCTTCTACTTCTACTTTTTCTTCTACTTGTGTAGTAGGGGTATCGTCAGTTATAACTTCTTCTTTTAAGACTACGGTTTCTTCTTCTGTAGGTTCTGAAACTTCCTCTTTTTTAGGTTTTTTTACAACTGTTTTTTTAGCAGTAGTATCTTTAGGTTTTTCTGTTTCGGATTCAGGTGCTAACTCTTGTTTCGGGATGTTAGAGTCAATTAATGAACCTTTGGGTAAAGCTATTTCATCGCTTTTTTTCTTTACTAATTTATCTTGTGCAAAAGAAGCTTGAAGAGCGTAATACATTTCTTCTGAAAGTTTTGTATTCGGTCTTCCATCTATTTCAAATCCTTTGCCTGTCAAAAATTCCACAAGGGTATCTTTACCAATGTTAAATTCTTTGGCAGCAGCTAATAAGCGAGGTGTATTTATTGTTCCTGACGACATTTAATATATATTTCGACTTAGACTATTGTATAGCTTTTTAGTATAAACTAATAAGAAAAAAGTCGATAAAATTTCTTATTAGTGGTATTATATTAGTCTGCAAATGTAATGAATTAGATGTTATCCTTTATTTTAAATTTTGATGTTCTATTCATTACATTTCATAATTACTCTTAGTTTGATGGTGTGTTTTCTTCTGAATCTTCGGTAAATTCTTCTTCTAATACTTTTCTTACATCTCTAATGGTTTCTTCTTCTAAGTCTGTACGTCTTACTAACTCTTCTACAGAAAGCTCTAAAATGCTCAATGCAGTATCGCAACCTACTTTTTTGAGTTCATCTATTACCCATTGTTCTATTTCATCGCTAAATTCATCGATGTCTATATCGTACTCTGCCGTTTCTTTAATATCTCTATATACGTCTAAATTAAATCCTGTAAGTTGTTGTGCTAATTTGATATTTGCTCCTTTTTTGCCAATTGCAAGCGATACCTGGTCTGCTTCTAAGAAGATATCTGCATGTTGGGTTTCGTTATTAATATCCATTCTATTAACTCGTGCAGGAGTTAGCGAGCGTTGTATTAACAGATTAATATTGTTGGTATAGTTAATGATGTCAATGTTTTCGTTTCTTAATTCGCGTACTATTCCGTGAATACGACTACCTTTCATACCTACACAAGCTCCTACGGGGTCTATGCGGTCGTCGTAGCTTTCTACTGCTACTTTGGCACGCTCGCCGGGTTCTCTTACTATTTTTTTAATGGTAATAAGCCCGTCCATTATTTCGGGTACTTCTAATTCTAATAATTTTTCTAAGAAAGAACTATGTGTTCTGCTTAAAATAATTACCGGAGTATTATTACGCATTTCTACTTTTTTTACAACAGCGCGTATGGTTTCTCCTTTTTTGAAAAAGTCTCCTGGTATTTGTTCGTTTTTTGGGAGCAAAAGCTCATTGTCTTCATCATCGAGGAGCATCATTTCTTTTCTCCATACTTGATATACTTCTCCTGTAATAATTTCGCCTACCCTGTCTGCGTATTTTTGGAGTAAGTTGTTTTTCTTTAAATCTGTAATTCTTGCTGCTAATGTTTGTTTGGCAGCAAGAATGGCTCTTCTGCCGAAGTCGAGAACATCTACTTCTTCGTAGAGTTCTTCTCCTACAGAGTAGTCGGGTTCTATCTTAATTGCGTCTGAGTATTGGATTTGTGCAAGATCATCTTCTACCATGCCGTCTTCTACTATGTCGCGTCTTCTAAATATTTCGAGGTCACCCGTTTGGTCGTTTACGATAACGTCGAAGTTGTCGTCTGAACCATACTTTTTACGTAAAAGTGTTTTAAAAACATCTTCTAACACTTTCATAAGGGTGGGGCGGTCTATGTTTTCCGCCTCTTTAAAATCTTGAAACGATTCTATAAGGTTAATACTTGCCATTGTATTGTTTGTTGAAAAATATAATGAATGTTATTTTCTGTTAAAACTAATTTGTACTACTGTTGTTTTTATACTTTCAAAAGGAATGTTTGTTTGTTGTACCACTTTTTTCTTTCCTTCTTTTACTATATGTTCGATTGTAATTTCTTGTTCTGTTGTAAGTATAAGATTGCCTTCTAATTCTTGTCCGTCTTGGAATGTAACGATTACGTTTTTGCCTAAATTTTTAACATATTGACGATAGAATTGTAATGGTTCGTCTATTCCCGGGCTACTTACTTCTAATGAAAAATCTTCTTCGCCAAAGAATTTTGTTTCTTCTATTTGGTTGTATAATTTACGATTGAAACCAGCAATGTCGTTAATAGTAACGCCGTTATCGCCATCTATATATACTTTTATATTGTTGGTGGGTTTTATCTTAACGCCTACAAGGAATTTGTCGGGGTGTGCTGCCAACAAATCATTAATTGCCACTGATATATTGTCTATAATTGATTGCATTTTATGGTTTGAAATTAAGTGTATTAATAACAATAGGGGCTTTTTTTAGCCCCTATTTACTTTTCCTTAAATCCGATGCAAAGGTATGTGTATTATTTTATTCTAACAAAATTATTATGTGTAAAGTTTCAGTGAAATGCATCATAGTTGAAAATATATTTTAACTTTTAAAAATTTTGATATACCTTTGCGCCCTATTTTTAACCAAAAGGGGGTATATAATCATGCTTATTCTTGATTCAAAAGATTGTGAAAACATTGACAAGGCACTGAAAAAGTACAAGAAGAAATTTGAAAAGTCTCGTACATTAAATCAGTTGCGTAAGCGTCAAGCGTTTACTAAACCATCGGTTACTAAGCGTACACAGAAATTAAAAGCAATCTACAAACAACAAATTCTTTCGGGAAATATTGAGTTGTAAGGAAATGTAGAAAGTTTAGAAATTAATCTAAGAATGAAAATAAGAGGCTTTTCCTATTGAATAGCCTCTTATTTTTTTATTGCTTATTTTTAAAATATTACTGTAACCTAAAAAATAATACCAATATGAAATATACAAATGTGTAATTCTACTCTGCCTCTGCTACTACTTCTTTTACTTCGGGTATCATACGTTTCATCATCCCTTCTATACCGGATTTAAGTGTAACCATAGAAGACGGACAACCGGAGCAACTGCCTTGTAACATTAATTTTACAATACCATCATCATAACCTCTAAAACTAATAGCACCGCCATCCATTTCTACTGCCGGTTTTACATAGTTTTCTAACATCTCTTTAATTCGAGTAACTACATCGGCATCGTCAGCATTAGTTAATACTTCGCTTTCTGCTTTTTCGGGTACTAAAGTTTCATCTATAATTTCTTTTCCCGCTTCTATATATTCTTTTAAAAATTTACGAACAGTAGGGATAACTTCTTCCCAAAGAGTTTCGGCTGTTTTGGTAAGTGTAATAAAATTACTTGCTATAAATACTCCTCTAACAAAAGGAAACCCAAATAACTCCTGCGCTAATGGCGAAGGTGTAGCGGCAGACTCTTCGGGAAAATCAATGCTTTTGCCGGGGTACAACAATCTATTGGCTACAAATTTCATTGTTTCCGGATTGGGGGTCATCTCTGTATAGATGCTTACTATTATATTACCTGTGGACATAATTACAATTTTAAAACTTTACTACTGCAAAACTATTATTTATTGCTGATACTTTAAGATAAATTTTTATCATTGTTTGTTATTGGTATATTTCAAAAATCAATCCATACAAATACTAAATCTTCGGTTTCGTTTAAGATAATTACTTTTGCTCTAATTCTATATGAAAATATTATGCCAGAAGAAATGACATACAGCTACAAGGAGCTTTACGATTTTACCTTAGCTGTTTTTTTAAAAATAGGTTGTAACCATACCGATGCTGTAACCGCCACTAACGTACTGCTTTCTGCCGATTTGCGAGGAATAGATAGCCACGGTATAGCAAGGCTTACGGGTTATGTGCGGCTGTACGAAGCAGGAAGGATAAATACCAAACCTAATATAAAAATAACACACGAAACACCCTCAACTGCTGTAATTGATGGCGATGCAGGTTTGGGATTAGTGGTAGCTCCTTTTGCTATGAATGTGGCAATAGAAAAAGCAAAAAATGTTGGCACTGGCTGGGTAAGTGTGAATAATAGTAATCACTTTGGTATTGCGGGCTACCACGCTATGCTCGCATTGCAACAAGAGATGACTGGCATAGCAATGACCAATGCAAGTGCTTTGGTAGCACCTACTTTTTCTGACGAAAGAATGTTAGGAACTAACCCCATTGCGGTAGCTATTCCTGCCGGCGAAGAACCTCCTTTTGTAGCAGATATGGCTACTACTACTGCCGCTAATGGTAAATTAGAAATTTTACAAAGAAAAAATGCAGCAGCACCTATCGGTTGGGTACAAGACAAAGAGGGAGCCGATACTACAGATGCTTCTATCTTAAAAAAGCAAGGTGCATTATTACCACTTGGCAGTGACAGAGAACACGGTAGCCACAAGGGTTATGCATTAGGAAGTATAGTAGATATTTTTACGTCTGTTTTTAGTGGTGCTTCTTATGGACCTTGGGCACCGCCATTTCCGGCTTATGTGCCAATGCCCGAAAATATGCCCGGCAAAGGCTTAGGACATTTTTTCGGTGCTATGCGCAACGATGCTTTTAGACCAAAAGAAGAATTTAAAGCAAATATGGATAATTGGTTGCGAAGATTCAGAAACGCCCATCCTGCCAAAGGACACGAAAAAGTATTAGTGCCCGGCGACCCCGAAAGAGAAATGGAAAGTGATAGAATGGTAAATGGCATACCGGTAGTACCATCCGTAGCAAAAGAATTAAAAGAATTAGCACAAAAATTAGAGATTGATTGGCAATAGGAGTATAGCGGTTTAATGGTTAAAATGCCAATTCATTTCCTCCAAAATTTACAGCAACAATTATATATCTGAACATAATTGAGAGATTTTCGTTCAAAAATTCTACTTTTGCAGCATCAACTAATATATTTTACACAATTCGACAATGTCTCTTTCTGTAAAACACCTTTTAGGTATCAAAGATTTAACACCTAACGACATCAATTTAATATTGCATACCGCAGCCAATTTTAAAGATGTTTTACAAAGACCTATTAAAAAAGTTCCGACCCTAAGAGATACCACTATTGTTAATTTATTTTACGAAAATTCTACCCGCACACGCACGTCTTTTGAGCTTGCAGAAAAAAGACTAAGTGCCGACACGCTTAATTTTACGGCATCTTCGAGTTCTGTAAAAAAAGGGGAAACATTAGTAGATACCGTAAATAATATATTGGCTATGAAAGTAGATATGGTAGTGATGAGACACTCCGCTACAGGTGCGCCACATTTTCTATCTAATCACATTAATGCAAGTATAATAAACGCCGGAGATGGTATTAACGAGCACCCTACACAGGCTTTGTTAGATGCTTTTTCTATGCAAGAGCAAATCGGTAATCTTAAAGGAAAAAAAATAGCACTTATCGGCGATATAATGCACTCGCGAGTAGCACTTAGCAATATATACTGCCTTAATAAATTAGGAGCAGAAGTTACAGTGTGTGGTCCGGCTACACTTATCCCTAAACATATAGAAACACTTGGTGTAAACGTATCGTACAATCTTACCGAAACGCTTAATTGGTGCGATGTAGCAAACGTACTCCGTATTCAGCTCGAAAGACAAAACAAACCACTTTTCTCTTCTCTTAGAGAATATTCGCTGTATTATGGTGTAAATAATGAATTATTGGAATCCTTAAAAAAGGAAATAGTAATAATGCACCCCGGTCCTATAAATAGAGGTGTGGAAATTAACTCCGACGTAGCAGATGGCAAACATTCCATAATTTTAGAACAAGTACAAAATGGTGTAGCCGTAAGAATGGCAGTACTTTATTTATTAGCAGGCAAGAAAGACGAAATAGTGCTTTAATACCAATGTGCTATGTGAATTGCGAGTACCATTGGTACAACAGCTTTTATAATCTACCTTTGGAATAGAATTGATTTGTAAATATTATGAACAATACTTTTATTCAAAATGCCATTTTATACACTTTGCTTTTATGTGCAATAAGTATGCCTGTATTAGCACAAGATAATGCACCTAAAAGGATAGTTTATTTTAACGTGCATCATTCTGCTTTATTATTATTAAAACCAAACGAAGTAGGTTTTGGTTTAAATCGTATGATGCAATCTGGAAAATGGGGATTAGCATTTAATTATCGTTATGCCTTTAGTAATGCAAAAGCTCCAAACGATTTTATAAACAATAGTGCAGGTTTTATTTCACTTGGAAAAGATATAATAGCATTAGATAAACTCTCTACGTTTTTGGTAAGAGCAGTACGTAGGGTGCCGCTTAATGCTAACTATGAATGGAAGGTAGAAGCCGGTGTATCTTATATATACTCCATTATGCCGGAATTTATTCCACGACCTTTTTTTACTAATAGAAACTACGATGTTAAAACAAACAAATATCATTTGATTGGGCTAAACTTACATAACAGAATATCTATCACAAAAGGCAAAAACACTTCTTTAGATTTTTTCGTTCACAATAATATTAATACTCGATTTAGCTATACTACCGTTGGTTTTCAATGGAATTTAGGAAGAATAAAAAATTAAAAATGCAAAAATATTTATTACTACTTACAATCGTTTTATTACAATTTTGGGGCTGTAGAAAAGTAGAAAATATTCCATTAGAAATATTCCAAAAAGGAAATTATTATTACGATTATGAAGCCAATGGCAACAAACATAAAGAGTATCTAAAATTAAACATTGGTAATTTTGACAATAGCCCATCTATATTACCAAATGCTTTTTTTGAATTTAGGGCATTATATAAAATACAAGATGAAGATGCTCAATTTGCTAAAATTAAAATGAATAGCAATAAAAGTTATTATTATGGAAATGCAGGATTACACTTGAGTACTTTAACTAGCTGTAGCTCCCCAGGTGTAGGATTATATTCAGGCGGATATACATACAATTTATTATTTCCTAACCCCAACTATAATCCCTTAGACGAAATAGCTATAACAGGTTGCGAAGGGAGCGTAATAGGTTATAACAAAATTATTGCAAGAAACTACCCGGTAACAGTGAATGGTAAAACATACAATACATACATCATCGAATTTGATAATGATTTGTATTCCGAAAATCTAATTCATCGGTTTTATATTGACGACGAATATGGCATTTTAATAATCGAAAACGAAGACAAGCAAACACAACAAGTTGTAGGAAAATATACACGCTCAAGGGTGGAATAAAGTTTAATTTTTAATGAAAATATCTTTTGCTCAATTACTTTGTGTGCTCTGTGAGAAACAATAACATCAATCATTCAAAACTAAAACATTGTTACTTCCTTACTTTCAAAAAGAACTATTAGAAGCCGGCTGTGATGAGGCAGGTAGGGGATGTTTAGCGGGTCCGGTGGTAGCGGCTGCGGTTATTTTACCACAAACATTTTATCACCCATTACTCAACGATAGCAAACAACTCAACGAACACCAAAGACTTCTGCTTAGACCCATAATAGAACAAGAAGCAATCGCTTATGCAGTGGCATTTGTAGATAACCACGAAATAGATAAGATTAACATTCTTAAAGCATCGTTTAAAGCAATGCACATAGCTGTAGATACCTTGAAAGTAAAGCCCGAACTGCTTTTGATAGATGGTAACAGATTTACACCGTATTGGGGTATTCCGCACAGGTGTATCGTAAAAGGGGATAGCAAATTTGCCTCCATAGCGGCAGCAAGTATTTTAGCTAAAACGTACAGAGACGATTTTATGAGCGATTTAGATTTGCAGTTTCCTCAATACCATTGGAAAGAAAATAAAGGCTATCCCACTCCCTTTCACAAAAAAACAATTACAGAGATAGGTTTTACTCCCTTTCATAGAGTTACTTTTAAGATAAAAAACAAAGCAGAAAACTTGAAGTAATGCACTCCAATTCTTACATAAATCATTAAATCCATACTACTATTGTATCTTTGCAAAAGAGAACAGAAGCGTAAATGGAAACAATAGTTAATAAAGTAGCCCAGAGTGGTATCATTACCATTAATCTTGAATCGTATTTGCCGAATAATAACAAAACTATAGGCTTTGATTTAAAACCTTTTCTTTTTATGGAAATGATTTTAAAAGAAAAGGATTTTAGAGTTGCGTTGCCATTGCACGATTGGGAGCAATATAAAGGTAAATGTGTTGCGGTTTATTGCAGCACCGATGCCATTATTCCGATGTGGGCGTATATGCTAATAGGTAGTATGTTAGAGCCGTATGCTACCAATACATTTTATGGTACTGTCTCCGAAATGCAAAATTACCTTTTGTTGCAAAATATTAATAACATAGATGCATCTACCTTTGCCGATGCTCGTGTGGTAGTAAAAGGTTGCGGGGATATAGCGTTACCCGAATCTGCATTTTTGGCTATTACCCAAAAAATAAAACCTGTAGTAAAGTCGCTAATGTATGGAGAGCCGTGCTCTACTGTACCTGTGTATAAGCGCAAGTAAAAATATTTATGGAGAATTTTGTAGATTATATAAAGATATTTTGTCGTTCTGGTAAAGGTGGGGCAGGAAGTTTGCATTTTGCCCGCACCAAATACAATCCACACGCCGGTCCTGATGGTGGCGATGGTGGTAGAGGAGGACATATAATCCTTAAAGGCAATAGTCAGTTATGGACATTGCTGCATCTTCGTTATCATAAAAATGTGTTGGCAGAAGACGGACAAGGAGGTAGTAGTAATAACAAAACCGGAAGAAGCGGTAAAGATGTAATTATAGAAGTGCCTTTGGGTACTGTTGCCAAAGATGAAATAACCGGAGAGATAGAAGCCGAGATACTCGAACACGGACAAGAAGTAATATGGCTGCCCGGTGGTAGAGGTGGATTGGGTAATACCAATTTTAAATCTGCCACCAATCAGGTACCCGAATACGCACAACCCGGCGAAGAAGGCAAAGAAGGGTATAAGTTTTTAGAGTTAAAGGTATTAGCTGATGTAGGGTTGGTAGGGTTTCCAAATGCCGGAAAATCCACTTTACTTTCGGTAATATCTGCTGCCAAACCCAAAATTGCCAACTATGCATTTACTACTTTAGTGCCACAGTTAGGAATGGTATCTTACAGAGACGAACGTTCGTTTTGTGTAGCAGACTTACCCGGAATTATAGAAGGTGCAGCAGAGGGCAAAGGCTTGGGGCATAGGTTTTTAAGACATATAGAACGCAATCCTGTATTGCTTTTTGTAATACCTGCCGATAGTAATAATCATAAAAAAGAATTTGATATACTCTTTAACGAACTTAAAGCATATAATCCAGAATTGTTGCATAAAAAAATGCTATTAGCCATTAGTAAATCCGATATGCTCGATGAGGAATTAAAGGCTGAAATAGCAAAGGAATTGCCCCAAAAAATACCTTATTTGTTTATCTCTTCTACAACCAATTACGGACTAACACAGCTTAAAGATAAATTGTGGGTACTCTTAACAGAAGAAGACAATAAAATGTAATTTTAGACACAACTAAAAAACTTTATGCGTAAAATTTTAGCACTACTTTTCAGGTCATTTTTGCAGGGATTGGTCATTGTTGGACCAATAGGGGTTACTGCTTATGCCATCTTTTTCGTTATTTCGGGATTAGATAGTTTAGTGCCTTTTGCAGCCGAATTAGGACCCGGATTTGGATTTATTTCCGTTATCGTTATTATAACCTTAGTTGGTTATATTGGTACTAAGTTTTTATTAGGTAGATGGTTTGTGGAAATGTTCAATAATATTTTAGAAAACACACCGGGTATTAAGTACATTTATACTTCGGTTAAAGATGTGATGGGCTCTTTTGTAGGAGATAAGAAAAAATTTAATCATCCTGTATGGGTAAAAACCAATAACGACCCCGAATTATGGCGCATAGGCTTTTTAACACAAAAAGATATGACACAATGGGGAGAGCAAGACAAGGTAGCAGTTTATTTGCCACACTCTTATGCTATATCGGGTTGGGTAATTATTGTACATAAAGAAATGGTAAAAGATGTAAAAGGAATGAATGCTGCCGAAGCAATGAAATTTGCAGTAAGTGGCGGTGTAACGGGAACGGTGGAGAGTTGAGTTTACAGTTGATAGTTGAAATGAAAATGTTAGCCGGTAAATTTTTGAATTTTTAATTATAAACTACCTTTTCTTTTATATTTATATCGGTTATTTTACTTTTAAATGTGCAAATTATTAACACTTAATTCTTACCATCTATTGTCAACTTTCCACTCTCAACTGTAAACTCTCCACTCTCCACTCTCAACTAATTAAAAATGTCTTTCACATCATACCTCCAAAAAATATTTCCACCCGAAACGCATCAGTATATAGACGAACTGACCGATGGATTAATGCGGAAATTTTATCCGAAAGGTGCGCATTTGTTAGATATGGGTATGGTGTGCCAACATTCTTTTTTTGTAGTCAAAGGGCTTTTACGAGCTTATACTATTGACGATACCGGAAAAGAACATATAATTCAGTTTGCTCCTGAAAATTGGATAATATCGGACAGAAGTAGTTTGTATTTCGATGAACCTTCGGAGGTGTTTATACAAGCCATAGAAGACAGCGAAGTAATATTATTAGATAAAGATTTTTTTGTACGGGCAGGAAAAAAGTCGTCTGCCATTCAGACGGCAAACGAACTGTTATTACAAAGACACATTCGGTATATGCAAAAGCGAATCAATTTGCTTTTGGGAGCAACAGCCGAAACCCGATATTTAGAATTTGTAAGAATGTATCCCGATATGCTCTTGCGTGTACCGCAATGGATGATCGCTTCTTATCTCGGTATTACCCCCGAAAGCCTTAGTAGAGTAAGAAAAGAATTAGCAGAAAGACACCAAAAAAATAAAGGAAAATAGTTCTTACCATACATCAATGGCGAGGAGAGAGTGTGTTGCTAATTTTGCAGTATAAAATTCAATTATTATGACCACAAAAAAAGTAGAAGCAGTAATAGCTCCGGTAGCACCACATTATGTAGGCGATGGCTTTAGAGTACATAATTTTATACCAAGTGTACCCCGATTAAGTATGGCAAGAATGAGTCCGTTTATAATGCTAGACTATGGCGCTAAATTTTATTTTCCACCATCAGACACGCCAAGAGGTGTAGGCGTACATCCGCACAGAGGATTTGAAACTGTAACTATTGCCTACAAAGGTAAAGTAGCGCACCACGATAGTTTTGGCGGTAAAGGAGTAATAGGCGAAGGCGATGTACAATGGATGACAGCAGCATCGGGAGTGTTGCACAAAGAGTATCACGAAGAAAACTTTAGCAAAGAAGGTGGCGATTTTCAGATGGTACAACTTTGGGTAAATCTACCTGCAAAAGACAAAATGTCTGTACCCAAATACCAAGATATTACTAATGCACAAATACCCAAAGTACAATTACCAAACAATGGTGGAACAATAGAAGTAATTGCCGGTAAATACAATGATGCAGCAGGAGCAGCAAGTACATTTACTCCTTTGCATTTGTACAATGCTACCTTATCAAAAGGCGCAGAAGCTACTTTTGAATTTCCCGGAAAGTACAATACCGGATTAGTGGTAATAGAAGGCAGTATTAGCATTAATGGCGAAGAAGCGAATGCACCTGTTAATCATTTTGTATTGTTTGAAAATTACGGCGAAACATTTACCATACAAGCCAGCGAAGATGCCGTAGTATTGATATTAAGCGGCGAACCTATTAACGAACCTATAGCCGCACACGGACCATTTGTAATGAACACAAGAGACGAATTAGTACAAGCCTTTGAAGATTACAATACCGGAAAATTCGGGTATTTGGAGGATTGATGGTGATGTGATAAATTTTAAAAAAAACACCTTGAAAAGCAAAATAGTTTTCAAGGTGTTTTTTTTTGTGTTATGACGTACTAAGGTGTTATTTGAAAACAGGAATATATTTTGATTTTTAAATATTATTGGTTAAATTGCGAACGATAATAAATTATATTTTTTAACAAATTAAATATTTGCGTATGAAAAATCTATTCTTTCTTACCCCCCCCCCCGATGTGGGCAGGGCGTTTAAACAAAATTTATTGTAGTCTTTTGCTTATGTGTATGATAATGACATATAGTAATACAAGGGCGCAGTTTGAGCCATCTATTGTGCCAGAAACAATGATGCCGGGGTCTTCGGGTACATTCCATATACACGATGTAACCAATTATTCATACAGCAATTTAACTTTTCCGGATTTTACAAGCGATTTGTATATTGCTACTATAGGTGTAGGTAATACTAAGTTGTATTACAAAAGAAGCCGAAGTGGCAGTCCTATGTCTATTATAGATGAGGGTATAGAAATAATACCCGGAGGTTGTTATGATGCTGTAATCTTAAACAATCCTGATGTAGCAGCAGGCTCGGCATATCAGTATTGTATTTTAGTGGCACATAGTGGTGTAGGAGGTACTTACCTTTCTTTTTACGAATGGCAAACTACCGGATTAAGTCTATTATTTACGCATCAGATTTCGACTAATGTAGCACATAATGTATCATTAGATGCACATAGCCTGTATGCATATACGGCAGTATGGCAGGAGTTTCCAAGCAACGAAATTTGGGCAATGGGTGGTTTTACACCACAGCCGGCTATGTACCCGCTTACAAGTACCCCTAAAAGGTTGTATGGTTTTAATGGCTCAACTACTGAAACATTAGGTTGGCGACCCGATGTAGCGATGACTAAATTAGAAAACCCGGGTACAGATGTGGGTAGAGATGCACTAATGCTATACTATATATTTTTAGACAATAACAGAGAGCATTGTTATATTAACGGGCTTAGCTTTGAATCATTAATGATAAACCCATCTCCTATTGGTTTGTTTTATGAACATGAAATACCACCGATGGCTCTATTTCCGGGAGGATTATTATTACCGGGTTGTGATTGTGGACCGTTCGGTACAAATATTTTAACCCAACCTCGATTTTTTCATTCTTACCTACCTAAGATTGATGCACCAGATAATAGCGATTACTCTTGGGCGGCAATAGTACAGCAATTAGAAAGTCAATATGCTAGCAATTGCAATAAGAACAGAGTATTTGTCCGAAACGAAATAAGCGGAGCTTATAGATTTAACGGAGCAGCACCGGGAAATATAATATTAAATGATGGAAGTCTAAATGGCACTACGGATATGCATTATAATTATTGTGATGATTTTGATTTAGAAATGGAATTATTAGGTGAGGTGCGCCCTACTGTTGCATGGAGTGCGGATGCGCAACTAATTTATTACGGATGGGCTAAGACCAAAATTAATCCTACTTTAGGCGACCACGATTTTATAGCTGTGGTCTATAACCCCGACCCGGGGTTTCCTCCGGATGCGGTGTTGTCCACAAACGGCAATGGTTATCGTATTGTAGATTTTGATGCAGCCTTAGATCCATTGCATGGCGGCAGATGTATAACCTTTAGCAGGCAAAACGACGCATCTAACGACCTGTTTGTAGTATTCGATGCTGATAGTGCTAATCTCAATTGGGTAGAGTGCCTGTATTATAAGCATGTGGACTGGAATACTATACCCGCTATCGGTTACAGAGGCGAAGGCAACAATAAAGATGAAAGCTGTTCGGATAAATTAATACAAAACTATTACCCCAATCCTATAAAAGATAAAGGATTGACTTTAGAATTGAATGTGCTAAATATGGCAGACGATATTGAAGTAAACATTTACGATATTACGGGTAGAGTATTACATAATTTTAAAGGAAAAATAGAAGAAATTAACCTACATTTAAGCAATATTGCCACTAATGGGGCTAAAAGTTTATGGACGGTGCAGGTTATATCGCATACTTCGGGTAAATCGGAAAGTATAAGAGTAAGTGTGCAGTAAATAATGGCATTGCTCATTTGATATTTCCTTCAGACAATTATGACAACTTTCAAAAAGTTGTCATAATTGATAATCTGCTTGTTTTGACTAACTTTTTAAAATTTCTAAAACATGAAACACATCATCATAACACTATTAATACTCCATCTCACTTTACATACACAAGCACAAGACACTTGCGCGCAATTTGAGTGGGCTAATGCACCGGCAAGCACTAATGAAAACTGGGGTTTAGACATCTATTCCGATACAGAAGGCAATACCTATACTACTGGTTATTTTAAGCAAAATATTACATTTGGTAGTACAACACTAAGCTCTACGGGTGGGCAAGATATGTATGTGGTGAAGACCGACCCGCAGGGGCAATGTCTTTGGGCTGCACGTGCAGGGGGTAATTATATGGCGAGCCGTGCTTTTGGTAGTGGCGTGTCGGTAGATTCTGCCGGAAACAGTTATGTAAAAGGATATTTTCAAGGTTCTGTTAGTTTTGGCAGCATCGCATTAACCAATATATCTGGTTATGAAAAATATTATGTTACCAAATTAGACCCCAATGGGCAATTTCTTTGGGTAATAGAAACAGATTCAGTTTTGGATGGAGGGTATTATTCAAGAAATTTGGTTACCGACCCACAGGGGAATAGCTATATATATGGCAGATTGTCCGGTACATCTACTTTTGGTAGTATTACGCTTACCGCTACTCAGCAAAATCATATATTTGTTGCCAAGATTAATACACAAGGGCAATACGAATGGGCTGTAAATATTGGTGGTTCTGCTGCTAATAGTTTCTTGTACCCAAGCGGTATTTCTTTGGATAATATGGGCAATATATTGATTACAGGAGGAGTTGGTAACAACACTTTCTATATAGGTAGTTATGTTTTTACTACGGGGGGGGGAGGGCATTCATATATAGCCAAGCTCAACTCACAGGGTCAGGTAATATGGGCTACTTATGCTAAAAGAGCAGGAAATCCATTATCAGGATATATAAACAATTGTACAGATTTGCAAGGCAACTGCTATATTACAGCTACATTTAAGGATACTGCCGAATTTGGTAATATTACACTTATAGAGAATGCTCTTAGTACTAATACTGCTTATATAGCCAAATTAGACCCTAACGGTCAGTTTGTAGCAGCAGTAAAAGTAGGTAGTGATAATGTAAACTCCTCTATATCGGGAGGTATTGGCATTTCTACAGATGCTAATGGAAATTGTTATTTTACGGGAACCTATAGAGGCACTGCTGTATTTGGCAATACAGTATTAAATAATGGGCATAATGGTGGAGTATTTGTAGCCAAATTAGGAACTCAAGAGTTAGATTTTGAGTGGGCAATAAGTGCCGATAAGCTAAGTCAAAACTTTTATTCAGTAATTTTAAGTCGTAATATTGCAAACGATAGTGCAGGTAATTGTTATATAACAGGGCATTATAGAGATAGTGTACAATTTGGTAATACGCTGCTATACTTCAATAACTACAATTCATACATCGCCAAAGTCTCTTCCGAATGCCCTACGGATATACTTAATGTAAAAGAAAATTTAGAATCTGTAACCATCTACCCCAACCCTGCTTACTCACAAATAACCATAACTAACTTACCACTTAACAGCACTATCCATATTACAGATATAAGTGGTAGAGTGCTTTATACGCAGTATAATAAAAATAATAGTACGGTGCAGATACCTGTAAATGGTATAAGCAATGGTGTGTATTTTGTACAAATTATTAATGGAGTAAGTAAGGAGAATCGAAAGGTAGTGGTCCGCTTGTAGAGACGCACAATTGTGCGTCTCTACAATTGTGCGTCTCTACTGTGCCACCAATGACTGCTTATAAATATGCAGATAAACATACATCATTGCCAACATTAAAGGTAACATCTCTATTAATGGTAAATACTGAATACCGATAACGTGCAGCAAAAGAGCAGTTATCATTAGTGTAATTGCTATTAGTGCATAAAACTTTGCCCATAATTTTCCTTTAAAGGGTAAAAAAGCTACAATTAAATTAAGGGGTAATGCCCATAATATATTAAAATTGTAACTACAAGATTGGTGGTTGGTAAAGAACCACATAAAAAACATTAAGCAACCTAAAGCACCTACAACGAATAGCAAAAACCTGCTCCATACATTTTTAAAGCTACGAAATGGTTTTAGAAAAAATGTAAGCATTGTCATTAGTAGAATAATTACCATTAACCACATCGGTTGGTTAATAGTTCGTGTATGTGCTTGTCCGTCGGGTAAAAGGGTAAGGCTTTCGCTCACAATTTTTTCTTTTTTGTATTTAGCGGTAGCCAAGTTCTCAAAAATAAAATCGGGAAGAAACATAGAGCCGTCATTATTGGCAAGGCTATCTACTTTACTGCCAAGTAACAGGTTGATGCCCGTACGCGCCCAATGGTTATTAGCCAAATATTCGTTTATAAATCCGCGATAGCTTATTTTTTGATTGCCGATAACATTGCCAAAATAAAAATCTACTCCTAATGTTTTCGGGAAAATATCTCTTATGCGAGTAGCGCAATTATCGAACAAAAAATCGTAATGATATGCACGATTTTGGGGCAAAAGATTGGTTTCTAAAGTTTTGATGATGGCTAATTTTTGTTCTTCGGGTAAGTGAAGCACTTGTTCTTTTACGCTTCTTTTGTCATCTTCATATTCTTCTATAAAATTAATATAGCTTGTTTTGGAAAGATAGTAAAGTAACTTGCCCAAAGTAAATTTGGTATAAAAATCGGGGTCGTAACCGTCGAAAGTACCATAGTTATATACATCATCGTTGTGTGTAACACTATCATACACACGTACTGCCGAATGCCCAAAAGAGGTATATAACTCCTCGCCTACACCACAAGTTAGAATGCTAATTCTGTACCTACTCTGCGGTTCAGTAATTTTAGTAACACTATCTGTTTGTGCTTGTAGAAAAAATGGTAATACTATTAAAAACGACAAAAATATATTCCGCATAAGAAGTAATTTTAAACTTTCAGAGAGCAAACCTATGTAATAATTACAAAATTGGGAAAAAGAAGATGTGGAAAATAATTTTTCACATTGGTATTACTTATCTAATTCATTGAAATGATACTTATTATAAACTAATATGCCCCCACATTATTTAGCGGAGGCATATTTAGAAAAATTGAAAAACAAACTATATAGAACGGATTAGTGATTTACTACTAATTTTTTATTTGCAATCTTGCCTTCATTTTCTATTTGAACATAATAAATGCCATTAGGTAAAGTAGTAATATCTAATGCTACAATTGTGCTTTTAGCTTGCTGTGTACAAACTGTTCTTCCGTAAATATCGTAAATGCTTATTGTAGCATTTACAGGTAAATTTTCAATAGTGATTTTATGGTTTGATGGATTGGGATATAAGTTTATACTGTTTTCAAAAGTGAGGTCTTTTACTGAAGTAGGGTCGTAGTTGTAATTATCACTTATGGTTTTACAGTCATTGCTATTGCTTACGATTACTGCATACTCCCCTGCTGTAGTTGCCGTATATTGTGGAGCATTAGCTCCGTTTATATTTTCGTTATTCAGCTTCCATTGGTACGAATCATATACAGTAGTTACATTTAAAATATTTCCTGTACGGTCTATAACCGGAGTGGTAATAGGACAGTCGTATGTCATTACGTGTGCTACTCTGGAGGCATCTATATCCATAAAAGAAAAGTAGAGTTGACCTTTTTGTGTAAAGCGGAGCGATAAATTTTCTCCACCGTCAGACATAGATGTGTCGCCCACATATACCCAATCTGTACCATCAAATTTCATTACCGAATTTTGGATAGTAAGATATTCGCGAAAAGCAATAAATGGCTCTCCAAATGGACTGAAAGTAATGGTGCAATATGCCGATGCGTTAGGAGTAAATCCTTTTGTGCCTACATACTCCCAATCTGTACCATTGTATTTCATTACAGATATTTTAGTGGCGCTATCATAATCTTGAAATGCAACATAAGGCTCGCCTGATGGACTAAACGACAAAGAAGTGTATCCTGCTCCATTACTTGTAAAACCTGCATCTCCTACTGTACTCCAGGTTGTTCCATCATATTTCATAAGAGTAGCCTTACTCATATTATCATCATCTTGAAATACTACATAAGGATTACCTTGATGGATTTTAATATCGATACTTGTAACTATTCCACCACTAATTCCTTCTGTGCCTACTGTTACCCAATCAGTACCATCATACATTTTTACAGTTAGTTTTTCACTATTCCCAAAATCCCGATATGCAACATAAGGACGGTCAGTTTCGTCAAAGGTCATAGATGTATGTAATACTAATCCTGCCGAAAAACTCGTATCGCCAACTGCAACCCAAGCATTATTTTCAAATTTTACAACAGATATTTTATTAGGTGCGCTATAAGTTCTGTAAGTTACATAAGGTACATCGTTTGAGTTAATGGCTAAATCTATATCATACACCATATCGGCAGTAAAGCCATTGGTACCTACAGTTGCCCAATTGTTGCCATTTAATTTTCGAACCGTTAGCTTTTTCCCATTATCTTCATCTTGATATGCAAGGTATGGTACTCCACTGCTATTTAATTCCATTGAGATATAATACGATTCCTTTTCGGAAATGTTGTTAGCCCCAACTTCTTGCCAGTTTTGAGCTTGAGCTGTAATTACAGATGTGGTGAGCATACTGATGATAAATATTTTTTTCATTTTTTATTAATTTATTACAAAGATGGAAAGAAGATTGTGTTCTGTTATTTAGCATTTTATAAACCCTACAAATGATTTTAGGAAAATGATAATTGGATTTATAAAAACACTAAGTACTATTGTTGTTTTTGTAAACTTTACCAATACAAATAATCCTTACTCTTATTTGAGCAAGGATTATTTGTATCTAAAGTGATATGGTGTTTTTAAGTTTCTGGATTTTATTCATCAGTATTTATCTGCTAAAAAAAACATTAATGCAGCAAAATAAATTTATTGTCTTTTCCAAGTATGAGATGTACTGCTACCGGAACCTCTAACGTGGGCAGGACAAGTACCGCCAGACGGAGTACCACTCGCTACTTGAGTTACGTTGCCACATTTATTGCATTTAAAAGTCTGAGATTTTGCAGGAGTTTCTTTTTTGTCATTTGTGGTTTTAGAACTACTACTGTTGGCGTTACTATTTAAGCTAACAGATGTCGGTTTTGCTTCACCGATTATTGTTTCTACGCCTGTTTCTGATATAGAGAATTGATTGCCATCTGCATTAGCTTTAAACACAGCTGGTTTGGTACTTACTTGCATTGGCTTATCGTCGTATTTCATTTCAGTTAATTCTTTTCCTTTCATATCCATAAGCCCCCACTTACCTCCCGTTTTTACTAAAAATACTTCGCCATAGGGACAAGTATAAATAGAGCTGTACTTTAATTCGGTAGCTTCTTTACCTTCTTTATCTATTAGTCCCCATTTTTGCGTTTCTCTTGCAGCAATGGTAAATTCTTCGTTATTGGTGCTTGTAAATCCATAAAATTCAAAGGGTACCACCGTTTTGCCTGTTTGGTCTATCATTCCCCATTTGCCATCAAGCTTTACTTTGTAGTATCCATCTGGAGTGCTACCCTGTGCTGCTTGATACTTGGCTTCAATCACTACCTTTTTACCTTTAGGGTCTTTCCATCCGATTTTGCCATCTTTGCCGGTATATTCTTTAAATCCTGAGCAAAGCTCATTGTAGCTGCCGTTATCAGGCTTAGCGTTAAAATTAATGTTTTCATTGTTTTTAATTTTTTACAAAAATGTATGCTTGAAATATATTCTTTGCACCAAATTTTATTAACTCTATCAACTAATTTATTAACTGCCTATATCATTTTATTTGCTTAATAAGTTATGTTTTCAGTTTTTATTCATAAAGCCAATAACCCATTTGGTAAATCTATTAGACGAGTGTATAAAATATCAAGCCATAGAAACGTATTTTTATTGATATTTACAACATAAACTACAAAGTGTATATTTTTTTGAAGACAATTATTTATATATTAATACTGTTTTGTGCAAATGCTTTTCAAACGTATGCACAGTCTTTTCATAGTATTCATCTGCATAAAGACAATGGTTTGCCGGCGAATGAAGTCTATGATATTCATCAAGACAAAAAAGGATTTATATGGATTGCTTGTGAAAAAGGGCTTGTACGGTACGATGGTTCTTACTACAAAACATTTTATAATCAAGATTTACTTTACGCTCCGGGTAGCTGCATTAAAGAAGATAGATTAGGTAGAATTTGGTACGAAAATTTCGATGGACAACTTTATTATGTACTAAACGATTCGCTTATTACTTTTAAGCAAAACAAATTGTATAACTTCTATCCTTTTGGCATTACTGATAAATACTTATTTCATACGCAAAATGAAAAAACGGTAGTTTACGATATAGAAAGTTTACACCTGCAAAAAGAACTTGACAATAAAAAAATCGAAATATTGGGTACTATTTCTAATGCATCTAATTACTACATTCTGCAAGAAACGCAACTAATAAAGTTAAACGACAATTTAAAGCCAATTGCGAAAAATAACGAAGGCAAAAGAATAAATTGGTTTAGTAAAATCTATTACGATAATAACTACCTGTTTTTAACTAATAAACAAGATAATAGCAACGAAATTTTAGTTTTAGACACGCTTCTAAATGCAGTTACCACTTTAAAAATACCCAAAAATATTTTTGTACATCAATGTGCATTTATTGATAGTAGTTTTTGGATACTCACATTCGATGGTATATACAAATTTGGCATTAATGGTCAGTTCAATAACCATATTTTTTCAGGAAAAAGTATCTCCAAAATAATAAAAGATAAGGATAATAACTTTTGGTTTGCCTCTAATAAAACCGGCATATATTTTATACCCAATTTCGAAGATAAATACTATCCGATAGATGAATTTGTAGCAAAACGAATTTTTCGATTTAGAGATAACATATATCTTATTGACGAACAAAATAAGTTTTATTCAGCCAATCTAAACCAAATAAATACTTTCAAACACGAATTTACTAACCCCATCACTTCGCCTATTCATTTCGCTACTATTGATACTTTGCAATCTTGTTTTATCTACGCATCTTTTGGCGCTTCTATTATTTCTATACCCGATTTTAGGCAAGTAAAGCACGTAGCTGCATCTATAAAAGATATATGTAGTATAGACGAAAAGTATTGGGGAATAGCTTCCAATGGATTTTATGGATTGATGCTAAAATCTAACAAAAATATTACCTCTTCGTGGGATAATCAATACAATATTGGCATAAAGATGTTATCTGAAAACGCAGTAAAGATTGATAAAGAAAATGTAAGAGCAAGATGCATAGTATATAATAGACACCACCATACCTTGTATGCATCGGGTAATACGGGATTAATGAAATTTACTGCAAATAATGAAAAGGAAATATTGAATAATGGTAAAAAATTTTATGCACAAAAACTGTTTGCTTACCATCAAGATGTATATGCTTTAGATACTAAAGGAATTTTGTATCTTATTAAAAATGGAGTGCAATTCGTAAATCTTAGCGAATCGCTTGATTTGCAATCGCAGTGTATAAATAAAATTAAACTTTATGGCGATTATTTTTTCTTCCTTACCGATAAATTAGCGTACCAATACAATCTGCTTAACGGAACTCTAAAAGCACTAAATCTGTATGTGAACCTTAACGAAATTAATGATTTCGTAATCAATGGAGATAGCCTGCTATTACTAACTAATAACGCCATTGTTTTAAAGAAAATAAAAGAAGAACCTTTGTTGTCAGATACTAAAATTTATATCAATAATGTAAGTATTGAAGACAAAAAACACAATGTATTACAATCCATTATTGTACCCAATACAACTCAAAAAATACAGATAGAATATGCAGTACCCGAATTTGGAAAAACAATAAAAACCAATATCTTTTACAAATTAAATGATGGGAAATGGAATGCAACTCCTGCCGGTACTAACGTATTAGAACTATTGTCTTTGCCGGAAGGAAACCATACTTTATATTTTAAAGTAGGCAATACCATTCAAGACCAAACTATTCAATTTAATGTGCAAAGTCCATATTGGAAACGCTGGTGGTTTATGGCTTTGGTCTTGTTGCTGATGATTTCTATTGCTTGGCTAATTTATTATTTTAGAATTAAAAGATTAAATTCTCAAATATCTCATTTAGAAGAAAAAATAACATTAGAACAGGAGTTAGGTAAGTCTATAGTAAAGTCTGTAAAAGCGCAGATGAACCCACATTTTTTCTACAATGCACTCAATACAATACAAGCCTATATTTATACAAACGACAAACTAAATGCCGGAAAATATTTGTCAAAATTCTCGAAACTTACCCGTAAAATATTAGAAATGACAGAAAAGGAATATATCGTTTTAACTGAAGAAATTAATACACTAAAATTATATTTAGAATTAGAGAAAATGCGCTTTGAAGAAGAACTCATTGTGAATTTTAATGTAGATGACAATATAGAAACTGATTTTGTAAAAATACCCACAATGTTAATACAGCCCTATGTGGAAAATGCCATAAAACACGGATTGTTGCATAAATTAGGAAAAGACAAAACGATAAATTTACACTTTGAAATACAAGCAGAAAAATTACAAATAACTATTGACGACAATGGAATAGGAAGAAAAAAATCAACTGAAATCAACAATATAAAATTCAAACACCATCAATCATTTTCTACAGAAGCTAATAATAAAAGAATAGAAATCCTGAATAAACACAACACACAAAAAATAGAAGTACAATTTATAGATAAGTACGACGAAAACGAAGTGGCAAAAGGAACTTCCGTAATATTAACCATACCCATTATGTCCAAAAAAATAAACTAACCCAATGGCTCAATTAATAAAAGTAGTTGTAATAGACGACGAAAAAATGGCAAGAATATTGCTCGAAGGAATGATAAATGAGAGTGGCGAAAATATAGAAATTGTTGCATCTTGCAGCGATTTACTTTCGGGTGTAAAAGCGATTAAAAAGCACAAACCTAACCTTGTGTTTCTCGATATAGAAATGCCCGAACATAATGGCTTAGACATTTTAGACTTTTTTGAAGAAGATGTGGTAGATTTCTTTATTATTTTTACAACCGCTTACAATCAATATGCAATAGAGGCATTTAAGCTATCTGCCATCGGATACTTACTGAAACCAATAGAACCATCTGAATTACTTGCTGCCATTAATCATTACAAAAAGCTCAATAAAGGCACTAATATTTCATTACTCAAAGAAAATTTACAACACGATACGGAAAAGAAAATTGCTTTAGCTACTCTAAATTCTACCAAATTTGTTGCCTTAAAAGACATTAAGTATTTTAGAGCTGTCGGTGCTTATACCGAAGTGAAATTAACTACAGGATTGCCTTTAACCATAAGCAAAGGGCTTAAAAAGTTTGAACAAATGCTGCAAAACCAAGTGCAGTTTTTCAGATGTCATAAATCGTATATAGTCAATACCGGATTTATTACCGAGCATATACGCAAAGATGGAGGTTACTTAATGATTGGCGAAAACGAATCTGTTCCTATTTCGAGCGAAAGAGTGCAAGAACTTTATGAAAAAATGAATTGGTATCTCTAAACTTTATTAGTTCCGTTAAAAAATAATCTGTTTTATTTTGTATTTATCACAAATAAATTTATTTTGGTAAGCCAATATGCCACGCTCAATCCATTAATGTTAATTTTTGCAAAAAATATTTTATGAAAATACTAAAAATACAAGCCCTTAGAGGTCCCAATATTTGGAGTGTAAAAAGAAAAAAACTAATCCAAATGCGTTTGGATTTAGAGGAATTAGAGCAGAGTCCTACCGATAAAATACCCGGATTTAGAGAGCGTATAGAAGCACTTATGCCCAGTATGATAGAGCACCGCTGTTCCGAAGGAGTAAGGGGTGGATTCTTTAGTAGAGTAGAGCGTGGCACTTGGATGGGGCACGTAATAGAGCATATCGCTTTAGAAATTCAGACATTAGCAGGTATGGAAACAGGCTTTGGCAGAACGCGCGAAACCAAAGACCCCGGAGTGTATAATGTGGTATTTAGTTATGTAGAAGAAAGCGTAGGTATGTATGCAGCAGAAGCTTCGGTTCGTATTGCAGAGGCACTTATTGCAGGAGAAGAATATGATTTAGACGCAGCCATCAAAAAGATGAGAGAGATAAGAGAAGATGTACGCCTCGGACCCAGTACCGGAAGTATTGTAGATGAAGCTGTAAGCAGAGATATTCCGTGGATAAGGTTAGGCACTAATTCGCTTGTGCAATTAGGCTATGGCGTAAACCAAATGCGTTTTCAGGCTACTATAACTTGCCAAACAAGCAATATAGCAGTAGATATAGCCTGCAATAAAGAAGAAACCAAACGTATGCTCGATGCAGCATCTATTCCGGTGGCTTCAGGCTCTATTTGTTACGACGAAGAAGATTTAGAAAACACTATTAAAAAAATTGGTTTCCCGATAGTATTAAAACCATTAGATGGTAACCACGGAAAAGGCAGCTCTATAAATGTTACCACAATGGAAGCAGCTATCGAAGGTTTGCATTTTGCAAAAAAATACAGCAGACGAGTAATTGTAGAAAAATTTATTACCGGATTCGATTTTAGAATTTTGGTAATTGACAATAAAGTAGTAGCAGCCGCAAAGCGAGTGCCAGCACACGTTATAGGCGATGGAAAACATACTATTAAAGAGCTTATAGATATTGTAAACATAGACCCTCGCAGAGGTTACGGACACGAAAATGTACTTACAGAAATTACAATAGACAGAGATACTACCGACTTGCTCCAAAAGTTAGAATTGACCGAAGAAAGCATTCCTACAAATGGCGAAATTGTATATCTAAAATCTACAGCTAATCTTAGTACAGGGGGTACTTCGGTAGATGTTACCGATATGATGCACCCCGAAAATATATTTTTGGCAGAGCGTATATCGAGAGTAATCGGCTTAGATATTTGCGGTATCGATATAATGGCACAAAACCTTACACAGCCGCTAAAAGAAAGCGGAGGTGTAATATTAGAAGTAAATGCTGCTCCGGGTTTCCGTATGCACTTAGCTCCTTCCGAAGGATTGCCACGAAATGTAGCTGCTCCGGTAATAGACATGCTGTATCCACCAGGTAAGCTGAGCCGTATTCCCATAATTGCAGTTACTGGTACAAATGGTAAAACCACAACTACAAGATTATTAGCGCACATTGTAAAAAACAATGGTTACAAAGTTGGCTTTACTACTTCAGACGGTATTTATATCCAAAACCATATGATGGAAAAAGGAGACACTACCGGACCCATAAGTGCAGAGTATATATTAAAAGACCCTACCGTTGAATTTGCTGTATTAGAAACTGCAAGAGGAGGTATTCTTCGTTCGGGATTAGGCTTTAGCAGATGCGATATAGGCATTATTACCAATATACAAGAAGACCATTTGGGCTTGAGCGATATACATACATTATCCGATTTGGCAAGAGTAAAAAAAGTAGTAGTAAAAAGCATTAAAAAAGATGGTTGGGCAATACTCAATGCAGACGATGAAGAATGTATGAAAATTGCAGACGAATTAGATTGCAATGTCGCTTATTTCAGTATGGACGAAAATGCAGCCAAAGCCAAAGCATTAGCCAAAGCAGGTGCAATAGTAGCCGTATTTGAAAATGGATATATAACAGTTAAAAAAGGTGATTGGAAAATAAGAATAGAAAAAGTAACACAAATTCCATTAACCATTGGTGGTAGAGCCAAATTTATGATTGCTAATGCCCTTGCAGCAGCATTAGCTGCATATTTGTATGGTTTTAAAATAGAAGACATCAGCCTTTCGCTCCAAACATTTATACCAAGTGTGGCACACACTCCGGGCAGAATGAATATTTTTGAATTTAAAAACTTTAAAGTATTAATCGATTTTGCGCACAACCCCGCCGGATATTTAGGTATAGAAGAGTTTTTGCAAAGTATAGATTCGCCCAATAAAATAGGTATTATTGCAGGTGTAGGCGATAGGCGCGATGAAGACATTAGAGAGTGTGGTAAAATTGCAGGCAGAATGTTTAACCACATTATAATCAGGCAAGAAAAGCATTTACGTGGCAGAACAGAACAAGAAATTATTGACCTTCTCTTAGCTGGTATAGCGGATAGCGGAAATGCAGTTACACACGAAATAATACCCAAAGAAGTAGAAGCAATAAAACACGCCATTAACATTGCAGGAGAAAATACATTTATTACCGCACTCAGCGATGTAGTAACTAATGCAATAGAAATAGTGCAAAGCTACTTAGATGCAGAAAGTAAAGAAATAGTAAAATAAAAAGTGTATTTATTATAACTAACCCGAAGGCATTTTTAATGAATACTAATTCACAAAAAATGCCTTCGTTTATTAGTGGTATATTTAACTAAATACTGAAAAATTAATACCAATATGAAAGGTAAATTTTGACATATTGATTAGTTAAAAACCTACTAAATAAAGATTACTTCCCTTTTTAACTATCCAATTAAAAATCATTTATCGTATTTTTGCCCTTAAATAATTAAAACAGAAGAAAATGAAATCTATAAAATTATTAGTACTACTGTTGTTATCCGCAACCATCGTATTAGCACAACAAAAAGAAGGAAAAATTAGCTTTACCCTAAATATGACTTCAGACAATGAAGCTTTAAAAAATCAGTTAGCAATGCTACAAGGAGCAACCCTTACAGTATATTACGACAAAGATTTTTCTCGTTCAGAGACTACCATTCCAATGTTTATGACTAATATATTTGTATATAGTAATAACAGCCAAAATGGTTTAATGCTAATCTCTGGAATGATGGGCAAAAAAGCAATAAAAGTAAGTAAACAAGAAACTGAAGAAAGTGAAACTAAAACAGGTAATGTATCTTTTACCAAAACCAATGAGACCAAAAAAATCCTTGGATTTAATTGTACTAAACTCATAGCTAAATATGATGACGAGCAGACTGCCGATTTTTGGGTAACGAAAGAAATTATAGCATCTAAAAAAGTATTACAAGGCATAAGTAGTCAGTTAGAAGGGTTTCCTTTAGAGTTTTCTTCTCATCAGAGTGGTGTTACTACTAAGTTTACTGCCACTAAATTCGAAGACAACTTAAAAGGAGAAAATAAAAAAGAATTATTTAGCTTAGCCATTCCCGAAGGTTATGAAGAAACCAATATGGATGCCATAAAGGGAATGATGGGAGGAGGTAGATAAGTAAACTAATTTGCCACTTTTAATTAAATTCTTGTTTTAAGTTGATATTCCTTAAAAACTATTGGTATTTCATTTTATATGGCTACATACATCTCTATTTTACGCGGTATAAATGTAGGCGGAAAAAAATCCGTAAAGATGGATTTACTAAAAAAGATGTATGAAGAATTGGGCTTTACTAAGGTTACTACATACATTCAAAGTGGTAATGTAATTTTCGATGCAACTAAAGCTACGATTAAAAAAATACAAGAATCTTTAGAGAAAAAAATTATTGCAACCTATGGTTTTGATGTTCCTGTTATTGTATTGAGTAAAAAAACACTACAAAACATCATCTCTAATAATCCATTGCTTAATAATAAAAGTATTAACCCCGATTTTTTGCATATTACGTTTTTGGCAGACAAACCCAATTTGGATAATCAACAAACGATATTAGATAAAAAGCAAGCCGAAGAAGAAATATTAATAACAGAATGTGCGGTATATCTATATTGCCCTAAAGGATATGGAATTACCAAATTATCAAATACTTTTCTCGAATCTAAATTACAAGTAACTGCTACCACACGTAATTGGAAAACCACTTTGGAATTATATAAACTCGCCGAAGGGAATACTAAATAGTCCTAATTAGCAAATGCAAAACACCAATTATATGCCGATTTTTGTACTTTTGTGGGTATAGTATCTAAATGAAATGAAAGTCGCGTTGTTGGGTGTCCTCTCTAATGACGCTCAAAACAAATATTAGTATCTAAAAATGGTAGTACAAGAAGAGAAAATTTGGCAATGGTTAGCAGAAATTCCCGATCCGGAAGTTCCTGCGCTAAATATTATAGACTTAGGTATTGTACGCGGTTTTCAGATGATTACTCCTGAAGAAATAGAAGTTACCATTACCCCAACTTATAGCGGTTGCCCGGCGATGGATATTTTGAATACACAAATCAGAATGTTGCTATTGAGCAGAGGATTTAAAAAAATAAATATTCGGCAGCAGTTAAGCCCATCTTGGACTACACAGTGGATGAGCGAAGAAGGAAAAAGAAAATTAAAAGAATACGGAATAGCACCACCATTAAACAAAGCTGTAAACGATACAATATTATTTGAAACAGATGAAGTGCCTTGTCCTAAATGCGCTTCGGAAAATACCGAACTAATAAGTAAGTTTGGTGCTACGAGTTGTAAAGCTATGTGCCGTTGCTTAGATTGTAAAGAACCCTTCGAATATTTTAAGTGCCATTAGCATTTTTAAAAAAATCCTTATAGAGAAATCAAAGAGAGAAATGGTGTGTTATTTCATTTAGAATAACACACCAATTTGTTTAGTATTCGTCTTCGTTAAAGAAGAAATCCTCTTGAGTAGGATAGTCGGGCCAAATGTCATCAACACCTTCGTACATTTCCCCTTCATCTTCTAACTCCTGAAGGTTTTCCACTACCTCTAACGGCGCACCCGACCTAATAGCATAATCTATTAATTCGTCTTTAGTTGCTGGCCAAGGCGCATCTTCTAAGTGAGAGGCTAATTCTAAGGTCCAAAACATATTATGTTTATTTTTATTTTAAATAAAGTTTCGGCAAATGTAAGTTATCAATTCCAATTACCAAATTTTCAGTTTTTAATTTATTGAAAATGTTTAGTTAAGTTTTTGAAATAGACTATATTTTGACAAAAAAGGTAAGTTTAGCAGACAAGAAAATTTAATCTTTTTATACACACAATATGGGTATAAATTAAGTTAAAACTTACCATAAAATTCCGTATCTTCGCACATCTTAATTTTTTCATTCAAAAATCATAAATGGAAGAGCAAAACAACGAACAATTGCCAATCGAAGGCGGCGACGAAAATAGAATTATTCCCATCAACATCGAAGAAGAAATGAAAACTGCCTATATCGACTATTCTATGTCGGTAATAGTAGGTAGAGCACTCCCCGATGTTAGAGACGGATTAAAACCCGTACACAGACGTATATTATTTGCAATGAACGAGTTAGGTATGCAACACAGCAAACCATACAAAAAATCTGCGCGTGTGGTAGGGGAAGTACTTGGTAAATATCACCCTCACGGCGATTCGTCGGTATATGAAGCAATGGTACGTATGGCACAGCCTTGGAGTATGCGCTATATGATGGTAGATGGGCAAGGTAACTTTGGCTCTCAAGATGGCGATTCGGCAGCGGCTATGCGTTATACAGAGGTGCGCTTACAAAAGCTCGCCGAAAATATGCTCGAAGACATAGAAAAAGAAACAGTTGATTTTACACTCAACTTCGACGATACTTTACAAGAACCCACAGTATTACCTACACGTATTCCACAGCTATTGGTTAATGGCTCCAGCGGTATAGCGGTAGGTATGGCTACTAATATGCTCCCACATAACCTTACAGAAGTTATTGACGGTTGCATAGCTTATATAGATAACAGAGAAGTTACCATAGACGAATTAATGAAGTTTGTAAAAGCCCCCGATTTCCCTACGGGTGGTATTATCTATGGTATTGATGGTATAAAAGCAGGATTCCATACCGGTAGAGGAAGAGTAGTATTACGTGGCAAAGTAAATGTAGAAACTACCAAAACAGGCAGAGAGCAAATAGTAATTACTGATGTACCTTATCAAGTGAGCAGAGATGCCCTCACAGAGAAGATTGGTAATTTAGTAAACAATAAAATTATCGAAGGCATTTCCAATGTTGCCAACGAATCTAATAAAGATGGTACCCGTATTGTAGTAGAACTTAGAAAAGATGCAGTAGCACAAGTGGTTATTAATCTTTTGTACAAATACAGCGAACTACAGACATCTTTCGGTATCAATAATGTAGCATTGGTAAAAGGCAGACCTCGTACCCTTAATCTTAAAGACCTTATTTCGGAGTTTGTACACTTTAGACACGAAGTAGTGGTAAAACGTACACAATTCGAACTCAAAAAAGCAGAAGAGCGCGCACATATTTTAGAAGGATATATGAAAGTAATCGGTACTAAAGACGATTTAGACCGTGCTATCAGAATTATCAGAGAAAGCTCCACTCCCGACCTCGCAAGAGAAGGACTTATTACCGCTTTCGATTTAAGCGAAATACAAGCCAGAGCTATTCTCGAACTTCGTCTCAGAACGCTTACCGGTCTTGAGATAGATAAAATTAGAAGCGAGTACGAAGAGCTGAAAAAAACTATTGAAAAATTAAAAGAAATTTTAGCTAACGAAGACCTCAGATACGAAATCGTAAAAACGGAATTAATAGAAGTAAAAACCAAATTTGGCGACGAGAGAAAATCGGAAATAGATTATAGTGCCAGCGAAATGGATATGCTCGATATGATAGCCGATGAAGATGTAGTGATTACCATTTCTCATCTCGGCTATATTAAGCGCACTTCCGTAACCGAATACAGAGCACAGCGTAGAGGAGGAAGAGGTTCCAGAGGTGCATCTACGCGAGATGCCGATTATATCGAACATCTTTTTGTAGCTTCTACACACGATACTCTTTTGGTATTTACCGAAAAAGGAAGACTCTATTGGATAAGAGTGTACAAACTCCCCGAAACAGAAAAAAATGCAAAAGGTAGAGCTATCCAAAACTTAATTCAATTACCTCAAGACGATAAAATACGCACTGTACTAAATGTTAAAAATCTCGACGATGAAGATTTTGTAAAAGAACACAACATTGTACTTTGTACCGAAAAAGGTATTATCAAAAAAACATCGCTTAAAGACTTTAGCAGAATAAGACAAACAGGCGTAAATGCCATAACCATACAAGAAGGCGACAGATTATTAGATGCTTCGCTTACAGATGGTAATAAATATATAATGATGGCAGTAAAATCCGGTAGAGCCATTTCATTCCCAGAAGAAAAAGTGCGCGTTACGGGTCGTGGTGCCATAGGGGTGTATGGAATAGAGCTCAACGACGATAACGATGCCGTTATCTCAATGATAGCTTTATCTAAGACCGATGCCAACAAACAAATATTGGTGGTTTCTGAAAAAGGATTAGGAAAACGAACTTCATTCTTAGAGCCTTTAGACGAAACTGCTACAGAAGAAGATAAAAGTAAAGCTATAGCTATACAAGACGAAAATGGCAATACAGTCTTACACCAATTATCTTATCGTATTACCAATAGAGGAGGTAAAGGAGTAAAAACCATAAATATTACAGAGAAAACCGGAGCATTAGTTGGTCTTTTGGCTGTGGACGAAACAGACGATTTAATGATTACCTGCAAGTCGGGCATAAGTATTAGAATGAAGGTAGCATCTATTCGCGAATCGGGACGAGCAGCACAAGGCGTTAAGTTAATTAATATAGACGACAACGACCAAATAGCTGCAATTGCCCGTATAGAAGAGCAAGAAGACGACGACGAAAATATTAACGAAGAAGAAGGCAACAACGATACTATCGCTCCAAGCAACGATACCGAAGGAGAAGGCTCCTCTGTAGAATAGTATATTGGCTCAGACTAAATATTCGTCATTAAAATTTCATTTCGTTTGTGCTTAGACTGTTCAAATCGTACAATCCATATTCAGTTTTAATACTATTTTTTTTAACGATAGTATTAAAACTGAATTTTTTAGCTAATCCCTTAATGCCTATAACCGATAGCAACGACCTCGGCGGCTTGTGGAGTTATGCCGTCAATGGATTAGTTTGGGTATTCGGGAAAGCACCATTTTTTTATACTTTTTTGGCGGCATTAAATATTTTCTTTCAAGCCATTTTTATAAATGTACTTGCCAATAAAATCGATATTTTTAGCAAGCAAAATTACCTTGCGGGATTAAGTTTTGTAATCATTAGCACCTTTATTCCCGATTGGAATTATCTATCACAATTTCATTTGCTCAATTGGTTTTTGATTGGCTGTTTGTTCCATATTTTTAATTTGTACCAAACACAAGATGCAAATAAGTTCTTGTTCAATGGAGGCGTGGTATTGAGCTTGGTGTTTTTATTCACCACTTCGGGTTTGGCGTTTGTAATTTTATTTTTGGCAGCACTCAATATATTACGACCATTTAAGCTCAAAGAGTGGTTGGTATTTTGCATTGGTTTTACAATGTTTTTGTATTTTTACGCAGCCTATCTTTTCCTTACAGACAGGTTACATACATTTAGCGAAATATTTGCCATTGGTTTTTATTTTAATGCCGAGTATAGTTCATTACGTGTGTTTTTAGTAGGGTTAGGATTAGTGTTATTGTCTTTGGTTTGGGGCTTTATCTATTTGAGTAATTATATGAGCCGAATGGTAATCAAATCTAAAAAGTATTGGTCTATCATCATCATATTTTTACTTACAGCCATAATGTCTGTACTCTTTAGCGAAACCAAAGATAGCTTGAGTAATTGGTTATTAATTTTACCCCCTGTTGCATTAATTACCGCCAATGCCTTTTACGAATCGAGGTTAAGGTGGTTACCACATTTATTTTTATATTTGCTAATAGGTGGCACGTTGTTAGCGCAATGGGTATTGGTGTAAGGAGGGTTTTTATTAAAAAATTGTACTTTCGTATATTAACCCCTAAATTTATTATTGAAAATAGAATAAAATAATGGTATTACTTACAATAAAAGAAGCTGCGGAATTTGCAAGTTCTTATATTAATAAGAACGTAACGACAAGTAATATTTCTTATTTGATACAATATGGCAGGATAAAAAAATTTGGAGAAAACGGCTCTACTCAAATTTCTAAACAAGAATTAATCAATTATTATCTTTCTTACAATGGTTCTCGTGAATTAAATTGGAAAGATCAACTTGGTAATGATTTAAATTGGGCTTTATCCTTTGATCAATATAAAGAAGCTGAAACAACCAAACACGTACATCGATTGCACCCCTATAAAGGTAAATTTATACCTCAATTAGTAGAATACTTTTTGGATAGTCATAAAGACGACTTTAAAAAACAAATTTATTTCAAAAAGGGAGATATTGTATTAGATCCATTTTCGGGGAGTGGTACGACGATGGTACAAGCAAACGAATTAGGTATAAATGCCATTGGTATTGATGTTTCAGCATTTAATGCTTTAATTGGAAATTGTAAAGTCAATAAATATGATTTAAGTGATGTTCAAAATGAAGTTAATAGAATTGCCAAAGCACTTAATGCCTATTTGAAAAATTCACAAGTTTTAGCATTTGAAGAAAATTTATTACAAGAATTATACAAATTTAATAATAAATACTTTCCAGTTCCTGATTATAAATATCGTTTGCAACAAAAAGAAATAAACGAAAAAGAATTTGGGGAGGAAAAAGAACAAGAATTTTTACCGATTTACAATAAACTTGTAAAACAATATAATATTAAATTAAGACAAGATAATACTGATAGTTTTTTGGATAAATGGTATTCTCAACACATTAGAGAAGAAATAGAATTTGTTTTTAATGAAATAAAAAAGATTAAAAACATAAGAACTAAAAAAATTATTAGTGTTATTTTAAGTAGAACTATCCGCAGCTGTAGGGCTACAACACACGCTGATTTAGCAACCCTTGTAGAACCTGTTACTTCTACTTACTATTGTTCTAAGCATGGTAAAATGTGCAAACCTTTATTTTCTATTTTAAAATGGTGGAATACTTATACTAAGGATACTATTAAGCGATTAAAGGAATTTGATAAGCTAAGAACAGATACTACACAAATTTGTTTAATAGGAGATAGTAGAACAAAAAATATTTTGTCAGAACTTAAAAAGAAAAATCCAGATTTAGCTCAACTTGTTGAAAAACAAAAGATAAAAGGCATTTTTTCTTCACCTCCTTATGTTGGTTTAATAGATTATCACGAACAGCACGCTTATGCTTACGATTTATTTGGCTTTGAGCGTAATGATGAATTGGAAATTGGACCTCTATACAAAGGTAAAGGTAAAGCTGCACAGGAAAGTTATGTCGAAGGGATTGCCGCTGTATTAAATAACTGCAAACAGTTTTTAGTAGATGATTACGATATATTTTTGGTGGCAAATGATAAAAATAATCTTTATCCCAAAATTGCAGAAAAAGCAGGAATGCAAATTGCTAATCAATTTAAACGTCCTGTTTTAAACCGAACTGAAAAAGATAAAGGGGCGTATTCAGAAATAGTTTTTCATTTAAAAAGAAATAGTATAAATGGCAAATAATCCCGAAGAAGTATCAGCAGCAATTAAGCAAGCAATACAAGCACTTATGGATAGAGTTATGGAAAATGTTTTAATTAAAGATCCTTTTATAGCTGAATTACATAAAGCGAAAAAACCATTATATGCCGCTCTTGTTCCTGACGAAATTTTTAAAGGTTCTCATTTCGAAAGAAGATTCGTAACCCCATTTGGTGGTGTGTGGGAAAAGTTAGCAAGAGTTGCAGGTACAATAGGATTGGGCAAATGTGAATTGCAGAAAACTATAAATGGGAATGTTCCAAAAGAAAGGTTAACAAGAATTGCAGAAGTTTTAAATAGGCTTGAACATTCCCCAAAGGGTAAAAAGAAAACAAAACCTGATTGGGATACTGAAATAGAATATATTTTGGAAGGAAAGGGAGAACTTATCCCGACAATTGTAGTTTCAGATGTATATGTTGAAAACGAACAAACAAATGAAAAATTCGCTTTTGAGTTAAAAGCCCCTTTACCAAATAGTGACCAAAGTAAAGTAAGTAAAGAAAAGATTTTTAAATTATATGCGATGCAACCTTCTCCTATTTCAGCAGCATATTTTGCACTTCCATATAATCCTTACGGTAAAAAAGAAAATTATTCTTGGTCGTTCCCTTCCCGTTGGTTTAATATGAAAGAGGATAATGTTGTTTTGATTGGCGATGAATTTTGGGATTTGATTGGAGGTCAGGGTACTTATCAAATGTTTATTGCTGAAATTAATGAAATCGGTAAAGAATATAGAGAAAGAATTTATAAGGAATATTTAGGTATTGATTACAATGAAATTCAAACTAATATTTTATAATTCTTCAAAATCAAAACATTTTCTCCCCTTGGCACACAAACTCTCCATACAAAAGACCATCTTACAATACATACTTATTGCGCTAAGTAGTTTGTTATGGGTAAGCTGTGCTAATGTAGTGCCTCCCACAGGCGGTGCTAAAGACGAAACACCTCCAAAACTTACCGAAATCAGTCCGGCAGATTCATCGCTAAATCTTAAACCAAAAAAAATTACACTTCGCTTCGATAAATATATGGAAGTACAAAACCTGGCTACGCAGATGCATTTATCGCCAATAATCAGTATAAACCCTACCGTAATCTCTTATGGTAAAAGAGTAGAAATTAAAATTATAGACTCCTTACTTACACCCAATACTACTTACCTACTCAGCTTGGGCAATGCTTTGGTGGACAATAGAGAATATACGCCTTACGCTAACTTTACTTACATTTTTAGTACCGGCGATTATTTCGATTCTTTGCAATTAATAGGTGCTGTTATAGATGCACAAACCGGACTACCCGATACTGCTGCTACAATAGTGCTATACGATGCCGATATGAAAGACTCTGCCATTTTTAGAGACAAACCTAAATACGTTACCAAAACTAATAGCAAAGGGCAATACAACTTCGGATTATTACCGCACAAAAACTTTAAAATATTTGCCCTTTACGATAAAGAAAACAATTATATTTTTGAACCCAAAGACGATAAAATTGGATTTATAGAAAAAATGGTAATTCCCGAATATGCAAACGATTCCATAAAAATAGACTCCATAGCTACTATTTACACCTTTAAAGAAGAGCAAGCCATCGACAGTACAGCAACCTCCACTACACAAGAATCTTTGAGTACAGGAGGCAGAAGCGGTGCTAGAACTGCCCCCTCCAAAGCTGCTGCAAAAGACGATTTGGGTTATGTGGTTAAAGTAGATACTTTTAATAAAGAAAAAAGAACTTTTGAGCTTACCGAAGACCTTACCATTAATTTATACAAAGTACTCGGTAATATTGACTCTTCTAAAATCTATCTTAGCTACGAACAAAACGAAATAGAAATTGAAGCACCACACAAATTAAGTGGCGATACAGCGCAATTAAAAATAAATACAAAATGGGTTCCCGACAAAGTATATACGTTGCGCTTAATTAAAGGATGGGCAACAGATACAAGCGGTATAGAATTGCCTCCCGGTAAATACATTTTCCGAACAAAACAAGATGAAGATTATGCAAAGTGGCGCATCAATTTAGATAGCGAATATTATGGCGCAGACTATGTGCTATTTGTATATAAAGAAACAGATACCATACATCTAAAACCCATAACAGACACTACTGTTACCCTTTCACTATTACAGCCAGGAAATTATGATATGCGCATTATTATAGATGAAAATAAAGACGGTAAATGGACTACTGGTAATTACTTAGAAAAACGACAACCCGAAAAAGTTATTCCATACTTTGGACAAATTACTTTAAAGGCCGGATGGGAAAACGAAACCGATTATAAAGCCCCTAAAAAAGCTAATGACACAATAAAAGAAGAAGAACGACAATAAAGTATTTTGTTTTTATTCCCAACTCAACTCTCAACTATACACTCTCAACTCTCAACTAATAATAATGTACACCTTTTACGGAATTAAAAACTGCAACACAGTAAAGAAAGCTATTGATTGGTTTAATGCCAACGGCATTGAATTTACTTTTCATGATTACAAAAAAGATGGTATTACTGCCACTAAACTAAAAGATTGGAATAGCCAAGTAAGCTGGGAACTATTGGTAAACAAAAAAGGAACTACTTGGCGCAGTCTCGATGATGCAACAAAAGCAAGCATTACCAATGCCAAAAACGCCATTGCGCTGATGCAAGAAAAAACAAGTGTCATCAAAAGACCTTTAATAGAAAAAGACGGCAAAGTCATTACTCTTGGTTTCGACGAAAATATTTTTGCTGAAAAGTATGGGTAAGTTATTAGTGCCCATAGAGCCGGAGCCGAAACGGACACTAATAAACCATTTTAAATCAACACTATTGAATCGCCAATAATTCTACTTCAAAAATAAGTGTGCTATTAGGTGGAATATCGCTGCCCATTTGTCTGTCGCCATAAGCTAAATGAGGAGGAATGTAAAATTTAAAAGTACTCCCGATAGGCATTAATTGCAAACCTTCTGTCCAGCCCGAAATTACTCTATTCAGCGGAAAGGTAGCAGGAACACCACGTTTTTTACTGCTGTCGAAAATAGCACCATTAATAAGGTAACCTTCGTAATGGCAAGTAACATTGTTGGTAGCATTAGGCTTTTGATTGCCTTCGCCCAAAAACAAAATTTCGTATTGTAAGCCACTTTCTGTTACCTTTATCTCCGGTTTTTGTTTGTTTTGTTCTAAAAATGCCAAACCCTCATTTAAGTTTTTTTCGGCTTTTTCATTTTTCCTATTTTGTAAAAAATCTGCGATACCCATTTGTAAAAAATTTATTGGCAAAAATAGTAGTTGCAAGCATATAATCAATTTAATTTTTCAACTTACAATTAGTAATTACAAATTAAATTTGCTGCCAAATATTTTAATACACAATGTCTGTACGAGAAAGAAGAATAGTCCCTGCCATAACTTTATTAATATCGCCCGAAGAAATATTTGATTATTATAGCCCGTTTTTTGCGCTACATATTCGTAGTGGCACACCCACGCATTTCGAAATGTTCCCTTTAGACGAATTTCAGATCGACAAACATTTTAACCGATATAATAATGAAATAAAAAATTTACTTTATATACTTACCCCCAGTGAAGTGGATATAGAGATTAAGAGGTTGCTAAGAGTGTATACCAAGCAGAAATCGGGAATGAGCGAAGTAAAATATTTAGAAAGAGCAGGCATAAGATACATACAAGATAATATGACAGCACTATTTCGTGCACAGCCGGATATGCCCATTTATCATAGAGTAAAAAATAATAAAACAGGCAATTATCTTATTGCTAAATGCAGCATTAGTCTTGCTCCGGTAAATATTTCATTTAAAATAGAAAGAAACGAAAAAAATGAATTGTGTGTTATACCTTACATAACCATAGAAGACAACACTACACCCATCGAACAGTTTAAACGATATGCCTTTTTAATAGAAAAAGATGCCCGATATTATTTTTTGAATACTAACGATAGATTATTACTCGATTGGTTAGAAAGTACCGATACAGCTCAATATGCGCAAGACGAAACTGCATTTATGAAATTTGTAGTACAGAAATTGGAAGCCACTCATAAAGTAGATAAAAACAATCTTATACAGCCCGAAATTATAGATACAGCACCCATCAATAGTATTTTCCTAAGCGAGCTTAACGATTCTATGCTGCTCTTCACACCCAAGTGGAATTACGAAGGTATAATGGTGGATATGCCTTTTAAGCCCATTCAGGAAGTGGTAAAAAACGGCACTATTTTTCAGATACACAGAAACGAAGAACAAGAAAAAACATTTTTGGATTATGTAAAATCGTTACACCCAAATTTTAGCAAGCAATCTACATTTATCTATCTTACTTTCGATGATGCTAAAAAGAAACATTGGTTTCTCAATACTTACCACCAACTCTTGGAAGATAATGTAGCGTTGATAGGCTTAGAAATGCTCAAATATTTTAGGTATTCTGCACATCCTGCGGTTACTAATTTACAAATCAAAACAGATGAAAATGACAGCTTGCTGTTACAATTAGATATATCTTTTGGGAAAGAAAAAATAAAACTCGCAGAACTTCAAAAACTTTTACGAAACGGACAATCTACCATACTGCTACAAGACAATAGCATTGCCATTTTTAAAGAAGATTGGTTATCGCAATATGCTACTATTTTAAAACACGGCAGTATCATTTCTACAAACGAAATAAAGATACCTAAATGGATTTATCTTAGCTTGCATAATGGTGTTGCCAAAGATGTATTACAGCCCGTAATGCCGCAAGAGTGGCAACAAAGATGGATGCTGTGGCAACAAATAGATGCCGAAATTTATCCAATACCTGCTACCCTTAAAGCTACGTTACGCCCCTACCAACACAAAGGCTATGAGTGGATTACTCTCCTTTCGGAAATAAATGCAGGAGCTTGCCTTGCCGACGATATGGGATTAGGAAAAACCCTTCAGACTATAGCTTTCTTGTGTAGAAGGCAGGAGCAAAAAGAAAAGGCAAAACACATAATTTGTTGTCCGGCATCGCTTATTTATAATTGGGAAAAAGAGTTAAATAAATTTGCACCACACCTAAGCACTTTCGTTTACAATGGCACTAACCGAAATGTAGAAAACTTTTTGCAAGAAGATATAGACATTCTTATCTGTACTTATGGCACGCTCCGCAACGATATAGATTTATTATGCGCAATACAATGGGATGTAGCTGTAGCAGACGAAAGCCAGAATGTGAAAAATTTACAAGCACAAAGCACCAAAGCACTAAAGCACATCAATGCAAATATGCGCATTGCACTTAGCGGTACACCTATAATGAATAATACTTTTGAACTCTATGCTCAATTAGAGTTTTTGGTTCCGGGCTTATTAGGCGGACAAGAATTTTTTAAGAAAGAATATGCCATTGCTATTGATAAATTTTCTGATGAACACAAAATTCAAGCCTTACAACAACTCACTAATCCTTTTATCCTTAGGCGCACTAAAAAGCAGGTAGCAAAAGATTTGCCCGAAAAAACGGAAAGTATAATTTGGTGCGAGATGGGAGCAAAACAGATGGAATTTTACAACGAAGTAAAAGAAACTATCAAAGACAATGTATTAATTGGGATTCAAAAATCGGGTTTGCAAAAAAATAAACTCAATGTATTGCAAGGTATTCTAAGACTTCGTCAGATATGTGGTGCAGCACAGTTATTAAAAGAGTACCAAGACGAAAACGAATCTGTAAAAATTGATGTATTGATGCAAGAGTTGCAACAATTAAAAGACAATAAAGCACTTGTATTTTCGCAGTTTAAAGATATGTTGCATCTCATAGCCGCAGCTTGTAGAGAACTACAAATTCCATATTTCCATTTCGATGGCGATACCCCTATTGCCAAAAGACAAGAAATGGTAGAGCAGTTTCAGTCGGAAGAAGATGATACCAAAGTGTTTTTAATCAGTCTTAAAAGTGGAAATGCAGGGCTTACGCTTACGGCAGCAGATTATGTTTTCTTAATAGACCCTTGGTGGAATAGTGCAGTGCAGCAGCAAGCCATAGACCGCACTCACCGCATCGGACAAACCAAAAATGTATTTGCTTATAAAATGCTTTGCAAAGGAACTATCGAAGAAAAAATATTGCAGTTACAAGAAAAAAAGCAATTTCTTTCGGACGAATTAGTAAGTGCCGAAGATGGATTTGTAAAAAATCTCAGCGAAGAAGACATTGCTTATCTGTTTAGTTAGGATTTATATTTCGTAATTGGAATAACGCCATTTTCGCTTTTTTTGAAAATTACCCAATCTTTTTTATCTTAACATCGTCTTTACTTATTACAAGTAATCTAAATTTTATTTCTGTTATGCGTTTATTCATTGTGCTGTTGTTATCATTTTTTGCCTTTAATTCTTGTGTTAAGGAAAATAATATTATTTGCGGCTGTACAATGCCTGATTTTGAACCTTATGTGTTAGGCATTTCATTTGTAAATAATGAAGGCGAAAATATAAATGATTTATTAGACAGTGTGTATTATGTAGTGCCTTCGGTGCATTTAAAGCCCGTAGAGTTTTTGATAATGAGCGATAGTTTGGCATTAGTAAATTTAAGAGGTAGCGAGCTTTATAGCAATAATGTAAAGAGCATAAAATTTCATTCTATGAATAGCGAATGGAAAGATTTTTATGTGTCGTTCGATTTGGAAGAAACAAGGTTATACAATAACAAAACTATGGGCTATACAATGACTAATTTAATATGGAACGATTCTATACCATTAGATACTTTTATGGCAAATGATATGGTAGGAGTAGGTATTCGTGTAAATTTAGAAGATATTAAATCCTCTGAGTAGTATTTTATAAAATCCTTAAAAACAATCCATTATGAGAATTATTATTTTGCTCATTTTTACATCAATTATTATTAGTGCCACCTCTTGTGGCAAATGTGGATGCGGTCCCCCGCCTGATACTGAGCCACCAGTATTAGCCATACAGTTTGTTAAAGATGATGGTACAGATACAATGGACAGAATGATGATTGTGTACAATTACGAAGAAGTAGCAACTAATCCACTTAAAGGAAGGTTGAAGTTCGATTATACTTATGCTTGGTTAGATATTAAGGGCAGTGATTTGTACAGAAAAGATGTAAGTAGAATAAATTTTATATCCGCTAATGCATCATTATCCGATTTTAGTTTAAGTTTCGATTTGCAACCAACTAAGACCTATGAGCCGGACGATATTATGGGTTACGAAATGATAAACATTATGCTCAATGATAGCATTAACTTAGAGAAAGAAAAAGAAACCTATACAACGCACATTAGGTTAAATGTAGATTATTTAAAGAAAAAGTAGGCAATTGGTTTTTGCTACTTATAGTTATCTGTTTTCTAATCAATTTTACATATAAATATTATGAGGATTATTACTTTGCTGTTATTACTCGTATTGGGTTCGATGTCTTGTAGTAAGAAATGTGGGTGTGAAATACCACCGATGCCAGAGCCGTATATATTAGCCATACAATTTGTAAACGACGAAGGCGAAGTTGTAAATGATACATACGGTGTCTTATACAAGTACCAAGAAGATATAGAATACCCCAATAAAGGTATATTAAACAACGAAAATGGAGCAGCTATTGTAAAATTAACAGGGAGTGATTTGTTCCGCAAAGGAGTAAAAAGAATTTATTTTTATACTACTACAAATTTCTTACAAGACTTTAGCCTAAGTTTCGATTTAACGCCAACACAGACCTATGTACCGGACGATATTATGGGCTACAAAATGGTAAACATTATGCTCAACGATAGCATTCCTTTAAGCAATGAAGATGATTATGTACTTTCTCGGAATATTAAGATTAATATGGAAGACTTGAAACTCAACTAATCCACTATTTTGCTACTGCTTTAAATTCAAAAATTATATCGCCGGTTTGTTCTGCCGGAGCGTTGGGGGCTTCGTTAAATTTAATTTTCTTAATAGCTTCATTGGCTAATTTTCTTAACTCTTCGTGCCTTGCCGATACTATACTGTGTCTAATAATATTGCCTTTTTTATCTACTGTAATATTTACTTTTACGCTCCCTCCTTTAGTAAATTCTGCTTCTTTTTCCGGTGTGGCTACCATACGTCTATTGCCTAATCTGTATTTTCCTCCGTGTCCGGGAATGCCCACATAATTAGCAGCACCTACGGAGCCGCCTATTACACCTTGATCGCCATCGCCATCGGTAATGCCTTCGTTGCTTCCTGCCCTTTGGTTTTGTGCTCTATTGCCACCTTCGCCATTTGAGTTGGGAAAAGTATAATTAATTTGTCTATTTGCAGTTTGATTATTGTTATTATTATTTACGGTATTGTTAGTGTTGTTGCGTCTGTTTCTATTATTAATATTTGTATTGGTATTATTTCTATTGTTGTTTGGGTTTATGTTCACATCTGGTGCATCGGGGTCATCAGTAGTGTGTATATCATTATTATTATCTGATTGGCTGCGGCTACCTGCTGTTACTACCGACATAGCAGAAGGATCGTTAGGGTTTTCGGGTTGGTCGGAGCCATAGCCTGTTAATGAGGTGCCGAGATTTACCTCCATACCCATATCATACATTTCTTCTCTTACAGGTAATTGGTATCTTATGAGCAATACCAAAATTAAAAGAAGAATATGCACACCAATAGTCCAAATTGCTGCTTTGTATTTTTTAGCTTCTATTAAAAGGGCGTTCATTTTCTCGAAAATTGTTTTGTAAAAATATTAATACGCTTTTATTAAAAAGATATTGTGATACACTAAATTATTTTTCCTTATTTCTACGATTGAGTTCGTCTCTTATAGCAATGGCTTGTATATAATCTTCGTTTTCTAACATGTTCTGTAAAAGAGTTTCTAACTCGTTCAATGTCATTAATTTTAAATCATCTTGCGGTGTATCTTCTGGGGTAGTTTCTTGTATGTTTTCGGTTTTTTCTTCTTTTTCTTTAGTTTCGGGAGCAGCACCTCTATCTATAACCAATCCCGCTTCTTCTAAAATGTTTTCGTACACATATATGGGGCAGCCAATACGTACTGCCAAAGCCAATCCATCGGAAGTGCGAGAGTCTATTTCTATCAATAAACCATCTTTAATACAAATTAGTTTAGCATAAAAAACTTTATCCTTAAGTTGATAGATTAACACTTCTCTTATGGTTATTTCAAAAGAAGAAATAAAATTATGAAACAAATCGTGTGTAAGCGGACGACCGGGGCTAATGCCTTCTAAGGCTACAACAATAGCTTGTGCTTCGAATGTGCCAATAACAATAGGTAGTCGTCTTTGACCATTTACTTCGGCTAAGATAACAGCATAAGAGTGGGCTTGTGTAGAACCACTCGATAAGGCTACTATTTCTAATTTAATTTTTTTCATCTTCCAATTTAATTCCAAATATTCGATTGCATATTCTCTGTGGGCAAATTTACAATAAAGATAACGAGTATAACAATAAGTAGCACAATTAATAATCTATATAGCTTATTTCATTATTTTAAAAATTAATGGATAAACTAAATTTCTAAAAATACTAAGAATATATATTGCAAATGATAAAATAGGAATGTATCTTTACCCTCTTTTACAAACACATTAGAGCAGCATTGATTTCTAATTGATGAAAGTTCTACATTATTTATTTACTATTTTTAATACTTTTTTGAACAAAAGCAGAATATGAAAAAAAGAAGTTTACTTACACTCTGTGCATTATCTGTTTCTTCATTTTTGATAGCAGGAGATTTTCAGATTAACCTACAAGGAGTAAGACAAGTAGCCATGGGGGGTAGTGGTGTTGCCAATCCTTTAGATGCAGCTACTTTGTTTTACAATCCTGCTGGCTTGTCTTCGCTCAGCGGTTTTCAGTTAAATGCAAGTGGGTATTTGTATGCACCATCTTATGGTTATGCATCATCGCCTACGGGTGGTTATATAAACCATGCAAAAACGAATACTTCTATGCCCTTTGCTTTTTATGCAGGTGGTAGAGTAAAAGAAAATAGCAGATTAGGGTTTGGTATTGGAGTATATACCCCATTTGGTAGAAACTTAGATTGGGGTACAGATTGGTCGGGAAGATATATGATTCAAAATAGTACGCTCCGCACAATGTTTGTTCAGCCAACTATTAGCTATCGTATAGATGATGTAATATCAATTGGTGCCGGTTTTATTTATGGAAATGGATATTACGAACTCAATAAAGCATTGCCGTATTCTTATTACGAAGGAGGAGAAGGTGGTATGCGTTTATATGGAGATGCGCAAGGTTTTGGCTATAATTTAGGTATCAATATTAAACCAACAGAAAGGATTAGTATTGGTGCATCATTTCGTTCTCATGTAAAAATGAAAATAGACGAAGGTGTGGCTAAGTTTCACGCACCGCCTACTGTATCAGACAAATTTCCCGTTGGTATGATTTCTAATTTCAATTCAGAAATTCACTTACCCTATGTAGTTACAGTTGGAGGTAGTATAAAAGCATCAGATAAACTAACATTACAAGCAGACTTTGTATATACCGGTTGGAGTTATTACGATTCTACTTCTGTGTATTTCGACCAAATAAGCGAAATTACAGCAGAGCCATTAACTACGGTTAGAAATTACAGAAATACCTTTGCTGTAAGAGCAGGTGCAGATTACAAAGTATTAGATGAATTATCTGTAATGGCAGGTTTAGGTTTAGACCCTGCTGCTGCTAATAGAGCATATATGTCTCCCGATGCAATTGATGGAGATAGATTTACGCTAAGTGCAGGAGTAAATGTACAGCCTATTAATAAATTAAATATAATGGCAGCATTAAGCTATACCACAATGCCAACAAGACGCGGCAATTATATGCCTGCAAACTTTACCGGAGCTTATCAAAGCAGAGTATTAGTTCCTTGTTTGGGTATATCTTATACTTTCTAATCGTTAAAATTGATTTGTTTAAAAAAAAATACAACCACATACAATAATTATTGTTAAAGGCAACAATTAATATGCAAAAAATGAACACAAAATATATTTTAATAGCCATAGTGGCAATTACAATAGCGTCTTGTAAAACAAACATCAAACCCGAAGCACCCACTGCCGGAGATGCCAAATTCGACACTTATGTAGCAATTGGGGGTTCTTATACATCGGGATATACCAATGGCTCGTTATACCAAGAAGCACAAATCAACTCTTACCCCAATATGCTTGCTGCACAGTTTGCTCTAGTTGGCGGACAAAATTTCAGACAACCATTACTACCTGGCGAAGTAGGCTGGCCCAATAAAAGATTGGTTTTAGGTACTACCGACGATTGTAGAGGATTTTCATTTTTTAGACCATACGAAGACCATAAAGCGTGGGATTCTATCGGCAGTGCTGCCAATATTGGACAGCAAGGATGGTTTGGCAATGCAGGAATTCCCGATATACGAGTAAGCCAAATGATACAACAAGGAGTAGGCACTATTAATCCTTATGCCAGAAGAGTAATGCAAAACCCTTCTATACAAACTCCATTAGAAATGTTTTTGGCTAAAGTTCCCGACTTCTTCTCTGTATGGTTAGGTAGTTCCGATGTAATGGCGTATGCCATTGCAGGTGGAGAAGGTAATGCAAGCGGATTGGGTGCTAATGACATTACTCCTGTGGCACACTTTAAACAAATGTACGATACACTTATTAATAACCTTATGAAGCACGACAATGCTAAAGGAATATTAATAAATATACCGGATATTGCCAACACTCCGTTTGTAAGCCATATCAATATAAAAGGTTTAAATCTTTCTCACGAACAAGCTAATCTACTCAACAATGCTTATCAATTATTGGGTAATACTAATGTGAATTTTAAAGCAGGTTCTAACGCTTATGTAATTAAAGACAAAAACAACAATGTGCGCCATATTAAAGATGGTGAGTTTGTGTTGTTGAGTATTCCGCAAGATTCTTTAATTTGTGGCGAGTGGGGTAGAGCTATTCCTATACCATCTAAGTATGTATTAGAAGAAGACGAAGTAGCATCTATTAGAGAAGCTACATATCAATTTAATGTAATTATAGCAGAAGCTGCTGATACACATAATCTTCCTGTAGTAGATGCTAATGCACTATTTAAGTCTTTTGCATTTGGTGTAACCTATGGGGGGGCTAATTATAATGCAGACTATATCGAAGGTGGTATTTTCTCTTTAGATGCCATTTACTTAACAGGTAGGGGCTATGCACTTGTAGCCAACGAAATTATTAAAGAAATTAATAGACATTACAAATCTACCATTCCTTATGTAGATGTAAATAAATATGTAGGTATTAGGTATCCTTAATTGGTAAATGTAATTATATCTTTTGTTAAGCAAACTCTCTAATCCTTGAGAGTTTGCTTTTTGGTTTTTTTATATTTTTTTGCAGCAATTACTGTGATTTCAGAGCCTTCAGCAAGAAAGACAGAATCTGGAATGGTGGTAGATAAAAAATCAAATTTTTCGCCATACACTTTTCTAAAATCTACATCAATTGCATAGTCGAGTGTTTGGTAAATATGCCATTTGGGGTGCTGCACTTCGTACTCCGAAGTTTGGGTTGCGGAAAGTTTAGTATAACCCCAATAATGTTCTGTAATAAACCCTTCTTTACTCCCATCAATAATTGCAAGTGGGGTATTAATTGTAGAAACGCTTATCGTATTCCAATCGCTTTTGCATTGCCAAGAATAGCTAACGCTAATCTGTTCTTTTGTGTTTTCTATTTTATGGCGCATTGGCATAGTTTCGTAATGCTCTTTGTAAATTTTATTAGCTATAAATGTAAGTGCAGGTTTCGGTACTATTTCTTTAATAAAAACGACACCCCTTTTCCATAATCCATTTTCTAAATATTTTACATAAAACCTTAGATTAACTTCTTCGAAATTAATATGAAAAGGCACTTTTATACCTAATAACTTTGTGTTATTAAACATAAATCCTACTAAACTCACAAAGCATTTGTCTTGCCATAAGTCAATTTCTGTTTTGTGGGGTAAATACGGTTGTAAAATAGATGGGTCAATTTCGTAATTTACCATTACTAATTTTCGCCATTCGGCATTGAGAAAAGTTGTGGACATAACCAATTACGTTAAAAGTAAAAAAGCACCGTCCTTAAAAATCTGGACGATGCTTTTTTTGTGTTTTAAAAAGTTTATTATTTCTTTTTAGCTGGAGCTTTTTTAGCTACCGGCTTTTTAGCTGCTACTTTTTTAGGAGCTGCTTTCTTAGCTGCTGCTTTTTTAGGAGCTGCTTTTTTAGGAGCTGCCGCTTTCTTAGGAGCTGCTTTTTTTGCTGCTGCTTTCTTAGGAGCTGCCGCTTTTTTAGGAGCTGCTTTTTTAGGAGCTGCTGCTTTCTTAGGAGCTGCCGCTTTTTTAGGGGCTGCTTTTTTTGCTGCTGCTTTCTTAGGAGCCGCTTTTTTTGCTGCTGCTTTCTTAGGTGCAGCTTTTTTTGCAGTTGCCATGTTACTTAAATTTTAAGGGGTTAGAAAATAAAAAAATCTTTATTATGGCAAAAACCGCAGAAGACTATGCTTCGGCGGCTGGAATTACTGAAATTGATGTTTTTTTACTGGTTTTTCTAAATTGAACTATACCATCAGTAAGTGCAAATATGGTAAAATCTCTACCCATACCTACATTCTCTCCAGGATGATACTCAGTTCCTCTTTGGCGTACTATTATATTGCCATTTATAGCCGGCTGACCACCAAAAATCTTAACGCCAAGACGCTTGCTTCTGGAATCTCTACCGTTTTTTACGCTACCTTCACCTTTCTTATGTGCCATTGCTCTGCTTTTTTCTTTTTAATTAATTACAAAGTTAAAATAAAATAATTTTAAAAAACAAATATTTATCAATAAAAATATTAATTAGCCTATAGCTTGTATTTTTACTTTAGATAAATATTGACGGTGTCCGTTAAGTTTTTGATAACCTTTGCGGCGTTTCTTTTTAAAGATAAGTACTTTATCTCCTTTAAGATGCGCTACGATTTCGGCTTTTACCACAGACTTAACTGTGCCACCTACTGAGATACCATTATCAGAAGATACCAAAAGTACATCTGAAAATTCTACTGTATCACCTACATTGCCCGAAAGGCGATGTACGAACAATTCATCATTCTGCTGAACTCTGAATTGCTGACCTGCTATTGTTACAACTGCAAACATGCTCCAAAAATTTTGCGCAAAATTAAGAGTAATATTTCTTTTGTCAAAATATTTTTTTATTCTTTAGATTTTGAAGGCTTAAAAGTGAGTAAAATGGTATTGTTTTGCTTCAATAATAATAAGCCGTCTTTTATCTCATATTCATTTACTTTGTTAATTGCAGATACAAATCTGTTCTCAGTTTCCATTCCGGGAATACAAGCCATCATAGTAGAGAATACATCGCTTACTTTTAGTTTATTGCCGTCTATCTCATATTTACCGCCAAAGGTATTGCACCCTCCTAATCCATGAACTTTATTTGCTTCATTAGCAAAAACTATGTATGGTTTTTTGTCTAATTTTTCCATTTCAAATCCAGAAATTTTAGCCAACTCCCAAACGGTTTCTTTTAAGGATTTGTTTTCTACAGTTTTATTTTTTTGGGCACTTACCAAAAATGTTAATGCTATTACAGAAGCGATTGAGATGATTATGTGTTTCATTTTCATATTATTTTTCTTTTTGCAAATGTAATGTTTATGATTGAAAAATTGGTAACAATATCTGTAATGCGTATTTAATACGGAATGTAAAGCTACTTTTTTCTAAAAAAAATATAATCTCTTGTAATGTCTTAAAGTCTTTATTGGGTTTTTTTGCCTTGTTGGTATTTTGGTTAAAATAATCAGTTAATCCACAATAAAATAATATTTGCAATAATGCACAATGGTAAGAAGCAATCTTTGATAATGGACAGTCTGTCGGTTTAAGAATGTAATAATACAATACCTCGCCATTGATTGGTCTTATTGCTAATAATAAATAAATTCGGTAAAAAAACTAACCAATTGTTTAATCCTTAAATTGTCAAAAATCCTTTCTACATTTGTAATTATGTTAGTCAATAATTTTTTTGAACACTTTGGCAAATACTGCCTTATGCTGAAAAGTATGTTTTCCAAACCCGAAAACAAAAAAGTGTATTGGAAAGAGTTTATGAGTCAATGTGCAGACATCGGTATTCGTTCTTTACCCATTGTAGTTATTATATCTTTCTTTTTGGGTGCGGTAATGACGGTAATGACCGCCTACCAATTAGTTAGCCCTATTATTCCAAAATATGTGATGGCGCAAGTGGTTAGAGATTCTGTTATCCTTGAGTTAGCACCTACTATTATTTGTATAATGCTTGCCGGTGTGGTAGGTTCTAAAATTGCTTCTGAGTTAGGCAATATGCGTGTGAGCGAACAAATAGATGCTTTAGAGATTATGGGTATAAATACTAAATCGTATCTAATTTTTCCAAAGATTGGAGCAGCCGTTATTATTATTCCTTGTCTTATTATTATTGCTATTACTACAAGTATTTTAGGTGGTTATATTACTGTATTATTTACCAAAATAATGTCTGCGTACCAATACACTTATGGTTTAGAAGAAGGTTTTGTTGCATATAATATTTTAGTGGCAATGGTTAAAGCAGCAGTGTTTGCTTTTGTAATTGCATCTGTTCCGGCATACTATGGCTATCATGTACAGGGTGGTGCATTAGAGATAGGCAGAGCATCTACTACATCTGTGGTAGTTTCGTGTATTATGGTGTTAATGGCAGACTATATTATTACTATGTTGATGCTATAATAGCATTTTCTAAAAAGATAAATATATGTCGAAACGCGAGACAATTATCCGATACAATTTAATTATTCAGAAACTGAGAAAACGCCCTGCTACTTTTACCGAAATAGCAGATTATTTATCGTTAGAATCCGAAATGCAGGATTACGATTTCAATATTTCTCAGCGTACTTTCCAGAGAGATGTAGAAGATATAAGGTCTATTTACAACATAGACATACAGTACGATTTGTCTAAAAAAGCATATACCATTGTTTATGATGATGCACTAAGAGGAGTGCAAAGCAGAATATTAGAAGCCTTTGATTTATTTAATGCACTTAATGTTACTGACCGTTTGTCTGATTTTATCTTTTTTGAAAACCGACAACCACAAGGTACCGAAAACCTGTATGTTATCTTAACTGCGATTAAAAAGAATAAGGTAATTACTTTTGATTACTATAAATTTGAAGAGGATAATACATCACAAAGAAGTGTAGCACCATACTCACTTAAGGAGTTTAAAAACAGATGGTATATAGTAGCTAAAGACTTAAAAGACGAGCAAATTAAAATTTTTGCACTCGATAGAATTTCTAATTTAGAAACTACAAGAACAGATTTTCATTACCCCGAAGATTTTAATGTTGCAGATTATTTTAAATATAGCTTTGGTATTACGGTAGGCAACGAAAGCGACAAGCCACAAGAGATATTATTATCCTTTAACACATTACAAGGTAAGTATGTAAAAACACTGCCACTGCACGAATCGCAGCAGATAATTAAAGACACACCCGACGAATTATTAATACAACTAAAGCTAAAAATCAATTACGATTTTATAATGGAACTATTATCGTTTGGAGCAAATGTAAAAGTGTTACAGCCTGAAAAATTAGCGAATCAATTATTACAAACCATCCAAAATATGCAGCAGCAATACAAAAAATAATTTTTAGAAAACATCTACACTAAATTTTTTAAGGCTTAATTTTATGCAATCATAACCCACATTACACCGATGGCATCATTCAATAATAAAGCACTCAGCATTCTCTTACAACCTTTCAGAACCCGAAAGCCCAATAGGCAATTTAACCCTACCAATCCTATTCATAAAAAAGAAGAAATAGAAGAAGTTAAAGTAGAGATTTTTAGCTACAACGATAATGAATTACAACATACTAAATCCTCAAACATTCAAGATTGTTTGACGAGTTTGCCCAAAGGGAAAATTACGTGGATAAATATAGATGGTCTTAAAAAGGACGATATTACTTCCGTTGCGCAGCACTTTAATATTCATCAATTACTTGTAGAAGATATACTGAGTAAGGGACAGCGCGCCAAAGCAGATAATATGGACGAGCAGCTATATTGCTTATTGCCAATGCTAAAATACAACCCCAATACCGGAATGATAGACGTAGAGCAATTAAGTATTATCGTTGGCAATGGTTATATTATTTCTTTTCAGGAAGAACCCGAAAGCGACCCCTTCGATAATGTACGCAACAAACTGCAAAACAATAATATTAATTTACGAAAAAAGGGGGCTGATTATCTTTGTTATGCTTTGATAGATGCGGTAGTAGATCAGTACTTTAATGTGTTGGATTTTTTAGTATCAAGATTAGAAAAGTTAGAAGACGAAGTAGTACTCACCAATGAAAAAAATTCGCTCTTAAAAATAACCTTGCTCCGTAAAGAAATAATGGCAGTCAAACGATTAATAGGTCCTGTACGAGAAGTGGTAAATTATTTTTTAAACACAGACAATACTATTATTTACAAAGGGAATAGAAAATATTTTAAAGATGTGTACGACCATATATTATTGGCGATAGAATATACGGAAAATTACCGCGATATGATTACCAACCTTCAGGATTTGAATATGAACAAGGTAGATATGAAACTCAACGAAGTAATGAAAATATTAACGGTAGTAACAACTCTTTTAGCTCCTGCAACTGTTATAGGAGGTGTCTTCGGTATGAATTTCGACAAAATACCTTTTTCTAATAGCCCGAATGGTTTTTACATCGCTGTAAGTATAATGTTGGGCATTTCGTTTTTGATGCTTGTATATTTTAAAATGAAAAAGTGGTTTTAGATAACAATAAATACCATATATTTGTGTTGTAGTAATTATTAATTAAATTTATTCTTATGAAAAATGTAGTCTTTATTTTGTTGGGCATTGCTATTGGCTTAACTAACAATACTTTTGCTAATGATAGCTTACTGGAGTGTGGGCTTACGTACCGGTGCAATGTATGATTTTGTTTCTCCACTGCATCAAATGAAATATGGGCACAGAAATATACATTCTATATCTACGCGTATGTCACACCATATTTTTGCAAACAAAGAATGGGGTAAAAAAGCAGGTGGTTAACAGAAGTTAATGTTGGCTATGCTACTACTTCAAATGAAAACAGTTATGGGATATTAGGTCAAAACGGCACATTTTATTCTGAATACGAATACATTAGAAGAAATAACTATACGGCGGCTTTATCTGGCAGATATGCTTTTGCTCGCTCTAAATCTATGAATTGGAAACACTATGTAGGTACGTTTCTTTCTTTTGAAAAAAATTATGGTTCAACTGATGGTTACGAATATAATTCCCATACTCGATATTATGTGCAATTTGAAGATAGATATATATCACCAACTTATGTAAATATAGGAATAGATTATTTTGGAAAAATAGACTTAAACAAAAGGTTGTCTGTTCAGTATTTGTTTTATTTTTCTAATTATTTAGTACAAATTACCAGTTATGATAAGGTAAATTTATCATACAATAGCTTTAGCCGCGTAGGGATGAATTTTGGCTTAGGTTGGCATTTCTAAATCTAAGCCAAAATCCAAAGATTGCTTTTTAATTACTCCTGCTTTTTAAACCTTTTTATGGCTTCGTCCATTTTTTTATGAAAAAGCTGCACATCGGGGTCGTAGCCACCTGCATTAATTAAGGTATTGCCATCGGCATCTACAAATACATATAGCGGTTGCGCCAAGGAGTTGAATTTAGTTAATTGTAAATCTACATTTTTATCGCCAATGGTTTTTAGCAATGTGCCATTTTCGGATTTTAAACCTTGCTCGTCTTCGTCTAATTTATTTCTATCGTCGCAATAAAGACTAACTACTATAAATTCTTGTTTCAACCTTCTGAGTATATCAGGTTTAGATAATACTGCACGCTCCATTTTACGACAATTAATACAACTATGCCCCGTAAAATCGAGCATAATCGGCTTGTTCAGCACTTTAGATGCAGCTAAAGCTTCGTTGTAGTCGTAGTATGTTTCTATACCTGGCAGTTCCGACTTTAATAGATTAGTATAACGCTTAGGTCTAACACTATTACCTTCTTCTCCATCAGTATTTTCGTTTAAGCTGATGGCAGCATTCGTTTGTAGTTCTATTAGTTTGTCGTTTATGTTAAATTCTAAAGTTTTACGTTCTGGTAAAAAACCACTGATTGGCGTAAGTGGCGCACCCCATAAGCCCGGCACCATATACATTGCAAATGCTAAAGAAGTCATTGCAAAAAACAGTCGGGTTACAGAAAGATAAGTTTGTCCAAACATATTTTTAGGCAATCCGTCGTCGTGCGAAAAACGAATAAAGCCCAAAAGATAAATACCCAATACAGTAAATAAAATAATCCATATACTTAGATATACATCGAAATTAAGTATGCCCCAATGGTATTGTAAATCTACATTAGACAAAAATTTCATTGCCATTGCTATTTCTATAAAGCCCATTGTAACCTTAACAGCATTGAGCCAACCGCCCGATTTGGCAATGTTATTTAATAAACTCGGAAAGAGTGCAGTAATAGCAAAAGGTAATGCAATGGCTAAACCAAATCCGAAAAACCCAACAATGCCACCTAAGCTATTGCCCGATTTAAAAATATAAACCATTAAAGAGCTAATAAACGCAGAAGTACAGCTAAAAGATACTACCACCAATACCAATGCCATAAAGAAGATGCCACCAAAGCTGTTAGCATTTGCTTTCTTGTCTAACTTGCTCGACCACGATGCAGGAAGTGTTATTTCAAATGCACCCAATAAGGAAACGCCAAAAACCATAAAAACAACAAACACAAACAAGTTAAAGCCCATACTTGTGGATAGTTCATACATAGTTTTGGGACCAAATAGTATAGACATTAACCCACCTATAGCTGTAAAAATAGCAATGATAGACAAGGAGTAAACAATTGCATTACGAATACCTGTAGCTCTGTTTTTGCTGCGCTTAGTAAAGAAACTAACTGTAATGGGTAGCATTGCATAAATACAAGGCATAATAAATGCTATAAAGCCTGCAAGAATACCCATAATAAACAATTCCCAAAGCGATTTTTGCTCTAAATCGTCGGTAGCATCTAATTCAGATTTTGCAGTATTTACTGCAGGGGCTTCTTTGCCTTCTACATTAAAACTAAAAGTGCGTTCGGTAGGTTGTAAACAAAGACCATCGTAAGTACAAGTCATAAAACTAACCTTACCTTTTATCTCGGTTTTGTATTCCGTTTCTACTTTCTGAACAATGGTTAGTTGTTTTTCGTGAATATTAATGGTAAAGTCCAATTCCGGTTCGTACTTGGCTTTGGGTGTTTCTTGCGCTTCGGCTTTACCGGTTAATTTTACAAGATTGTTTTCCTCTACGGTAAGCGTAGTAGGCACTTGAGAGCCATCGCCACCCGGGTCGGCAGCATACAGGTACCATTTGTCTTCTATTGTAGCAGTAGCTACCACTTCGTAGGTATTAGCACCGGTATTATTTATTTCGTATTTCCATTTAATTATGGAATCTACATCTTGTGCTTTAGCCAATAAAGCAGCAGCAATCAACGCCAAAAAAAGGAGTATTCTTTTCATCTTCTTAATTTAAAACTAAAAAACAATCTGCAATATTCTGTAGATTGTTATAAAAAACAATGCAATTTAAGTAAAACCTTGAAATTGCAAATAGAATAACTCTAATACATATATTATTTTACAGTATAATAGAGTGAAATTCATTGATTATTTGCTCAATTTAAAGTTATTGTCAAGGACACATAATTATTTTAAAATTTTTTTTGTGGAATAAAATAAAAGTCGCACCTTTGCAGTCCTAAAAAATTTTTAATCATGGCTAGAGTTTGTCAGGTAACAGGAAAAAAGCCCATAACGGGGCACAAAGTTTGTTTCTCTAACAAGAAAGCAAAGCGTCGTTTTTTGCCCAATTTGCAAACTAAACGTTTTTACTTAGCAGAAGAAGACACTTGGGTTACATTGAAAGTATCGTCAGATGCTATACGTACTATCAATAAAAAAGGTCTTTATACAGTAGTAAAAGAGCTTCGTGCTGAAGGAGTAGCAATTTAATTTTTAATAATTTACAATATTAATACTTAATAAAGATGGCTAAGAAAGGCAATCGCGTTCAGGTAATATTAGAGTGTACAGAGCACAAAAACTCGGGACTTCCGGGTACAAGCCGTTATATTACCACTAAAAACAAAAAAAATACTACGGAACGTATTGAATTAAAAAAATACAATCCGATTATGAGAAAAGTAACTGTACATAAAGAAATTAAATAATTCTTTATAGTTAATTCTTTAATCATACACTTAATTTTAACAACAGTAAAAATATTTTAAAAAATGGCAAAAGCGGCGAAAACGGCGATTAAAAAAGACGCCAAAATAGATTTAGATGCAAAAAATTACACTAAAGTAATTAAAGCTGTACGCAGCCCTAAATCTGGTGCTTACACTTTTAAAGAAGGTATTATACACAAAGATAAAGTTAAAGATTATTTAGCTTCTATCAAATAAGACATTATGTTTTAAGGGAAAAAGACTGTTCCGTATTACCGGAACAGTCTTTTTGTATTTTATATATTCCTACTAAAAATTTTCTAAAGTAAAGAGAAAAGTAGCATTGTTAATTGCAAAATGGTATTATTAGTCCATTTTGTAAGTGCAAATGGCATTAAATTTAATCCACATTAAGATTGATTAAAAAAGTTTTATTTAGATTCTCCATTTTTATTTTAGCCATTTAGTACCTTAGCCCAAATTGTAAATTTTAATACTTGAATGTTAGAGCAACAAACAACACAACCTATAATCCTTGTAACTAACGACGATGGAATTACCGCACCCGGTATAAGAAATTTAGTAGAAAGTGTAATAGGTTTAGGGCAAATTATAGTAGTAGCACCTGAGTTGCCGCAGTCCGGAATGGGGCACGCCGTAACCATTACAAAACCTTTGTATTTAGAAGAAGTAAATGTTTTTTCGGATTTAGACATTCAGGCTTGGCAGTGTAGTGGCACACCTGTAGATTGTGTAAAAATGGCAAATGATGTAATACTGCACCGCCAACCCGACGTTTGTATTAGTGGTATAAATCACGGTTCTAATGCCTCTATTAATGTGATTTATTCAGGTACAATGAGTGCCGCAATGGAAGCAGCAATAGAAGGTGTTCCTTCTGTTGGGTTTTCTCTAATGGATTTTAGACACGATGCAGATTTTAGTATAGCACAACAGGTAGCCCGAACCATTACCGAACGTATATTATCCGAAAAATATCCTCCTCATTTTTTACTCAATGTTAATATACCTAAAGTGAGTGCAGAAGGGTTTAAAGGAATAAAAGTTTGCAGGCAGGCAGATGCTCATTGGGCAGAAAATTTTGAAAAACGTAACGACCCTCGCGGTAGAGAGTATTATTGGATGACTGGCAAGTTTAATAGTAGAGATTACGGTCAAGACACAGATTTAGAAGCACTAAAAAATGGCTATGCATCTGTAGTGCCTATTTCTTTTGATTTAACCGATTACGAAACCCAAAAATGGTTAATGAATAAGTGGTAATTAGGGCTTTTTCAATAACACACATATTTCCATTTTTTTCTTACACAAAGCTACACCAAGCTTGCATAGAGCTTATTTGCTCGGAAAAATTTTTGTGTAATTCTTAAAATCATTTTTAGTACTGGTATTAGATGCAAATATTTATGGTCATTTATATTTAGAAGACCCTTGCAGCCAAATAGCTAAAACCGCTTGAAATGCTTGTAATTAATGTGGTTGGGATTAGTTTTTGCAATGCCTAATGCAGCAATCGTTGTAATGTTTGATTTATATCATCAGGAGCAACCCACAGAAATTCCTTATCTTTTTTAAACCATGTAATTTGCCTTTTAGCGTAATTACGAGTGTGTTGTTTTATTTTTTCTACGATTATGGTTAATTCTTCCTCATTTGGAGGGAAATTGTGATGGGTATAGAATTCGGTGTAACCTACGGTTTGCAGACTTTTTAAATGTCTGTAAGGATATAATGTTTCTATTTCTTGCAAAAGCCCTTCTTGCATCATCTTTTCTACTCTTTGGTTAATGCGGTCGTATAATACTTCTCGAGGAAGGTCGAGTGCTATTTTGGTAATCTTAAATGGTCTTTCTTTTTTATTGCCACTTTTAAATTGTGTAATGGATACTTTGTTGCTTAGTTTAAAAATAAGAGCTCGTAATAGCCTTGCCGGATTTTGTTGTTCGGCATTTGCATAAAATACAGGGTCGTGTTTTTGGGTTTCTTCCTGTAGCCACTGCAATCCATTTTTATTGTATTGTTCCGTAATTTCTTGTTCTATATTTTTATCAATCGGAGGCATTTCGTCTATTCCGTGGCACAATGCGTTGATGTATAATCCCGTTCCGCCACAAACTACGGCATAGTCTTTTTCTTTAAGAATATCGGAAAGGACGGTTAAAGCATATTGCTCAAAATCGGCAACGCTAATTTCGTCTGTAATGCTGTGTGTATCTACAAAATAATGCTTTACTTGTGCTTGTTCTTCGGGAGTAGGCTTAGCAGTACCGATAATCATTTCTTTAAAACATTGTCTCGAATCGGCAGAAATAATTTCGGTATTAAAATGTTTTGCTACTGCAATTGCAAAATTAGTTTTGCCCGAAGCTGTAGGTCCGGCAACGACTATTAAATGTTTTTTATTTTCTGTACTCATTATATTGTACAAAGTAACACCAATTTTAGAATTTCAATAACCTAATTAATTGTTTCATTCCAAATTTATTTCGTTGTTTTGCAGTATCATCATTTTTGATTTTATAAAATATAAAAATTTATGAATAACCCAAGTAGATTATTATTTATTGTTTTAGGCACTACTATATTATCTTTTTCTTCGTGTGTTCCTAAAAAACATTTATTAGAAGCAGAAGGTAGAATTAATAGTTTGCAAAATAAAAATGCAGAATTAAAAGATGATATTTCGAGTTTGCAAAACAGGCTGAAACTAATGGAAGAAGCCAACGAATCTGCGGCTAATGACTTAGAATCGCAAAACAAAACCATTGCAGCCAATCAAGAAGCATTAAAACAAAAAGAAGAAAAGTTACGTGAGTTACAATCATTAATTGATAAGCAAAAGCAACAAACAGAAGCTTTGCGCCAAAAAATGGCAAATGCTTTGGTGAATTTTAGTTCCGACCAATTATCTGTATTTACCAAAAACGGAAAAGTATATGTAAGTATGTCGGAAAAATTGCTTTTCCCTTCGGGTAGTGCGGTAGTAAATAAAGATGGTAAAGAAGCGTTGGCACAAATAGCACAAGCCATTAATGAAAATGCAGACATTAATATTAATATAGAAGGGCATACCGATACCGTACCTATTAAGTTTAGATTTGAAGATAATTGGGCATTAAGTGTAGCACGCTCCACTGCCATTCTTAGAGTACTTACCAAAGATTATAGCGTAGCTCCTGAGCGCATTACCGCTTCGGGAAAAAGCCAATACGAACCTATTGCAGATAACACCACCGCCGAAGGAAGGGCACATAACAGAAGAACAGAAATAATACTTGCTCCTAAATTGGATAAGTTAATGCAGCTTATAGAAGAATAATTGATTGATTGTAAAAAAGTAAGTATCGTTTTTTAAGCTACTTTTTTATTTGGTTCAAATAGTTTTCGTTGATTTTTCGGTAATAAGGTTTGAGTACCGGAGGGGTAGTTTTGTATGCATCTAACATTTCGGCTCTTTGTTTGAGATATTGTTGTAATTCGGGCGGCATAGGACGTTGTTCGTTTTTGCCGGTATTGCCTACGCGCTTATCGTCTTCTTCTTGTTCTCTTATCGCCTTTTCTGTTTCCAACATTTTAGTCAATATTTGTTTTTGACGTAATAGTAATTGCTCCGTAAGTCTTCTATTTACCAAATCGGTTTCGTTTTTGTCCATCATATCTTGTATGGCTTTAAGTTCTTTGGCATTATCGTTAATACCCATACTGTTGAGCATACTAGAAAGGTCTTGGATTTGCTTACGAAGAGCTGCTTGCTGTTGGGCTAATTTAGCTAATTGTTCGGCATCGCCGTATTCTCCTTCGCCATTTTTTGAGCCGCCTTCTTTACCTTCACCATTTTGCCCTGCTCCACTACCTTGTTTTCCTTTCGACATTCCTTCGCCGAGTTGTTGTTGACCTGTAATGATGTCTTTCATAGATTGTCCGGGACTTGGTTTAGGATTAGAGCCACCGGGGTTTTTGCAAGAGCCGTCGCCGGGTTCTCCATCAGAGCCGTTCATCTGCGATGCCATATCTTGCATTAGGTTTTCTAATAGTTCATTAAGGATTAATGCTAAGTTGTTGGCATTGGTCATAGCGTGTTGCTGGCGGGCTAAAATTTCAGAAAATCTTCTGCCTTCCATTGCTTGTGTTGCTAATTTTATATTGAGTTCGAGTTCTGTGGTTTCTCTATTTACCGAAGGTGCTATATCAAAAACTCTTTTGCTGAGTTCAAACAAGCTGTCTTTTATCATTCGGGCATTATTGCTGAGCTTTCCTTGCTGCTTACTGTTTTCTATATAAGCATTGCTCGACATTGGTGTATGTTTTACATTAGCTATTAGCTCTTCTTGCTCAAACGAATATCGTAATAGGTTACTCAATATCTGGCGTGTAGCTTTAATGTCTATATCGAGTTGTTTTGTATCCATACCCGAAGACATTTTTTTCATAGATGCAGCCATTTTTTGTAAATTCTTTTGTGCATCTTGTTGCGATTTGCCGGCTTTTTTATTGTCGCCTTTTTGCAATTCGCCTTCGCTCTGTTGCATATCCTCTTTGGCTTGCTCGCCTGGTTCTCCTGCGTTGTCGAGTTCTTTGTTAGGTTGTTTTAATTGGTCGTTTTGTTTTTGAAGGTTTTTTAAATCTTCGTTGAGTGCTTTTTCTAATTCTTTTCTTATGTTTTCTTGCTCTTGTTTTAATTGCTGATTATTTGCTTCTTGCTTTTCTGTTTTTTCGTTTAAAGCACCTTCTTTTTTTGCTAAGTCTTCTAATTTTTTTGCTAAGTCTTCCATATCCATTTGCATTTCGAGTTTTTTAATCAACTCTTGTACTCTTTCCATATTCATTTGGAAGAGTTTATTTTTCTGTTCTACTTGTTGTAGTTTTTGGAAGGCATTTTCTTTATTGTTTTGCTGCATTAGTTCTTGCAGTTTTTTTAATTGTTCTGCAAGCTCTTTGTCGAGCATATTGTCCATTTGTTTTTTTAGCTCGTCTTGTTTGTTTTTAATGTCTTCGCTATAGTTTTTTTGTTCGCTTTGTTTTCTTTGCTCTTCTAATCTTTTTTTGATGGCTTCCATCTTTTGTTTGAGCTGTTCTTGTTTGTCGAGAATGTCTTTCATTCCTTGCTGTTTTTGCCAATCTATATTTTGCGATTGCAGCAATTGTGTTTGCAGGTCTTTTATGTCGTTTTGTACTTTTTGGGCATCGGAGGCAGAGGTTTTTAAGCCTTCGTTTATTTTTTGGTTATTGTATTGCATTGCACTGTCGAGTGCTGCTTTTTGTAAATTTCCAAAGGTGCGTATTTCGCTTTTGCTGCTCTTGCTGCCGTTTACGGCATCGTTATCCCAAACTTCTATGTAGTAATTTATTTTTTGATTAGGTAAAATATCAATACTGCCAAAGTCGAAATATTGTTCGAAAGTGCTTATGCTTTTCCCGTTAAGGGGTAGTTCTTTTTTTTCTGCTTTTACAATATTATTTTGCTCATTAATTATATTGTAATGAAAATAAACTTTGCTTATTCCGTAATCGTCAGAAGCGGTGCCGGTAAGTAAGATTTGCTGTCCGCTAATAGTGTCTTTTACTTCTGTAGCTTGTACCGTAGGGTGTCTGTCGGGAATAATGGTAACATTGTATTGCATAGAGTCTGCAAGTAATGTTTTGGTATTTTGTAAATGAATGGTATAAGCAGTATCGCTCATAAACCTAAAAGCATATTGCCATAATTTGTTGTTCGATTTTTGGAAGGGGAAATTTTCTGTTGTGTTAGCAAATTGTAGTGCTACTTTATCGGTGTATTGAGCTGCAATTTTCCACGATACATTAGTGCCTTCTGGGAGAATTAAATCGCTAAGGCTATGTAATGTTTCTTGTGGTCTTTCGGTATGCTTGGGGTAATTTATTACTATATCGAAACCCTCTAAAATTGGCTTTTCTATAATTTCTATTTGGTACTTTGGCGAGTTGTATCCTGCTGCAAAAAAATGAAAGGTTGTATTTTGGCTCAAGCGGTTAATGTTGTACTGAAATTCATTTTTTTTAGTTTGTTCCATTTCTATTTGTTCGCCATCTATCACAATAAACATATTCTCCGGTTGTTTATTTCCTTTTGTGCCGGATTTTATAGTGATATTGCCGTACATTGGTACTTTAAGATTTTTGTTTTCCAATAAAAAATCAAAAGGTGCCGGCGGTGTGAAATTAGTGGTAGGGCGCATTAATCGTTCGCCTGCTTCGGTAATAATACTCGGCGATACAAGCAATATTAATAAAAGAATAATAGCAGGTGGTAAAACAAAGGGAAGATATTTTTTGTTTTTTCTAAAATCTACTGCATTAGTTAGCGGCATTACCGAAAGTTGTGCAGATTTTTGCTGAATGCTTGCTTCTATAAGCTCTGTGCTTTCTGATGTACTGCTGTTATTTTTTAGCTGTAAAATGTTGAGTAATTTATCGCTTACTTCAGGAAAGTGCTTGCCAATAATGGTTGCGGCTTGCTCTCGCGAAATTATTTTTCCTAATTTTTGAATTTTAAGAATGGGATTAATAATCCAAATAAATAACGATGCTATACCTGCAATGAGTAATGTACTTACTATAATTATTTTAAGCCAAGCCGGGAAATACAAAAAATACTCTCCTGTGCCAATGATGAGTACATAAATTAATAAACAAGCCAAGAAAATAAGTAGTCCTCTTATTAACTGATTTGTATAATATTTTCTTACAAATGCATCTAACTTTTCTATCAATAAATCATAATTGTTCATAGCTATAAGTCCTTTTGATTTCTGTCTATACCTTATGGTACCATAAAAATGGGACCTACGGTTATTTTGTTACTTTCTCTACCGCCATAGTCTTTAATGTATATTTCGTATTCTAAACTATCGCGTTTAAGCAAGGCTGTATCGTCCATTCTTGGGATAAAAAAATTGCTTTGTAGTGTAATTTTAGTACGTGCTTTAATGCCTCCATTTTTTTGGCGATTTTCGTTTGGTATATAAGGCATCGGGAAAATTATTCGGGGTAATACAGAACCCTCTCTTGAGTCTATTAAATATATAGTACTGTCTGTACCTTCGTTGTTAGCAGCCAAATCGCCATCGCCATCGGTAAATTCGATATTGATTACTATTGCAGCAGCTTCATCTGTGTAGTGAATAGTATCGCTGCTTAGCGAAATAAAACTAATTTCGGGAGTATTAGAGTATTTTTTTTCCTTGGGGTCGCAAGCAATCAATAAGATGCTAATACCAATAAAAAACAATGAATGGATATAATGTTTCATTTTAAATTTTTCTCTTGAATTTGTAAAAAATTACCAATATTAAAATTATACTTTTGCTAATTGCATATCGGAAATACGAAATTAAGCTATTCTATTTAAAACCAAATTTAACAAATGCAGCGCATTTTTGACGAAAAATATTTCAATAACGATTGGTTAAACTCCATTAATCCTCATAATTTTGAGGAAAGAGCTTTGGGAATATTTTATTTTCAACAGCAAAATAATGCACTTTACAAAGCATATACAGACAGCTTAAACATCAATCTTAACAATGTTTCCAATATATTAGACATTCCATTTTTGCCTATTCACTTTTTTAAAACGCACGTTGTAAAAACTACTGATTTTGAAACCGATTTAATTTTTGAAAGCAGTGGTACTACAAACACTCAAAACAGTAAACATTACATTAAAAATTACGAATTATACAAAACGAGCTTTCTGAATACATTTAACCAAATGTATGGCAATCCACAAGAGTATATTTTTCTCTGTTTACTACCTAATTATTTAGAACGTAAAAACTCATCATTAGTGTATATGGCAAACGAATTAATTAGGTTAAGTAAATACGAAGAAAGTGGTTTTTTTCTGAACGAATGGGAAGATTTAGCCAATAGGCTACGTACTTTTTCTCAAAGGAACGATAAGGTAATTTTATTAGGAGTAACTTTTGCATTGTTAGATTTTGCCACTGCTTACCCTATGGATTTGAGCAATATAATTGTAATGGAAACGGGCGGAATGAAAGGCAGAAAAGAAGAATGGACGCGTGAGCAAATACACGGTTATTTAAAAGAACAATGGCAGCTTAAAGCTATACATTCGGAATATGGTATGACGGAATTATTAAGCCAGGCTTATGCACCAAAAGACGGAATATACACTCCTGCTAATTGTCTAAAAGTATTGGTACGAGAGGAATTCGACCCACTAACGACTTGGTATAATGGGCGTGGCGTTTTAAATTTAATAGATTTAGCTAATGTATTTTCTTGCAGTTTTATTGCTACCGAAGATTTAGGGAAAGTAAATACAGACGGTAGTTTTGAGGTGTTTGGCAGAATGGATAATAGTACTTTGCGTGGCTGTAGTTTGATGGCTGTGTAGCGTAAGTAGATTAGCGTTAATGCCAAATAATTTTACATTTTTACTTTTCTTAAATGCTTTAAAAGGCTAAATAATATTAAAAATGGCATTAAAAAAACAAAAAATGGATTAAGCCTAAATAGTCGAGAATAAATCTTCATTTCTGCTTTGCGCATTTGCCATTTATTACCAGATAACCCCCCTTTGCTTAATTGCGGACGATTTAATACAGTTAGGTATTCTTCTATCATGCTGCATTCATTGCTATACGATAATCGCAACGCAAGCTCCATATCTTCGCAGTACCTATAAGTATTATCAAAACGAATATCCTTATTGTTTTTAAAACAAATGCTCGAACCCTGTGCTTTGTTTTGGAGTAATAATGACCAAAAATTTAATGGGCTGATGGTACTTTTATTGAGTTTATCTACCTCGTGCTTTTCTGTATCGTATAAATTTACAAACATTACCGTATCGGGATAACGCTCTATAGATTGATGCAGTAGTGCTAACTTTAAAGAATGAAATGTATCGTCGCTATCGAGTAACACAATATACTCTCCCTTTGCTTTTGCAATTGCAGCATTTCGAGTATGTGCTACACCGCCATTTTTTTCTAAAGCTACAAGTTGGATATTAGACTTTTTGTTTTGAGCTATAAAATTGTTTATTACCTCTACAGAATTATCTATCGAGGCATCGTCTGCAAGTATTATTTCAAAGTCGGTAAATGATTGCTCCATACAAGACTGAAGCGTACCTTTTATGGTCGCTGCTGCATTATATACCGGTATAACTATACTGAACTTCAAAAAATTATTAATTTTTATCGAATAAACTTTTATAAACTGCTATTAATTTTTTTTCTTCCTCCTGCCAACAATATATTTCCCTTGCTTTTAATGCATTTTCTCTTAGCTTTTGGTTGTAATTATCGTCGTTGAGTAATTTATTTAAACCTTCCGCTATATTTTCTGGTGTAATTTCTTTAATAAGATAAGCTAACTCGTATTGTTGGTTTACTTTTTGGTATTCGGGGTATGCATTGCAAAGCTGTGGCACACCGCTGTGCATATAATCAAAAAAACGATTTGCCATAGAATACAGATTGCTCAGTACATTATCTGCTTCAAAAAGGGTAATGCCAACGTGTGCATTATTGGTGTAATTTTTTAAATCATCGGGTGGTATATAGCCTTCAAATTTTATTTTGCTTTGTACATTATACTGAAGTGTTAAAGCCACTGCTTCTTCAAAAAAATTACCCTTTCCGCATATTATTAATGTAGCATTTACATATTGCATTGCAGGAATTAATTGCTCAAAACACCTCCCCTCGTTTACAACACCTTGGTATAGTATATACTTACTTGTAACATTTCTTTCCGGTAAAGGCTTTAGCACTGTTGCATTTCTTACTATTTGGTAATCTGCATTGTATTTTTCTTTAAAAAATTGTGCATAATATTCTCCAATAGCATAGCCATACTTAAATTTAGGAATATACTTTTTACCTACCCAATCCCAAACTTTTTTAACAAAAGGGCGTGTTACCACTTCTTTCATTTCTGTAAAAATTTCGTGAGCATCATATACCCTTTTAGTTTTTTTAAGAACAGAGGCATAATAAATTGGCAACATTGTATCTAAATCTATGGCACATAATACATCTGCTTTGTTTTTCAGTAAAAAGACAAACAACTTAATCCAGTAAATAATATACAGCATTTTACCAGATTCGGGTACGCCATTAAGCCTTACTTGCCTATATGGTCTATCGTGTAGTGGAATGCTTTTTTTTCTTTTAAAACCCACCAATGTAACATCGTATCCCGCGTTGTGTAACGAAGTGCAGATACGGTACATACGCTGGTCGTAATTAATGTCGTTGGTAACAGTTAATATTATTTTTTTTGGAGGCATTAATAAAGTGTAAAAATAATTTGAAGATAGTTTTAAAATCTGCAATTACAATCTAATCGAAGTGTAAAATTAAATGAAACTACTTTATTTCTGCATATAATAGGATACATTATTCAGTAGAATGAATAAGATTATAATAAAACAACAAAAATGACTACAATATTTAAAATGAGCACTCAATTAATTAGCTTTGCAAATCTAAAAAATATAAGCAAACCAAATAATGATAAAATTGCACAACAATAAATTATGCATCGTGGGTGCAGGAGGATTTGGAAGAGAAGTATTAAGCAGTTTTAAAGAGAGCTTCGTCTTAGCAGGGATAAGTATAGAGGACAATGTAGTGTTTATGGATGATAATCCGGCATTAGAGAATAAAAAGGTATTGGGGGTATCGGTAATTAGATTTGCCGATTTTGATCCCTCCGAATTCGATGTAAGCATTGCGGTAGGTAGTCCAAAATCACGAAAAAGTATTGTAGGGAAATTGCCGAAAGAAACGCAATATGTTACTTTAATACACCCAAGTGCTATAATAATGGAAGAAACAGAAATAGGGGAAGGAAGTATTATAACTCCGGGTTGTATAGTAACTTGTAATATTACAATTGGAAAGCATAGCCACCTTAATTTACATACTTCCATTGGGCACGATTGTGTGTTAGGGGATTATTTTACCACAGCTCCCGGAGCAAGAATAAGTGGAGAGTGTAATTTTGGTGAATTGGTGTATTTTGGTACTAATGCTTGCGCTAAACAAGGAATTGAAATATGCGATGATGTTGTAATAGGAATGGGCGGAGTAGCGGTGAAACACATTCAAGAGTCGGGAGTTTACATCGGTAATCCCCTAAAAAAATTAGAAAGATAGTTGCAGATTTTACTCTTTAAACAAACAATTAATGCAATTTTCTTGCCTTTTGAAAATATTTGCCATTTAACTAACTTTGCAGGCAAATAAATTTCCATTCCATACACTCACATTTAATGCCTACAATATCTGTAATTATTCCTGTTTACAATGCTGAAAAATACATTGCGGAATGTATTGAAAGTATTAGAAGTGCTTGTGATGAAAATATAGAGATAATTTGTGTGAATGACGGTAGTACCGATAAGACATCTTCGGTATTAGAAAAGATACAATTAAAGGACGCAAATATTAAAATATTTACGCAGGTAAATAAGGGGGTAAGTGTAGCCAGAAATGTGGGAATAGAGAATGCGCAAGGAGAATATATAACATTTATAGATGCAGACGATACCGTAAAAGAAGGTTTTTTTGATTATATTTTAGGAATAGAAAAATCAAAAGATGCATATTTCTCTACTGATTTTTTTAATAGCGAAATATTAAAAGGAGAAATTACTTTTTACGACAAAAATGAAATCATAAACACTGTTATACCTTCTTATCTACAAAACGAAAAAAGTAATTCGGTGTGTAGTAAATTTTACAAAAGAGAAATAGTGCAAAAAAATGCTGTGCAATTTCCGGTAGGTGTGCCGTTGGGTGAAGATGGGTGTTTTAATGTAAGTTTTTTAAAACATGGCAATAGTTTAGAAGTGTACTCCAATAATAATTATGTTTACAGAGAGAATACAGGTAGTGCAACCCGAAGCATTAAAAGACATAATTATCTACATAAATTTATTGAAAACAAAGACAGGTATGCAGATATAATTACAGATATTGGATATAAAAACGAAGATTTAGAAAGATGGAGTGATACAAAAATGATTAAAAATATTATGAGTATATTATCTGTTTATTTTAGAGATAGTAGCGATGTGCCACGAGCAGAAAGGATGAAAATGGTAAAAGATGCTATAGCAGACACACGAGTTTCAGAAGCATTGAACAAATATTGGGAAGACATAACTAAAGATGCCTCTCGATTCGAATTATTTATTTTACAATCAATACGAAAACAATCTTTATACCGGTTGCAATGTGCTTACAAGTATGTGCATTACCGTAATGGAATTAAATAAAATAGCAATGAAAGTATTAATGTTTTTTCATGGAGGTAGTGGTAATAGAGGATGTGAGGCTATAGTAGTTACCGCCATTAAAATTATTAGAGAGAAGTATCCCGATGCTAATATTGCTTTGGCATCTTCTCAACCTAAAAGCGATGCACACATTCTGGGCTTAGATGAAATAATATTCCATAATCAAAACAGACAAATAAAGCCTTATTCTTTATCGTTTTTCCAAAATTATTTTAATGTAAAGTTTAAGAAGTCGCAAACTCTATCTTATAGATTAATACACAAAGATATAATTGATAACATAGATCGTTTTGATGTTTTCCTTTCCATCGGAGGCGATAACTATTGCTATGGCAATATTCCTGATTATTATGAGCTAAATCGCATTGTGAAATCCAAAGGGAAAAAGCTAATTTTATGGGGAGCTTCTTTGGGAAAAGAAGATTTGAATCCGGAAAAAATTGAAGATTTAAAAAATTACAATAACCTTGTAATTAGAGAGTCGGCATCGGAAGATGAGTTGAAAAAATCGGGACTTAACAATACTGTTTTGGTGGCAGATGGTGCATTTTTATTAGAAAAAGAATTACTTCCTTTGCCCAAAGAATGGAAAGAAGGCAATACCATTGGCTTTAATTATAGCCCATTAGTAGAACAAAAATTACCCGAAAGTCGCTCATCTGTAATAAAATTATTGCAGCATATATTATCTTCTACAAATTACAATATCGCCTTTACTCCACATGTAATACAGCCCGGGAACGATGACCACGCTTGTATGCAACTACTAATTAAAGATTTAGGAGAAGGTGCAAAAGGCAGAGTTTTATTGCTACCTAATAACCTTACTGCATCGCAATATAAAGGTTACATATCTCGCATGGAAATGTTTGTAGGGGCGCGTACACATGCTACTATTGCTGCCTATTCTACTTGTGTGCCTGTAATGGTATTAGGCTACAGTATTAAATCTTTAGGTATTGCCAAAGATATATTTGGCTATCCACGATTGGTTTTAGATAAAACCGAACTAAGTAATAGCAATTTACTCATCGAAAAGTTTAACGAATTAAACAGAGATAAAGTAACTATAAAAGAATATTTAGAAGTAACCATACCGAAGGTAAAAGAATTATCGATGTCTGCTAATCAATATTTGTAAAAGGAATGAAAGAAAAGAAAAAAATACTTTTTGTAATTCCCGGATTGCACGCAGGTGGAGGAGAGAAAGCATTGGTTAATCTACTCAATGAACTTAATGCCGACGACTACGATATAGACTTATTACTCTTTAATAAATCGGGATTGTTTTTAGAGCAAGTGCCGGCTTATGTTTCCATTATGCAACCACAAGGAGATTTTGCTGCATTTTCATTACCATTACCCCAATCAGTAAAAGCACTTTTACTAAAAGGGAAAATAAGAATGGCTCTCAACAGAATAAATTACGCCAAAGAATTACGCAAACATTCTAATGCAGCCATAGCCGAACAGCAGTCGTGGAGATATTGGAGCAAATCGATGCCGCAATTGCAAAAGCAATACGATGTAGCTATTGCATTTTTAGAAAAATCATCTATTTATTATATAGTAGATAAAGTGAATGCAAAGAAAAAAATAGGTTGGATTCATAACGATTATTCCAAATTGCAATTAGACAAACATTTCGACACACCATATTTCGAAAAATTACAAAAAATAATTACCGTTTCCGAAAATTGTGAAAAAGTTTTATCAGAGACTTTTCCTCAATTTAAAGATAAAACAGAAGTTATTTTCAATATAACCTCTAAGCAATTAGTACATAAAATGGCTATCGCTGAAGTGGTAAATTTTGACAGTCAAAAAATTAATATAGTAAGTGTAGGGCGGTTAGAAAAACAAAAAGGATTTGACATAGCTATTGAAGCAGTAGCTCAGCTTCCCGAAGACATAAGGCAGCAAATTAGATGGTATGTAATAGGAGAAGGGGTAGAGCGCAAAAATTTAGAAGCATTAATTAATAATTCCCAATTAAAAGATTGTTTTAAACTAATAGGACTAAAGGCCAATCCTTACCCTTATGTACATCATGCAACAATCTATTGCCAGCCCTCGCGATTTGAGGGCAAATCCATTGCTATTGACGAAGCTAAATTATTAGCCAAGCCAATATTAGCTGCTAATTTCTCTACCGTTACCGACCAATTAGAGCATAATGTTACCGCTTGGATAGTAGATATAGACAGTCGAAATCTAAATAAGGGTTTAGAGCAAATAATTAATGATACCAATTTGCGTAATAAATTAAAAAATAATTTAATTAATTTCGAGCTCAACTCTAACACCGAAATTGAAAAAATAAAATTATTAATACAGTATTAATCCTATGGGAAAGAAAAAAGTAGTCTTTTATATAGAGTCAATGATTGTAGGAGGTGCGGAAAAAGTGTTGATTGATTTGGTAAATAATCTGGATTCCGAAAAGTTTGATATAACCGTTATAGCATTATTTAAGCGTAGTGTTTACTCTAACTATGAGTTTAAATTTGAAGATGGATTTAAACCCCATATTCATTACAAATATTTAATAGACAATACATCTGATTTTAAATACAAGTTGTTCAGCAGATTATATAACCGTCTGCCAAAATCTTTTTTCTATAAATGGCTCATCAAAGAAAAGTATGATATAGAAGTTGCTTTTTACGAAGGTTGGCCTACAGATTTTGTAAGTTATTCTAATCAAAAAAGCAGAAAAATAGCGTGGTTGCATATTCACCAAGACCATATTTATGGTATTAATAAAGACAAGGCATTTGTACAAAATAGATTAAGCAAATATTTATTGTTCGATACTATTGTAGGAGTATCAAATGATGTTTGTCAATCCTTTAAAGATATTTTTCATTTAGAGAACGTACAATGCGTTTATAATCCTATAGACGATGCTCTTGTTTTTAGGAAATCGGAAACCTCGGTAGATACCAAAAAATACCAGCCCTACTTCTTGACCATAGGTAGAATGAGCCAGCAAAAAGGCTACGAAAGACTAATAAACGTAGCTTATAAGTTAAAAACAGAAGGCTATTCGTTTACAATAGTGATGTTAGGAGAAGGAGCACTAAAAGAAAAGTTCATCGAACAAATTAAACAATACGGATTAGAGCAGTATGTAATATTATTAGGTCATTCGAGCAATCCTTTCCCATACCTAAAACAAGCACAAAGTTTACTGATGTCTTCGTATCACGAAGGATTAAGTACAGTAGTAATAGAATCGCTTATTGTTGGCACGCCGGTACTTACTACAAATTGTAGTGGTATGCAAGAATTAATAGATAACGATTTCGACGGAAAAATATCCGAAAACAGCGAAGAAGGAATTTATAATATGCTGAAATATGTTTTGGATAACCCTACTTACTTAACCACATTAAAAAACAACATTAACAACTCCGAAAGGAAGTTTAATCTAAAAAAACAGATAGCGGCAGTAGAAGACGTATTGATAGGCAAAGAACAATAAACTCTGTGTTTTTGGAAATAGGAAAATATTTAATTACCCTAAATGCTGTTTTTTTAGAAATAAATTATCAAATTGCATACTAATTGTGCAATATTGCGTTTCAATATTCTTGTATGACGGTAGCTTTCAAGAGTTTTATTTATAATTTTTTCAGGTTAAATATTTTTCAAACCATTAAATACAACATTAGCCAAAAGCTAAGGTATAAACTTTTGATTTTTAAAAATGGGGTATTATCTACAGAAAAAAATGTTAAAATTAACATCAATAACTACTTGTACATCAATCATAAATTCGACAAAAAAGACCCTTTTTCATCATTAATTTCCTTAAAAAGTAACTCTGCCCTAACCATTACCGACCACTTTATGGTATATAGCGGCAGCAGAATTTCCGTATCGCACAATGCACACTTAATATTAGGAAGCGGATATATGAACCATGGAGGCAATATAGCTTGTTTTGAAAAAATAGAAATAGGCAATAATGTTGCCATTTCCGAATTTGTAACCATAAGAGACAGCGACAACCACCATATAGAAGGCATTGGCAATCACCAGATGACACAACCCATAAAAATTGGCAACAAAGTATGGATTGGTATGCACGCTACTATACTAAAAGGAGTTACCATAGGAGATGGCGCCATAGTAGCTGCCGGCGCCATAGTATCTAAAGATGTACCGCCCAATACCCTTGTGGCAGGCATTCCGGCAAAAGTGATTAAAGAAAACGTAAATTGGGAATTATAGGAAAATGCTTTACATCTGTCTTTTATTGCTCGTTATAGTACTCCTTTTTATAGGAGTAGATTTCTATTTTTTTGCAAAAACAGTAGTATCTCGTTTGGGTATTGGCTCCATAAATGATAATGCAGCATGGAAACAACTCATTGTACAAAAAAGCAAAAAATGGCTCATACGCACTCCTACTATAAAAGTTACCGACCAAAACAGATTAGTACTTTGGGATATGCTCAAAGGCAATTACAAGCGACAAGCCATACAATCTTGGCAACAAGCTGCATTGTTTCTGGGAATATTTGCCGAATGGCAAGTGTCTAAGAACCCTAAAGAAAAAGAATTGTTGGATAAATTTGTAGCACAAAATTTATTATCCAAGGAGAATAAATTAAAAGTAAATCTTAAAGAAGTAGATGATATAATGTTGCTGTATGCACTCATTATCTATTTACCTAAAGACAATCAATACAAGCCGGTTTTTGACACTGCATACCAATTTATTGTCAATATGCTTGTACCAAATGACGATACAGTACCATACAGAAGACACGTACCTTTCTATAAATTTGTAGATACTTTAGGATTCATTTGTCCATTCTTAATGAAATATGGTACTCATTACAACCAACCCGAAGCTATAGATTTGGCATACCGACAAATAGTAGCATATAACCGGTATGGAATGTACCCGCATACTTTAATACCGGCACACGCCTACCGCGAAGACACTAAAATGCCTGTAGGCTTATTTGGTTGGGGAAGAGGTATAGCGTGGTATGCCATCGGGCTAATAGATAGTTGGTTAGCATTAGACGACAGCCATCATTTAAAGGAAAAATTAAGCCAATTGGTAGAACAATACGCAATATTGCTCATAGAAACACAAAGAGAAAACGGTACTTGGGGCTGGTATATTTTAGAAAAAACATCGAGAGCCGACTCTTCGTCGGTAGCAGCACTAAGCTGGTTCCTAACTAATGCGGCAACATTACCAAACATTACAGAAAAAGCAAATAAAGCCGTAGCATTGGGTATATCTTATTTAAAAACAGTAACAAGAAAAAGCGGAGCTATAGACTTTAATCAGGGAGACACTAAAAGCATAGGAGTATATTCTACCCATTTCGACATATTACCTTTTGCGCAGGGATTTACTTTAAGAACAATAGCTACTAATAAATAATTTAGAAAAAGATGAATGAAAATTCACGCTCGTCCAATTCGGTAAAAAATATGTCGTTTGGGTTAATGGCACAAATAGCCCAAATGATGTTAGGGTTTATTAATAGATGGGTGTTTATTAAATGTTTGGAAAAAGAGTATCTGGGTGTTAATCAATTATTTACAGAAATACTTACTTATCTGTCATTAGCAGAGCTTGGTATTGGTAGTGCAATACTCTATTCGCTATATAAACCATTAGCACAAAAGGACAAGCCAACTATTGCAGCATTAATGAAATTTTACAAAAAAATTTATATTATAATTGCTGCTGCCATTTTTATGTTAGGATTATGCCTTATCCCGTTTTTACATAAAATTGTAAAAAATGTACCGGAGCAGCTATCTAATGATTTATATACCATTTATTTTTTATTCCTAATCAATACCACAGCTTCGTATTTATTTACTTACAAATTCAGCATTCTACATGCCGATCAAAAATCTTATGTACTGTCAAAAAGAAATATTCTCATAGTAATTATCCAAAACATATTGCAAATCGGAGTATTGTGGTTCACACAGAATTTCATTTTATATCTCATAGTACAAATCGGCACTATAATTTTAGGTAATTTCTGGAATACATTTTTAGTGAAAAAACATTACCCATTTTTAGATGACTATAAGAATATAAAGTTAAACCCAAAATTACGCAACCAAATATACAGTAATGCTAAATCTACTGCTATAATAAAGGTAGGTGGGCTTGCAGTAAATAATAGCACTTCAATAATTTTAAATATTTTTAGTGGCTTAGCTATGGTAGGGTTGTTGTCTAATTACAATATGCTGATCGCATTAGCATCTGGATTTATAGCACAAATATTTACAAGTCTTACAGGAAGTATAGCCAATGTGAATGTAAAAGAAAGTAGAGAAAAAAGGCGAGAGACATTTCATTTAGTCAATTTTGCCAATTTTTGGTTTTATGGTACTGCGGCTATGTTGTTTATTTTATTAACGGACGATTTTATTGTATTATGGATTGGTAAAGATTTTTTATTATCACCAGCAGTTGTATGTGTTTTAGGGCTTAATTTTTATTTGTTAGGAATGCAAAATGCAGTGTGGACATTTAAAACTACATTAGGTTTTTTTAAACAAGGAAGATTTCTTATCTTACTAACAGCAGGTATATATTTAGTACTCGCTTTTATATTAGGTAATCAATGGGGGCTATTTGGTATATTAATTTCAATGACTATAGCCAGAATATGTACTAATATTTGGTATGATCCATTCATCGTATTCAAAATGGGCTTAAAGTACAGTGTAATAGATTATTTTAAGAAATACTTTAAATATATTTTCATAATCATTGCTTCAATTGTACTTACGTGGTATTTTGACTCCTTAATGACCAAGGATAGTCTTATCATTCATTTCTTTTTAAAGTTAATTCTCGGTTTGCTATTTATGAATATTTTTATCATAATTGCATTTAGAAATAGCAAAGAATTAAAATATCTTCAAAATTTCATCATGAAGTTTGCATCTCGAAAAGGCAATACTAAGTAAGATTTCAGTCTATTTCACAAAAAATTAATTATAAATTAATCAGTGCAAATGCCATTGCTAAACTATCATTTCATTATATTTGCACTTCAGTTCTCTAAGGAGAAGGTCTAAATACTACTGTAGTATATTATTTCTAAGAATAAAAAGTCCAACGAAAGAATCGTATTCTTAGACAATTTGTAATCAAATGAGATTAGAAATTAAGTTTTGAAAATTGTAAAATTTTCGAGTTAAAACATTTTGTAACGCTACTCACTTTATTTATGCCGAAGTCATACACTTCTCGTAAATGTTAAATGAAGGTTTAAGCTAAATACCAATAAAAGCGTACCTAACAAAACGTAAACAGATGAAATTTAAATTTTTGACTTTATATAGATTTTTAAAGCAATTCGGAATTTGGAACGGATTATATTTATATCTTAAATTTACTTTGGGAAGTGTAGAAAAAATAAGTCTTCCGCATATAAAGTATCCTATTAAATTAAGAGCAAATACTTCTGACATTCCAGTATTCAATGAGGTGTTTTTACAAGGAGGGTATAATATAGAGTACAATAAAAATCCAAAAGTCGTTATTGATGGAGGTGCCAATATCGGATTGTTTTCTATTAAATTAAAAAATGACTTCCCTGATGCACAAATAATATGTGTAGAACCCGATCCCGATAATTTTCAAACCTTAAAGAAAAACCTTTCTTCATACCCTAATACTTTTTTTGAAAACAGCGGAATTTGGAATAAGAGCACAAAGTTAAAAGTATATGACAAACATAATATGGGGAAATGGGCAATGATTGTAGAAGAAGACTTGGAAAATGGTAATATAGATGCCGTATCTATTGGTTCATTATTTGAAAAATACGATATACAAAAACTCGACATACTAAAATTAGATGTAGAAGGTAGTGAAAAACAAATTTTTTCTGATAACTACCAAGAGTGGCTACCTAAGGTTAAAATGATATTAATAGAACTACACGATGGAATGGAATTAGGATGTTCCAAATCTTTCTTTACTGCCATTAATAATGCATTTGAAAAGTACTCATTCAATCATTTAGGAGAAAATATTATTATTATTAACGAAAGCTTCGAATAACTTTAGGGGTATTTAAACGAATAGAAAAACCCAAATTCATAATTAATAATTTTTTCAAATTATATAATCTATTACCTTTGCTTGTTCTTGTTTTGCGCATATAAACATTATAAGTGTAACTCATAATATTTCATTGTAAACGCTCAATATCTTTCTGCATAATTTTTATGTTTACCGTTTTTACACCAACCTTTAACAGAGCTAAAGATTTAGGATACCAATATCAAAGTTTATTAAAGCAATCGTACAAAGATTTTGAATGGTTGGTAGTAGATGATGGCAGCACAGATAATACTCAAGAGGTAATGGAAGGTTTTATTGCAGAAAATAAAATTAAAATACAATACATTAAAAAGGAAAATGGAGGTAAAAACTCTTGCATTAATGTAGGTGTAAATGCAGCTAAAGGAGATTTGTTTTTATTAATAGATAGCGACGATTGGTTTACAGATGATGCCTTTAGCATTTATAAAAATAAATGGGATAAGATAAAAGACGACAAAAATATTGTAGGGTTAGTAGGGCTATCTCTTGCCAATACCGGAGATGTAATAGGCACCCAATTTCCTTGGGACGAAAAAGCAATTCATTTCTCAGACATATACAATAAGTACCAAGTAAAAGGAGATAAAGCAGTAGCTTATAAAACTAATATTTTAAAACAATACCCTTTCCCCGTAAAAGAAAATATAAAATATGTGATGGAAAATGTAGTCTATGATGCAATGGATTACAAGAGCAAAATGCTTACATTCAATGAAAAAATAGAGTACAAAAATTACAATCCCGACGGAATGTCTAAAAATACCTATAGTTATTGGATGCTAAGATGTCATGCATTCTCTTATTTCCATTTTATAGAACGAAACATACACCCCTTCTCCCGATTCTTTAAACTAAGATGTTGGGAGTATATTCATTTAGGTGTTAACTCATTACTTTGTAACGAAAGTTATGTATCTCAGTTTAGTAGATTAAGCGATAAAGTAATTTATTATATATTTTTTCCGCGTGCATATTTTGCATACCTAAGAATGCGAAAAAAAGTGATTGAAGCTAACGCATCAACTCTTTAAAGCTAATTGAAAAATCCATGTGTTTAAATAATTAATATTCACAATAATACCTTTTTTTGATTTTTACTTTTGAGCTATTCTCTTGTAAAGCAAAATTACATAACGCGACCAATGCACATATTATACATTACTAACGGCATTACAGGTGCAGGTGGATTAGAAAGGGTACTCTCGGTTAAGGCTTCGTATTTTGCAGAAGAGTATAATTACAATGTTACCATACTTACACTTAACGGAAAAGACAAAGCACCTTTTTATACATTTAGCCCCAAAATTAATTTTGTATCCATCGCCTACCAAGGCAATCCAATCAGCAAAATCATATCCTATTTTCAACAAATAAAATCAAGCGTAATTGCTATTAATCCGGATATTATCTCTGTCTGTGATGATGCACTAAAAGGTTTTTTCCTCCCTTCTTTATTAGATAAAAAAATACCAATAATTTACGAACGCCATGTATCCAAAAACATAGAGCTATACGATGGCATAAGCCTAATTAAAAAACTTGCCGTAAAAGCAAAATGGAAACTAATGGATTACCTCGCCAAAAGCTTCGATAAATTTGTAGTACTCACTAAAGACAACACTAAAGAATGGCGTATAGATAATCTGCAAGTAATACCTAATCCACTATCATTTTATCCTACTCAAAACAGTACATTAGAAAATAAACAAGTAATAGCCGTTGGAAAACATTCGTATCAAAAAGGATTTGACCTCCTCTTACAAGCTTGGCAAAATGTAAATAAGAGCCACCCCGATTGGCAATTAACTATTTACGGAAAACAAGAGCCCGCACTTAACTTAAATGCATTAGCAAGCCAATTAAGAATAAATAATAGTGTACAATTCTTCGACCCGGTACCCAATATTCAAGAAAAATATATAGAGTCATCAATCTTTGTACTATCTTCTCGTTACGAAGGTTTTGGTATGGTGCTGATAGAGGCTATGGCTTGTGGCGTACCTTGTGTTTCTTTCGATTGCCCTTATGGTCCGGCTGATATTATTAAGCATAACGAAGACGGATTGTTAGTGGAAAAAGAAAATATTAATGCCCTTTCAGATGCGATTATACTACTTATTGCAGATGAACATTTAAGGAAAAATATGGGTATTAATGCCAAGCAAAATGTAACTGCTTACCTTCCCGAAAACATAGCAAAACAATGGGATAGCTTGTTTAAAAAGTTAGTGTACAAAAGATAAAATTATTACGCACTTTTATTAGACTTAAACAATCTAATCTATATTTTTTCTAAAGTTTTTTTATGGAAAAAATACACTCTACTCATCTGTATATTAAGTGGTTTGTATTTTTCTATAAGCTACTTACCAATTACAAGCAATAGAACTGCTTTTTCGAAAAATTAATTCTAAAGAAAAATTTATCCAACTGCCTAAGCATAATGGATAGGCATAGTAATGACATTTTCTGAACAATTAAAATTTTTGAAACAATGGCAGTGCGAACAAGTTATATACAACCAAAGAAAGTTCTCCAAATTGACCTCACTCCATTGGTGGATATAAACCTTTTGCTTATTTCTTGCTATATGTTTTTTGCTGTGCTTGCTATCCCCAAAGCGATGCTAATTAGTATGCCCTTTCCACAAGAAGAGCATTATTGTATCAGTAGAATTACGAATGAAATTTTTATTACAATATTGCTCAGCCAAAATCACAAAATCTATTATTACTATGGTGCTAATATCCAAAATGACAACGACCTGCAATTAACCGACTTTGCTAATCTAAATGGTATTCGAGAGATATTAGCCAATAAAAAAATGGCAATCAATGATTTAATCAATAAAGGCGAATTAAGACCCTATGAAACAATAACAGTAATAATAAAGCCGGATAGCAACAGTTTAGTTTTAGACTGGATAAATATTATTGATGAAATGAAAATAAACGTAATCACTAATTACGCAATAGTAGATATACTACCGGAAGAACAAGAACTCATAAAGCAATACAATCTAATTCATAACTATTAAATTTTCTAACAATTAAATACACATTATTATGGACACCCAAAAAATCTTAAAAGCAGACTACATAGACATCTTGTACGATGGTAAAAACAAACTTTATGGTGGTTACGAACTCCGGAAACAATACAACCAAAGAGCCAAAACTGCATTCGGAATTTGTGCCGGAATAATAGCTGCTTTAGTAAGTTTTCATTTGATTTCTTTTGCAGAGAAAAATGTAGAAGTAAAATTAGAGCCACCATTAGCAAGTGATACAATCGACTTTGCTTTACCTCCTATAGAAGAAATAGAACCTCCTGTAAAAATGAAAAATATAGAACCGCCACCTGCTCCGCCAATGGAAAAATATACACAACTCGTAGTGGCTCCAAACGACGAAGTAAGCGAAACAGAAGTTATTCAAAACACGCCTACAGATAAAATACCCGGTCCCGATAATTTTGATGGAGAGCCAGGCAACCCTACAGATTTAAACCCCGGATTAAATGGCAAAGGCAAGCCCGGAATCGTTACTTCTTTTGGAGAGGAAGAAGGAGAAAGAGTGAACGTAACAGTAGATAGAATGCCTACACCTACGGTGAATATTAAAGAGTTTATAGAAAAGCATTTGAAATATCCATCATTAGCTGTGGTTAATGAAATAGAAGGCAGAGTTATGCTTAAATTTATTGTTGAAAAAGACGGTAGTATCTCTAATATAGAGGTAGCGAGCAAAAAAAATGGCAGTGGATTAGAAGAAGAAGCTATTAGAATTATGAAAAAAATCCCACCATATAAACCAGGCGAACTTAATGGAAAACCAGTTAGAGTGAGTTATTTTCAAGTAATAATATTTCAACTATCGAGATGAAATATTAAATTTTTTCCATTAGCTTTGTCGCTTAATTATTAAATTAATATTAAAAAATGAAAAAGATCGTAGCACTTATATTAGGTGTATTTATCGGAACCCAATCAGTTTCTGCTCAAAACCCAACTATTACAAATCCTGGATTCGAAACAGGATGGAGAAATATTACCGTTATTGGTCTTCCTCCTTTTTTAACCAAAGGCGTTGGAAACTGGAATTGTATTGATTCGATTATAGGAGATCCAATTATAGGTTTAGCTGCACAAACTATGGGATTTACGCTAACTCCGAAGCAGCAAATTTATCAAAGTACAGATATGCACAGTGGCGATTATGCCTTAGAAGTTAGAACAGAGTACATTAGCGATACTATTATTATTCCCGGAATAGTTGCCAATGCTAAAATTAATATAAATTTAGGTGCAGTAGGCGGAGGAAGTATTACAGATATATTTAGTTTTACAAATGGCGCTCCAGGTTATGGTAAAAAAATTGATACCGTTAGAGCTTGGGTAAAATTAGATACTACCAATACAGATGATGCAATCATTACTGTTGCTGCAAATCAAGTTAGAGACGGAGAAGTAATAGAGATAGGAGCAGGTGCTACTATTATTACTAAAGATACGGGATACCAACACATTGCAATCGGCGTAGAATACTTAGAAAGCAATAATACAGCTACCGATACTTTTCTTATTACTATTTTTAGCTCTGTACCAAGCGGTGGTGCTATTATGACCGAAGGTAATACACTTTTAGTAGATGATTTTACAGTAGAATATAGCGAAGGAGAAAGAGCGGTTTCTGTTAAGAAAATAAACTTAGTACAAGATATGGTTACAGTTTATCCTGTGCCTGCTAAAAACAATCTACACTTCGACATCAGTAAAAATGTAAATATCCAAAATCTACAACTTACTATTTACGATATGAACGGTAGAGTTTTAGAAAATCAAAAAGTAGAGCAATCTACATTTACTAAAGATATTTCTAACTACTCAAGAGGTAACTATATCTACAGCATTAAAGATAACAATAACAATACTGCTCAAAACGGTAAATTTATTGTAGAATAAATTTAATTATCTTTTTAAGAAAAACGGTATAATTGCTGATAGCGGTTATACCGTTTTGATTTATACCTATTGTTTCTTTTTTGCAATTTTATTATGCTCAATTTAGGGCTTGCTACAATACCAGACTATAATGATTAAGATGGTGATATTGGAATAAATATTCATAATTAATAACATTATTGTTGATGAAAAGTAATACTGATTTTTCTATCATCAAATTATCAAATCAGCAATTTTTGAATTTTTACTTTTGATTTTTTACTTAAAATAATAGTATTTCTTATTTTCGCCAATAAAAAAAGGCTTTGCATACCCAAAATAAGCCGACATATATTATGACTAAAGAAAACAAAGTATTCGACAGTATTTTAGACACCATAGGCGACACGCCACTTATTAAGCTCAAAAGAGTTGTTGCAGATTTGCCTTGCCCTGTTTATGCTAAAGTAGAATTTTTTAATCCCGGCAACTCTATTAAAGATCGTATGGCTCTAAAAATGTTAGAGGTGGCGGAAAAAGAAGGAAAAATAAAACCCGGCGGTACCATTATAGAAGGTACATCGGGCAATACAGGTATGGGTTTGGCTTTAGCGGCTATCCAAAAAGGGTATCGCTGTATCTTTACTACTACCGACAAACAATCTAAAGAAAAAGTAGATATTCTTCGTGCTTTTGGTGCAGATGTAATCGTTTGTCCTACTAATGTAGAGCCAGAAGATCCACAATCTTACTATTCTGTTTCTAAAAGGTTAGCGAATGAAATTCCTAATAGCTGGTATGTAAACCAATACGATAACTTGGCAAACAGATTAGCCCATTACGAACAAACCGGTCCTGAAATTTGGCAACAAACAGAAGGTAAAATTACGCATCTTGTAGTGGCAACAGGTACAGGTGGTACCATTACCGGAACGGGCAAATATCTTAAAGAACAAAACCCCAATATAAAAGTATGGGCAATAGATAGCTATGGCTCTTTGCTTACTAAATGGTTTAAAACCGGAGAGATAGATATGAACGAAGTACACCCTTACATTACAGAAGGTATTGGTGAAGATTTTGTTCCCGAAAACTATACAAAAGAACACATAGACCATTTCGAGCAAGTAACCGATAAAGATGGAGCAGTAATGGCAAGGCGCATAGCTAAAGAAGAGGGCATATTTGTTGGTTACTCTGCCGGCTCGGCAGTTGCTGGGTTAAAACAATTAAAAAGTCAATTAACAAAAGACGATTTAGTAGTGGTAGTATTTCACGACCACGGCAGTAGATATGTTGGCAAAGTATATAACGATGAATGGATGCTCCAAAGAGGATTTTTAGATGTAAACACAGTACAAGATTTAATAGGCGGATTGGGCAAAAGAAGATTAGTAACTATGCAATATACGGATACTGTGCAGCAAGCCATCGAACTAATGCAGAAATACGACATAGAGCAAATTCCGGTGTTGGAAAACGACAATATGATAGGTTCTGTATCGCAGCACGGTTTGTTTAAAAAAATAATGCAAGACAGTAGCTTAAAAGAGCAAGCCATTACTTCCGTTATAGAGCAAGCCATTCCGGTAGTAGAAATGAATACACCTATAGAAAGGCTAACCGCTTACATTAATACCGATAATGGTGCAGTATTAGCAAAAGACGAAAGTGCAGGCAGCTACCACATCATCACTAAATACGATGTACTTAATGCACTCTCTAAAAGTTAATAAAAAAAATAAAAACATTCGATAATGGACAAAACAATCATTAATTCTAATAATGCTCCGGCACCAATCGGCCCGTACAATCAGGCTGTAATTACTTCTGGTAAAATACTTTTTGTCTCCGGACAAATACCAATGGACGCACAATCGGGCGAATTAGTAACAAGTAGCATACAAGACGAAACACACAAGGTTTTACAAAATGTACAAGCGATACTTACAGAAGCCGGTGCTACGTTTAATAATGTAGTTAAGGCATCGGTATTTGTTACTGATATGGCTCAATTCGGACAAATAAATGAAGTGTATGCACAATATTTTAGCGACAATGCACCGGCAAGAGAATTGGTGCAAGTAGCAGCATTGCCACGTGGGGTTAATATAGAGATTTCGGTTATCGCAGCGCTGTAATCAAAAGGGAGAAAAGCTTTAAAACTTTTCTCCCTTTTGATTAATTGTTTATTTTGTTATTCAACTCAGTGTAATCTATTCGTACCAATCTGCTTGGATATAATCAGCCTCGCCTTGTGTTTCAGCTATTACTACAAATCCAATGCTACCGGAGCTAAGGTTTTCTGCAGGAATGTCGAATACTTGCACGTTGTTCACAAATCCAATCCACCTTGCACCTCTTTGTTCTAATCTTAATTCATTCCAATCGCCATTTTTTCGGGTAAAGTTTCCTGTTTGTGGTGCTACTACTTCTTGAATGTCTGGACCATAACCATTACCCCCTTCATCGTATAGTGCATAATAGCCATCATAATCCATTGTAAAGCTATAGCCATAACTGCCTGCACTTACATTGTAGCCAAATAATAAACCCATATTATTGTCAGAACCTATTCTGGTATATAGTGTAAAATCATCGTTAGGATTAAAGCGTACATTTCTCGAAACATAGTAAGCGTCAGACAAATAATCGTTGTAGTCTAACTTAAACGTACCGTTACTCACTACACCGTAAGCTAAGTTGTTGCCATCGGCAAAGCTCCATCCGTCTCGGTCATCATCGAAATCTTCGATGTACTGAACAAGTACAGGAACATATACAGGGGCCGGAGTGCGTTCTCTTCGGCAAGCTGTTAATAATAAAATCAATAACAGTATTGTGGTGGTTATGGTGGTCTTTTTCATAAATCTATCTCTTTAATCAATTTACAGATGCTCTTATAGACAAAACTAAGACTTTTGGGTTTAATGTTTCATTTAATTTTATACAAAAAATGTGTAGTCGGTTGTTTAACAAAGATGATTGGGTTTGCTCTATAGGTTTTATTGAAGGAAAATGTCTGTAGAGGAGAAATTTCAGTAATTAAGGTAGGTTGTTTCTGTATTTTTGAATTATGGTTTCGCAACCTTTTTTAATAATGTCAAAAACGGTATGGTATCCGTCTTCGTTGCCATACCAAGGGTCGGGAACGGATCTGTTTTGGTTTGGGTATTGTTCATTTAAAAAAAGATTTATTTTTTCTACTCCATCATTGTTACCGCAAATATGAAGCATATTTTCTTGCACATCGGTAGCTAATGCATAAATTAAATCGAAGGTATCTAAATCGCTAACCGAAAATTTTCTTGCTCTTTGCGTAGAAATATCGATGTCGTTTAGTTTACATATTTTTTGTGAAAGTCGGTGTGGTGGTTCGCCGATATGATACGATTCTACAGCAGCAGAGTCTATAGTCCAATTAAGTCTATTGTCGGCAGCTAATTTTTTTAATATGCCTTCTGCCATAGGAGAGCGACAAATATTGCCGATACAAACAAATAATACGCGCATTGTGTTAATTTATTTTTTCTTTAACAATAATTCTAAACCCTCTATATACTGATAGTATTGTGTGCTGTCTAACGCAAAATATTGAGTATGTAACTTTTTTGTGTTTTCAATACTAAAACAAGAGTAAAAAGAATCTTTAGCGTACATCAAAGGTAATGTCTCGTGTGCAATCTTAAATGTGGATTGTACCGCTTTTCCTTCAATTTGAGATAAAGCCATACTTTCGACTGGCAATCCCCAATCCATAATAAACTTATTTTCAGAAACGGATTTATCTTCTATAATTATTAATTTACTTATACCCTTTTCGTGCATAGCATTGGTAACATACTCTAAATTTAAGTAACGCTGATGAAATAAGGAATAGGCATCATAAATATAAGCTAACCGCACTCCAAAAACAACGCAAGTAATTAAAGAGATTATGCGATAGTTAAGGTTAATTTGATAAAGATAGAATACAATGGGGGCAGATATAATTATTGATAATCCTGCCCATTCGCTTTCCATATAAAACCGCAGTTCTCTTCCATACCCTTCAGGAAATGTAATACAAATAAGCACATAGTAACCCAAAACAAAAAGGATAAATGCACTCAGTTGTAAATATTTTTTGCGTACTATTAGTACGCCAAAACTCAATACTAAAATTACAATAGCCACCCAATAATTATGCAGCAGTAATGCAAAAAAAGATTTAGATTGACCGGACTGAAAAGCCGTAACGATTGATTGTAGTGTAAAATTATTTACGCCTTTTAATTTGCCGGGATCGTACCAGCCTGCATTGCTTAGTTTATACCTTAAAAATATCAGTATTAAAATTACAAGTGTGCCAATCCAGTATTTTTTATCTTTAATTACATTGAAAAAAGAAGTTGTAGGTTTTATTAATATCCAAATAAACAAAAAAGGCACAGACACCAATAAATGACTTGAAATAGCTAATACACCAAATAAAAAAGCAAAAAAGTAACCAATGATATTGTTTTGCGATTTCTGATTAAGATATTGATACAGACCTATGCTTAAAAACATCCACGTTATGCCCTGATGCACTTCGTTATTGGTCCAAAAATAGGCATCGCTAATAAAAAGCGTAAGGTATAAAGCCAACAAAATACCTAACCATTTTTGCTTTAAAACAAAACCAACAATACAAGCAACGCTTAGATAAAATAGATAAAAACTTAAAGAGTAGATAATTAATATCGTTTTAAGCGATAGTCCCAAATACACTCCTACCAATGGAAACATTTGTGTAATAAATGCACCATACCTATGTTCTGCAAATACAAACGATTTAGTGTTGATGATGTTAAATGCTATCCAAACAGGATCTACAAAAAGCATCCGCTCTCTATACAATATTACAGAGCAAATAGTTAAAATTACAATAACGAATATGGCAATAATATACGATTGCCTATAGTTTCCGTTTTTAAGATGCTTTTCCATTGATGCCACAAATGTAACTTTCTTGACTGTAAATAATTTTTGCAAGCGTAAAAAATATCTGATAGGCTGAGTAATTATGAATTTACAATACAGATAAATATCTTTACGACTTCAAAAAAATATTAAATGAAAAAAATTGGATTTCTTTTTATAGTGTTGTTATTTACTGCCACACTTTTTGCGCAAAAGCACAACGACACTTTAATTATCAGAAAACACATTAATAAACTAACTGCCGATAAATATGCAGGTAGAGGTTATGTAAATAATGGTATGGGCAATGCGGCAGATTATATTGCCAAAGAATATAAAAAATATGGCTTGCAACACATACCGCCTTATCATACTTTTTTACAGCATTTCGAAACTAATATAGTGAGTTTTCCCGGTGCTGCAAGTGTTAGCATAAACGGTAAAAAACTAAATGCCGGAGTCGATTTTTTGATAGACCCTGCAAGTCCATCGGTAAAAAAGAAAACCGATAAAATAAAAGTTTTAGACTGTGCTACCGCTTTTGCCAATATTATAGATAAAGACCCCAAAATTACAGGCGAGCGTATTTTGGGCGAATTGTCCGGAATAGAAACACCGATTTTATTACTTAATATAGATTCTTTAAAATCTATTATGCAATGGAAAAGCAACCGTCAGTTAGCTGCATTTTTGCCTAATAATATTTTTTTAATACCCTTAAATGCTAAACCACTATGGTATCCTGCACGCAAACTCAACAAAGCCAAAATCGTATATCTATACGAAACGGCAGGCATTAATTATGAAGACATACAAACTATTTCGGTACATATACAATCTAAATACCACGAAAAATTTGCCGCCCAAAATGTAATAGGTATGATACCTGGAACGGTTCGCGATAGTTTTATAGTGTTTACAGCCCACTACGACCATATTGGTATGATGGGCAAAGATGCTATGTTTCCAGGCGCAAGCGATAATGCCAGCGGTACCGCAATGATGCTAAATTTAGCTGCATATTACGCTAAAAATCCCCAACGATACAACATTGTTTTTATGGCATTTGCTGCCGAAGAAGCAGGACTGTTAGGCTCTGTACATTATACACAGCACCCGATGTTTGCATTACAAAAGATAAAGTTTTTAATTAATTTAGATATTATGGGTGATGCCACCAATGGTTTTTCGGTAGTTAATGGCGAAAGTCACCCGCAAAAATTTGAATGGTTAGAAGCAATAAATAAATCTGAAGATATCAACTTTAAAGAAGTAGTAAAAGGCGGAAAGGCTGCTAATAGCGACCACCATCCTTTCGACGAAAAAGGAGTGCCCGCTATATTTATTTTCAGTAGAGGAGGTAAGGGACATTATCATAATACCTTCGATACCGCAGACAATCTCGAACTTACCAATCTTGACAAATTAGCAGAAACATTAAGAAGATTTACAGCAAAATTGCAAGGAATGGAGTAATGCTCAAAAATTATGATGATAAGAATTTTGTTGTTGTATTAAATTGTATAGAGTGTTGGAAGGGGAAATAATATCAATAACGGAGGAATGTTTTTTTTGACATATTTTAGAACGATACAACAATATAAAGGGAATGTCAAAAGCTATAATAAAATGAAGCTTATATTATACATAAAAGACAGTAAGGCAAGCGCATTTTAAAAGTTTAGATTTCATTGCCTTTAAAACTGATGAAACAAACTAAGAAAATGTGGAAGACTTTACTCAAGAGTTTCGAGATGTAATTTGTGTTCTGAAATAGACATACGATCGGGTAAACTATTTTCTCACGAAGAAGTAATTGGTTCTCTGTAATGTGGAGTGGGGAAATATGGATAGCGACTGTCAAAAGTTCTTTGGAAGATATTAAGCAATACTTGAATTTTACATTCTTGAGGATAGTGTTTGTGTAATTGATACTCGTGTTTTATCTCCATTTTTATAGATTTTTGTGAAACCTAT